>CANNUY010000001.1 GCA_947525005.1 uncultured Candidatus Melainabacteria bacterium
GAACTCTCGACCTCACGGACTCTGCCGATGTTCAGATGATTAATTATCATCTGAACGAGAGGGAGACGTGCGCTACAAGAGAATTTTACGTTTTGATTTTAAGTTTTATTTAACAGCAAAATTCGATTGGGTTTGGAAATTTTATCCAACCTAACACAAAAATATTACAACTTTCATTGAATTTTCCAAACCTGCGTCACGGCGATTACCCGTGATATATTTCCTCTCCCTTAATCAACATGTTCACAAAACGCATTCAAGCATAAAAAAAAGACAGGTCTGAAACCTATCTTTTTATTACCAAGGGAGAGATTCGAACTCTCGACCTCACGGGTATGAGCCGTGCGCTCTCACCAACTGAGCTACCTTGGCACAAACTTCATACATCAATTATTACATAACCACTTTTAAATTTCAAGCAAAATTTTATCTTCAATTATAACAAATATTTTTCACTAAATTTCTAACTATCTACACCACATTTATTAGCAATATATCTTGCAGGAGATTTTCTATCCCAATACACATCTTTTTTAATAACCTTTGCTGGATTTCCTGCAATAATTGTATATTCCTCATTAAACCCATTCACAACAACACTATTTGCATCTACAATAGTATGATTTGGCAAATTAGCACCCTTCAACAAATAAACTCCATAACCTATCCAGCAATAATCCCCAATTCTTACTGATTGTGATACTTTATTTAACAATTTTTGAGATTTTTTATCAATAATCGAATGTCCATCCGTTGCCCAAACTACAATTTCTGCAGACAACATTGATTCATCACCAACAATAAAAGCACTGTTTTCTTCATTCAAGAATATTTTTGCACCTTCTACACTTATATTTTTACCAAATTCTAAATATTGTGATTTCCCGTGCATAACAAAAATCTGTAAATTTTTTATATTTCTCTTTGTTTCCTTAAACATAAGAGTTGCATCATTGTTTCTTATATCTATTTTTGTATTTTTAAAATTTTTATGTGCAATTTTTATTGTATTATTATCGCCTTCAATATATATATCTAACCCACGAATCTTCTGAAAAGGACTCAACACAGATTCTATACCATTATCAACATAAATTATCTTGTTTCCTTTTCCTCGTATTTTATAACCAAAATAATTATATCTAAATTTCAATCTAATACCCAAAATAGAAAAAACACAATGAGTATTTTCTAATTCAATTGAAAAAAGATTTTTAATACCAAATGATGACATACAATAATAGATACATTAAATGTTATCTATTGTCAAATCAGAATAAAACTAATAATAAAGCCATTAAATATTAACCAGAGATTAAAAACCCATTCTTTATACTGTCTTTTTTATTACCAAAAGACTCGACCTTAATTTCAAGCCACTTTGAGATATATAATAACAGCCTTTATACAGACTCAACAAATAAATTCATCATAGAATATATTCACACGGCATTTTTATTTTGTAATCTCCTATTTTTATGCTACAATTTTTTATATCTTTTTTGAAATTTAGACAAAAACAATAAGGAGAAAAAAATGGCAGAAAAAAGAGTATGGCTTTTTAAAGAAGGCAACGCTGATATGCGTAATCTTTTGGGCGGAAAGGGCGCTAACTTAGCAGAAATGACTAATCTTGGCTTACCAGTTCCTCCAGGATTAACTATCACTACAGAAACTTGTATGGATTATATAAACAATGGCAACAAAATGCCAGAAGGTCTTATGGACGAAGTTAGAACTGCACTTAAGGAAGTAGAAGCTCAAAAAGGACAAAAATTCGGTGATGCTGAAAATCCTCTTTTAGTTTCAGTTCGTTCAGGTGCTAGAGTTTCTATGCCTGGTATGATGGAAACTATTCTTAACCTTGGTCTTAATGACCAAACTGTTGAAGCTATGATTAAGCTTACAAACAATCCTCGTTTCTGCTATGACTCATATAGAAGATTCTTAACTATGTTTGGTTCTGTTGCTTGGGAAATGGACAGACAAAAATATTTTGAATCTGAATTAGAAAAAGTAAAAGAACGTGAAGGCGTTTCACAAGATACAGAAATCTCAGCAGAAGGTCTTAAATCACTTATTCCTGTATACAAAAACTTAATCAAAGAAGTTACAGGAAAAGAATTCCCACAAGATCCTTATGTACAACTTCAAGAAGCAATTGAAGCTGTATTCCGTTCTTGGAACATTCCACGTGCTGTTGCATACAGAAACATGAACAAAATTGACCACAACTTTGGTACAGCTGTAAACGTTCAATCTATGGTATTCGGTAACATGGGTGATGATTGTGCTACAGGTGTTTCATTCACTCGTAACCCTGCAACAGGTGAAAACAAATTCTACGGTGAATACTTGACAAACGCTCAAGGTGAAGACGTTGTTGCTGGTATCAGAACTCCAAAACCTATTGCTGAATTGGAAACTGAAATGCCAGACCTATACAAACAATATGTTGAAATTGCTAAGAAACTTGAGCTTGGCTACAAAGATGTTCAAGATATGGAATTCACTATTGAACGTGGTAAATTATACATTCTTCAAACACGTAACGGTAAGAGAACTGCAGCAGCTGCTGTAAAAATCGCTGTTGATATGTGTGAAGAAGGCATTATTTCAAAAGAACGTGCCATTCAATTAGTTGACCCATACAGTGTAAACCAAATTTTACTACCTTGTTTTGAAGCTAAAGCTATGGCTGATGCTCACAAGATTGCACAAGGTGTAAACGCATCACCAGGGGCTGCTGTTGGTAAAATCGTTTTTGATACAGAAGAAGCTGCAAAACGTGGTGAAGCAGGCGAAAAGGTTATCCTTGTTCGTATAGAAACTTGTCCTGATGATATTCACGGTATGGCTGTTTCTCAAGGTGTACTTACTCTTAGAGGTGGTGCTACATCTCACGCAGCTGTTGTTGCAAAAGGTATGGGTAAACCTTGTGTTTCTGGTTGTGAAGATATGAAAATCGACCTAGCTAAAGAAACATTAACTGGTTGTGACGGAACTGTTTACCACAAAGACGATGTAATTTCTCTTGATGGTGGTAAAGGTATTGTTATGGAAGGTGCTGTTAAACTTGTTGACGCACAAATCGATGACAACTGGAACAAATTCTTCTCTTGGGTTGATGAAATCAGAACTATGGAAGTTGAAGCAAACGCTGATACACCTAAAGACATCGCTAACGCAATCAAGTTTGGTGCAGAAGGTGTTGGTCTTTGCCGTACAGAACACATGTTCATGGATCCAGACAGACTTCCTTGGGTACAAAAGATGATTATCGCAGGTACTCCAGAAGCTAGACGTGAAGCATTAGACAAATTATTACCAATGCAATATGATGATTTCTACTCAATGTTCAAAGCATTAGGTAGCGAACACCATATGACAATCAGACTTCTTGACCCACCTTTACACGAATTCTTGCCTGATAAAGAAACTTTAATCGCAGAAGTTGCTACATTAAAGGCTCAAGGCAAAGATGCATCTGAAAAAGAAGCTATGTTACACGTAGTTGAAGGATTGTCAGAGTCTAACCCAATGATGGGATTAAGAGGTTGCCGTCTTGGTTTAACTTACCCTGAAATCAATGAAATGCAAGTTAGAGCAATCTTTGAAGCTTGCTGTGATTTGAAAAAAGAAGGATTAGATGTTAAACCTTGGGTAATGATTCCACTTATCGGTCACGTTAATGAGTTGAAAGTAGCTAAGGATATCCTTGAAAAAGTTGCTGAACTTGTTATGGCTGAAAAGGGCATCAAAGTTGATTATAAGTTTGGTACAATGATTGAAATTCCTCGTGCAGCTTTAACAGCTGATGAAGTTGCAGAATACGCTGAATTCTTCTCATTCGGTACTAACGACTTAACACAAATGACATTCGGTTATTCAAGAGATGATGCTGAAGGTAAATTCTTAAACAGATATGTTGAACAAAAAATCTTACCTTCAAACCCATTTGAAACACTTGATGTTAAAGGTGTTGGACAACTTGTTGAAATGTCTATGGTTAAAGGTAAATCAGTTAACCCTAACTTAGTTGGTGGTGTTTGTGGTGAACACGGTGGTGACCCTGATTCTGTAAAATTCTGTCACAGAATTGGTTTGAACTATGTTTCTTGTTCTCCATTCAGAATTCCACAAGCAAAACTTGCAGCAGCTCAAGCAGTTGTTGAAGCTAAATAAGTTAAGAATAATTCTTAATATATAACAAGGGCAGGTTTGTTAAACAAACCTGCCCTTGTTTTTAATTTATATGTTCGCAGGGATTCCACGCTTGCCATAAAGAAATACTTAAAGCACGCTCTGAATGACAGTCTGGGTGCGTCATTCAGAGGGAGTGCAACGACCGAAGAATCCCACTAAACATACAGAACCATTTATTTATAGATTGTCATAAATTTTCATAAAAACACATTATTCCAACAACAAAAAATTAATACACATGTCCATATACCATTTATTTTTTTATGTTAAAATAATCTCGTGAGGAAGTTAGTAAATACATTAGCATTAATATTATTAGTATTTACATCATTATTATTCAATGTATGTAATGCAGATGAATCTGTGCTTAATTGCACCCACTCTGCTCTTGAAACTATCCCATACAATACTTTATCTGCTGATTATTCAAAGTATGATATGGATATTGCGACTTGGAACAATGATTCTATTGAAATATCTAGCACAGATAATAATAGTTCATTTAACCTAAGTATTTTCATTAGCGATGTTCCATTATTTGACAGATACAACAACAAATGTAATTTATATAAAAACAACAAATATATTGTTGCAAACTCTCATAAAATATCTCCACTTTTAAAAAATGAGATTTGCACTAGAGCACCGTAACCTTTTTATTATTAATTTTTACAGTTGAATATATTAATAATAAAAGGAGAAAATAATGAACACTAATTTATTATATGATGGCTTGTTTGTTATGGCTATCGGTATGGGTATGGTATTTTTCTTTCTAGTTATTATGATATTTGCTATGAACATTTCATCATATTGTTTGAAATTCATCAACAAATACTTTCCAGAAGAAATACCAGAAGTTACAAGCTCTAAGCAAAAGAAACCATCTTCTAAAGATGACGAAATTGCACTTGCTATTGCGTGTGCTATGCATGAAAGGAGCAAGGTATGTTAACTAATTTTATAGCTTCACACAACATCTTAATCTCTGCGATTATATTATTAGTTGCATACGTATTCATAGCACTAGAACGAATTCCAAAAGTTACTATAGCATTGTTAGGTGCTGTATTAACAATCATTTTAGGACTTGTTAGTCAATCAAAAGATGTTGCAGGGGTACTCAACCCAACTTATTTTGCGAACTATATTGATTTTAATGTAATATTCTTGCTTATTTCTATGATGATTATCGTATTGATAACCACAAGAAGTGGCGTATTTAACTGGATTGCAAACGAACTTTTAAAATTCACCAAAGGCCACCCAGTTAAAATATTGTGTGTATTAGGTTTATTTACAGCAATTACAAGTAGTTTTTTAGACAACGTAACAACTGTTATTTTGGTTATGCCAATAACTTTTGTTATCGCTAAAACTCTTGAACTAGACCCAATACCATTTTTGATTACAGAAATTGTATCATCAAATATTGGTGGAACAGCAACACTAATTGGTGACCCACCAAACATTATTATTGGTAGTGCTGGCGGACTTTCATTTATGGATTTCATAAAAGAACTTACACCTATAATCGCAATTATATTGCTTGCTGTTATAATAGTTTTGTCATTCATCTTTAAGAAAAAATTGCACGCTAATCCAGAAAAGATGGCAGAAATAAGCAATATTGATAATTCTCACACTATAACAGACAAATCATTGATGATACGTTCAACAATAACATTAGGATTAGTAATCTTAGGGTTTATGACCCACGATATAACTCATATCTCAACATGCGTTGCAGCAATGTTTGGTGCAGCGTTCTTGTTAGTATTTGAAAAACCATCAGAAATCTTTAAAGAAGTGGAATGGAATACCATTTTCTTCTTCGTAGGTCTATTTATTATAATAGGTGGACTAGAAGCAACTGGTGGTATCAGACTAATGGCAGAATGGATTATCAAGGTAACACAAGGTAGCCAAACAGCGACATCAATGCTTGTACTATGGGCATCAGGATTAATATCAGGTATTATTGATAACATACCATATACTGCAACGATGGCACCAATGCTTGTTGAAATCCAAAAAACAATGGGTGCAACATATACATATCCACTATGGTGGGCACTTTCATTGGGTGCTTGTCTTGGAGGTAACCTTACAATAATCGGTGCTGCCGCAAATGTTATTGTATCAGAAAACGCTAGAAAAGAAGGTCATTTCATATCATTTATGGAATACCTAAAATACGGTACAATCGTAGTTCTAATTTCATTAGTTCTAAGTACTGTATATATCTATACTAGATTTTTGAGATAGGAGAAACTATGGGAAATAACAACGAGAAAAATAAAACAAACCTGACAGGTGAAAACTATTCAGAAAGCCACGGAACTGGGGTAATCAGTTCAATGATTTTCGTTTTGTTAGCATTTGTCTTAATGTTTGTAGTTAGTCGTTATATGGGCTAACTAAGAAATAAAAGAAACAGGGCGATGGTTTCACCATCGCCCTGTTTTTATATTAATAAACTTTTATGCAATCTCCGCATTATCTTTCTTTGGAAGTTGAACAACTTCACCGTGGTTTCTATCTTCAACCATCTTCTTAGTTACTACGAATTTGTCAATATCGCCTTTTGATGGGATATCATACATAATATCTAACATAAGTTCTTCAACAATTGAACGCAATGCTCTTGCACCTGTCTTACGTTTAATCGCTTCTTTTGCAATCAAATCAATAGCATCAGGTTCAAATTCCAAATCAACACCGTCCATTTTCAACAAGCATTGATATTGTTTAATAACAGCATTTTTAGGCTCTGTTAAAATCATCTTCAATGTCTTTTCTTCCAATGGATCAAGAACTGCAAAAATTGGGATACGACCTATAAATTCAGGAATTAAACCAAATTTAAGCAAATCTTCTGGTTGAAGTTTTTTAAGCATTTTTGCTGATTCAAGTTCTTTTTCTGCTCTAGTTCCAGCACCTTTAGCACCAAAACCGATTGAAGAACCTTCCTTAACTCTATGTCCAATAATCTTGTCTAAGTCAACAAACGCACCACCAACAATGAACAAAATATTCTTTGTATCAATTTGAATAAACTCTTGATGTGGGTGTTTTCTTCCACCTTGAGGTGGAACATTTGCAACAGTACCTTCAATCATTTTTAATAATGCTTGTTGTACACCTTCACCTGATACATCTCTTGTAATAGATGTATTTTCTGATTTACGAGCAATTTTATCGATTTCGTCGATATAGATAATACCCTTTTCTGCTTTTTTAGCGTCAAAATCAGCGTTTTGGTAAAGTCTTAGTAAGATATTTTCAACATCATCACCAACATAACCAGCTTCTGTTAAAGTTGTCGCATCTGCAACTGCAAATGGTACATCTAAAAACTTCGCCAAAGTTTGTGCCAATAATGTTTTACCGCTACCTGTTGGACCTACCAACAAGATGTTAGATTTTTGAATTTCTACATCTGAGTCATTTTGGTTGTGTTGTAAACGTTTGTAGTGGTTATAAACAGCAACAGACAAAACTTTCTTAGCATCGTCTTGACCAACAATATGTTCATCAAGATGAGCCTTAATCTCATGAGGTTTTGGAACTGAATCTAATTCTAAACCTTCTGATTTGTCTTCTTTGTCTTTTTCGCCGTCTTTTTCTTTTCTATCAAAAAATTCTTCATCAAGAATTTCATTACAAAGTTCAACACATTCATCACAGATAAAAACCTCTGGACCTGCAATAAGTTTTTTTACTTGGTCTTGGGTTTTTCCACAAAATGAACATTTTAAACGGCTATCTTTTGCCATGATTTTCTCCTAATTATACTTCTTTAGTAATAACTTTATCAATCATACCATAAGTAAGAGCTTCTTCTGGAGTCATGATATAATCTCTATCAGTATCTTTTTCGATTTTAGCGATATCTTGACCTGTATTAGAAGCTAAAATTTCATTCAATGATTTCTTAATTCTTAAAATTTCTTGAGCTTGGATTTCAATATCAGTAGCTTGACCTTGAGCACCACCTAGAGGTTGGTGAATAAGTACTCTAGAGTGAGGAAGTGCCATTCTCTTACCCTTTGTACCTGATGATAACAAGAATGCGCCCATAGATGCTGCTTGACCTAAACAAATTGTGCTAACATCAGCTCTAATGTGTTGCATTGTATCATAGATTGCAAAACCTGCTGTTACACTACCACCAGGGCTGTTGATATATAACATAATATCTTTTTCAGGGTTTTCACTATCTAATAATAATAATTGTGCTACTACTAAGTTGGCAACCATATCATCTATTTGTGTTCCTAAAAAGATGATTCTTTCTCTCAATAATCTTGAGAAGATATCGAACGAACGTTCGCCTCTGCTTGATTGTTCAATTACAACAGGTACAAAACTCATTTTATAATTCCCTTTCTTTTAAAATTATACCTTCTTATTTTGCTTTTACAAATTTAACTTTGTTATTTTCTACCAAGAAATTAATAACTTTTTCGTTTAAAATTTGTTGAGAAATGTTATTAATCATTCCTGGTGATTGAAGCAAATATTTACCAAATGTTTCTTTATCCATTTGATACATAGCGCTAAGTGATTCAAATTTTTCATTCATTGATTCTTGATCAACTTTCAAATCTTCTTCCTTAGCAATCTTATCAATGATTAAAGAATTTTTAATTCTGAAAACAGCATCTGAATTAATTGTTTCCATAATCTTATCTAAGCCTTGAGTTTCAACAGCTTGTTCCCAAGTAAAACCTTGAGTTTTCAATTTTTGTTTATAATCTTCTAATAATGAATCAGCTTCTCTTTTAATCATTGATTCATGAATATCAATTTCAGTATTTTCGTGGATTTTGTCCAAGATAGCTTTTTCAGAAGCTTTTTTATCAGCAACTTCTTTTTGTTTATCCAAATAATCTTGAATATCAGCTTTTAATTCATCAACCGTCTTAAATGGGCCAACCTTTTGAGCGAACTCATCAGTCAATTCAGGCATAACTTTTGTTTTAATTTCATGAATAACACATTTGAATACAGCAGGTTGACCAGCCAATTTTTGTTCGTGATATGTTTCTGGGAAAGTAACATTAACATCGAATTCTTTATCAATTTCTCTGTCAACTAACTGTTCAGCAAATCCTGGAATAAAGTTTGAATTAGCTAAATCCATTGTATAGTTTTTAGCATCTCCGTGTTCAATTTTTTCACCATTTACATAGCCGTCAAAATCAAAAACAATAACATCATCTTTTTGAGTTTTTCTATCAACAACAAGTTCTAATGTTGCAGATTGGCTAAGGATATTTTCCAAAGACTTGTCAAAAGCATCTTTTGGAGTTTCATATTCTTCAACTTCAACTGTCATGTTTTTATATTCTTTAATTTTTACTTCTGGTTTAAGTTCGATTGTAGCAGTAACTTTTACATCTTTACCTACTTCAAAATCGTAGTTTTCAACTTTTGGTTGAGTTAAGATATCAAGCTTGTTTTCTGTGATAACTTTGCTGAAAGCACTTGGCAACAATGTTTCAAGAGCTTCTGTAATAATTCTTTCTTTACCTACTTGACGTTCAACAATATTTCTTGGAGCTTTTCCACGTCTGAAACCAGGAATATTAACGTGTTGAGCATAAGTTTTAACAGCTCTGTTATACGCTTCTAAACCTTCTTTTGCAGGGATTTCAATATCAACTTTTGCGATATTTTGTTCTTTCTTTTCTAAATCTATTTTCATTGTTTCACCTTTATATGTTTAATTATACTAAAATTACGTATTCTACCATTATTAGAGTAACGCAAACACGGTTTTTGTGCAAGAAATTTACACAAGAAATCATCATAATACAGTAGTAATATCTAATAATACAGGTTTTTTACATACAAAGATTTCACTCAAAGCTTTTTCAAGCTGATTTTTTGTAGAAATTTTATACCCTAATATTCCATAAGCTCTTGCTATTTGTGTAAAATCAGGATTTAACATGTCTGATTGATATTTTTTGCTATAGCTTTCAATTTGTGTCTTTGAAATCATACCCAACGATGAATTATTCATAACAAACATCTTTATTGGAAGATTATATTGTGCAATAGTTCCAAGTTCTTGTATATTCATTTGGAACGAACCATCACCTGAAATAGCAATAATCGGAGAATTTGGGTTAGCAATTTGTGCGCCAATTGAAGCAGGCAACCCAAAGCCCATTACACCAAGTCCACCTGAGGTTAAAAAATGGTTCATATCAGGTGTTTTAAATATTTTTGCTGTCACAACTTGATGAAGTCCTACATCTGTTGTTACTATCGGATAATATCGTTTTGTATGCTCATAAATAGTTTTTATTGCTAACTCTTGTGTCAATTTTGTTGACTCATCTGAAACAAAATTATTTTCAAAGCTCTCAATCCAACAATAATTGATATTAAATAAAATATTCTGTGCTTTTATAGTACCTATTATATGCTGAAGAATGACTTTTGCCTCACCAATTAGATTACGTTCAATCTTAACGTTTGGTGAAATATTTTCTTCAATATTTATATTATAAATTTTTGAATTCTTTAAAAAACTTGATTTGCTTGAAGTTGTACGACTAGAAAACCTTGTACCAACAGAAATAACAACATCTGCATTTTTAATTTTTTGATTGAGATGTTCTAAACCATTAACTCCAATTAGCCCCATTGATATTTCATCAACACAACCAGTCCCCATCAAAGTATTTACAACAGGTATATGCGAAAACCTTACAAACTCAAGAATTTCTTGTTTCGCATTTTTTGCCCCACCACCAACAATCATTATAGGAGATTTTGCGTTTTGAAGTGATTTTAACATCTCTTTTACGTAAGAGTGAGGAGCACCAACTTTTATATCTTGGTTAACTTTGTAGTCAAAAGTATTTGTTGTTTTATCTAATAAAGCAGAATTTTTTACTGTCACTAAAACAGGACCTTGAGGGAATTTCCCTGCATCATAAATAGCATTTTTCAAGGCTTTTTCAATATCATCAGCCTTGTTTATTTCATAACAATTTTTTGTACAAGGTTTAGCAATAGCTTTTATATCAATATCCTGAAACTCGTTTTGGTTAGGATTTTCGATTTGTCCTGAGATAATCACTAACGGAGTTTTATCAAGGTATGCGTTAGCAAGCCCTGTTACAACATTTGAGAACCCAGGGCCAGAGGTCACAAGAACAACACCACATTTGTTTTGGGTATTTGACTTTGCATAACCTTCTGCTGAGTGGATTGCAGCTTGTTCATGGCGGACAAGATAATGCGTAATCTTATTTGTTTTTGAAAGTGCATCATAAATAGGCAAAATAGGTGCCCCAGGGTAACCAAAAACTGTATCAATCCCACATTCAGTGAGAAGATTAACAAGGTATTGAGCGCCTAAAACTGTGTTGGTATTTTTAACAATGCACTTCTTCATAATGATATTCTATAACAAAAATATTGAAGTTAGCGAGTTTCAGCCATGTTTGTAACAGAATGTAAACGAACATGTAGCCAAAAAATCAATTTTTCTGTTAGTATATACTTTATATATACACGAGGACTAAACAAAATTTTATAAGGAGAAATTAACGAATGGCAAGAGTATTGATTTCAATGCCTGAAAGATTCTTAGATGAAATTGATGAAGTAGCATCAGGAGAAAATCGTTCAAGATCAGAATTGATTAGAGAAGCATTGAGAACCTACATGCATCGCAACAGAGTAAGAAATGTTGCACTAGCAAATGAAAATGCAGAGAAATTGGCGGCTTTATTAGACTAAGGGCTAAGGAAATTATTGGAAATTTAAGGAAAATCGCTCAAAAATGAGCAAACCGAGAAAATCGGTAGGACAGACGCAAGGAAAACTTATAAGGAAAAGAAATTAGGATTTAAAAAAACTGACTTTTAAAAGTCAGTTTTTTGTTTTTATACAAAAAAACACGGGCGAACTTGTGACCAAGTTCGCCCGTGTTAAAATTTATCGATAATATTTGAATGTCAATTACATCAAACTATCTAATCAACTATTTGCTGATTTGACCCATAACTTCTTCAGCGAAGTTTTCAGATCTTTTTTCAAGACCTTCACCTAGAACAAATCTATCAAATTTAACAATTTCTAATTTACCAGAAATCAACTGTTCGATAGTCATATCTGGGTTTTTAACGAATGGTTGTTCTAACAAACATCTTTGAGCCATAAGTTTGTTTACACGACCTTCAACAATTTTTGCTCTAATTTGTTCAGGTTTCTTAGCAAGGTCATCTTTACCCATTTCAATTCTTTTTTCTTCTTCAATAACTGAAGCAGGAATTTCATTTCTTGAAACGAATTCAGGAGCAGATGATGCGATATGAAGACAGATGTCTTTTGAAGTTTCTTCATCAACTGCAGATGTTTCTAACAATACACCAATTTTACCATTGTGAATATATGTAGCAACATTACCTTCATAACGAACAAATCTTCTGATAGTGATTTTTTCACCGATTGAAGCAATTTTTTCTTTCAATACTTCAGAGATAGCTTTACCACATTTAGGGCAATTTAATGCTTCTAAAGCAGCAACGTCAGCAGGGTTAGACTTTGCAACCATTTCTGCTAAACCGTCAACTAATTCGATAAACTCAGTGTTTTTAGCAACGAAGTCTGTTTCACAGTTAACTTCAATCATAGCACCACATTTGTCATCAATATAAGAACCAATTCTACCTTCAGCAGCGATTCTACCCATTTTCTTTTCAGCAGATGCAATACCTTTTTGACGAAGTACTTCCATCGCTTTTTCCATATCACCATCAACTTCTACAAGAGCTTTTTTAGCTGCCATCATGCCAGCACCAGTCTTGTCACGAAGTTCTTTTACCATTGTAGCTGTAATATTCATTTTATAATTCTCCTTATAATTATTAAAAAAGAACGCACTTCGAGATGAGATATCTCAAAAAGCGTTCTTTATAAATTTCTATACGTTTGCAGTTTCTTCAGCTTTAACGCCAGCATCTTCTGCAGTAATTGATTCTACTTTTTTACCTTCAGCAGCTTTGTTTGCACGAAGTTCTTTACCTTCTGCAACAGCATCAGCCAATTTTGAAGTAATCAATTTTACTGAACGGATAGCGTCATCGTTACCTGGGATTATGTAATCAACGTTATCTGGGTTAGCATCTGTATCAGCCAAACAAATAACAGGAATGTTCAATTTGTTAGCTTCTGCAATAGCGATTGCTTCTTTCTTTTGGTCAACAACAAATATAACGTCTGGAAGACCTCTCATTTCTTTAATACCACCTAAAGTTTTGCTTAACTTAGCTAATTGTCTAGCCAATTGAGCTTGTTCTTTCTTAGGTAATTTTTCAACATGACCAGATTCAACAAATTCTTCTAATTCTCTAAGTTTGTTAACTCTAGCTCTGATTGTATCAAAGTTAGTAAGCATACCACCCAACCATCTTCTGTTGATATAATATGCACCTACTCTTTTAGCTTCTTCAGCAACAACTTCTGCTGCTTGTTTTTTAGTACCAACGAATAAAACATTTTTGTTTTTCGCAGCGTAATCTCTAACAACTTCATAAGCCTTATCTAATAAATCAGTTGTTTTTCTTAAATCTAGAACATAGATACCGTTTCTTGGTCCATAGATATATGGTCTCATTTTTGGGTTCCAGTGTCTTGTTTGGTGTCCAAAGTGTACACCTGCTTCTAATAATTCTACTAATGATGCTACTGCCATAGCATTTCTCCTTATGTTAACTGTGTTTTACTACGGATTATGCTGCTCCATCTTTTTGATTAAAGACTAGGGCAAAACCTATCGACCAGCGTAATCAATTTAATGATATTACAAACATGTTATTTTAACAAATAAAGATTGTAACGAATTGTAAATCATGTAAACCATGATGAAATCAGGGTTTCAAGAAAAACTTTATATATTTGTAAGACAAAAAAGAGAGCAAAATAAATTTTGTTTTACAAAAGAGTAATAGTCCAAAGATAAGAGGATACTATGTCAGTTCGTATGCAACAATGGAACAATATGGTTTCGTCATCAGGCATTGGTCAAGGTGCGAATACATATCAACAAATAAAGTATCAAAACCAAAGTTGTGGTACAAATACTGGTATGGAAATTGTTAGCACCTTCTTAAATCTCGGTATGGGCTTTGCTCAAGCATCTATGACACAAAAAGCAACAGAGGTTTCTGCAGAACAAAAAGCCATAACAAAAGCAACTGGTAATGTTGCAACTGATGTACAAAATTATTCAGCTGCAAAAATAGGCTATGAAAATGCAGAAAAAGAATTAAAAGAACTTGAAAATAAAAAAGCTGATTCTTCATCTGATGGTCAAAGTAAAATCCAAAAAAATATTGATGATTTAGAAACGCAATATACCCCAAAAGATAGCGAAAATGCTAAAATACAAGCTGACTATCAAAAATACAGTGGACTTAAAACTCAATTAAAAACAGCAAAAGACACAATTGATTCTGCAAAGAAAACAATTAGTGAAAATCAAGCTCTAGCATCACAAGACGCAAGTGGTTCAATCGGTAATAGTGGATTATCAGTAGATTATGGAGAAAACAATAGTGGCTCTGCAGTAGCAACACTTAATGGTGGAAAAACCTCAAACCCAAGATATAATAAACCTGACCCTAACGACTCTTCAAAAACAGTCTTTTTAGATGGAGTTTTTCAACAAGATTTACAAATTGCACAACAAATGGATCAAAAAAATGAACAGATAAAAGCTGCTAAGAAAAATATTACAGATGCTCAAACCGAAATCAAAAATGCAACACAAGGTTTAGAAGGTGTTACAGCTGAAAATATAGATACAAAATTTGCAGAATGTGAACAAAAATTGTCTGAACTAGGTCAACAACAACTTGCAGGTTCTGACGGCAAATCAATGTCTGTAACTGATTTTAACTCACAAAAAGACAAGTTAAATGATCAATTAAAAACAGCCAAAGATAACAGTAACAATGCTGATTTAGATAAACAAATAGCTGCTAAGAAAAAAGAAGTAACCACTAAAAAAGCATCCTTAGATGCTAAAAAAGATGCACTAATTACAACACGTGATAAGCTACAAGCACAAATCAATCAAATGAACAACCTAAATAGCACGGCATCTATTGATAGTGCAAAAACTGGCTATGAAGCAGCAAAAGTGGACTATAAAAATGCCAAATCAAATAATAAAAGCAAAACTTTCCTTCAAAAAATATTTGGTGGTGGCAAATCTAAAAATGAAAAAACAAAATTAGTTGATAAAAAAGATGCAAAAGCTGCGTATAAACAAGCTAAGGCAAATCATAGAGCTCAACTACAAGCTTTCCAATCAGGAAATGGTTATTTAGCCAATGCTTCAAATATAGCTTTATTACAAGCACAAATTGATATGATAAACAATACACTCGGAAGTACTTAACACAAAAAAATGAATTTCAAAGAGTATAAGTCAGGCGAATTTGCGTAACGCAAATTCGCCTGTGTTTATGTTCACCATTCACAATAAAAATCAATTACCCATGTTTCTATAATTTTTATTTTTATCAATTTCAATATTGTATTTTACAAAAATTAGATATATAATCATTCTCATGAAATATTTATACTTTTACAACACCTCTATAGGTAAAATTGGTATTGTTGAGGAAAAAGGTTTCATAACAAATATTTGTTTTATAACGATGAAACCTCCACTCAACGCAAAATTGTATGAAACTGATTTAATAAAAGAAACAATTAAACAAATAAACGAATATCTTGATAAAAAACGTATGAGTTTTGATATTCCAATAAACACTACGGGAAACAGACAACAACAAAGAGTGCTTTCTAACATACTTCAAATCCCTTATGGACAAGTTGTTACATACAAAGAACTTGGACTCAGAAACAACATTCACCCTCGAGCAATAGGTACATTTGTAAAGAAAAACCCTATCCCAATAATCATACCGTGTCACAGAGTACTAGGTAGCAACGGTTGTATCGGTGGTTATTCTGGTGGAGTGGAGCTTAAAAAACATCTTCTTGAACTCGAAGAAGTCGACTCTTGGTACTTTAGAAAAGACTATTACTAATATTTTTTTAAACTTAAAACACGCCAATACTTTTATAGTTTTATTATTATTTTTTATTCAAGTATAATAGCATTATGCAAATATATACAGATAAATCTTTCACTAATCCTATAGATAAAATTGTTGCTTTTGACTCAAATTCACTAAAATTAGCTTTTGAAAAAATTGAAAGTTACAAAAACACTCACTATCTTTTAGGCTACATAAGATACGAGGCAAAAAACTGTTTTTTTGATAACCACTACAATTACCCAAAACCACTTCTTTATTTTGAAGTGTTTGAGAACTTCTCAAGATTCACCCCTCAAAAAATCCATACTCAATACTTGATTTCAGAAAAGCCACTTGTATCAAAAACAGAATATTCAAATTCACTAAAACAAATTAAGGAAGAAATCTCAAATGGAAATACATACGAAGTAAACTACACCTACCCAACAGAAGTTGTATCAAACCTTGAAGAATTTGAATTGTATCAAGCGCTTTTGGAAAACCAAACAACTCCATACAATACCTTTATAAAAAACGAATATGGAACACTGCTTTCATTCTCACCAGAGCTATTTTTCACAATAAAAAACAACAAAATCACTACAAAACCAATGAAAGGCACAGTTAAACGAGGTTCAACCCCTGAACAAGACAAGAAAAACATTCAATTTCTTGAAAATGACATAAAAAATAAAGCTGAAAATGTAATGATTGTTGATTTATTAAGAAACGACCTTAGTAAAATTGCTAAAACTGGTTCAGTAAACGTCACCAAACTATTTGAGATAGAAACACACAAAACCGTTCACCAAATGACCTCAACCATAGAGGCAGAACTCGAAACCAACACAACATTATACAAAGTATTTGAAAGCATTTTCCCTTGTGGCTCAATAACAGGCGCTCCTAAGATATCAACAATGCGCATAATAGATGAAGTAGAAAACTTTAACCGTGACATATATTGTGGTGCAATCGGGTTAATTTCTCCAGAAGAAACTGTTTTTAGTGTTCCGATAAGAATTCTACAAAAAGAGAACACAGAAAATTCTTATCTTTGTCATACAGGTGGTGCAATAGTTTGGGACTCTGATATACAAGACGAATGGGAAGAAACCTTCATCAAACGCAAATTCTTAAACCCAACAAAATTCAATCTAATAGAAACAATGAAGTCTGAAAACGGAGAAATTTTGCTCAAATCTGAACATCTATCAAGGCTCAAAACAAGTTGTAAAAAGTTTGGATTTATTTACAACACAGAATTAGATAAAATAAGTTCAGACAAAACAGAAATAATAAGAATTGTTTTATCTAAAAACGGAGAATATACTGTAACACGCAGTGAAATCAAACCAAATAAAACTAATAAAATAATTTTTTCTAAAACAAAAACCAATAGCTCAAACGAATTTTTATACCACAAAACTGATAATAGATATTGGTATGATGATGCGATGAATAAGATTAAAAATGGCGAATTTTTTGATGTAATTTATACAAACGAAAAAGAAGAAATTACAGAAGGTGCTCGTTCAAATATTGTTATATCAAAAGATGGAAAACTATATACACCACCTATTTCATCAGGATTATTGAATGGAACATATCGACAAAAAATTATACATAAACTCAACGAAAAAATATTATACAAAAACGATATTATAAATGCAGACAAAATATATTGCATAAACTCTGTTCGTGGAATGGTTGAGGTGAAACTATGCTTATAGTCGATAACTATGACTCTTTTACATACAATATTGTAGAATATATAAAAATTTTAGGGATAAATCCTATCGTAATCAAAAACGATGAATTGACGATTGATGAAATCGAGCGTTTAGATTTTTCTCGAATAATTATCTCTCCAGGGTATGGGAACCCTAATAATAGTGGAATTTCTATGGAGATAATAAAAAAATATCACGGCAAAAAAGCTATTTTAGGAGTCTGTCTTGGACATCAATGTATCGCTCAAAGTTTTGGTGCAAAAATAGTCAAACTAAAAGAGCCGTTTCACGGCAAAAATTCAGAAATATTCTTTGATACAACCTCTGGGTTATCACCTATATTCAAAGGTTTAAAGCAAGGTACAAGCGTAACAAGGTATCATTCTTTGTGCGTAGATATCAACACCTGTAATCCACCAATAAAAATAACTGCAAAGACAAAAGACAATATCATAATGGGATTAGAGATAGAAGATAGCAAAACCTTTGGAGTTCAATTTCACCCAGAAGCCATACTGACTGAAGACGGAATGAAAATTTTTGAGAATTTTATTGAATGTTGATAGGGTTTTGAATTGTTTGCAGAGATTCTTCGCTTGCATTAAAGAAGCACTTGCAAACCACTCTGAATGACGTTTTATGTTTACATAACAGTTGATTTATGGATTGCCACAAATTTGCGTTGCAAATTTTCGCAATGACGGTTTAAAATTATCATGGACAATAGTGGAATTTATTTCAGGATGACCCTGAAGTCCTTGTCAAATCCTGCGGTCGCGTTAAACGGCATCGTTCACGCTTGCAGGCAAAAGTGTGATTTTGCCTGACGCACGTTTCACTCTCGCCTTGCTCGTGCCTGTCTTGGATTTACTCCACGCTCACAGAGTTTCACCTTTTGTGACGTTGTCACAGTCGGTTCAATCTGTTCGCTATCCGAACTAACTTCGTGTCGTCCGTACGTAAATCCGCTCTGCTCCCTTGGTCTAAATATCATTAACCGAATTATTGAATTGTGGAGTATAATTTCTTGAATTTTTACGTGGGGTCACGTGAATATTCGTATACGTTGGTTGTTGCTGAGGAGTCGTTGTCTTGATATCAGACGACTTAATCTCTTTTTGCACACCATTTGATGCAGGTGTCACCTGTATGGTATTTCTTATCCTTGAAAATATATTATCAGTCTGTTTCCCTGATTTTTTATTCACATTATCCGAAGATTCAACTTTTGCTCTTTCAATACTATTTTTTGATTTATCCTGTGTTTGTTTACCCCAATCCGACCAAAACCTCTTTTGAGTAGTAGTTGTTTGAGTTGATGTTTGGTTCACAACAGGAGTTTGAGGTTGCTTATTTTCTTTTATTTCTTGTGTTTTAATTACGTTCTCATCATTTTCTTTCTTTGTATCAACAGCCTTTTGTGCAGGTTGAAGTTTTTCAGACACATTTTCTTGAAGCTGAAAAACTGGCTTGATATTTGAGTTTTTAGGCATCTCCGGAATTAAATTCGTATGATGAAGTTCTATAGTTTCAGGTTTTTGAGGCTCAATCGTATTATTATCATCAGATTTATTAGAATCAACATTAACCTCATTTTGACGAGCCGGTTTCAAACTTATTTCATTAACCACTGTTAAAGCTAGTTTTTCATAATAGTTAGTCAAAACAGACAAATCTTTGTTATTTACAGATTCAAAATTAACACTCTTAAAATAAGTATTACTCCAAACGACCTTATTATCAGAAACATCAATTAAATAAACATCGGTTCTTAATCGGATAGTTGTATCGTCTTTTATAAAGGTCATTTTTTCTAAAGCTTTGCTATTCAAATTCGCATTCAAAGATTTTATATCATATCTTGAAACCACTTTTATAACTCTATTTGTACCATACACTTTTGCTAAAAGTTTTATCTTTTCATCAGTATCAAGTCCTGAATTTATTTGAGGATTTGTAGAGAAAGTATTTTTCAAAGAACTTGTTGTTGGTGCGTTCAACTTTTTTATTCCAGACAATTCATTTATCAAATCATTTGCAAAAATTTCTTCAAGGTTTTTAGAATACAAAAGATTTGTATCTGTTTTTTTTAAATAACTAAAAGGACAAACAATCGCACCATAATCACCAGCAAGAGATATATTCACACTTGCCAAGCAAAATATTAGAAAAATAATCACCCTTCTCATACAAATATTATACAATAAATATTTAGTATATTTATGCTATATTATTAAAAAAAGGAGTACTCATTTATGAAAAAGACTATTGCATTATTTTTGACATTCATTATGTCATGTTTTTTAATTGGGACAAAAGCATTTGCAGAACAAGGTTACATCTCATCAACTGCGACATCTCAAGTGGAATTAACACCTGATACAGTAACATTTAATGTAGAAATAGTAACAACATCAAAAGAATCAATGTCAAAAGCTATAGCTGAAAATAAACGTATTTCAACAAAGGTTTATGAAAACCTAAAAAAAGCTACAGAAAAAAACAAAGCTGACAGCCTAAAAACATTAAATTACAGTGCGATTCCAGTATACAAATATAATAACAACAAAAAGTTATTAGACTATTATCAAGTTACAAACAATGTAAAGGTTCAAACAAAGCAAATCGCAAATGCTGGTCAAATGATTGATACTGCTATGTCAAATGGTGCAACATCAATCAATAATGTATCCTATGACATCTCAAATTATGAAGCAGAATGCAACAAATTGTTAGCAGAAACATCTCAAAAAGCTAAATTACAAGCAGAAAACATTGTATCATCACTTGGCACAACAATTACAGGGATAAAATCAGTAGATAGCAGTTGTTCAATAGCTGGTAAATCAACAATGCCAAGATTGTATATGAGTGCAAAATCTACTAATTTTACATCAGATATGGAAATGAGCTCTGCTAGTGAAACCAATATTGAAGTTGGAACAATGACACTCAATGCAAGAGTAAATATTTGTTTTTATGTTAAGTAATAGACTTAATTTGTAAAAAATTGTAAAATTATTGCAAAAGTATGTTAATAATTTTTTATAATAATACTTAAATAAGTATAACAGTGTGTAGGAGAATAACATGTTTGAGAATGTGAAGAAATCAATATCAAAGATTCGTAACATTAATCCAAAGGAATTGTGGTCAGCATTCAGCCAATCACAAAGAACCGTTCGTAGAGATTATGTGGACATGTTAACCTCTGATGTAGAACTACAATCATTAGCTGACACAAGAAGGCTAGAAGCGATGGTCGGCGAACAAATAAGAACAGATTTCCCTGAAATCAGCAATAGTTCTTATCAATTATTAGTAGATGCAACAATGCATTCAATCAGAAAAAAACAACTTCAAGCCACTGAAGATATTCGTTTTGAATAATTCTTCATTATGTAGTTCAAAATTTTTTGAGGGGTTTCTAACCCCTCTTATTTAATAAAAATTGTCATAATAAGACTAAAAAGGAGAGTAAGATGAGAGGAAAAGCATTCAAATTCGGAGATAATATCTCAACAGACCATATTGCCCCAGGGCGATTATTTCACTTGCGGTCCAATTTACCTGAATTTGCAAAACACGTTTTAGAAGATGCTGACCCAAATTTTGCCTCACAGATGAAAAAAGGTGATTTTGTTGTAGCAGGGAACAACTTTGGATTAGGTTCTTCAAGAGAACACGCCCCACAGATTATCAAAATTTCTGGAGTAAGCGCAGTTCTAGCAAAATCATTTGCAAGAATTTTTTATAGAAACGCAATCAATATTGGTTTATTAGCAATAGAATGTGATACAGACGCAATTGATGCAGGTGACGAATTAGATTTAGACATAGAAAAAGGGTATATCAACAACCTTACAAAAGGGGTTATGATATCTATTGAACCGTTACCACCTGTGATGATTAAGATGCTAGAAGACGGTGGACTTGTTGAACACATAAAGAAAAACGGCGACTTCAAGTTATAATGCTTTTGTCGTGTTCAATCAAACAGTTGAACACGACCTACAATTTAAAAATATTAATAAAAACTAATCAGCTATGAGTTGACCATCAATTTTCACATTAAAAAAGTCACTTCTTCTTAGTTTTGAACCTTTTATTCTGAATGATTTAACCTGCAAATTCTTCAAACGTTTCGCTGTTGGTTTTTTATATTTTTGTTCAGGCTCTTTTTTAAATAACTCCGGATTATGTGGTGCAAAAATCGAATTAAACTGTTTTATTGCATCTTTACTAAAAATAGCATTAAACCCTATGTATTTTAAATTTCCCAAATCCTCAATCACAGAATCAGTAAAATCAGCACTACCTTCAATTCGTTCTAAATTTTTTAAACTCTTTATTTTATCATTAAAGGTAGCTTTGCCACCAATAAATTTTAGATTTCCTAAATCCTCAATTGGTGAATAATTAAAATTTGCACTTCCACCAATATACTCAAGTTCACCCAAATCTGTTATTTGTGAATCTCTAAAATCAGCATGCCCGCTTATATATTTCAGTTTTCCCAAACTTTTTAACCCTGACATTTCTGCCTTAAAACTTCCATAAACTTTTTCTAAATCACCTAAATCTGTTAATTGAGAATTACTTATATCTAAACCATCTTTTATGTGTTTAATTTTACCTAAAGATTTTAGTTCACAATTTGGAATAGTTGTATAACCACCAATGCTTTCCAATTCTCCTGTATCCGTTAGTTTTGAACCTTCTAAATTCATCTTGCCTTCGATACGTTTTATTTTTGCAAACATTGCATCTTCATTTACCCCTAAATCAGCAGGCTTAATTCCACGACCTGTATGCTTTAAATCATAATGGGAAATAGTATAAAACCCATCTTTATCCTCTTTTGATTTAATATGAAAATAATCTAAAATTTTAGGAAAATCATTTTTTTCTATTGCAGGTTGAAGTACTTTTTTTGCTTCTTTACATTCTTCTTTTTTAATTTCAGCGTCCTCAAATTCATCAATCGCTCTATAATCCAATTCATAATTATTTTTTTCTACATGCTCTTTTGCATCTTCAAAATACTCCAACGGAATTTGACTATTATTTTGCACACCTTGAATTTCAGTAATTGTATCCTCATAAAACCTCACACCAAGTCTTGGCTTTCCATTATCTAATAGAATATGAAAATCACCCTCTGATAGATATGGTTCTGCGTTAAAACTATGTGTACACCAGTTTTTGTGAGATAAAGTTTTTAATTTATCAACATTCTTTTCAAAATTTTCTGGGTCATGTTCTTTTGACGGAATTTCTATCCATTCTTTACCCATACCAACAGTTTTGGTTTCATCAAAATACTGATGTCTAAGCCCAGTCTTATACTCTTTTAGTATATTTACATTTTCACCATTGTCAACTTTTGACATCACATCAGCAAGAACACCTTTATTCAAACACGGTGGCAATTCATCATTATTTGGTTCTAAATCCTTTGTGATTGCAGACATCACCAATAAACCTGCCGTTTTGTTATACGCATCATTTTCTTTTGTTAAATAATCTCCCCATTCTTTTATCAACGCTTTTCGTTGAATTTGCGTTTCTTCTCTACGCCCTTCATAATCAGTTGTCAAAATTGTTTTGAGTTTTTCATCTGCCCAATCTTGCAAATCTTCGTTTGTATTAAATTTCTCAATTGGAGCTTTGAATTTATCTACACATACTCTATCAATCCCTGAAAACTCTTGTTTTTTCATCGCACCAAAACTAACAGTATCTTGTTTTAATGGCGATAAATTATTATGTTTAAAAAAACAAGACTGTCTATTTTGTTGAAGATTCAAAACATTTGGAGTTGTAATAAATGGATTGATACGCATATCTATATAACACTTCTGATAATTTTTTTTGCTAATTTAATACAAAAAATAACTATAAATGGTCCAATAAAATAAGCTAATCCACAATCAATTTTCCACCTATTTCAATTCGTCTAAAATCTGATCTTGTTAATTTTGAACCTTTAATTTTTTGCGACTTATTCATTTCTGATTTTAAATTTTTAGTTTTTGTTTTTCTAAACTCTTTTTTAGAAACTGGTTTAAATGCTAGAAAATCGTCTTTTTTAAAGATTGCATCTCCACCTATATACTTTAATGCGCCCAAATCCTCAATCTCAGAATCAGTAAAATCAATGTTTCCGCCAACTCTTTCTAAATTTTTTAAAGATTTAATCTTATCATTTAATTTCACATTGCCACCAATAATTTTCAAATTTCCTAAATCATTAATTTGTGAAAATTTTAAAAATACATCTCCACCAACATCTTCTAACACACCAATATCAGTGAGTGTAGATTCATATAAATTAATATCACCGTTAATATGTTTTATATTTTTAAAAATTTTATTTTCATTCACACCCAAATCAACAGGCTTAATCACACGTCCTGTCTTAGCCAAATTATAATGAGAAATTGTGCACATTCCCTTGTCATCTACATCAGTTTCTATATTAAAAAAGCCTAAAATTTTTGGGATATCATTATTTTCTATAGCCGGTTTAAGCTCTTCTTTTGCTGTTTTTAACTCTTCATTTATTATTTCTGCACACTCAAGCTCATTTTTTGCTTTAGGTTCCAATTTATAATCATTAGATTTAACATGCTCATTTGCATCATCAAAGTAATCTAACGGTATTTCACTATTATTTTGAGCGCCCTGAATTTCTTGAATAGACTCACCGACAAACCTCACACCAAGTCTTGGCTTTCCGTTATCTAATAGAATATGAAAATCACCCTCTGATAGATATGGTTCTGCGTTAAAACTATGTGTACACCAGTTTTTGTGAGATAAAGTTTTTAATTTATCAACATTCTTTTCAAAATTTTCTGGGTCATGTTCTTTTGACGGAATTTCTATCCATTCTTTACCCATACCAACAGTTTTGGTTTCATCAAAATACTGATGTCTAAGCCCAGTCTTATACTCTTTTAGTATATTTACATTTTCACCATTGTCAACTTTTGACATCACATCAGCAAGAACACCTTTATTCAAACACGGTGGCAATTCATCATTATTTGGTTCTAAATCCTTTGTGATTGCAGACATCACCAATAAACCTGCCGTTTTGTTATACGCATCATTTTCTTTTGTTAAATAATCTCCCCATTCTTTTATCAACGCTTTTCGTTGAATTTGCGTTTCTTCTCTACGCCCTTCATAATCAGTTGTCAAAATTGTTTTGAGTTTTTCATCTGCCCAATCTTGCAAATCTTCGTTTGTATTAAATTTCTCAATTGGAGCTTTGAATTTATCTACACATACTCTATCAATCCCTGAAAACTCTTGTTTTTTCATCGCACCAAAACTAACAGTATCTTGTTTTAATGGCGATAAATTATTATGTTTAACAAAACAAAACTGTCTATTTTGTTGAAGATTCAAAACATTTGGAGTTGTAATAAATGGATTGATACGCATATTTATATAACACTTCTGATAATTTTTTTTTGCCATTTCAACAACAAAAAATCTGCTATATTCCAAGCAGATTTTTTTAATTTTAATAAATTCCCAATAAAACTTTTAATTATTATCTCTTAATTTTGCCAAAAGTCTAAGGATTTCTAGGTACAACCATACCAACGTAACCATTAGTCCAAATGCACCGTACCATTCAAAATCTTTTGGTAACATGTTTTGAACACCTTTTTCGATAAAATCAAAGTCTAAAATCAAGTTTAATGCTGCAATACCAACAACCACAACACTAAAACCAATTCCAAATGTACCGTTACCAAAAATAAATGGAATGCTATAATGAAAGAATGATGCAATCCACTGCATTAAATATAAAACCGCAATTGAGATTGTTGAAATATATATAATGCTTCTAAATTTATCAGTACATTTTATTATATTAAATCTATATAACCCAAGCATTGACAACAACGCAGCAAATGTTGCAGTAACTGCTTGAAGAACAATCCCAGGGTATGCCTGATTAAATACAGCAGAAATACCACCTAAAAATAATCCCTCACACACTGCATACAGCACCATAAAAATTTTGTTACGAGTAAATGAAGCTATCAATGCAGATACAAAGCCTACAATAAGTCCTATCATCATCAACATACTAACTTTATCTGTAAAACCTAGCGTAAACTGTTGCCACGTATAAGCTGCAGGAATAAACGCACATAAAAACATCAAAAATGCTTTGTCGATTGTACCTGACACAGACATCGTTCCACCTACAATAACTCTGTCACCAGCCTGTGCTGAACCAAAGTTGTCGTTCAATATTGGATTTGCCATAATTTTCTCCTTCTATACTACGATTATATTATACAACTTTTTTTTCAATACCCCAACTGTATTAAGCATTTCTTAATAATCAACTTGAAATTATTGACAAAATACAAGCTAAAATGGTATATTGTTTATGAACTATCATGTTTAACATTATTTAGATAAGAGGGAGAAAATTATGAAAAAGATGTTAGGTGTATTAGCTATCTTAGCAGCATTTGGTTTTGTTAACGCACAAGCAGCTATGGCTGAAGGTGTTTGCGGTTTCGTATACAAAGATGCTACAGAAGCTGGTGTTGGTTTTGCTAACGGTTCTGCAAGCAAAAGAGGTGTTGCAACTGCAACAAGTTACTTTGGTATCGTTGCTTTAGGCGATTGCAGTGTAAACGCTGCTGCTAAAAACGGTAAAATTTCAAATATTACTTACTATGATACACACGTAAAAAACATTTGCGGTTTCAAAAAACTAACTACAAGAGTTTATGGTAACTAATTTTTTATCGTAAAAAGTTTTAAGGCGGGTCGAAAATTTCGACCCGCCTTTTTTGAACAAAATCCGCAAAAAAAAGCGACTGAGAATAATCAGACGCTAAAATTAAGTTAGTGGGAATTAAGTTGAGTTAAGTTATTTTTTTAAACCTAGTTTAAATCTTTGCATATTGTTCATTGCCATAAGCTGCATTTCCTTATACAATATGCAAGATTCATCACTTTCTGCTGAGTCAACTTTTTTCAACTCTTCAGAAATTATGTTTGCTTTCGCATTTATGTCGTATGTGTTAATTACTGACATCGCTCTCTCACTCTCGTGTTTATTTAATGCTTACATATATATAAAGTATATACCCTTTTCTCAATTTCACGGCGGGTTATTTTCGTTACATTTGTTTACAAAACGTTTAAAAATCAGGTTACAAAACAATCTACATCAAATAGATGATTTGTTTTTATTTGTAAATGTTATGCTAGAAGTGTTAAATATCACATAAACGAGGTAGTATATATGGAAATCAAGGCTATATTAGGGGCAAAATTCGGTTCTCTAAGTATTAATAAAAAAACATCTACAAATCCATTTGAACATAATAGTTTTAAAGGCAAATCATTCACAGGTAGCGTATTACCATTTGCTGACGTGTTCCAATCTATTAAACCTATTGAACAAAAGCCAAGCAAAATAAAAATGGTTGCTAGCGCAGTAGTTGGTGCTATGAACAACTTCAAAACAAGCATCACTCAACCAATCGTGAAGTTTGCTCACAATGTTAAACAAACATTCAACAATGGAATAGTAGCTATGAAAGCTACTAAAAACTCTATCGCTGAAATGGGCAGAAATGTACAAGACAAAATTTCTAGCGTTTTTCATAGCCACAATATTGAACATTTAGAAGAAGCTAACGGTCCAAAAATTTTGGCAACTAAACATATTAACGAAAAAGCATCTGTTCAAGACTTGCGTTCAACTTGGTTGGCAGAAAATGCAAAAATCAGTTTAGAAAGTGCCCTTGGTAAAGAAAGGGTGGTTGCGTAATGAACAGTACTATAGAAAAAATCATCAGTGCATTAGAATCACACGAAGATACAGAATCAATCGCTGTTTTAGAAGAATTGGGAACAAACTCTGCTGATGCTGAAGTCAGAGAAAGAACAGCACAAGCATTAGTTAGAAAAAATATTCACGACTCATTAAAAGTTGTTATCATCAACGAAGGCAAAGGCATCAACGATATGAGTCCAGTAGTTGCGATGAGTACAGTTAATGAAATTCTTGCTCTTGAAGATAAATCAGAAGCAATTAAAATTCTTGACGATACAATCAATATGCACTCTGTTCAAGAAGTGAGAGAAAACGCAAGCTCTGTTAAATCACTTCTATCACTAAGTGAATAAATAAGAAAAGCTGAAAATATCTAATAAAACCAAAACCTTAGTCCACTATAGACTAAGGTTTTTAAATTAAATTGTTTTTTCAATATGTACGCAAGGATTTCTAAAAAGTCTTTTTAAGTAAACAAAACTGTGGGTTTATAGATTGTTTCTCTATCGCTCGTAATGACATTTACACAAAATCCAATGTATTAGATTATCATTTCATCATTATTTCTTATTCTGTTGTTCTTGAATAGCCTTTAACTCCTCTTTTTCCTCATCACTTAAAGACTCATTTTCACATTCAGAGAACTTTAACCCAAACACACTATCTTTAGGTATAGTAAGCTCTTCTCCTTTATTTGCATAAGAAAAAATTGAGTTTTCATATACATTTACAACTGCAGACTTTATTGGATTGCCGTCTTTATTTTTTACTGCACCCTGAACTGCATAAAACCCTGTTCCAATACCTTTTACAAAATGGTTTGCAACAGAAACAACAGCACTTTCTGCCAATTTACCCACATCTAACTCGAATTTTGCAGAAAATTTCCCTTGATACAACACAGGAAATCGTACAATATTACCCTTTAAATCAGTACAACTCAAAGGATAAAATGTAAACGTTGCATTTCTTTTTAATCGTTTAGGGTCAGTTACTATCATCTTACCTTCTAGCACATCACCTATTTGCAAAGAAACATCAGCAAGATAACAATTTCTTAAAACTCGCACTTTAATTTCTTGTGTCGGATTAGTAGTTGTAATATCTGTAACTGCCTGAACAACCATTGTATCAGCAAAAACAGGCACAATTCCTAACATAAAAAAGATTATTAAAGCTGTTATTTTTTTCATACGAACTCCTTATTCTTAAGCAGTATAACATATTTTATAATATAAAACCTAAGTTTTGTAAAAATTTTTAATATAATCCTTTTTACTTATTCACAAAATCTACTAACTAGTGATAAGATAATTGTATGGGAAATTTAGACGAGTTATATTGCGAAGTTCCTCCTACAAAATTGAGGAAAAAAGATGAAAGATTTAGACCTGCAAAAACATCACCATTTTGGTTATGGGTTGCAGACAGATTTTTCTACGGAATGTTAGAAAACCGTTTTTATGCCTTCAGATATAAAGGGGTAGAAAAATATAATGCTCGCAATAAAGAAATCCCTACAATTATGTTCGCACCTCACACAAACTGGTGGGACGGGATTGTTGGTTATAATATCTGTAACCGTATATGTAAAAAACAAATTAGACTAATGGTTGAAGAACTTAACCGTTTTCCATTACTTAGACGTGGGGGAGCTTTTAGCGTTAACAAAAAATCTCCACAAGCCTCTATGGAATCTCTAAAATACTCAGTCGAAGTAGTTGGAAACCTTGATAACATCTTGTATTTGTTTCCTCAAGGTATTATTAGACCACCGTATTTTAGACCTATCGAATTTCAATCAGGTTTATCATACATCGCACAAAAAGCTGTGAAAAAATACGGAAAAGTTAACCTTGTACCTATAGCTGTTGATTACTTGTTCTTAAGAGATAACAGACCAGAAGTTTGGGTTGAATTTGGCGATGTAATTGAATTGGCTGACGATAAAATAAACAGAAAAGAATACGCAGAATACCTTGCAGAAACTCTTGAAAACTTGTGTGACAACCAGTTAAAAAACATTTCTCACGCAAAATTCAGTGGATACGAAACACTATTCCAACAAAAACTAAAATGGTATCGTGCATTTGAACAACACCTTAAAAAAATCAAAGAAACAGCAAAGAAAAATATCAATAAATAATTGCCATAATATTTAACCTTTAAGTGCTAAAATATGTACACAGGGATTCCACGCTTGCCATAAAGAATTACTTAAAGCACGCTCTGAATGACGTTTTATGTTTACATAACAGTTGATTTATGGATTGCCACACTTAATACATTACAAACTGTTCAATCGTTCGCAATGACGTATTAACGATGATAAACCTAACAAATAACATTTCAAACAATAATTATTTATCGTTTTTTGTTCTAAGCACAGAAAATAACAACCCAAAAGCTATTAAAACAGGATAGAACATGCCTTTTAATATAGTAAACGAACTTACACCAATGGAAGATGCCAAACTCGTTGCAATAAGGATTTGAGCGCCATAAGGAATAATTCCTTGAACCACGCAAGAAGTTGTATCCAATAAACTTGCTGTCCTTACAGGTGAAACTTCATGTTTACTTGATAATTCTCTTGCGATAGAACCCGATGTAATGATTGCAACAGTATTATTTGCCGTAAATAAATTTATTATCCCAACAAGAAAACAAATACCGATTTCACAAGTACGTTTATCCTTAATCCAGCGTCCTGTTTCGTTAATTATATAAGTGATACCACCGTTATACCTAACTAACAACAACAAGCCACCAGCAAGCATTGCAACAATAAGCGTTGTAGCCATACTTATTGTACCGTCACCAATATAACCAAACGCATCAAATATACCAAACATCTTGTAATATAGACCTATTATTACGTTCAATATCGTTCCAAAGAACAACAAAAACATCACATTCACGCCAGATATACCCAAAATTAGTAACAACACATAAGGACAAATTTTCACATAATTATCAGATGTCAAAACAGTTTGAGTGACTTGATGAGTCGTGCTTGAAAAAATTGGCAAGGTATAAAGCAATAAACACAATATTGCAGGAATAGTGATTATTCTAAGGTTTGACAACATCTCATCACGCATCTCAACATTTTGTGTTCTACTTGCAGCAATCTTTGTATCAGAAATCAACGACATATTATCCCCAAACATCGCACCACCAACAGTTGCACCAAGTACAAAAGATGGATTTATTCCAAATGATTGAGAAATAGTAACAGCAATAGGAACAATAGCTGCAATCGTACCACAAGAAGTACCGATTGCTAGTGAAATCAATGCTGAAATTACAAACAATCCTAGCACCATAAACTGCGCAGGAATAAAATGTTGAGATATCATAACTACAGCTTCTACTCCACCAACTGCCTTTGCACTAGCTGTGAATGCACCTGCCAAAATAAAAACAAGACACATTATCATAATGTCTTTGTTTCCCATTCCCAATGCAAAAAGCTCTATTTTTTTACTTAATTTTTCTTTATGATTAAGGGTCAATGCAACGACTGATGATATCAAAAACGCAACAGTCATAGGAACTTTTGAAAAATCTTTTGTCCAAAGAGAAAACCCAAAATAAAACAAAATAAACACTATAAATGGTATTATCGCTTTAAAACTAGACTCTCTCCATTGTATATGTTCTTCATGTCTCATTATTTTTCCTCATTATTCACTTTTTTTATAATAGCATGAATTTATTTTGTTATGTTCTTGTAAATTTATGTTAACTATTTTTAAAAAACAATCAATTTTAAAAATTTACACGATTTAAGAACAATGAAAGTGAAGGTATAAGTACTATGATTAATCAACCAATTAGTTTTGCTTCAAGAAAGCACAATGTAAACAACAACAAAAGACATAATAAAAAACCAAATATCGCAAAAAATAATCCAAATATTAACCCCCCAATACAAGAAATTGATGTTCAAATAATCCAACCAAGACAACCAAAGGCTATTGATATGGAGCACTTGGATTATATGCCAAAAGAAATTCGTGACGAAATCAAAGCTAGTCAAAAAGAAGTTCTTCCAGTTCTAACTGAACCAACTACGGTTGAAACACCTGAACAAACACCTAAAAAAAGTCATTCATACAAAAACGCATTAATGGGTTCATTAATGGCTTTAGCAACTATTGCAGCACCTGTTGCGATAATATTAGATGATAATAACGATGATTATTACTATACAACTAGTTCACCTTTTGTATATAATAATTCTACTAATGGAACTGAGGATAATGTGCCAAGCTATGATAAAGAACTTAGCAACGAAAGTATGGAAGAATACCAACGAGATTTTATCACTTGTAGTGAATTAACTGATTGCTTAGATTATTCTAAAATCAAAAAATATCAAAACGACGTTACTGTATTAAATGCTTTATTAAGTGGTAACTTTGCAAGAATTAGACGTGATGACCCTGAAAGAAGCGAAAAATTCGGAAAAGCGATTGAAGAGGCACAGGCAACAATTGATAAAATTGCACATAAATATGAGATGAACTCTCATATCGTTGGAAATGATGATTATGACAACACAATTTCTCGAGAAGAAATGGTTGGAGCGCTAGATTTAAGTAGCATTAAAGATTTGTCTGATAAAGAACAAGTCACTATCGTAAAAAAAGCTATGAATGATGTAAAACCGTTTATGTTTTCAGAATTGCAAGATATTGATGATATCAAGAAAACAAACCAACAACTTTGTGAAAGACTTCAAGTAATCCAAAACACAGTTGATGCCGATGCTCGTAAAGCTCTATGTAAAAAATATGGTATCAAAGAATCTGATTTAAAATAATTTATAAATTAAACAAATATACATAAAACAAGGTCAGAATTATAATTCCGACCTTGTTTTTTACATTTTTATAGAATAAACTATCCCAAAATTGTTTCAACGAGTTTATCAAAATCATATTTTAAGCACTTCAATTCTTCACAAGAAGTCATTCTTCTTTCCCATAAACAAGGTTTCAGAGGACAACCATCATTAGTTTTTAATGCTGTTACAAACTCGTTCTGAGGTATCAATTTTCTATCATCAGTTGGTCCAAAGAATGCAAATGTTCTTGTTTTCAGTGCTACAGCAATATGTAATGGTGCTGAATCAGAACATACAAACCTTTCTGATGCACTTATTAACTTTGCCAAATCTTGCAAATTTTTTGTCTTACCAAACAAGTTCTCAAACTGTTTTGTTTGCGAATATTGTACAATTTCTTCAATACATTGTTTATCATCAGGTCCACCTGCTAACAACACACGTTTACCACGTTGTGCCAACATATCAATCAACTTAGCCCACTCTCTTGAAGTAATCGATTTGATACAACCTTTTTCCTTACTCATTAAACTCACTCCAGGGTGAATTAAAACAGTGTTCGGTATCTTATCAACCTTTGGTGAGTTGATTTCAGGTAACTCTGTTTTGCAATCAGTGACATCACTAACCAAATCGTGATACATATTTCCAGCATATTGATTTTTATTCAACGGAATAGCCTTTGTCAAAAGCCATCGGCTTAATTTTCCAGTATCATACCCATATCGTTTAGGAATAAATGTCATTGTTTCAATAACAGACATCATTGGATTAGCACCCGATGCTATAACCATTTGAAAATCACCAAATATTGCCTTTGTTACAAGTCCAAAAAGTTCAATATATTTATTCTTACGTTTTAAATCCACTAAAATAACGTCATCAACCACATCACTAAGTTGTTGGATTGACTTACTTCTTGGTTCTAGTGCAAGTGTAATTTTAGCGTACGGGAACTCTTTTTTTAAAGAAATCAGAGCAGGTAAAAACAAAATCTCGTCACCTAATCCACCAAAGTTTATTGCCAAAATACGCTTAATCATCTTATACTTTCCCTGTTGAACCAAATCCACCTTCGCCACGAGTTGTTTCAGACAATTCTGTAACAACCTCTAATTTTGCTTGCTCAACTCTTGTAATCAACATCTGAGCAATTCTTTCATCAGGTTGGATTGTATAACTTTCATTTGAAAGATTAACTATAGGCACACAAAGTTCACCTCTATAATCCTCATCAATCGTACCAACACAGTTTATCAAAGTAATACCGTGCCTGATTGACAATCCTGAACGAGGTCTAACTTGCGCTTCATATCCGTGTTCTAATTCAATTTTTAATCCTGTAGGAATCAAAGTTCTTTCTAACGGTTTCAATTCTATTGGTTCAGAAATAGCTGCACATAAGTCCATGCCTGCAGCACCTTCTGTTTTATATTCTGGTAAAATTCTATTATGTTCAAGTCTTTGAATTTTTAATACAGTCATTCCATACTCCTTTTTTGAATCATTATAACATAAACTCAAACGATATTTAAAAAGGAGATTAAACACGTCATTGCGAACGATTAAACAGTTTGCAAAGTGGTAAGTGCGGCAATCCATAAACCAAGAATTCTGCGTACATAAAAAACTTTTTCTGAATTACCACGTCGCTCTACGATACAAACATCTAACATCTTACTCAAACAATTCATGCAAACGAGTTTTGATATCATTCTCGTTCAATTCTTCTGTAATTTTGTTCAAGTCAAGCGCCATTTGATAGTATTCTGCTGCCTGTTTATTTTCGCCCAATGCCTGATACGATCTTGCTGTATTAAAATATGCAAGTGTGTAGTTAGGATTAAGTTCAACAGCACGCAAGAAATATCCAAGCGCCTCATCTGGAGCAGTAAGTCCATCTAAATAAACTACACCTAAATTGTTTTGTGATATTTCAAAATTAGGGTTTAAATCAATCGACTTGTGGAATGAAATAACAGCTTCCTCAACATAATCCTTTTCCCACAACGCCAAACCTGCCTTTGCATAAGCCATAAAATTATCTGGACATACCTTAATACCGTCACAATATGCTCTTATAGCTCTATCCAAATCACGTTTAACCATCATCAAATCACCTAATGACAATAATAAATCATAGTTTTCTGAATCAAGCACCAAACCTGCTTGGAAAGTTGCTTCAGCAGCGTCAAAATTTCCTTTAACCTCACCATAAACTGCACCTAATGCGTGACATACAATAGAAGTCCATTTTGCATCAGGATTAAGTTTAATAGCACGCTGGTAATATTCAATCGCATCATCATACAACTCTGCTCTTACAAATGAATATGCCAACGAATTGTTATAATATGGGTTGTTTTCATCATATCTTAAAGCCAACTTGAATGCTTGAACAGAGTTCAATCTATCGTTTTTACGCATATAAAGATGACCAAGTTCATAATATATTTTATCGTTATCAATATTAAATTCTAAAAGTCTATTATAATAATCAATAGCTTCGTCAACTCTATCTGGAAAAGCAGTTTGCAAAAGAGTAGCCATCTTAATCAAAACTTCACGATTATATGGAGTTTCTTCGAGCGCTTTTCTATAACAGTGATATGCTGACATCATATCTTGACCATTTACAGACAAATCGCCCATTTTCTTATAGAAAATTTCTCCGTGTTTAGTCTTTTCCATAGCTTCTGAATATGTCTTATAAGCGTTATTGAACAATTTTACACGTTCAAAAGTTTCACCTATAGTTTTGTATGAAAAAACTGAAATATTATCCATAAGAGATTGTACCATCATCTTGATAGCAGCCTTATCACAGAACAAAAGCATACTTCCTGATACCAAATAATACAAATATTTAAACATGCCAACAAAAGTTTTGCCTTCTGCCAACATCTCTTGACGAATAATGTTTGATAAGAACAATCTCGGACGTGCAGAATTTAAGTGTGCTGATTTTATAGCAAGACTAAACTCATTCTGTGCTTCTTTAAAATTATCAGCCATAGACAAGAAATACCCCATATAAATATGAGCATTAACATTTTCTGGCTCAAGCGTAATTGCTGTTTTACACTGATCAATTGCAGTATCCAACGAAATCTGACCTTTTTCGTACATCAAACTTGCTAAACGATAGTATGGTTCAGAAACTCTGCCATCAATACGTATAGCATCTATATAATATTCGATTGCATTTTCTAAATCTTTTGTTTGTTGCTTGATAATATAACTCTGGTGAGCACTTCTAGCTTTCTCAATTACGTTAGAAAATTCATCGGCTTTACTTCTTCGTGATAAATCTTGTGATAATATTGTTTGTTCTGACATTTTAACTCCAAATCAAAATTGGGGGGGGATAAACTGTACATGATTTGACGAACTAAAAATTTCAAACTTTAACTATTTTATTTTGAAATCGTACAAATATTGTATTTTGAATTGAAATAATAATGTCAAAAAAATTTTTCAGGGGTTTTTAATAAAATATGATAACAGCAACATTTAACCCAATAGCTAGACTTCAAAGCCTTTTCAGTCGAAAAGCTACATTTATTGCGCCAAAAGAAATTCCACATGCCGAAAACAAAGTCATGCCTTTAAGAACTGAATTCAATTCTACAAAAGAACTTTTTCAATATGCAAAATCAAGATGTTTAGAAGGAATCCATAGTCCTCAACCGTATGAACATGCCGTAATTGTAGACACAAAAAAGAACCGTGTTATTGCAGAATACAAAGGCGATACTAACTCTTGCCGAATGAACGATTTGTCAGCATTAGACCTTGATGAAAAAAACACAGTTATTTTTCATGGTCACCCTGTAAATTATCCACTTAGCACAGCAGATTTGCGCACATTAATCGACTCAAAAATATCGTGTAATATAGCAATAAACCCTAACGGTGAATTTTCTTTAGCATACAAAAGAAACAATTTTCAGCCTAAAAAATCTAAAAAAGAATTTGAAAAATTTTCTATGAATACGGCAGAAGACAGTTATGCTTTAAGAAATCGGCCTGAGGAATATAAACTCATGCTTGATTATAACTTAAGAACAAACAGTCACAAAATGGGATTGCGCTACGTAACTAACTACAACGCATTTGTTGCAAACAAAAAGTATTCGTCATAAGGATTTTTAATCCGTCATCACTTACGCAATTTCGCAAGTTGTTTATACAAATCAACTTCTTTATCTGTCATATCTTTAGGTAAAACTATCTTCATCTTAACTTTCAAGTCACCTAATTTACCATTCTTATCAGGCAAACCAAGACTTTTCAACCTTAATGCTTGTCCAGATGAAACTTTTGGTGGAATTTTAATATTGATTTTGCCGTGCAAAGTTTCAATTTCTTTTTCACCACCTAAAACAGCCTCAGTAGGATAAATTTCAAGTTCTTTTATAAGTGTTGTTCCTTCAATTTGATATTCATTATCTTTTATATGAACAACCAAAAACATATCTCCACGTCTACCGTAAGAATCAGCTTTACCTTTACCTTTTAGCTTTATCTTTTGACCTTCTGACACATTTTTAGGCAACTTAATCTTTACAGAGCTTGAGTTGTTAACAAACCCTGTTCCACCACAATGTGAACAAAACCCATTTGGAGGACATTGAGTACATTTTTCTAATTGAGAAAATTTAACCGTAATAGGTTTATCCTCAATCAAATCCTTGATTGATATATCTAAATTTTTAGTGACATCTAAATCTTCTGTCTTTGTAGACTTACGAGATTTTCTTTGTGGACCTTGTTGTTGATATTGTTGATAACTATTACCAAAGTTGCCATAATCAGCACCGAAACTACTATATCCAGCACCACCTGATTGAGCACCACCCATAAAATCACCGAACAAAGAGCTAAAGAAATCAGAAAATCCACCTGAACCTTGATTAAAGTTGAAGGTTTGACCACCGCCACCTGCTTGGTTAAAGTTGAAAGCAAAGTTTTCAAATCCTGGAGGTGGAGTATAATCAGCACCACCTTGCCAATTTGAGCCAAGACTATCATAACGCTGACGTTTTGCACTATCGCCCAAAACCTCGTACGCTTCATTTATATCTTTAAACTTTGTTTCTGCTTCTTTTGTCTTATTTACATCTGGGTGATATTTACGTGCTAGTTTTCTGTATGCAGATTTTATCTCTGATGCAGTCGCATCACGCTTTACACCTAATATTTCATAATAGTCTTTATATTGCATTATTACTATCTCCTATAATAATGATAATATAAATTTATGAGATATTTTAAGAACTTAATTTTTTTTTAACAATATTAAACTATTTTTTGTCCTCATCTTTTTGCATAGCTAAGAATTTTTCAAGCGATACTTTTACTTCTTGACCATTTTCCTCAATAGTAACTGTCATAAAACCGCTACTATCTGTTGTCACTTTATATTCTACCATCGCTCCATTTTCGTCCGTACCAACTATTTTCTTGATGTTATATCCTTCAACAGAAATACGTGGGTCACCACCATTTGGTCGTTTTACTTTAAATTTACCAAAATTCAAGTTATCACCATCATCAGCGACAAATTTATATTTGCCTTTATTTTTACCCTGTTTTATTCTTAAAACAGAATCATCAGAGAACCAACCACTACTAGATGTGATTGAAGCATATTCTGTTTCACCTGATGATACAGTTATATTATCACCATTTGCCTTAACTTCTGGCGCTTTATCTTCTTCTGACTTTTCAACTTCTTCTGCTTTATCAGACTTATCTGCCTTATCTGCCTTATCAGCAGAAGCTTTTTCATATTTTACACTATCAGAAACACCTGACAAATCAGCACTATCAGAAATCATTTTTTCGATTTCAGTCTCTTTCGGAAAATCTAGCTTAGTCCAATCAGCATCTATCCAAACATTACCTGTTTCTCTATCAAAGATACTTGGATTAAATTTTATCATTGTTTGTAACAACTTGTGCATATCATCTGATTTTATATTTTTAATCTCAATACCTTTTGCTTCAAGGATTCCGTCAAGAACCTCTTTGGCAGAAGTTGCCTTCGCAATATTTTTATATTTTTCATCACCACTTGCAATTTTATTACCGTCATCACGGCTATTTTTCCAAGTGTCATTTAATGTAACAAGGTCATATTTTTGTCTTAATTTTTGTGTGACTTCGTTACCATTATTTTTCATTGTTCTTGTTTCAAACTTAGCATTATCACCATAAACATAAGTTTTGCCGTCAACTTTTACTTCACCATTTTTATCAAATGTAACTTCTTTATTATCTTTTTTATCCTTATCTACCAAATTTTGAAATGCTGTTACAGTCTTATTAAAAGCATCCATACCAACACCATCAGTCATAGAAGATTTTGCGTTAAATTCATCTTTTGTGATTGTTTCATCATCTCCTGCAATATTCTTCATAAATGCTAACAAACCAACTTGTTCGTCCATATCAAGAACATCTGCACTATCGCCAACTGTATTGGTATCAAATTCATCAAAAATTGTTAATGCTTCAGTATCACTTATACCTTGATTTTTTAACTCATTTAACAAATCTGCCTTTTTAATGCCAGTAGTTTGGACATTTTTATTGAACTTAATTTCGTCACCCATACAGATAGCCTCTCTTTCTCTTGTTCACTACATATATATAAAACCCACGAAACCCAGTAAATTTCATGGTTTCCATGATTTGTTACAATCGTTACAATTCAAATCCAAAATATTTTCTTTAACTCAAGGCGCAGGTTGTGAATTCACAACCTGCGCCTTGTTCTTATCAACAATTATAGAATATTAGTTCATTTTATTTAATGTTATGGTTTTTTGTTTTGCATAACTATAATATCGTTTTCTGCAGAAACTGAATTTAATAAATTGTTGTTATATTCTAACAAGTCTTTATATTCTGTTTCCAATGCTCTTTGAGCTTTATAACCTTTTGAATACTCAGGTAATCTTAATTGTAATAAGAATTTGTACAAGCTATGAATTTCATTTAAACCAGCTTGTTTTACTTCCAAATCCGCATTTACATCATCTTGAATTTCTTTCAATACAGTTGAATTTATACCTGCAAGAATTGTTGATCTTTGCATATCAGGGTTTTCCTTGATAGCTTCTTTTGCATCGTCCATAGCTGAGAAGTATCCTTTTACAAGTCTACTATTCTTTGGCAATCCACGTAGATTCTTCAAGATATTTTGCTTCATTGTTTCGATTTCACCATCTACATCATCAGCATTATCAATTTTATTTATCAAACCTGAAAATTCAGTATTTACAGTTGTTTGAAATTGACCCACTGATCTTAATGTTTTTGCTAATCCATTTATTTGTTTTTTAGGGTTTGAATCATGAAGAAGCTTTGTTTCAATGTCCATAACTCTATCACCAAGTCCTAATTTTTCAACAAACATCTTCGCTGGTTTAGTGTTATCTTCCATCAACAAACTTGCCACCATGTGACTTATTGCTTCATCACTGTTCATACTAACTTTGCTATCTGCATCAATAGTGTAGTCATCAAAGTAGTGTTTTACGTGAGCAGGGTTACCTTCATGAACTGCTTCCATCAACGAATCTTGGATTTCTACATATCTTGTCAACTGTAATTCATCAGACAATATTCGTTCATAAGATTTTACATTACCTGATGATTTTGGATATTTTTCATTCGCATCTTTTGCAGATAATAACAAGAATCTGTCTAATAATTCGATTGGGTTATTCGTCAAATGATATTTATAGAAATCTTCTGAGAATTTTTCTCTTGCTTCAACAACTTCGTCTTCAGTTACCTTACGACGATTTCCACCACGAATTTCTTTATTTGCCCAATCAGACATATTTGCTCTGATATTATCTCTAGAATCTTCTTTAATATATTTATTTACATATTTATCAATTGCTTCTGAGATTTCCGTTTGTTTTTCAGCAACTCTTGCTTTTTTCTTTTCTGCATCTTTTTTAGTATAAGCTATATCTAATGGTTTATATCCAGTACCTTCTGTCTTTTTGATATCAGCTTTATTCAACTGGCTTGTTTTGATAACCATATCATGAATTGCTTCAAAACTATTAAGTTGCTTTTCAGAACCATAATTTATTGAACCTGCTTTTATTTTTGACTTCAAATCATTCAAATCGTTAGATTTTTTATTTGAATCAGTAGCATGCTTCAATTCAAGAGTTTGCCATGTTTTAGCATCTTCTTTTAGTTTTCTTTGATATTTTGGAGGAATACTCATATCAATAATGGTATCAGTATATTCATTTAATATATTAGTCATTTTCCCAATATATTCATCCAAATCAACGCTTTCATTGGCTTTCTTTATTGCACCAAACTCATTTGAGATAATATCTGCATTTGATTTCATATCTTCATAAGTTGAATCCTTATTCAAATCCAAAATATTATATGCAGCCTCTGTAGATGCAGGAATACTTTCATCATTCATATTCAATGTAATAAATTCACCTGCCAATTTTTGCATATACTTACGTTCAGTAGCAGTTGGTTTTTTATTAGGGTTCATTTGTGAAACGTAGTCTTTCATCTCATCTGAGATTTCATAATCACGTTTTATATTTTTCTTTTGAATAACATCAGTCATCAATGAAGTAACTTTGTCGTTCAACAAATCAACTTGTGATTGAATACCCTTATTATTACTCATATCTAATTTTGGATATGCAGGAAATGCACCATATTTTTTGATATTTCTATCTTTATATTTGTTAAACATTTTTTCGTAAGTTACACTACTCAAAGTAAACTTCATTGAACGATACAAATCATCAAAGGTTCTATCACCTACATAAATTGCACCTCTTGTTTTACGATCTAGTTTACTATATTTATAAGTTGTTTTTAACTTACTTTCCTTCAAATCTTTTGTATATTCTTCATAGAACAAGATATTCTTAACAGTAGATTCTGCCTCATCGTTTGCAGCATTATATTTTTGCAACACATCAAATCCAGTTTGTTCTGACATACCTAACTGTTTATCAGTCACATCAGCTCTAACCTTTTCAAAGTCTTTTGCTGGCATATCTTGAAGATTTCTATAGATTTGCACAAATTCTTCATCAGATTTTGGATTAAACTTCGTATCAATCCAATTTCTTGCCCCCCTGATTTTTGAACCTTTTGCATTCAAATCATCTTTATTGAAGTATAAAGAATCTTCTAACATTGATTTCATGTTAGTCATAATTTCAGTTTTTGCATTCTTAGAATCTTCTGACTCAGCCATAACTGTATCAAATTGTTTTGATGTCTTATCCAAAACAAAGTTTATAGTATCTTTTACACTACCTGTAAACTTAGCCTTTTCTTCATCGTTTTCAAGAACAACAACATTTTTAACGATATCAACACCTTTATTAACATCTAAATTATTATTTTTTAAAGCGTTTATAACAATGTTTGCAATATCAGTTCTGTGTTCTTTTGCAAGATAAGTCAAAGTTTCCTCTGATTTACCGAAAGAATAATCAAAGTTTTTAATTGCTTCTTTTCTTTGTTCTTTCTTAACTTTTTGAACATCTTTCATTGTAGTAGCTTTGCCAAGCTCTTTATACATAGAAGCGTCGCTATATGCCAATTTAATAGCAGCTTTTTCAAAGGTTACTTTTATAGGGTCATTGTCAGATAACTTGTTGTAATCCTCTAATGTTTTAATACCTGAATGCAAACTATCACCTTTTATACGTTTATCCATCTTATCGAATTTTGCGTGATATCCAACACCTGCAGTATCATTTCTAAAGATAGCCTTTTGAATTTCTCTTGTTGTCATTTGACTAGCTTGTTTCTTCAAGTTTGGTACAAATACTGAATCAGGAACAAAGATTGTATCCTTAATAGATGCAGCAATATCTCTATAGGTATTACTTTCTCCTGGAACAATAATATCTGAGATTGTAGAGAAATCATATTCTTCCCCTGCTGGTCTTAATTTTTTATACATCTTATTATCTATATCGTGAGGAGTAATATGACCAGCTTTTCTAGTTAAGTTGTCAACGTAATTACCATTTCTCCAGTCATCGTTTGTAATATAACCGAATTCACCACCACGATTATCAGAATAGTCTGTTCTTAACAAACCTTCTGAATCAACCCATGTATTTTCGTGTTCAGATGCACCCCAAGTGTTATCATGGAACATCGCAGTTCTGCCATCTTTACCAACTTCATTTACGTCAGCAATATATTGAGCATGCCAGCCATGTTTATCATTAAATACACTTGTTGAAGAAATCCCAGAGTGTTCAGTGTTCTTAATTTGTTCGATTGCACCTTCAATATTTGAAACAGCTTGATATGGTTTATCAGTCATCTGTTCAATAATCTTAACTTGTTGAGAACTGCTTAAACCACTATGACCATCAGCACCTACCCAATAAGTACCTTCATTTGTACCAACATATCTGATATGTTTTTCTAATGGTTCTCTTATAGTTTTATACATGTTTTCGTATTCTTTTACAGTATCTGAATACATCATATTTATCTTGCCGTGAATTTGCTTAACAGCAGTTTTTTCAGGGTTAGACAATTTATATAAACTTGGATCAGAAATCTTTCCTTGTCTGCTTGAGAACTCGTCAGAAGAACGGATTTTATCAAGCTTGTTAAATCTTGATTGTAACATTCTCATATCTTTTGCAGGAACAAGTTTGCCTTCGTTTTCCATTTTCTTCATTACAACTTGTGGCCCATCAACTGTAAAATAAATTGAACCGTCATCGTTAGTAACCGTCAACAATGATTCCATTACGTCCATTGATTGAGAATAGTTATTGAAAACTTGTCCAATCTCGTTTACTGCATTTACCAATTCTTCTGGCGATGCATCTTCAGGAAGTCCGTTTGTGTTTTTGAAAGATTGTAAATAAGCAGTTGCTGACATTGGATCGTCGTTATCATTCAATTTAGCTACAAACATTCCATATACGTCAACAAAATTTTGTGCTTCATCTTTATAACCCATTTTGTTAAATGCGTGTTTATAAACTTTTTCGTCTGATGACTTCATCAAATCATCTTGCATTTTATCAAGTTCTTTTGTTACACGTTTTTTATCAGCCTTAACTCCCATTGTTGTTGAAATACGTTTCAATTCTGCTTTATCACCATCTTCAACAAGAGTTTTAACAGAATTTATTTCACTCAAAAGAAGATACTTTCTTGTACCGATGCCCATTCTTGTATACAACTCATCTAAACCAGAAGTTTGTATTTGATCAACAGAAGTTTTAACGGTTTTTAAGGCATCTAAAACACCTTTTTTATCGTTTGGTTCGATTCCGAATGCAGTAGCAAAGTGATTTTGTAATTTTTTATCATCATTCTTATCAATTCTGTCGATTACAGTTTGATAACCATCAGATATTCTTGTTTGCTTGTCAGGAATATTGTAATGGATAAGATAATCTGTCAAGATATCTTCATCTTTAAGTCCAGTAGCAATACTAGCTCTATATGATGCTTCAGCATTGTACAATTTTCTTGCTTTTGCAACTTTTGAAGATAAAGGTTTTGATGTTGACAAAGAGCTTTCTAAAGAATGTACTGTTTCTGTATTTGATATCAAATTAGAAACATTCTTATCAACATTTTTAACTGAAACTCTGTCTGCATATTTATCAATAAAATATGCTTTTATTTTCTTTTCTTTTTGAGATGTTTCTTCGTTTGGAAGGAAACTATAACCTCTTAAATTTTCAGGATTCTTCTTAATTTTTTCTGATGAAGGTGAATATAATTTTGCGAGATTATTCATATCTTCACGAAGTTCTTCCTTCGAAATATCAGGAACTATCGTTTTAATATTTTCTTTGGTATCGTCATTATATTTTTGTATTAATCTTATACTTTCTTCATTATTATGATTTCTTACTTTTACTTCCATGTTTTTAAGCGTTTTATCAGCCTTTACACCACCAATTTCATCTTTAGCTTTGGTTAATGCTTGGAAATAACAATGTTTTGTTTTCAAATCATCTTTATTAATGGTTTTTATAAAGAATGAATCATGGAAAGCATCGAAATTATTTTTATCAAAAGCAAAGAAATCGTGAAGTTTTTCACTTTTGTTACCATACATGCCAGCAATACCCATCCATTGAAGTGTTGAAGCATCAATGATTCTATAACCATTTTCTTGTGCATAATCAAAATCTACAACAGTTTTATCCACAGGAACACGTTTACCACTACCAATATTGTGCCTATCATAAACCATTACTTTATCCGTATCATCAAGTTCTGACAACAAAGTATCTACATAATCTGGCTTATCTTCATAAGCTACTGCTTTTCTAGCGATTGAAATAGCGGCACACATACCATGAGTTTTTTGGTTTACAGCCTTCATATTTGGGATTTTAGATTCTGGAGTATTGATAACCATATCATTCATCATTTCAGCCAAAACCTGTGTTTTCTTATCCTTTAGTTGTGGATTAATATGATAATCAGGACTCATCATATAATCTAATCGTTCCATTACATAAGCTTTTTGCTTAGTCGGAGTTTCTGTAGATGAAATAAAATAATCCATATTTTTTTCTAAATTTCTAATATTTTCATTTGGATTAGATTTTATACTATCTAAATCAACACGTGACATGATTGATTTTTTATGTTCAAGGATAGATTTTTCATCATCAGACAATTTTTTAGGCTCGTCAAACACTCTTGAAATTTCAGGCTCATATTTAGACTTCAAGATAGGATCTGATATTGCCAAAGATTTTTCTGTAGCATTTTTTAATTTTGAACGCCATTCATTTTTTGAAGGTTTAGCATCAGGAATATTTGTTTGATACGTTAAATTCTCACCAACATTCAACAAGAACTTAATATTTTCTTCTCCACGTTGTTTTGCTAAATTCTCAATAGCTTTATTTATTCGTCGTTGATTTGGTTCGGTCAATGAATAATCATTATTTTTACTTAGTTGAGAGGTAGCGTTTCTGTCTTCTCTAACACTTTTAAATTTGGGAGTAGTTGAATTAATTGAATTTATACGCATAGTTGGTCCTTTATATTCTTTTCGATGTTATACAAATGAACATCAAGAAAAAATTTTGTTAGTTTACCGAAAAATTGTTACAAATAGTTATAAACACATGCTTTCAGGGGGTTGAAAAAAGTTTACAGTAGCCAATTTTCGACCCACAAGAAAAGTTATCAATATGTAACAATATCTAAAATTTGGCAGTCAAAATTTTAAACAGTGTCATTTTTACACTCATTATCACATTTTGTTAAGTTTTGTTAAGTCTAAAACCTGCATTACTACTGAATTTTTTAAAAAATTTCTATTTAGCAAAAGAAAGTGTTGACATTTTTAGATAATATGGCATAATTATAAATGTACACACTTTAAGTGTATATAAAACACTAAATAATAAAAAAACGCAATTGTTTTGAACTCCTAAAAAAAATATAATAAACACTAAAAGACCATTAGGATGCAGAAAGCAATCCACTCAATCAAAAGAGTGGTTTTTTTTTGCAATAATTTTTAAATATAGCATTCAATTTGGCGTTGCAAATCGTAAATAACACTACAATATCGTCTTATGTACAACAGGAGCAATTTGTTTCAAATCTTCGTACAAATCATGGTATTCATCAGGATATAATGATTGTGCGCCATCACACATAGCATTATCGGCGTCATAATGAACTTCAATCAACAAACCATCACAACCTGCAGCAACACTTGCTCTAGACATAGGAGCAACCTTATCTCTCAAACCTGTACCATGACTTGGGTCTGTTATAATCGGTAAATGACTAAGCTTCTTAATAACAGGAATTGCAGACAAATCAAGAGTATTTCTTGTGTATTTTTCAAAGGTTCTTATCCCTCTTTCACACAAAATCACGTTTGGGTTTCCACTTGATACAATGTATTCAGCAGACAAAAGCCATTCTTCAAATGTCGCAGACAAACCACGTTTTAAAATTATAGGCTTATCAACACTTCCCATATCTTTTAATAAGTTGTAGTTTTGCATGTTTCGTGCACCAATTTGAAAGATGTCAACATATTTTTCAAACATATCAATTTGAGAATTTTCCATAATTTCAGAAGTTACAGCCATACCATGATTGTCAGCAACACTTCTCATCATCTTCAAACCTTCTTCACCTAAACCTTGAAACGCATAAGGCGATGTTCTTGGTTTAAAAGCACCACCACGCAATATTTTTACATTAGACTTAACAAGAGCATCTGCTGTTTTATCCATCTGTTCATAGCTTTCTACTGTACAAGGACCAGCTATCAAACCAACATTACCACCACCAAATTTTACACCATTAACCTCAATAATAGTATCTTCTGGCTTAAAAATTCTGCTTGTTAATTTATATCCAGACGAAATTTTAACTACTTCCTGCACTCCATCTAAAAGTTCGATATTACGTGGGTCAATATTTGTAGAACCAATAGCACCAATAATAGTTTGAACTTCACCTACTGATATATGTGCTTTAAAACCCTTTGATTCAATAAAGCTTACAACTTTATCAACACACTCTTGGCTTACGTGCTCACGCATGATTATTAACATAGCAAAACTCCGTTCTTTTAATTTTTTTTATAATATCAATCCATGCCTGATATTTTGATATCTTCATTTCTAAACTATTCGTATTTCTTAAAAAAGTGTAACTTAAATATAAACATTTTACAAATATTCACTAATATTGTATAATTCAAATGTGGTCGGAAACATTATAGGAGAATTAGTATGAAAGAAGAATTTACAACAAGCACAAGACGTTGGTATGACCAAGATCCTGTATTGTCTTCTGCTATGAAAACATTGGAAGAATCTAATGATGATACACAAATCAAGATTGCGCTAAACTTGATTAAGATTATCACTGAGCATAATATTGCAGATTCAGAATATGAAGAAGTAACTGATATTATCAACGCAACAGAAGTTGATTTGGCAACTCAAAAACGTAACCGTTGGTATGATATTGATGAAACACTAAGAACAGCAATAAGCATGCTACAAAACTGCCCAGAAGAAACAAGAAAAGTTATCGCAGTTGAAATGGCAAAAATGGTTGTCGAAGAAATCAAAAAAGAAGAAGAAGATGACGATGATGACGATTTTGAAAAAAGATTAGATGCTGAATAAAACTTAAGGTTGAAATTTAAAATTTTTATACAAGTAATGCCCGAGCTTCGCTCGGGCATTACTCTTTTTCAACACTTTTATCTTCACAAATCTTCTTTATTTCACCCTAAATTATACTTTTAATCTAAAAATGTTAGATATACTTGACATTTAATTTTGTTCTTGGTATTTATAATGTTAGAGAAGGCTAACAAATGTGCAAGATGGGGATTTTATGGTTGAAAACCGATTAAGTTCAGGACTAGAAGATTATCTAGAATGTATCTATAACAACATACAAGAAAAAGGTTCAGTAAAAGCAATTGATATATCTAAAAACTTAAATGTTTCTAGAGCTTCTGTTACAGATGCACTCAAAAGACTTTCAAGCAAAGGTTATATCAACTATGAACGTTATGGTAAAATCACGCTTTTAGAAACAGGTATCGAAAAATCAAAAACCGTTATCGAAAAACACAAAATCCTTACATCATTTTTTGAAAAAGTCTTAAAACTTTCTAAAGAAGAAGCAACTGAAAACGCTTGCAGAATAGAACACGTTATTACAGAAAACGCATTCATACAATTAAAGGGGTTTTTAAATGATTAGTGGAATAAAAACATTAGGGAAATATCTAGACCAACCATTATTGGTAGAGAATTATAAAAAGGCAGTTGCACCAATATTCATCGGTGGAGCAACAGTTTATGGAGCAAACGAGGTTAGAAAAGCACCAAAAGAAAAAAGAAAAGAAACAGCAATAAGAACAGCATCAGTCTTAACTGCAACAACTGTTTCATCACTATATGCACCAAAACTTTCAGCAAAAATATTAAGACTACCTTATCAAAAATATCGCACAGCTGAAATTATCAAAAACAACACACAAGCTGTTGACACCTTCGTTAAATCCTCAACAGAAGAAGTTCACAATTTAACAGATAAAGGACTTAATATCTTAGAAAAAGCTAAATCAAAAGTTCTTAAGTTAAAAGAAGTAAAAACATTAAATGATGAATTATCGCAAACAGAAAAGGGTAAAAAATTATTTAATAAGCTCATTCCAGAACCTGAAAATATAACAGCTAAAGATATCAAAAACGAGATTGGCAGACTTTCACTTTATGGATTTATACCAATCGTTGGTGGTACAGCAGGTGGAATTGCAGGTGATGTCTTAACAGAGAAAAAAGTAGACAAAGACAAAATGGCAGATAGAGTAAAAGAGGGTTCTTATCAATATCTAGCAAACATCTTCTTATGCAACGTTGGAGCCGGTCTTGCACTTGCTGGATTAGAAAAGATGAATATCAAATCAAAAGCAGCACGTGTAGTCGGTATGGTTACAGGTATTGTAACAACAGGAATTGTTGGCGGTAGTAAAATTGCTAACTTTATTGGTAGAAACTTTATAAACCCTATCTTTGATAAAGGTGAAAAATCTAAAAAAGATGAACGTAAACCTGAAGCACTAGATATCTGTTTACACACTGACGATATTGCAACAATAGCCGTTATGTCTGGATTAAAATGGATAGAACCTGCCTTACCTATTATGTATGGAGTTTCAGGATACAGAACAGGAATTGGTTATCGAAACAATAAAAAAGAAAACTATAGTCCTGAAAACAATGCTAATACTAAGAATGTTAAAAACTAATTTTTGTGCTAAAATGCTCTTATGAAAAAGGGATTGATAACATTATTAGCACTGATTTCATTGACTTCAATGGCTTATGCCGACATTGTAAGACCCGAAGTTTATTGTTATAATAAGAAATTTGGACTAAAACTTGAAAACACTGAAATAACAAAACCTGAGTATTCAAAGATAATTAAATTAGGCGATAATGCGTGGATTATCCAATATAAGCATAAATACGGGATAATGAACCACAAAGGAGAATACATTATCAAACCAAAATATCGTTGGGCAGATAGAGTTGCACAAAATCTCGTTAAGCTCGGGAATGACAATGATTATGGGGTATATGATGATAAAGGAAACATAATTATCCCACCTGAATATTCATTAATTGAACGTATCTCAAAAGATTTTTTTATTACTTGTAAGAATTATAAATATGGTTTGATAGATTTATCTGGCAATATTGTACTGCGCAACGATTTCGATACAATATTTATTCCTAATGAAGGAACACTTGTTTTGCAATATCAAGGCGAATGGTACAAATTAGCGATTGTAAAAGAAGATGGTATTAATTTTGAGGTTAAGCCATCAGAAGAAGAAGACGGAAATTCACTAGGTGAAATAATGGTAAAAACAAGTGCTGTATCTGGATATACAGTTTTAACATTTACTGATTATGTACTTAAATTATTCTCATCACTTTCACCAGCTTATGAAGCTACGATTGATGAATTGATGTTTGCAAAAGGTGGAGATGCTGTATCTGTAATTATGAATTTTACATGGTTACCTAAATTACCGTTCACATATTTAAAAAACTATTATAAAAGTATTCGCCGTCAAGACAGCGATGTTTTATCACAACCAAGAAACTATTTAAGAAAGAAAATCTAACACGATACCAGTGAATTATATCTAAATAATAATCAAAGGATTATAAATTATCCAAGTATTCTTTTGATGATTTTAAAAAAAATTTCGACATTTTAAAGTCTTTCAATTCCGATGTTCTTTTTTGTTACAAACAAAAATGGTGCCACTCTGCCGAGAGGCTTGTGAGCAGAGGGCGAAGGTATTTTACAAAAGAATGAAATTCTTGAAGTAAAAACCGTAGACCCGTTTAACGCGAACAAGCCGATACGACAAAACAATTAAGTATTGTTTTGTGAGTAAAAAGACACATGGTTTGATTACTTTGAACAGAGAGTTTGATTATATGCTGCAACTCGGAAACGAACCAAAGATTTTATGATGACATTGAAAATATTGATTTTCAAGCATATTTGTACATTCAGATTAACTCTCTTTTGATTAATTTTCAAGTGTTTGTCTGAAAATTTAATTTCTTCAGCGGGAAAATTCCCAAAAGTCGGATTTCCAAATAGCATTTGTATTTAAGGTAAAATTTTTAAAAATATCACTCACCAAATCCCCTGATTTTCCGTTATAAATTAGGGAAAAGTTTATTAAGAAATAATAAGAGATAACTATCTATTTTTATGATAGAATTAACCCATGCAAAAGTTTTATGAAAAAAACGATATAACTTTATTTCAGGGTGATTGTATTGAGATTTTGGAGAAGGCTGCTCCGGAATCAGTTGATATGATTTTTGCTGATCCGCCTTATATGTTGTCTAATGGCGGAATATCTTGCCAAGCAGGGAAAGTCGTTTGCGTTAATAAAGGTAAATGGGATGAAAGCAAGGGTTTAGACGAAGATTTTGCGTTTCACCAAAAATGGATAAATGCTTGTCGAAGAGTTTTAAAATCCAACGGAACAATATGGATTTCGGGAACTTATCACTCAATTTATGCTTGCGGATTTGCTTTGCAGAAATCTGGCTTTAAAATCTTAAACGACATTTGTTGGTTTAAGCCAAATGCTTCACCAAATATGAGTTGCAGATATTTTACAGCAAGTCATGAAACATTGCTTTGGGCAAGAAAAGACCCAAAAGGCAAACATACATTTAATTATAATGCTATGAAAAATGGAGATTGGGGAAATGATGCGATTAAAAAACCAAACAAGCAAATGCGTTCTGTTTGGCAGATTGACACTCCTAAATCTTATGAAAAAACTTTCGGCAAACACCCAACACAGAAACCTTTAGAATTATTAAGGCGAATAATCCTTGCCTCTACGAACAAAGGCGATTTGATTCTTGATCCGTTTACAGGCAGTTCAACAACTGGTATAATGGCATTAAAGTTAGGGCGAAAATTCATCGGTATAGACTTAGAAAAAGAGTATTTAGACCTTTCTATTAAAAGGTTTGAACAAGAATTTGTAGATAAGGAACTTGAATGGCAGTAGTTTTAGAAAAACTCAAAGAGGAAACATATCCGATAGTCAAATGGGTTGGCGGAAAACGTCAGCTTATGTTTGAGTTGCTAAAAAACATGCCGGAAAACTACAACAGATATTTTGAACCTTTTATCGGCGGTGGTGCGTTATTCTTTGAGCTTCAACCCGAAAATGCATATATTTCCGATATGAACAAAGAGTTGATTAACCTTTATTCAGTTGTTAGAGATAATGTTTATGGGCTTATTGATGATTTAAGTAAACACGAAGTTTCAAAAGAATATTTTATGGAAATTCGTAATATTGACCGTACGGAAGAGTATAAAAATTGGTCAAATGTTAAGAAAGCAAGCCGTTTTATCTATCTGAACAGGACGTGTTTTAACGGAATGTACCGAGTAAACTCAAAAGGCGAATTTAATGTTCCGTTCGGACACTATAAGAATCCAAGAATTTTAGATGAAAACAATTTAATCAATTGTTCAAACTTATTGCAAAAAACGGAGATTAAACACGCAGATTTTTCAGAAATTTTGAAAGCAGTTAAAAAAGGTGATTTTGTATATTTTGATCCGCCGTATGTACCTTTGAGTGAAACTTCAAGCTTTACCTCATATACAAAAGACGGTTTTGATATGGATATGCAATTCAAACTCAGAGACGTTTGCGATGAATTAGATTCAATGGGTGTTAAATTTATGCTTTCAAATTCAGATACTAAATTAGTAAATGAATTATATGCAAATTACGAAATTAAAAAAGTTTTTGCCTCTCGTCAGATAAATGCAAATGCAGACGGCAGAGGCAAAATTACGGAAGTTTTGGTGAGGAACTATTAATGAAAAGAGATTTTAAGGAATGGCTATCAACTTTTAGACCTTGTATTTCAGACTATTGCTACTATGTAGATTTTGACAAAGTAAACAGTAATGTTGACAGTATCAAGGTTGAATTAAATATTTTGAACACCTTAGTTGGTTCTAAAAATATTGAAAAAGAATTTGAAAATGTTATTAGTAAATACCCTGAAACATTAAAATGCATTCCTCTACTATTAGCAGTCAGAGCAAAAGAAATTTCCGTTACAGATGCAGAGGGTGAATATAATTTTTCTTTCAATAAGTGCAATTACAGTATGGAAGAATATAAAATGTTTATGCGTAAAACCAAGTTATTCGACCTTTTAGAGAATCATATTGTAAGTAATTTGGTCGATTATGCAACAGGTGTTGAAACAGGATTGGACAGTAATGGTCGTAAAAATCGTGGCGGACATCTGATGGAAAATCTTGTTGAAAGTTACATTCAAAAAGCAGGATTTATAAAGAATAAAAACTATTTCAAAGAAATGTATATTCATGAAATTGAACAAAAATGGGGTGTAAACCTTTCTGCAATTTCTAATCAAGGCAAAATGGAAAAACGCTTTGATTTTGTTATTAAAACTGATAAGCAAATTTATGTAATTGAAACAAACTTTTATTCAAGTGGTGGCTCAAAGCTCAATGAAACAGCAAGAAGTTATAAAACTCTTGCACAAGAAGTCGCTACAATAAATGGTGTAACATTTATTTGGTTTACAGATGGCTGTGGTTGGAATAGTGCAAGGCACAATCTTGAAGAAACTTTTGATGTTTTGGATACAGTATATAATATTCAAGATTTGGAGAATGACATACTGAAAGGAATGCAATAAATAAGAATGAAGACATTACAACTAAATCAATTAAAAAGATATTTAGAAAATAACTTTACATCAATAATAGATATTAGCGATGTAGCAGAAGAGCAAAACAAAACAATTTTTTTCTCGAGAGCATTGGCATTTTATGCTTTAAAAACATTAGCTAATGTTGATGCTGATGTTATTAATGATTGTATTACAGATGGTTATAATGATAATGGCATAGATGCTATTTTTTATCAAAGAGATGAGCATATACTATGGTTAGTGCAATCTAAATTTAAAGAAAGTGCAAGTGGGGCAATAGAGGATGGAGATGTTTTAAAATTCACAAAGGGCATAAGAGATATAATTGAATTTAATGCTAAACAAGAACGTTTTAATGATAAAATAATTGCAAAATCAAGTGAAATAAATGATGCATTAGAGGATTATAATATTAAATTTAAATGTGTTTTAGCGTATTCCTCAAATGATACTTCTGCACATATGAAAAACACAATGAATGACTTATTAAATGAAATAAATACGGATGGAGAATATTTAAACGTAGAATACTTTGGACTAAAAGAACAGCACGATGCCTTAAAAGCAGAAGGAAATCCGATAAACTTAGATATTGATCTGAATAATTGGGGGAAAATCAATGAGCCGTATTGTGCATATTATGGGCAGGTATATGCTGTAGATATTGCAAATTGGTATCAAAATTATAAAGAAAAACTCTCAAGTAAAAATATTAGGGGTTTTAAAGGCGAAACAATTATCAATGAAAAAATTATTGAAACCTTATTACAGACACCGGAAAGGTTTTTCTATTTCAACAATGGGGTTACTATTATATGTAAAGATATTACTTATAAAAGAAATCCACCCAATCATGAACATAATGGCTTTTGTTGTTTTGATGTAAGTGTTGTTAACGGAGCTCAAACTGTTGGTTGTATAGCGGAAGCCTACAATAGAGATTCGGAAAAAATAAAAGATGTAAAAGTATTAGTGAGACTTATTTCACTTAAAGACACACCTAACGATTTTGGAGATTTAATTACTAATGCTACAAATACCCAAAATAAGGTTAGTAATAAAGATTTCGCTTCAAAAGATAAAATTCAGATTAAGTTGATGAAAGATTTATATTTAGATGGCATCAATTACTATATTAAGAACTATGAAGGAGTACAAAAAAATGCAAAATCTTTCGATCTTGAAGATGTTGCAATAGCTCTTGCCTGTTCTTCTGATGATATATCTCTTGTAAATGTAGCAAAAGGGCAGGTCGGTAAATTATATGAAGATATAAACAAGAGACCATACACAACCCTTTTCAACGAACAGACAAAATATTATCAAATAAAACATATTATAAAAGTTTTGTTTGCGGTAGATGAATATATTGAACAATTTAGAAATAGAAAAAATATACATTCATTAAATTCTCGTGAACGAGGTTTTTATATACATGGTAATAGGTTTTTGCTACATTTATTATATTCTATTATTCCAAAAGAGTTTTTGTTTGGGTATAATGATGACAAGATAGATAATTATATAAATTCGAAAGAACTTGAACGAAATTGCAAGAAGCTTGCTGATATTGCAATACAATGTCAAGAAAATTTATATCCCAATGCAGCTTTGCATCAACTGTATAAAAACAAAGATAAATGTACTCTTATAAAAAATGAAGTTATTATGCAATATTCTAACTCTAACAATTAATATATAAAACTATCGAACATCTACTTCCTAATTAGATTATACATTGTGTTGTTATGTAAAATCTTTCGTGCTTTTTCGCTTTTCTTGCTTCTTTCATGTATTGTGGTTCCTGATGTTAGGAGGGGATTATGGAAGAAGCAGGATACAATATTACTGAAAAAGAATTTAAGCAGATTAGCACATGGGCAGAGAATGTTTATAATATAGCCGTTATAGTTGATTACTTTGTATCAAATCAGCCCGAAATAGAAGAATGTTACAACCTCGCACCAGTAATTCATAATTTAAGACAAAACGCAGATTTATTAAATATATTTTTTATTGATAATGAAAAATGATATTTTTTTATTATCGCCTCACCGTAAAATATCAAACTAACCGCAAACTATCAAACTACTGAAAAGCATTGAAAATAAAGCGAAAGTGCGAGCAGTTAAAATGCAGATAAAGTGCAAGAAAGATTAGTTTGATAATTTCATAATTAAACAACTTCCAACCGCTAAAACTCAAACAACAAGCGGACTTTACAAAAAAAATATCAAACTAACCATTCCTGTCAAAGTGATTGAACTAATACACAGAGGGCGAAGGTATTTTACAAAAGAATAAAATTCTTGAAGTAAAAACCGTAGACCCGTTTAACGCGAACAAGCCGATACGACAAAGAGTTAAGTATCATTTTTGAGAGGCTCGGAATGTAATTCCGAGTTGCTCATTTTAAATTGTTTGCCTTCACAAACAAAAATGGTGCCGCAACTCGGAATTGAACCAAGGACACAGGGATTTTCAGTCCCTTGCTCTACCAACTGAGCTATTGCGGCACACATCATTTATTCTTTATTTAATTGTCATTTTGGAAACGTTGGTAGAGCCTTGCTCTACTATTTTCCCTTTTCGTTTCGCTTCGCTTCACTGGGGAGCTATTGCGGCACACATCATTTATTCTTTATTTAATTGTCATTTTCAGACACAGCCGAGAAACTTCTCTCTTAACCCTGTATGTCTATTCTACCGTATAAAGATTTTTAGTCAATAACTTTTTTATTTTATACTGGAGCCAAGAACAATGTTACGTTTCTACCTTCTAATTGTGGTTTCTTTTCAACAGCAATCGTATCACCCACCAAGTCTTCCATAAACTTGTTAGCCAAATCAAATGCTAAGTTTGAATGTTGCATTTCTCTACCACGTAACATTACAACAATCTTTACCTTGTTACCTTGTGCGATAAATTTATTGATATTCTTTATTCTAACTTGATAATCGTGAGTATCAATCTTATATCTTACTTTTACTTCTTTTACATCTACGGTATGTTGTTTTTTCTTAGCTTCTTTTGCTTTCTTTTCCAACTCGTATTTATATTTACCGTAGTTCAAAATTTTTGCTACAGGAGGTTCTTGGTTAGGGCTTATTAAAACCAAGTCCATATCTGCGTCTTCTGCCATCGCTAACGCTTTTGAAGTCGCAACCACACCGTGATTATCTCCGTTTTGGTCAATTAGTCTTACTTCTGCTGAACGTATTCTTTCGTTCATTATTGCTTTATCTTTATTATCTCGTCTGTTTCCAAACCTTCTATCTTCCGGTGCTATGATATTTCTCCTTATATTATCTACTCTAACGTACTTATATTAACATATCATTTTTATTTTTCAAACAAATTTGTATTTTAAAGCTTAATATTTCAACTATTTAGAGGATATCTTTATAGTAGTTCATCAAAAATTATACTTGGAACAACTGTTTGCATACGTCCAAAATGTTTATCTTTCTTTGCCACTGATATATACAAACGTCTTTTTGCTCGAGTGATTGCAACATACAACAATCTAAAATCTTCACCAATAATATCTTGCTTTTGCTCATATTCACTCTTTTTCTTATACCCAGTTTTCAAACCTCTTACATTCTCCATAAACCCTGATGATTTCTTTAACGACAATTCTTTAATATCAAGTGTAAGATTTTTTTCACTCATCTCTGGCAAGAACACATAGTCAAACTCATCACCCTTAGACTTATGCAAAGTCATAATTTGAACTTTTCCATAACTTTCTTGGTTCTCATCTTCTGGAGTAAAGAATTTAAACCCACTCAAATTAGGTTTTGAGGATAAATCATTGAGCCTATCAAGCGTTTGTTTAAAATTCCCATTATTAATCTTTGCAATCAAAGTTGAAATCAAGAATATATTAGACTTTTCAATATTTCCTGAAAAATAATTCAAGCCAATTTTCAAAGCCAACTCATCAATTGTCAACTCAGTAAACGACAACCAATAATTCATATCCCAATGGAACTTGCTCAATTCTTTGTCCTCAATTTCATCATTATTCAGAGCCAAAAAACTACCTTCATAGTTCGCAATATATTCTTTTTTCCCGAATTTGAATATACCAGCCTCTGCCATATTCTCATACGCATTCGCTACAATCTCATTATCAAAAGGGTTTGCAACAAGTTTCAAGATAGAATAAATAACTTTAAAAATATTTTTCTGAGCCAAACATTCATTCCTTGTAATCGCATTCAAACCCGAATCATTAATATATTTAGCCCACGCATTAACCTGATAATTATTTCTCAACAAAACCCCAACAGTACTTTTAGGATTTTGTCTAAACAACGTCTTAATCGTATTAACGACCTTGATTTTTTCATCAATACCATTATTATAAAACTCTGATACAATAGGATTTTTCTCTTCCGGATTTCTACCCTCAACAGGATTCATATATATTTTATAAAATGCATTTGGAAGCAGCCTTTCCCCTACATCAACAAGCGAATTTGCAAGTTTCCAAACACCCTCACTACAACGTTGAGAGCAATTCATACTAACCTTTTGTGACTCATCAATAAACTGTTTAAATCCAGATATATCTGCATTGGTAAAAGTCGTTGTAATCGCTTGATTGATATCCCCACATCTTATTAAATTGTTATGTTTTGCACAAAGCATATTTATCAATTTTTGTTGGATAAAAGATGAATCTTGAGCCTCATCTTCAATCATATATTCACAAATGTTTTGATAATACTCAAGAACATCAGAATTTTGTTCAAGTAATTTGACAGCAGAAATTAAGATATCGTCATAGTCAATCAAACCTCGTGATACCAATATTTTTTGATATGAATAAAAGAACTTCAAAAATCTAGCCATTTTAGCTTCTTCAATAGTTCCACGTTTTAATCCCATAATACGTGCCATCTCCGAATTTTGTTTATAGTTCAAATTAGCACCACAAAGCTTTAATACAGAAACAGCTCTGTCAAAATCGTCCACATCTTCTTTTTTAAGGTTTTTTGATAAAAATTTAATTATTCGTCCTCGTTGAATATCATCACAAATTTCAAAATCAGGGTTTAACCCTATTCGTTCATAATTAGAATTTTCTTTAATTATTCTCAATGCAAGTCCATGAATAGTACTGATATTTGGTAGTTTTGATGAAGACGGATAAAGTGCTTTAATACGCTCCTTAAAGTTTCTAGATGCAGATTCCATATACGTCATCACATATATATTTTCTGGTTTAATTCCACGTTTCAAGAGCTTAACAATCAATGCCAATAAAATTGTAGTTTTCCCTGCACCTGGAACTGCTGAGATTGCCATTTTACCTGATTTGTATTCAAGTACTGGTTTTTGGTCGTCACGTGGTATAATTTTAAATTGTTTAGGTTTTTCTTGAGGTGTTTCTGTTTCTACAACTATGTATTTTTCTATTCCACCAAGATTTTCAACCCCTTGAGTGTCAAACAAACTTGAATAAGTAATAATCTTTTTAGCGTTATGATAAAGTTTCCACAAGAACCTTGCTGTTTTTTCGTTTGTTAATTTAATATTGTCCTCAACTGTATATTCATCTTTTGTCCAATTTTTTTGAAATACCCAAGCGTTATAAAGTGGTCCAATATCTGTTTTTTGCCATTCACTAGAAGAAATATCTAACCAAAACTGATATTTTGTAGATATTTTATTATCAATAATTTTTTGTGGTGTTGAAACAATTATTTCATTTTCTTTAATTTCTAAAACAGAATAAGGGTTTTCTGCAATAACAGTGTTTTCTAATTGTACAATAATTTCATCTTCTATTTTTTCATCATAATTATTTACAAAAGTTTTTTCAAAATCCTGCAATTCTTTAATAAAGAAAGAAAACTTTTTAAGCTCCTGTTCTGTAACAGATTCAATCAAGTTTTCGTAAATATAAAGCGATTTTTTGGAAAGTTTGTAATCAGAACCACGCAAAAATTCAATAACCTTGCAAAGTTGATTATACTTTTCTGTATAGCTTCCTATTTCATACTCCTTGAGTTCACCTGTTTTTTCAAAAGTTTTCAAGATTTTTTGGCAATATCTTATCGGAATTTTTAAAGAATTTGAAAGCACTAACCTTAATTCATATTCATCAACAGGTTTTCCTTGTATAAGTTTTAGTATAACCAAAATTGATTTAACCAAAGGGTTCTGAACGAGCTTTTCATTACCCGATAGAAATTTTAAATCATAATTATTCAATCCCTCTTGCAAAAGACACTTTAACATACTATCTTGAATAGGTGTAATAATTGCAATGTCAGACGGTTTTACATTTTTATTCAACAATTTAATAATTTTCTGAATAACTGCATCAATCATATCAAGTCGTTTTGATTCAGAAAAATTTTTAATATTTTTTATCGGAGTTTTTGTTTCAGAAAAAACATTTTCCCAAATTGTATTATCAAGAATTTTATCATCATAATTTTGAATTTTTTCTTTAAAAATTTTCTCAAACTTTTGTGGTGCCTCAAGGTCTGCACACAAATATCCACAACGACTTCCGCCATTTACATCTAACAAAATTAAGCTATCTTTCAATTGCTTAGCAATCAATTTTACAAAATCTATTAACAATGGCGTCACTTCATCACCATCTTCAATTATTAAATATTTAATATTTTTAAAATACTCAGTATTTTTATAAATATATCCAAAAATTTGAGCCTGTCTAATATAGTCAAAGCTTCTCAAATCAATAGTTTTCGACTTATAAAGATTGATAATATTATTTGCATCTTCTCCAAAAGCTTCGTGTAAAATTTCTGATTTATGTTTAATTTCTGTTTGGGAAAGATGATTATTTACAATTAAGGAATACCGTCTAAAAATCTGTTGTAACAAGGATTTCTTTGAGTTATACCCTTTAACAATTTGTTCTTGAATAATTTGTTTGAGTAAAAGTTGCGAAACTTCTAATCCAACTAGGTTTGGTAAAATAATACAATTATCTTTATCTAATAAATCTTCTAATTTACTCCAATTATCTAAAATTGTATTATAAATTAAACCATTGAAAGTATGAATTTTAAACTCTGATAATATATTTTTTTTTGTTAATTTTAGAATATTTTTTTCAATATTTTTTTTAGAATTTGAATTAAAACTTAACACTAATATTTCAGACGGAATTGCACCTGCATCAAGGTATTTCAAGTATTGTTTTGTTATAATTTTTACGTTATTTTTATCAGAAATTTTATTTATTATCATATTAATTAATATTATATTGCATAAATTAAATTTTTAAAATAATATATATATGTAATCAAAAAAAGGAGTTAGTTAATATGGCACTATTAAAGAAAAAAGCAACATTATCAGCTGATGCTAACATTCAACAAGAAATCATTAACGCAGCAGGTATGATTTACAATTATTTGTCAGACAAAGGTGAAGTATCTATCTCTAAGTTAAAAAAAGATTTAAACTTATATGAAAACTTTACTGAAATGGGTCTTGGTTGGTTGTCAAGAGAAGACAAAATTGAATATACAAAAAAAATTCGCTCAGTAACAGTAAGATTAAGATAACAAATTTCAAACAAATTTGTTTATATGAATTTTTGAAATGTCCTATTTTATAGGACATTTTGTTTTAAAAAGGAATTTCAACATTCAACTATCGCCAACAGGTTAATCACATCTTTCGTTATCAATTTCTATATTATTTAAGTAGAATTTTTAAGAGAATAAATAAATGAATGAATGAATGAATAAATGAAATTTGAACGTATTATTTTAATCTATTCTTATTTTTTATATATTTTTAGGTGTGATAGTTTCTGCACAAACTTATGATATTAGCGATTTTACAGGTTGTGTTATTCCAATTATTAACGATATAAAAGCAAAAACTGATTCAACGCATTTGAAAACTTTGAATCTCAATTCTTAGGCACAGTTTGGGACTGGTGTAAGTGAACGTGTGGGCGAACGTGTAACTTATTTCGCAGAAACGATAATAAGAACCGATAAACACATCGGCTAAGGATTTATGTTTAATATTCAGATAGCGTTGTAATCATTGAAATAAAGATTTTTAAAGCAAATTTTGGGCTTTTTCTCCGACCCATGTAAACCTGTGCCAGTCTGAGTTTTGGTATATGTAATTCATGCTAATCTCCGAATACGCAATAGAATAAAAATTTTCTCTAATAGAAACTTGTTAATATATTATCTAGTTTGTGTCAATTTGGCAGGTTTTAGCTAATATATTAGCCAAAACCTTAAACAAAAAAGGGGGTGGACATTCTGTCCACCCCCTTTAAAATCTATCCTAATTCTTATTTAGAAATTCTACCAGGAACAACAACACCACCTTTAAGGTTCTTTTTATAGTATTCAACGTGTGGTTGAAGAACACTAACAAGAACTTCAGGTAATTCTGAGTTTGTCATAACTGCTTGAACGATTTCTTGATAAACTGTTGCATAAGCTCTTAATTGAGTCATAGCACCAGCAGCTGCAGGTGTAAGACCTAATTTTGAAGTTTCAACTTCTTCTACGAACAACGCACCAGTTGATTCGTATGATTTTGTCAAAGCACCGATATATGCTTTTGCGTTTTCTGAACATACACCGTTATCAGAAGGAACAGTAAGAGCAAACACAAATTTGTTTGCTGGGTTAAAGTGTGCTTCTGCACTGTGGTGCATAGCATCAGGAACTTTTGCAACTTGTTTCAATGTATCTTTTACAGATTCATTTTGCATTTGAGCATGCCAGTAAACTGTGTTTTCAAAGATTGAACTCATATATTGATGAACTGATGGTTCAATACCGTTTAATCTAGCATCTGCCCAGAAGATCGCTTGTTTTAGAGCATCATTTTCTTCTAGATCTGTTGATAATGCTAATGAAGAAACTTCTTGAGCTGCGTTTAATAAAGCAACCATATCTTCTTTCTTCATGCCTGCATAAATCAATGTGAACAATGCGTGATCGTCAAATGCAGAGAATCTTCCACCAACATCATCGTGAATGAATAAGTCACCAATCCAATTTTGTTCGATTGAAGTACGTCTTAGTTCGCTCTTTTCACTATTTTTATCAGTTACAGCGATAAAGTGTTTTGCAGCTGATTTTTTAGCTTCTTCTTTTGATTGACCTTTTGAGATATAAGCATCAATTAACATTTGTTGAACTCTCAAGAAACCATCTTTTGTTTCAAAAGTAGAACCTGATTTTGACGCAATCATAAAGTTTGATGTAGTAACATCGTGGTTTAATCTTGTCAAAAATCTTTCTAAACTGATTGAATCAACATCTGAATAGAATTCAACTTTATCGTGGTTAATGTTTAAACCGTTGATAGATAACATGTGTTCAACAGTGTGTTTTGAACCACCGATACCCATTACGCTAAGTTTAGTAGCGTTAGTTTGTTTTTTGAAGTTTTCAGCCATCAAATAAAGGTCATCTAATCTTTTTAATTGTTCTTGAGGAAGATTAACCCAATTCAAGAAATGACCTTGCTTGTTAGCTCTTGAACTTAATTCTTTAACGAATTCAGAAACTTTTGATGAATATTTACCAAAATCGATTCCGTAAAAATTTGTTTTTACAACTGACATTTTTGTAACCATAATACCCTCTTTTTATTTTCTAGTAACAACTATATTTTAATATAAAAATACTTAAACATCAGAACAAATTTAAAAATAATATAATTTTTTGTGATTATGTTATAAAGTTATACAGTTGTTAAATCTTTTTATATGTATTTCCTACATGCTAATAATACGAAGTCTTAAAATATAAAAACCAATAAACTAGCAATTTTATTTTTTACAGACGTATATAAAAATATGAATATTCAACCACAAGCCAACAAACCCAATTTTCAAGCAAATATAAAATTTGTGAACTCTAAAGAGTTTGAAAAACACGCTTTTCATTCATATTTTTATTGTAGAAAACCTAAAGAACCTATCACTGACTCATTTGTAAAAGGTGATGGCATTTGGACTCCATATATAAGAACATGCTCTGCTGGTGGTGTTGTAGATAACGAAGGTGCAGTTGGGTTTCATATTTTTGATGCTGAGGAAAATATTAAAGCAGTTAAAGATAAATTTGTTGACACCATAAAAAACTTGGTACAAAATCCCAAATCTGCCTTGTTGATTGGTTCAAAACGACTTAATTTTAGACCTGATTCTATCCCTCTTTTTGAAACGATTACTGATAAAATTAAAAAATTCGTCACCCCATCAACTTTCAAAACTCATAAACATAAATTCGGAGAATCTGATATCGGTTATGAAAAAGCAACTGATACTTGGTTTATAGTGACTTCTAAGCAAGAACATCCAATGTTATTAAACTCTTTAAAAGAAATTACTACACCAGAAGAATTAAAAGAATCTTTTGAACAAATCAAAATCGCTCCACAAGATAGATTGTTTGTTATGGATAAAGAAATAACAAAATCAGACTATCCTGAAATGTTTCTTCAAGATTAGTTCCATAAACATTTGGTTTTAGTTATTATAAAATCAGAGGTAATATTAAGATGAGGGGAAAAAACATGCCAGTTCAAAGAGTAAGCTATTCAGTATATGTAAATAGTCCAAAAACAGATGGACAAAAACCTAACACTCAAGATTTAGTAAACGTAGGCTATATGGCAGGTAGATACGGAATAAATCTAGACGGCAACCCAAACGAAAACAACCAACCCAAATTCACAGATAAAGGAGTTTTGATAAACGTCAATTCTTGTACAACCGATGCCTTAGAAACCAATCTTAAACAATCAGGCATTAAATTCGATAGAATGGCATAATTTTCAGTATAAATTATCGCTTAAAAATTTTACATAATATTAATCTCTTACAAAATTTAAAGTTCTATAATTGAATTAAGATTAAGAAAAGGAGATTTATTATGAGCGTATTTGAAGCTGGAATGATGGTTTGCTTTGGGATAAGTTGGCCTATAGCGGCATACAAAACATACAGAGCAAAATGTGTACACGGCAAAAGTTTTTCATTCTCTTGTTTGATTATGTTAGGATATGTTTTTGGAATAATCCACAAGCTATTTTTCTACTCAGACTGGGTAATATGGTTATACTTACTGAACATGTTCTTTTTAGGTGTGGATATGTGCCTATATTGGCGATACAAACTTCACCCACAAATACCTGTACAGAAATAATCTAATTTAAAGAGCCATTTCAACCAAGTTAAAAGTGGCTCTTTTTTCATATAAATATTTTTTACACATCAATAATATCTAACAAACCACTCTCTGATTTCATCTTTGATTTATTTAATTTTGTAGGTTTGTTTTTCTTATCATAGAACGCCTTTCCACGAATCTGTTTAATAGATGAAGTGTCTTTAATTTTTGAATTTATGAATATAGCATCACCACCAATATATTCAAGTTCGCCCAAATCAGTCACGTTACTATTCGTAAATGATGCTTTATAACCAATTCGTTTAAGATGTTTTAGTGATGTTACTTTTGAATTATTAAAAAACGCTGACCAGCCAATTGTTTCTAATTCACCTAAATCTTTTACTTCAGAATCTTCTAAATCCAACACTCCACCAATATATTTCAAATTACCTAAAGAATCTATTTTAGAATATTTGAATATAGCATTCCCCTGTATTTTTTTCAAATCGTTTAGTGAAGTAATCTGTGAATCAGAAAAATTTGCTAATCCTCCAATACGTTTTAGTTTTCCAATATCTTTTACTCTAGACTCCTTAAAAATTGCATCTCCTCCAATAACTTCGACGTTACCTAAAGATGTTGCACTACTATCAGAAAAGTTCGCATTACCTTTTATATATTTAACATTTTTCAACAACATATCTTCATCTATACCCAAATCATTAAAAGATATAGCTCCGTCTAAAGAATTACCTGCATATTTTCTAAACACCCCTGGCTGATGATATGCTTCAATCGTCAACGCTTTTTGTTCTATTGGTGTTTCAACCTTTGATTTTTGCGAATTTGCACCAAAGAAATTAGCTATACGAGAAAAAATATTATTAGATTCCTTTTTAACCTTTTTGCCGTCGTTTATATAACCTAAGTATCTAAGAATTTCTTCTGCATCATTATTTTTAATCGCATCTTTTAAGTCATTTTTAATAGTTTTTATATTTGCATTTCTTATTTTCAAGTCATTTAATTCTGTTTTAGTTTTCCAAGAACATTTATTATTACCAACACGCTCTAAAACTATATCAGAATAAGCATACGGGATTTTTCCATCATTTTTTTCGCCTTGAATTTCTTGAATTTCATCTCCTTTAAATCTTATCCCAATTTTTGGTTGACCATTTTCAAGATAAACGTGAAAATCGCCCTGTTCCAAATATGGTTTAGCCTTATCATTGTGTGTACACCACGTATAATTCGAAAATACCCTTAATGCTTCTACATTCTTTTCAAAATTCTCAGGGTCATTTTTATATGATGGTATAACAACCCATTCGCCTTTTTTCTCGCTAAATTTATTTTTCAAATAAGACTCTCTAAGCTCTTTTTTATATGTTTTTAAAATATTTATATTTTCGCCATTCCTTACTTTATCCATTACACTTGATAAAACAGATTTATTCAAAATTGGTGGTAAAGTTTCATTATATGTTTCAAGATTTTGTGTAATTGCAGACATTATGAGCAATTTTTCTGTATTTTTATAATCATTTTTAGGATTTCTTAAATGTCCTTTCCAATCATCTAATATTAAATGCCTTTCATAAGCAACAGAAGGAAATCTACCCTCATAAACATTAGTCATAATAGGTTCAAGCTGTTTTTTTGCCCATTTTTGCAAATCTTCATTTTCTTTAAATTTTTCTATAGGAGCTTTAAACCTATCTATACAAACTCTATCAATCCCAGTGAACTCGCTTTTCTTCATCGCACCAAACGACACAGTATCACAATTTAACGGATTAAATTTATACTTTATTGTGGTCAAATTTCTATTGTTTTGTCGTTGATTTAATGCAGGTTGATAAACCTGTATTTGCGAAAATATTTTCATACTTAAAAAAAACACATAAAAATATTTTTTGCTAAATTCTACCAAAGTTAGAGTTATAATAATTTGTATGGAATTCAATTATGCTCGTGAGGCTCTTAAATTTTTAATAAAGGAATATGAAATACAAGAAATTTATATTCCATATTATTTGTGTGATGTTATAAGGCACGCTGTCGTTGAAGTTGGTGCAAAACCAATTTTTTATCATATTGATAATGAGTTCATGCCTGCAGTTGAGTTTCCTAAAAATGCTTATATTTTGTACCCAAATTACTTTGGAATATGTGAGAAAAACGTCAGAAAATTAACGCAAATTTATCCTAAATTGATTGTTGATAATGCACACGCATATTATGCTGAACCAATGGGATTTGCTAGTTTTAACTCTATACGAAAATTTTTGCCTGTAGAAAAAGGAGCAACACTTTGGATAGGCAACGGTCAAAATCGTGTAAAAAAAGATTATAAAAGACGTGAAAATTTTTTTGATTATCATAAAAAACTAGTTGATAATTTATTAAAGATAGAACTTGAAGAAGATGAGATTCCTTTTTGTTATCCATATCTTACAAAAACAGAAGAGAAAGCAGACAAACTAGTTGAAAAATTGACGGAACAAGGACTTATTGTATATAGATATTGGAATAGACTGCCCAAAACATATAACGAATACAAGTTTTTTAGCCGATTAGTTCCAATTCCACTCGGGTAAAATTTCAAACCAACAAAAAGTTTAAACTCTTGTTATATATACTACAAAACCTAAAAACAAAACTCTGTGAGCGTGGAGCAATAATCCGATAGCGAGAACTCGTGAGAGCCGAGAAGAAACAAAATAAAAAAGACTTACTTCCGTAAGTCTTTTAAATGGCGGGAACGACGAGGCTGTCTTGAGTCGCTCGCGTTAAACGGCAATTCCGTGTTTTGCCTTCAGATTTTTAATCTTTGGCAAAAACACTCCAGCCTCTGCTCACTCCTCGTTCGAACTCTTTTGCGAGTTCTCGCCTCTAATTAATCCTCAAAATTAAACATAAAAAAAATAAGTCCAATTTATGGACTTATTTTTTGTTAAATGGCGGGAACGACGAGGCTCGAACTCGCGACCTCATGCGTGACAGGCATGCGCTCTAACCAAACTGAGCTACGCTCCCATTCGCTTATGTATATTCTAACCCAACCTAAAAAAAATTGCAACACTTTTTTTATTATTTTATTTTGAATATATTTTCTCAATTATATCGCCAATTATATCAACCTTTTTGCTATCAACTTTATGCCCTCCTGTTGATATATAATGACTACTTGCAAATATTCCCTTATCTTTTGCCAATTTTTCTAATTCTTTTGCTCCATCTGAAGTTGTTACTATATCATTTGTTGATTGAACTATATGAACAGGAGTTTCTACCTTCTTTATATTCTCTAAAGAATTGTAGTTTTTGCCAGTAAGCCATTTTATAGGTTTAAATCTATTGCAGAATTGGAACATCTTGTCTGGCATTCCTAAACCTAATCTCTTATGTTCCACAAATTTTTCTGTTAATTTTTCGACATGAGTTATCGGTGCTACAAGCACAACTGATTTAATATCCTTATGACTCTTTGCAAAATCAACTGATAACGCACCACCCATACTATGTCCTAATACCGTTATATTATTAGGTAATATCCCTTTTTCCTTCGTCATATATTCGTATGCTTTTTCTATGTCCTTACTCAATTTATGTTCTGAACATTTAGCACTCTTATTTGCACCATATCCTCTGTATTCCAATGCAAATACTCCAACCCCTTTATCTGTAATACTCTTATACATTGGTTGGTAATTTGTTACATTCTGTGCCATTCCGTGTAAAAATAATACGTATTTATCAGAATTATTAGGGTTTATATCCCAAGCAGAAATCTCTTTTCCACCACTGCTTTTTAATTTAACAGATTTTACCTTGCCTTCTAATTCAGGAATAATCGTTTCAAATTTTATTTGTGATTTTTTTGCAGACTCATTCATATAATCCATTAAATAATGAGCGTAAGGATTTATTACATTATATGGTTTTGCACTTGCTCCAAAATTAACAGGCTTGCTATTATTTTGTTTGTGACAATTATTATATAAATTTAAATTACTATATTGATTGTTTATATTTGTTCTACTTATTATGTTCATACTTAATAGAACACATCTAAAAAATAATTTTGCTAGTCAGTGTTAAATAACAATACAACAATCAAATAATTGTATCTAACTACAATTTTATAAGTAAAAGCCCTCTAATCTCAATAAACAATAGATAATCCACAATCTAATAGCTTAGCCACTAAGCCATTACATCTAATTTTGCTGCTCTTTTATATTTTTCTTCAGTATGTTTTTTCCATTCAGATGCAACTTTAAACATGAACTGAGCTTTTGCAACATCAGTTTCATTCTTAACATCTTGTTTATGCAAAGCATTGAAATTTGTTCTATTATTTGCACCCAAACCAGCTTGTCTGATTCCACCTAACATAGATTCATTTGCTTGCATCAATGCATAACCTGCTCTATGTTGTGCACTTATAACTTGAAAATTTGCAATCGCTGAAACTAGCATCTGTTCCCTTTATACACTAATAAATCTCTACGCATGCTTATTCTATCACAACTTTTGTTTTTTCGCAACTGCCTATATTGTTAATTTAATATTTTTATACAAATTTGAGTATAATTCTTAAGATGTATTTACAATTTTAGCAGTTTTATACTATAATAATAAATACAGAGGTATATTATGTTCAATGTTACAAAAACACATGAAATAACTGTCGATACGGTTATCTTAACATTAAAAGACAATTCTCTTAAAGTTTTATTGATTAAGAGAGAGAATGAACCATTTAAAGATAAATGGGCAATCCCTGGGGGTTATGTCAAGATGTCTGAAACTCTTGATGAAGCCGCTATGCGTATTCTTAAAGAAAAAACTAATGTTGATAACATTTATCTAGAACAACTATATACCTTCGGTGACCCTCTTCGTCACCCTGTTTCTCGTGTAATTACATGTGCATATTTTGCACTTATTCGTGCAGAAGATGTTGATGTAATTGCTGATGAAAACGTTGCTTGGCACAGAGTTGATGACTTACCACCTCTTGCATTCGACCACAAAGAGATTATTCAATATTCTTTGAAGCGTACAAGAGAACGTCTTGAACTTTGTCCTGTAGCATATCAATTATTAAATGAAAAGTTTACTCTTACTGAAATGCAAAGAGCTTATGAACTAATTATGGGTAAAACTCTTGATAAGAGAAACTTTAGAAAAAAAGTTATTCAAACAGAGGGGCTTATTGAATTGGGCGAATTTTCTAAATCTACCTCTAAACGTCCTGCAAGACTTTACACTTTTGCACATATTAGCCTTGATTCAAAAAGAGCTCACTTTATTAAAAAGGAGAAAAATAAATAATGTTAAGTTTTATATGGGCTATCCAAGTTATTTCTGCTGTATTGCTAATTGGTTTAATTTTAATTCACTCACCTAAAGGTGATGGACTTGCAGGTATTGGTGGCTCTGCTCAAATGTTTACATCTCAAAAAGGTGCTGAAAAAAACTTGAATAAATTAACAACAATCGTAGCTATTGTGTTTGTAGTTTGCGTATTCTTGTTAGGATTTGGTATCGTTAAATAAATATGAATATACTTGTAACAGGTTCAACTAGAGGAATTGGCAAAGTTATTGCTGATGAACTCTGTAATATTGGTAATGTTTTTAGGACGGGCAGAAACGAAGAAATCCTCAAAGTTTCTAAGTGTTCTGATTATTGTGTTTGTGATTTGGCAAATAATGTAGAAAAGCTTGTTGAGTTTATTAAAAAAAATGAAATTGATATATTAATAAATAACGCAGGTGAATATATTTATGGTGGCATAGAAACAATGACTTCTGAGCAAATAGAAAATATTTGTTCAACAAATCTTATTGCACCTATGAAACTTATATCAGCAAGTGTTCCTTATATGAAAACTAAAAAATTTGGTAGAATAGTAAATATCGGTTCTATTTCTGGGGTTATGGGCGAAGCTTATGCGAGTCTTTATTCTTCAACAAAATCAGGTTTAATAGGTTTAACCAAGGCACTAGCACTTGAACTTGCTGAATACAACATAACTGTTAACACAATTAATCCAGGTTGGGTCGATACAGAATTAGGAAATTCGTCTATTGAGGACAGCGAGTTTTCAAAGGAAGAAATTCTTGACACAATCCCTCAAAGACGTTTTGTCGAACCGATTGAGGTTGCAAACCTTGTAAAATATCTTATCTCAAATGAGGCAAAAGGTATTACGGGACAATCTATCAATCTTTGTGCAGGCTTAAGTGTTGGTATATAATAGTTTTATAATTTGAAAGTTTATAGTAGGATAAAATTATGGATAGAAAAGAATTTTTAAATGTTCAACGTATAGTAATAAAATTAGGTACAAATGTTTTAAGAAACGAAAACGGTGACGTTGCATTATCTAGAATTTATTCTTACATAGAAAGTATTGCAAAGCTTGTTAAATCAGGTAAAGAAGTTGTTCTTGTAACTTCTGGTGCTGTTGGTTTAGGTAAGAAGAAACTAGGGCTTACAAACACAGATGGAATTGCTCTTAAACAAGCGTGCGCATCTATTGGTCAAGGAAAATTGATGTCTTTATATGAAGACGGGTTTGATTCTTACGGAATTATTGCAGGTCAAATTCTTTTAACAGAAGATGATTTTTCTCAACGCAAAAAATATTTAAGTCTTAGAACAACTCTTAATAGGTTGTTGGAAATGCACGCTGTACCTATCGTGAACCAAAATGACACAGTAACAGTGATTGAGCTTGATGAAACATTAGAACCTGTCCAAATGTGTTTCACTGATAACGACAAATTGTCTGCACTTATTGCAAGTGAGCTTGATGCAGATTTATTATTAATTTTATCTGATGTTGATGGATTATATGATTCCAATCCAAAAACAAATCCAAATGCAAAACTTTTAAAAGAGGTTAAAGGTGTAACAAAGGAAATACGAGCACTTGGAACAGACGCTTCTGAGGGTGGACGTGGCGGAATGAAAACTAAGCTTGAAGCCGCAAGGCTTGTTACAAGGTTTGGTGGTAAGGTGCTTATTGCAAACGGCAAAATTCCTTATGTGATTGATGAAATATTCAATTATAAAGAATATGGAACTGCGTTTATACCTGATGATGAATATTTGGCAGAAAAGAAACGATGGATTGGTTATGCAACAAATATTGTTGGGAAATTAATTGTTAATAATGGTGCTAAAAACGCTATTTTAACTAAAGAATCAAGTTTGTTACCGATAGGTGTAATCAGCGTTATCAATGATTTTAAACGTGGTGAAGTTGTTTCTATTAGAGATGAAAATGATGTAGAGTTTGCTCGTGGTATTGCAAACTATAACTCTGACGACTGCAAACGTATTATTGGCAACCATTCAAAAGAAATTTTGAAATTATTAGGGTTTAAAAACTATGATGCTCTTATCACAAGAGATTATATAACTATTTTATAAAAATATAAAAGGGAATGTTTTATGGATAAAGATTTTATAAAGTTAGCACAGAATGCAAAAAAAGCATCTGTAAAAGCTCAAAATTTGTCACCAGAAATTAAGAACAAGGCGCTATTAGAAGTGGCGAATGCTCTTGATGATGCTGAAAACAGGAAAAAAATATTTGAAGCAAATAAAAAAGATTTAGAGTTTGCAAAAGAACTTGTAGAAAAAGATGAAATTTCTCAATCAACTTTTAACAGGCTTAAACTTGATGAAAACAAGATGAGAGATATGATACAAGGGATTAAAGATATCTCAAAACTTGAAGATCCTGTAAACAAAAATCTTTTTGTAAGAGAGCTTGATAAAGGATTAACTTTATATAAAGTTTCTTGTCCGATTGGTGTTTTAGGTATAATTTTTGAGGCTAGACCTGATGTTATTTCTCAAATTTCAGCATTAGCAATAAAATCTTCAAACGCTGTTATTTTAAAAGGTGGAAAAGAATCAAAAAATACTAACACAGTTATATTAGAAGTTATTAATTCTGCATTAGATAGGATTAAAGAGTTCCCTGAAAACTTCTTGAACCAAGTTTATACAAGAGATGACGTTGCGAAAATGCTTGAGGCTGATAAATATATTGATTTAATTATTCCACGAGGTGGAAACAGACTTGTTAAGTTCATCAAATCAAATACTAAAATTCCTGTATTGGGTCATGCTGACGGGATTTGTCATATTTATGTAGATGAAAGTGCTGATTTAGAAAAAGCAAAACGTATTGTTATCGATGCAAAAACACAATATCCAAGTGCTTGTAACACTGTTGAAACTTTGCTAATTAATAAAGGTTTTAAGTATGCAATTGAGTTGTTAGAGGCAATAAAATCAGCTGGTGTAGAACTTATTAATAACCCAGAAAGCTGGCACAAGGAATATTCTGATTTAAAATTGGCTTATAAATACGTTGATAGCGTTGATGAAGCTATTGAACATATAAATGAATATGGTTCAGGTCATACAGAATCAATAATTACAGAAAACGAAGAAAATGCTAAATTATTTATGAATATGGTTGATTCAGCAGGGGTTTATCACAATGTGTCAACTAGGTTTGCTGATGGGTTTAGATATGGATTTGGCGCAGAAGTTGGTATTTCTACAAACAAAACTCATGCTAGAGGTCCTGTAGGTATTGATGGACTTGTTATTTATAAATACAAACTTGTTGGTGACGGTCATATTGTTGCAGAATATGTTGATGGCACTAGAACTTTCCACCATAAAGACTTATAATAATTATAAAATATTGGAGAATTTATGAAAAAATTTTTATTGATTTGTTTTGTGTTAGGCGTAACGAACATTAGTTCTATTGGCGCAGTAAGTTTTGGAGTTGAACAAAGAGAAAGTATTTTACCAGAAATCACTCCTCCACCGATGAATTCTTGTGAAAAACAAGAAAAATTAGAGATTAAAGAGCAAGTTAATCATTATGACAATGTGCCTATTTTTAATCAAAACGGAAACAGAAAAGTAAATATTATTTTGAAACAACCAAGCGCAAAATTGGGTACACAGCAGTAGGATTGAAGTTGCTAGATTATAGTGACAAATAATTATCAATCATTGGGAGTGGTTTACACTACTGTTCATGATAATTATAAAACAGAATATAAAATCAATACTATTGAGCAAATAGCAAAAAGTTTTGACAATGGTATTCCTAATAGATATAAAAAATTTAAAAGGATATTTTAATCAAATAAAAGTAAATAGGTTGATTATTATATCGTTAAAATCGAGGTAAATGTATAAGAATGAAAAACGAAATACAATTTTTATTATATTCAACACCAGAGGAAAATATTTCTGTAAAAGCTATTATCAAAAATGAAACTTTGTGGTTGACACAAAGGTCAATGGCAGAATTATTCGGTTGGTTTATTGATAATATATCATTACACCTTAAAAACATCTACAAAGAGGGTGAATTAAGTGAAGAAACAACTACCGAGAAAATCTCGGTAGTTCAAAAAGAAGGTAATCAAAACGGAAACAGAAAAGTAAATATTATTTTGAAACAACCAAGCGCAAAATTGGGTACACAGCAGTAGGGAAAATTGTTTCAGAGTTTCTTTAATTTAGTAAGTTGAGTTTTCTACCCAACAAAAATATATTCAGAAGAATTCTGCATGCATTTTAATTTCATACAAATAATTGAACATATAAGTTATAAAATGTGTTATACATGTAGTGTATAGTACTATATTTATGACTTATGGCAGATAATTATCAAAACAGAATAGGTAATATGAATTCTGGGTATATCAATACTCAGCCAAATTCTGCTGTGCAAAATAATCAAAATCAACAATCTAATATAAATCAGCCACAAGAAAATAAGTCAGAGCCGAAAAAAAAAGGAATTAGTATTCCAAGTCAAACCCGTTTAAACGCATTGGATTCAACATTACTTGAAAATGAAGCTTATCAAGATATTGACGATGACAACTTTAAGACTGAGTATCGGATTAATGTGCTTGAACAAAAAATTAGAACATTGGATAACGATATCCAGAATGCTAAGAGTATCAATGATTTACAAAAGGTTGATGTCTTGACTATGCGTAAACATTCGCTTCAAAACGAGTTGAGAAAACTTAATTCTGACTATGAAAGTTCTGATATAACAACAAGGCTCTCTGGCGACATTACTAATATGCTAAACAAAAAACCAACAGGATTAACAAATATCATAACCAAAGTGAGAGGTTTTATTAGTTCAAAAATTCTTTCTAAGATATCTAAGAGTTTTAATAATAACCAAGACGTAAAATCAGCACTTTCAAAGTTAAAGACATTGAATAAAAATGTTGACGAATTAATAACTATGCAAACTCCTTATGGTGAAGCAGACGAATGGTATGATAAACTATCTGATTATCTAAATACAGCAAATGTAATACATTTTCAGATATCAAAAACGGTTGGAACTCCTACATTTTTTGATACCATTAGCTCTATTGATAAACAAAAATTGAATAAACCAAAAAAGAACAGTAGTAATTTTAATAATATGTCAAACAAACCACCAATGATATAACCAAATAAACCAACTAATTATTAAACTACAAAATACTTGCTAAAATCTTATCAGACTTAAATTTCTTTGATGAATGTTTTGACAAATAATCTTTCAATAAATTAAAACACACTAAACAAACCTTTTCGGTAGCTTTCTTTTCATACTCACTTTCATCTTCAAAATTCGTATTAAGTAAAGAATACAAAAAATCTCTCACTTTATAAGGAATTTCAACAGAATGGTTAGAAACCGTATTACAACAAGAACAAAATACTCCACCCTTTTCTACAGAAAAATACATATCCTGTGTAGTTAATTCTTTTCTGCACCCGACACAATAATTCAATTCAGGCATAACCCCAGTCAGATACATCATCTTTAATTGAAACTTTAAAGCACCCAATAATATTTGAACTTTAGTTTCTGCTCTAGAAATGTTTTCGATAGCTTTGTACAAAAGTTCATAAACCTCATTAGAACTTGGGTCATTTTCCATTCCATAATTCGCCACAATCTCAGATATATAAGAAGAAATCATAAGTTTAGAAATATCCTCTCTTATATCCTTAAAGTTATTGATAGTCTGTGCCTGACAAATAGTGTCCATATTCCTACCACGACTAAGTTGTAAGTTATTAGCCATCAACAAATCAAGCCTTGAACCCAGCTTACTTTTAGGTCGCTTAATCCCTTTTGCAACACTACGCATAAGACCTTTTTCTTTTGAATACATGACTAAAATTTTATCTGCATCGTTCAAATCATACGACTTGAGCGTTATCACGTCAGTTGTATAATGTTTATCCAACATATCCCTCCACAATTATTCTATAACAGAGTGTCTACTTATGTCAAAAATCTATTTTTCACTAAAAATAATCCAAATGAATGGTTGAAATCTTTAAAAAAATCATTAGAATAATAATATATAACAACTAGAGAGAATTTATAGGAGATTACCCCAAATGTCAAAACTTAGTGGCTCATCACTATTTACAGGCGTTAATGCTGGTGTTGCAAATTCATACGCTATACTTTCAAATTTGTACTCAGACGGCTTAACACAAAAAAATCTAACAAAATCATTGTCAAATAATTCTGTATTAACGAGCCAATACGGAACGACTTTCGCATCATACTTAAGTCAAAACTTTAGTTCACTTGATAAAAACAAAAACGGCACACTATCTGCTGACGAGGTTCAAACACTTATGAACCAACTTTCTACACAAGGCATGACAAGAGCTCAAATCCAATCACTTGGTAGCATGAGTGGAATTTCTGCAGAAACTCAAGCAACTATCCTTGACCACTTCAACGATATCGACACAAACCACGATGGTTATGTAAGTAATGCCGAAGTTCAAGGCTATACACTTCAATCAAAACTAGAAAACCAAAAAACAAAAGACCAAAATAGAATGATTAATCATACATCATTATTCTATGGTGATGAAAATGCAAACAACAGTTCTTCATCAAGTCTTTTATCTTATAAATGGTTGCAAGATGATGATGATAATAACTCATAATTAAAACACTGAAAAGGGGCGAAGCTAGGAGCTTCGCCCCTTTTCTTTTTGTCTAAAATTTTACCCAATAAACTCATCTAAATTGTTTATTGACAAACCTTTTTATGTGCAATAAATTATAGATGTTATGTTTAGAAGAAAGAAAAAAATAGAAGAAGAAATAGCACAAATATTATTCGATAATTCGCTAGTAATTTCCACTGCAGAATCTTGTACAGGTGGACTTTTAAGCTCTCGCCTAACAGATGTTTCTGGCAGTTCAAGATATACAAAATTGAACTTTGTGACATATTCAAACGAAGTTAAGCACGCACTACTAGGTGTTACAACCCAAACCCTTGAAAATTGTGGTGCTGTTAGCCGTGAGTGTGCCGCAGAAATGGCATTGGGATTACATGCCAAAACGCATGCTGATATAGTGGTTTGCACAACAGGAATTGCAGGTCCAACTGGTGGAACACCAACCAAACCAGTAGGTCTTATGTATGTTGCAATAAAATCAAACTACAAGGCTATCGTTCAAGAATTCAGACTTAATCCAAAGCTTAAACGTGAAAAGATGAAATATCAATTCACACAGTGTGCATTGGAAATGTTGAAAGAATTTTTGACAACACCTAATGAATAGAGCCAGCGTTACCCATCGAAACAAACTGTTCTAACACTTGCGGACACTTATTAATAAGGAATTGAGCAAGCTGTTTAGTATCAATTTGTGATGCAACAATTGAGAATAAATCATCTGGTAGTTCACGTGTCATTATTTGCAATGACTCAGGATTAAGAGCGACCATTGATTTAACCATGTCTGGTTTTTGCTGTTGGCTGACCATATCGATATATGCACCCGTTGAAAAGTTCGACATTACACTAATATCTTCATTTGCCATCTGTAAGATTATTGCTTGTTGAACTTCTGGGTCAAGTGTTGCCATTGTTTCCTTGAACTGTTTATCAGGTAATGAAGTTAGTTGGTTGAGTACTTTGGAGATGTCGTTTGTGTCAACTGATTGCCCTGTAATTCCCTCTGTCATTTGGATTAATGACTCAGGATCAAGGTTTCTCAATTGAGCTGTTATAACTTCTTTTTTTAAATCATCACTCATGAAAAATCCTTCAAGTTCATCTTCGGGCATCATTTGTATGATTTTTTGTAACGGAAACGCTTCTAATGCAACATTTACATTTTCAGCAGGTGATGCGTATTGTAGCATTTCTTGTAACTTATCTTGAGTAAAGAAATTCAATCCTACTACCATATCATCAGTATCTAGCATTTGAAGAACTTTTTCTCTTTGTTCTGCTGATAATTGGTTAATAATATTATATTTATTACTAGGTTCATTTAATTGAAATGTATTGATGAGTTCATCGGCATTCCCAAAAAGCTTTCGTCCATAATCTTTTGCGAGAGTATTACCACTTTCAGCTTCAGCTTCAATAACTTCATCAATAGATTTGTCAGCATAACCTTGCCACCTAGATGTCGACAAATTCAACTGTGTCTTCAAATGATAATCATCTGTATTAAGCGTTATCGCCATAGCAATCTCCTAGTTATTTTATATATTATATATATACTAAGTCAATATACGCAAGAAAATTGCCATGTTTGTGACATTTTGTAAAGAAGTTTTTATAAAATTTGTGGAATTAATACAGATAAAGTTTCAGCAATTTTTCTATGAGCCTCTGGCTTAAAATGAATACTATCTTCTGAACAAGTTTTAATTATTCTGTTTATATTAAAATATTCACAATGTTCTGAGTGAGCAAGATCTTTTAATTTTTGAGTAAATTCAATAGTTTTCTTGATTGAGTATTTGTTAAACATACAACCGAAGTTACTTTGTTGGATATTTTTACCAATAATTGCAGGAGGAAGAAGTAGAATTTCAGTTTTAAAATTCACATCAGAATTTCTAATAATATTAACCAAAGTCTTTATCCCAGTCAAAACAGCATCAACAGAGGCATGAAAAATCGTTTGAAAATCGTTCAGACCGAGCATAAATATTACTAAATCTGTATTTTTATATTTTTTCAAACAGTCTGGCAAATAATCAATACTACAGGTTTTGTAATCTCCAAAATCTTTAAATATAACGGTTCTAGCGTTACAACCTTCTTCTATAATATTGTATTCATCTTTAAGCAAGTGTTGTAACACCCCTGTCCAGCGAATGTTATCATCATATCTACCACCGTTTTCAGGATTAAAACCATAAGTATTACTATCTCCAAAACATAAAACATTCTTCATATTTTCAGAATAGATAAATCCAATTATTTGAACTATTACCTGATTAGCTAGTTATTTATAAGATAAGTTATTGAGTTAGAAGTTACTAGGTCATTGCTTGACACGTACAATTGCGAAACATCAACTTTATATGTTTGCAGGGATTCCACGCTTGCGTTAAAAAATACACACAGACCACTCTGAATGACGTTCACATACTGCCATTCAGAGGAAGTGCAATGACCGAAGAATCCCCCTTAACACAAAAATTGCAGAGTACATTTCAGACTCCCCACATACATACAAAATCCTACTCTGGACGCATGAAGAAACTAGCTATATCACTATGTTTCAAAAGTTTTGCAATAGGTCTGCCATGTGGACAAGTATAAGGCAATTTACAACCTCTCCAATTTTTTATTATTTCTTCCATTTGAAACATATTCAACGGTGTGTTTGCCTTGACTGCAGCTTTACACGATGTCGTTATCAAAATCTTTTCTTCTAAATTATTAATATCACCCTCTATATTTTCTAAAATATCTGTCAAAATATCTTTAGGACTATACTTTGACAATAATTGAGGTATCTTTCTAAAAATAAGCTCTTTTTCACTCAAAAATTCTATGCCATATCCGAACTTTTCAAATTTTTCGATATTATTTTTTATTATCTCAACTTCTTCTGGTGTAACCTCTAAAACATCAGATATAAACAACATCTGCGACATAGGTTCATGTTGTGCCTGCAAAGTTTCATAAATATATCTCTCATCTGCAATATGCTGGTCAACTATTTCTAGTCCTTCTTCTTTTTCAATCAATATATACGTATTTTTATACTGACCGATAATATTATCACGTTCTGCAACCTCTTTTTTAATAAACTGACCTTGCTCAAAATCTAAAGTATTATTCATCTGTTTTTGCGCAAAATAAAACTTGTTTTGTTTTGGCTCTGGCTCTTGGGCAGGTACTTTTGATTGGTTAAATACACTTTCCTGTGACTGATTTTCAGCTCCATCATCACCTGAACTCATATTATTTATATAATCAAACGCATTATTTATCTTATTAAAATTAATAGAAGTTTCGTCAACCGAATGCATTTCAGGAGTTTTTATTTCTGTTGGTCGAAAAACATTTTGGCTCACATTATAAACATTTTCCGTCTTTATAACACGTTGAGAATTTATCAACCCAGCCTCGACAGAGGTTCTTATAAAATTAAAAATTTGGTTAGGATTTTTATACTTAACTTCTTTTTTTGTTGGGTGAACATTTATATCAATATCCTCAGGTGGCATAGTTAAATTCAAAACAACAAAAGGATATTTTCCATTAGGCAAAGAGTTTCGGTATGCCATATCAATAGCTTTTATAAAAACAGGACATTTAACTGTTCTATTATTCACAAAAATATGATAATCTTTTTTGCTTGTTCTTGTAAAATCTGGAGTACTTACATAACCTGAAATATTAATTTTAGATATCACGTCATCGTTTTCTACAGGTCTAAGGTTTGAAAAAATAGTCTTAGAAAACAAAGTTTTTATAACGCCCTCTAAACCTGCAACACCATCAGTCTTAAGCGTTGTTTTCCCGTTATTCTTAAGCTCGATTGCAACACTTGGGTTTGAGATTGCAATAGCTGTAACAAGTTCTGAAATATACGCAAACTCAGTTTTTTCACTTTTCAAAAATTTTAATCTTACAGGAATATTATAGAAAAGGTCTTTGATTTCCATAATCGTTCCAATAGCGCAACCTGTTTGAGTATGTTCTATTTCAGAGTTCTCACACACAACTTTTGTACCATAATCATAATCTTTTGTACGAGTAGTACAAGTAACTTTTGAGATAGAAATAATGCTTGCAAGCGCTTCACCTCTAAACCCTAGAGTATGAATATTATACAAATCTTCACCTGTCGAAATTTTACTAGTTGCATGCTTTGAAAATGCAAGCACTATATCGTCTGGATGAATACCAGAACCGTTATCAGCAACACGAATATTTCTGCATTCGTTTGAAATTTCGATACTTACACGTGTTGCGCCAGCATCAACTGAGTTTTCAACAAGCTCTTTCACAACAGATGCTGGACGTTCAATAACTTCTCCTGCTGAAATTTGGTTTATTGTGTGTTGACTTAATTGTTTAATCCTACCCATACCATAATTTTATGTAAATTAGATAGTGTTTGCAAGGTTTTATTGCGCTTTTGTAAAGTACTTACTATACTGTGGATATTTTTCCTTTAATCTATCTGGAAAAGCTCTGAATGCTTTGTGTGGCGACATTCTATAAGATTTTATCGCAACATTTACACCGACTTCTGACTTGATTGTATCCCTAATTACAAATGGATACCACTCATAACCACGCATCCTACCTTCTTCACAGTTTCTGATAACATCATCAAGATACTGTTGACAATTTTTAGGGATATCTGGGTGCATCTTTTTAAACTTGTTTAAAGACTTGTTACCACGTTCTTCGTTACGTGCTTTAGTAACAAACATAAAGTTGTCAGCTTCGTTTTCTCCACCTTTTGATTCTGCAACAACATGTTCTATTGTTCCAAGTGATTCACTAACCAATCTTTTTGCGATTACACTATCATCTTTATCTGCCATTTCAACGATAAACGCATTTATGTTATTTTTTGTTGTTGGCAAATCTTGTACAAGATCAAGAATTGGTTGCATTGCAATTTCCTCTTTTAATGACTCTGGAAGATATTCCGCTTGAAGCTCGTGAACCATTTTTAATGGTGTTTTACCTTTTATATTTGTATAATATGGAGTAGTTTCAAAAATTCGTTCGACATTATATAACTTTTCAAGTGCTATATCTTTTTCTTCTTTTGGAAGCTCATTCATTTTGTTTTCAAGTCTTGTAAAAACCTTGTCTTGAGCTATTCGCATCAACTTATTTTCAAACTTACCTTTTCTAAAATGGTTTTTGTCTTTATGTGAAATCAAAATTTGTTTTCTTGCATTACCTAAAACACGTTCAACTTTTAACTTATCACTTTCTGACAAATTCTGTGCAACGTCATTTATTTTATTAAATACTTGCTTTTGTTCTTTAATCAAATTTTTTAAAGCTTTTGGCTGTTTAGATTGCAACACATCTTGCATAGAACGCCTATTATCTAAAAGTATATCACCTAACATCAGATAATATACACTCTTTTCAACAGGAAACATACTTTCTGTATAGTTCTCTAAAAGTTTTATCTTTTTAACTCCTGTATCCTTTTTAGCAAGATCTTGATAGAACTGATTTAAATCTTTGTTATTAAGAATAACCACCCCACTATATGGGTCATGAACACCTGAAAGATTCCTTAAAAACGCACCATTTGATACGTTTGAACCAAAACTAATTGCACCAATCGGATATGATTGCTGTGCGTAAGTTATCGGGTTTGTATGCTCAAATTTATCACAGCTCAAAGTATTGTTATATCTAACTTGAGAATTACTCATAGTTTGATTATTTACTGGATAAACATTATGTGGAGAATTTATATTATTAAATATGCGCATTATGTTGTATTAAAAACCAACAGAAAAAATTTTTTGACAGTTTGTAACAAAATTTTTCAAAAACTTATTATTATATTTTAAGAAAATTTTTGGACTTCAATATCCTTAAGGAATTAAATACAGCAAGAATTGTTACACCAACATCTGCAAACACAGCACCCCACATGGTCATATAACCAAATGCGCCAAGAATCAAAAACAAAATTTTTATGGTAAGTATAAAACAGATATTTTGTTTAATTATTTGCAAGGTTCTTTGAGAAATTCTTATAGCTTGAGGGATTTTTAACAAATCATCGTCCATAATCACAACATCAGCTGAATTTATAGCGCTATCTGAACCAAGACCACCCATAGCAATTCCAACATCTGCAAGTTTTAATGCAGGTGCATCATTTATCCCATCACCCACAAACAATGTGGTTTTATTTGTTGGAGTTGAGTTAATTATTTCTTCTAGTTTATCAACTTTGTTTTGTGGCAAAAGTTCTGAATAGGCTTTAGTTATTTTTAAAGTTTTAGCAATACTTTGTACAACCTGTTTTGTATCACCCGAAAGTATAAAAAGTGTCTTTTTCATCTTTTGAAGAAGTGTAATGGCATTCTTTGTATTTGGTTTCAATTCATCGGTCAAAATCACATAACCAATAAGGCTTAAATTCTTACTTATATAAACAATGTTTCCTGATTGAATAGAAATTTGTTTTTGATTTATTGAAATATTTTCAAGATTTTCTTTCGGTTGACTTCCAACAAAAAACTTATCACCATTAAATTCAACCTCTATCCCACGTCCCATTATTTCTGAGATGTTTGAAAAGTCATTATAAATTTCACCTTTATATGCATCTTGAATAGATTTTGCTATCGGGTGGTTTGAGAACTGTTCTATACTTGCCATTAATTTCAAGATTTCTGTTTCAGAATACAAACTCAAAGAAACAACTTTTTCTACAACAAAGTTCCCTTTAGTAAGAGTTCCAGTTTTATCAAAAACTATATTTTTTGATTTTGCAAGGATTTCAAGGTATTTACTACCTTTTATAAGTACACCCTTTTTGCTAGACGCACCAAGACCTGCAAAGAACCCTAAAGGAAGTGAAATTACTAATGCACACGGACAAGAAATAACCAAAAATGTTAAGGCTCTATTTATCCAAGTTAGAAAAGGTGTGTGCAAAATTAGTGGTGGAATTATTGCAAGAAATATTGCTAAAAACACAACTATTGGTGTGTAGATTTTCGCAAATTTAGTTATAAAGTTTTCTGTTTTAGATTTTTTATTTTCAGCAGAAGAAATTAGTTTTAAGATTTGAGAAACGGTTGATTCGCTATAGGTTTTTGTGACTTTATATTCTATATAACCATTTAAAAGAATACAACCACTAAGTATTTCATCGTTGACATTCACTTGACGAGGAATACTTTCACCTGTTAGAGCAGAAGTGTCAACTATGGCATGACCTGATTGAATTATGCCATCAACGGCTATTTTTTCACCAGTTTTAACTACTATTATGTCGTTTAGTTTAAGTTCTTGGGAAGGGGTATTGATTATTTTATCGTTTTTTAGGACATTTGCAGTATCTGGTCTTAAATCTATAATTTCAGTGATTGATTTTTTAGAATTTTCAACAGCTTTATCTTGTAAAAATTCACCTATGCTATAAAGTAACATAACCATAATGGCTTCTGGATAGTCTTTTAGACATAATGCACCAATAGTTGCAACTGACATAAGAAAATTTTCATCGAAAATTTCACCTTTAAATATGTTAAGGACAGCATTTGCAAGAATTTCATAACTTATAATTATATAAGCTAATAAAAACAATGGCAACTTTATAGGGGAGTGTGACGGTAAAAGGAGTGCAAAGATTAAGAATACTGTTGTAAGAACTATTTTAGAAAACAGATTCAAATTAAATGATAGTATATTAAATTTTTTGCACATAACTTTGAACATAACAAATGCCTTAAATACTGTGCGAAATATGATTATATTTCAAATTCGTTATACAACAAATCAATTTTCTTAGCAATAGGGGAAATGTGAGAAAATGTATAATTTCTTTAAAATTAAATCTTTAAAATTAAAAAGGACCAGATAAAATCTGATCCTTTTTAATTAGCGGGAGACGAGGCTCGAACTCGCGACATCCTCCTTGGCAAGGAGGCATTCTACCACTGAATTACCCCCGCAATTCGTATTATTATAATACTAAATAAATTTTTCATGTCAAGCATATTTTTTAAATTAGTGTTATAATTATGTAAAACTTTTATTTTCCTGCCGATGTGGCACAGTTGGTAGCGCAACTGATTCGTAATCAGTAGGTCGGGAGTTCGATCCTCCCCATCGGCATATTCTTCAGAAAAACTATCAATACCAATCTAAGAGGTACGATTATGGCAGATAAAATTATAATTTTTTCAGGCAAACAATACTCAGGCAAAGACACAGCAGGAAAAATCCTATTAGAAACCCTACCTGACTACAAGCGTTGTGCTATGGGCGATATTATAAAATATGAATATGGTAGACAACACAATTTGACCTATGAAGAAATTGAAGCCAACAAATCAAAATACCGTGCAGGATTAATCGAACTAGGAAACTGGGGTAGAAGTCAATCTCCAGACTATTGGCTAGATAAAATAATAAACACAGATGGTAACATAATCGTAACCGATGTCCGTGTTCCTCACGAATACGAAAAATTCAAATCTGCAGGAGCTATCTCAATAAGAATAGAAGCCTCAAGAGAAGTTCGTGCCCAACGTGGCGAACTCATTGGAGAAAACGACATTACAGAAGTCGGACTAGATAACGTAACCGACTGGGATTATGTAATCACAAACAACTCCGATTACGACTCTTTCAAAAACTCTGTGTTGCAAGTAATCAAAAATTTGATATAATTCACCACTTGAAAAAGTGTACAATTTTTGGTACAATAATATTGTATAGAATTTTTCAAACTTATGGACACAATTATGAATAAAAAATGTATTGGCTCAAATTTTGACAGTTTTCTTGAAGAAGAAGGTTTACTTCAAGAAGCAGATACAATCGCAATAAAAAGAATTATTGCTTATGAACTTGAGAAAAAAATGGCATCTGAAAACATAACCATCAGTAGTCTTGCAAAAGAACTTAAAACATCAAGAAGTGCAATATCTCGTATTTTAGACCCTGAAAATACTGCAATCACTCTTAATACCATTGAAAAAATCGCAAAATTTTTAGGAAAAAGAATTGTTTTCTCTTTTGCCTAAAGTATTATTAAGCTATTTTTTACAAACACAATCTTTATAACGTTTAATTGCAATATCCAATTCTTTTTTAGGTGTTTCTTGTGTTTTTTTAATAAATCCATGTAATAAAACCATTTTATTATCTTTAACATAAAAAATCACTCTAGCTATACCATTTGAGATATTACAACGAACTTCTTCTAATCCACCTGTATTATGCAAAACACGTGTCAATGGCATACCAATAGGATAACCATATTGCACTGTTTTTATATCAAACCCAATTATTCTCATATCTTCTCTTGGCAAGGACTTTAACCATTCTCTAACTGGCTCATTACCAGAACTAGTAGAATAAAAATATACTTCTAATGCAGTACTTCTTTTTAACATAAAAAAATTATATCAGATTGTTTGTATTCATGTAAAGCAAAAAATTCAATTAAAACTCTGTGTTGCAAGTAATCAAAAATTTGATATAATAGAGCTATGAACAACATAGCGAAGAAGTTATCCGTTGCAATCTATTGGCACATGCATCAACCTGTTTATGAGCTTGATGGTGTTTTTTACATGCCTTGGGCAAGGTTACACGCTGTTAAAGATTATTTGGATATGGTTACAATCCTTGAAAAATTCCCTAAACTAAAGCTCAATTTTGATGTTGTTCCTGCTCTTGTAGATGATATCATTCAATACACTGAATTAGGTTATGACGATATCCATTCAACCATTAGTGTTGCTCCTATCTCTGAACTTGATGACAGCGAAAAAGAATATATCCTAAACAACTTCTTCAACTCAAAATACGAAACTATGGTACGTAACTATCCACGATACAAAGAACTTTCGTACAAAAGATATTTTGAAGAAAAAACAAATCCAAACGATTACTCAGAACAAGAATATTCTGATATAATCGCTCTATTCAACCTTTCTTGGATTGACCCATCTCATCGTGACAAATATGATGGTCTACACGAACTTATCGACAAGTCAGAAAACTACACACTTGAAGATAGGCAAAAAATAATAGATATCCATCGTCAAATAATGAAAGATATAATTCCAACCTACAAAAAATACATAGATGAAGGTAGAGTGGAACTAACAACAAGTCCTTATTATCACCCAATTATGCCAATATTATGTGATTATAAAACAACGACAAAAAACCTTCCAGATACAGAAAATCTGCCTGTTGAAATGAACCTCAAAGAAGATGCTCATCAACAAGTTCGTCTTGCGATGAACAGACTAGAGGAAATATTTGGCAAACGACCAAAAGGATTTTGGGCTTCAGAATACTGTCTTACAGACGGGGTACTAAAACTGCTTGCAGAAGAAGGGGTAAATTGGACAATCTCCGATGAAACCATACTTTCTAAAAGTATTGGGTTTGAGTTTGTACGTGATTTTAAAGGTAACCTTGAAGATCCATACTACCTTTTGAAAACATACAACTATGCACAAGATAATTCTGATATAAATATAATTTTCAGAGATTCACACATACCTAGTCTTATCAACTTTGAATACTGCAACGTGGATTCAAAAATTGCATCAAACGATTTATACAACAAAATAAAATCTGTTCAAAACAAACTTTTAGTTTCACCTGATGAAAACCACATGCTTACAATCGCACTTGATGGTGAAAACTGTTGGGAAAACTATGAAAATGATGGCAACGATTTCTTAGAAAGTATCTATTCAAAAATCTGCACAGACGATTCTCTTGAAACTGTCCTAATAAGTGACTACATCTCTGCAGACAGAAACCCTAAAATATTGACTAAAATTCATCCAGGCTCTTGGATTAACAAAAACTTTAATTTCTGGATAGGCGAACCTGTTAAAAACCTTGCATGGCAATATTTGAACAATGTTCGCAACGATATTATAAACATCTTAAACTCAAACCCTGAGAAAAAAGATGAAGTAATGAAAGAAATATATATGGCAGAAGGTAGTGATTGGTTCTGGTGGTATGGTGAACCAAACAACTCTGGTCAAGACAACATCTTTGATTTCTTATTCAGAGAACACCTTAAAAATGCGTACAAAATTTTAGGAGTTAATCCACCAAAATACCTTAACGCATCAGTAATAGAATCTGCAACTAAACAACCAATTCAAGAACTTTATTCTTCAAATACCAAAAATATGCTTTATACAAAGAGCATAAACCTAATCGATGGACCAGTTTTCCACGAAAGCAAACTATTTGACAATGTAAGTTATGGTATTGATAACAAATATATCTATTTTGAACTCAAAATGAATTCAAGTCTTAAAGAACTTGAGAACAGAAATTCAAGATTGTACCAATTCTGTATATATATGAAAAACGCAAACAAAGATTTCTGTGGTTCTTCAGTAAGACTTTCCAACAAAACTGAAGTAATATTCCCAATCTTAAAAGCAAAATACCACAACGAATTGTCAATAACACTAACCAACGATAAACTATATCCGTCATACCTGTCAGAGAGCATGCCAGACAACTTGTGGAAAATAGTTGATTCAAACGATTTGGATATTATTTACAAAGACAAATTAACAGTTAGAATTCCTTTTGATGATATAAGAATTAAATCAGGCGAAACACTAGAATTTTTCTTTATAATAGCCGACTCTGGATTAAGAAATGCGTTCATGCCAAAAGACGTTTTAATATCAGTAAAACGTCCTTAGGATTTTGTGTTCGCAGGGTTTTCTACAAACATTTATTTACAACAAACAAGGCGAATTGGTTTCACCAATTCGCCTTGTTAAATCATTAAAACTTATTAATTCTTATTTTGCAGTAGCAATAATTTGAACTTTTGTTTGCATCATTTCTTCTGTAATCAACCATTTTCCACTAGGTTGTTTTTTTACAACCATATAAGCTTTTAATTTATAACTTTCGCCAGATGGTTGTCTAAGTGAAGAAACCTTATATGTATCATGACCCATTGAAGTAACAGACACATTTGAATAATAATTTTTATATCTTCTTACCTTAGCAATCGCTTGGCTTTTTCTCATTTCGCTAATATATCTTTGAGTATTTGTCACTCTTGTAACAGTTGTGCCGTCTTTTTTAAGCACTACACGAATGATTTTAGCGTTTGGAGCATACATAGTTGTCAAAGTAGGTTGATAACTGTTTGCAGCTGCAACATAGCTATGAAAAAAGTTCAACGCTTCTGCTGATGTACTTGATGCGTTTGCTATCAAAGTAAGTCCACCAACAATTACTAATAGTACAGAAAAAATTGTTCTTTTAATATTTTTAAACATCTGGTAATGTCCCCCTAACATCGGCTACTTCATCACATTCTAGATTGAATGCTTTATGTAAAGCTATAATAGCTTTATTTGCGTCAAGTTCATCAACAAGACAGCTAATTTTAATTTCACTTGTTGAAATCATTTTTATATTTATATCATTTGCAGCAAGGGTATTAAACATCATAGCAGCTATACCTGGTCGGTCAATCATGCCTGCTCCAACAATTGAAACCTTTGCAATATTTTCATCAACTTGAAATCTACTAGCACCGATATCTTCTTTCATCTCATCTAGAGTTTTCAATGTCTTATCTAAATCTGATTTATCTATTGTGAAAGCTATATCGTTAGTATTTTCGATTTTTCTAGCATACGATTGAATAATCATATCAACAGATATATTAGCTTCTGACAGCTTGTTAAAAATTTGAGCAGCTCGTCCAGGTACATCAGGTACATCACAAACGACTATTCTCAACTGAGTTAAATCAGCGGCAACCCCTGTAACAGGTCTTTGAAGTTCCATATCTTCGACTCCTACAATTAATGTTCCTAAATTTTCTAGTTTAAAACTACTACGTACTCTTAATGGCACTTTAAAAGTTTTAGCTGTTTCAACAGCACGTGGATGAAGTACATTTGCACCTACCCTAGCAAGTTCAAGCATTTCTTCATAAGAAATAGTTTGAAGTCTTGAAGCGGTCGGTACAATACGTGGGTCTGTAGTATAAACACCTTCAACATCTGTATAAATATCACAACGAGCAGCATCAAGAGCAGCTGCAAGCGCAACAGCTGAGGTATCAGAACCACCTCTACCAAGCGTTGTAACTTCTCCATCTGGTGTTACACCTTGAAAACCAGCAATTACAACCACTTTTCCTTGATTTAAATAATTTTTAATTCTGTCTGTTTTGATATCTACAATTCTTGCTTTTGAATGTACGTTTTCGGTAATAATGCCTACTTGCATAGCGTTCATACTAATTGCATCACCACCAGCTGATTGAATTGCCATCGCTAATAACGCAATAGAAATACCTTCGCCTGTTGACAACAACATATCCATTTCACGACCTGATGGGTTTGGCGAAATTTCTTTTGCCATCTTTACTAGGTGGTCTGTTGTATGACCCATAGCAGAAACTACTACTACAACGTCATTTCCAAGATTTTTCTCACGCAAAATTGTATTTGCGACGTTCTTTATCTTTGATGTATCGGCAACCGATGTGCCACCAAATTTTTGAACAATTATCTTTCTACTCATAATCCCGTAAAAGTCCTTCCAGTTCAGATTTTTCATCATTGTAGAGATGTTTGTACCCTAAGTCCTCTATCTTTTTTATAACCTCGAGTGCTTTTTCTACATTATACTTATAACTATTTTGTTTTGCAAGATTATAAGTAATAATAAAATAATTATTTAATAAATCTTTGTTTTTTGTTGTCTTCATCAATTGCTTAAACTTTGTATTTGCAAGTTCATAATTCTCTTTTTTAATCAAAAACTTCATATATTCTAATGCAATATCTTCTGAATCATTTGAATACTCAAGCGCTTTTTCAAATGATTTTGCTGATTTTTCCACATCACCAAGTTCAAGATAACAAATAGCCTTAAACATAAAGTTCTTACCTTTTGTTTCATAATCTTTTTCACATTTTCTAAGCAATTCCATTGCATGCTCAAAATTATGATTATCAATTTCAAGCTTTGCCCACAAGAAATTTGCCAAATGATTATCAGGATTAAGTTCTAAGGATTTCGTAATGTTTTCAAGCGATTTCTCACTGTCACCTATTTTATATAGAGAGAATGCAAGGCGAGCATATATTTCGTCACTATCTTTACCATGCAAAAGTTCATTCGCTTTTTCAAGTTTTTCAATCGCCTCTTTGTGATAACCGAACTTTTGTAATGATGTTGCCCAAGAAAGATATAAAAAGAATGTATTAAGACCATTCATTTCTGCCATTTTATAAAAAGTTAAAGACTCTTTCTCTTTGTTTTTCATAGCATAAATATCACCTAACAAAAGATAAGTTTCAATTTTATATTGAAATATTGCGAGCGATTTCTTAGCATAAGAAATAGCTTCATCATATTTTTCCGTCTTAAAATATATATATGCAATATTGTGCAAGGCTTCGTGATTATTTTCAGTACAATTGATGACATGTTTCAAGCATGCCAAAGCTGAATCATAATTTCCAAGTTCAATATCAACTATTCCTATCATATATAAAGGTCGCAAATCCTTCTTATTATACTTCATCGATTCTTGAAGTTTTTCTTTTGCATTACGATATTGTTTTTGTTTAATAAGCAAAGCACCCCAAGAAAGATAGGCTTCTGCATCTTCTGGGTTAATGGTAAGAGCTTTTTCATATTTTCTAGCTGCACCCTCTAAATTACCCATGATTGCAAGACAATTACCCCATAATACAAAAGATTTTGAATTATTTTTATCTTTTTTATAAGCAGCAAGATAGTATTTAATAGCTTGACTATAATCACCTGTTGACTGTTTTATAATACCTAAGTTCAACAAAGCGTTTGAGGATTTAGACGGAAAGCAAACAGCACTTCTTAACAAATCTTCAGCTTCTTGTAGCCTACCCATCGCATACATTGAAGATGCCATGTTTATAAAAGCATTTGTTGGCATTGAAGGAATTTTACCGATTTTCTTATAATCATCGACAAAAGAACTTGCACGCTTCACTTTATCGATTATTTTATTTATCAAATCTTTTGACTTTACAAAATATTTATTTGCCATTAGCCACCTTAATCATACATATAAGATGTTTTGATTATAACATAATTAAGCTTAAAAGTGAACAAATAACAGGAAAAGAGGAAGATTAAAATCCATTTGTAACAGTTTCGCAACATACTAACAAAAAATATTTTTATCTGATTTAATATGATTGTAATGTGAATAACAAATTTAGATTGGAAACTATGAAAACTAAAAACCATACAACGAAAAATCTAATAACAATCACAACCAATGAAGTGTTTATTATAAGTGTAATGCAACTAAATCAACAATATAGAAGGAACGTGTAATGATTAATAGGGTAACAGGTGCAATCCCAAAAGCTACAACATTACTTGCAAACAACGCAGGTAAAAAGGGTGACCGCCTCAAAAATTTCATGAAAAACCCTGTCTTAGGCAAGGTTTTAGATGCGGCTGGTGAAAACCCAGTAATTTGTCAGTCAGCATTCTCGCTAGCACTATGTTGTGCTTTACGACCAGCAACAAATTATGTAGTCACAAAAGACAAACAAGATGCCGCTTATGCGTCATCTCACTCAATAGCCTCAGGTGTCATGGGTTTTGTATGGCCATTGATTTTCGCAACACCATTGGCTTCAGGGATTAAGGCAGTGTCTAAAAACCCACAAAAATGGTTGAAGCCTTCTCGAATTAAACAGTTCTATCCAAACGTAAAAATTGTTGAAGAACTAGATGCAGCAGGCAAAAAGATTGGCGAAAAAATTGCGACTAACGCAAAAGGCGAAATGTTAAGAAAAGACGGAAAAGTATTAGGTCAATCACTAGAACCAAAAATGATTTATAACGAAGCAGAGAGAGCCGCATTTGAAGCACAAAATGCAGGCTTTTATGTTGATAAAGGTGGAGTTGTCCGTTCTAAGACCGTATTTAAGACAGAAAATGGTAAATTCAAACTTGATAAAGAAGGTAACAAGATTGGTTGTGCTGTACAATCAGACTTAAACCCAATCACAGAAGAAATGGAAATCGGTGTTAAGAAGGAAGAAAACATGAAGAACTTCATGAACATGATTCCAGATATCTTGTTAGCTCCACCAAGAGCATTCTTAACAATCAAACTTATTCCACCTATCCTATCAGCATTAGGTATCTCTAAAAAACCTAAAAATGATGCAGGACAAAATGGAACAGCTCAAGGACCTGTAACATTTGCGATGAGAATGGCTGAAATGCAAAGTCCGTTCTCTTCATTCAAAAAAGGAGGTGTGTAATGGCTATATCTTCAATCAATTCTAGTATGTCATATACATCACCAAACTTTAAAGGTGCTAAGATGAACGCTTCTACAATGACAAAAGCAGCATCAACAGTAACTAAAATGGCTGAAGAAGGTGGACTTAAAGGATTAAAAGCAAAAATGAGTGCAGCTTATGATAAAGCAATTGAAAATGTTTTAATCAAGCCTGTAATCGCACCAATTATGAACTCAGAAGGATTTGGCAAACTTGCTGACAAAACTGTTAACATCGACAATATGGCAGCTCACATGTCAACAGCTGGTTCTTGTGTAACAACAGCAACTTATGCTTATACATCTTTAAAAACTTTGAGAAAAGACGAAGAACAAAAGAAACGTGCCAAAACTCTTGCATTAAACCAAGTAATGGTTACTGGTTTATCAACATTAGGTGCTTACACAATCAACGATAAACTAGGTAAATTCAGTAAAGAACTAGGTTACAAATTCAGAGAAGCTAACCAAGGTAGTGAAAAACTTGCAACTCGTATGAAAGGTTTTAACACTGCTAAATCATTGTTAATCTTCGCTGTAATGTACAGATATGTTGCACCAGTACTTGTAACACCATTAGCAAGTAAAATTGGTAACTTGATAAATGGTAAAGATGACAAGGCTAAAAAAGCAGCACAAAAACCTGCAACAGTTGTTCCAATGGAAGCTGCTAAAGAATTAGCATCAGCAAAAGTTGAAACAAAATAAGATCAAAGATTTTTATGATAATAATAGTGGCGAAGCCAATGGCTTCGCCACTCTTTTGTTGGGTTAGAAACCCCAACCTACAATTCTTTTGTTTTTTAAATAGCAGTTACAACCTATTTATCAAACATCTGTTTAATACCATCAACAGAGCTCAAAATACCTGTTGCTTCATAAGGCATATAAACAACTTTATTATCTTGACCTTCTGTCATAGTTTTCAAAGTTTCTAAGTACTTCATCGCAATCAAGTATTTATCAGGTTGACCTTTATCATTCAAAGCTTCAATAATCTTAGTGATTGCTTTTTGTTCACCGTCTGCTTCAACTATTCTTGCTTGAGCAACACCTTCGGCTTTAAGAATTGCTGATTGTTTTTCACCTTCTGCAATATTGATTGCTGATTCTTTTTCACCTTCTGCTTTTAAAATTGCAGATTTTTTCAAACCTTCTGCTTCAAGAATTGCAGCACGTCTATCACGTTCTGCTTTCATTTGTTTTTCCATAGCAGTTTGGATTTCAACAGGTGGAATAATGTCTTGAAGTTCAACTCTTGTTACTTTTACACCCCATTTGTCAGTCGCATCGTCAAGGATTGTTCTTAATTCTTGATTGATTTTATCTCTTGAAACAAGTGTTTCATCTAAATCGATTTGACCAACTAAGTTTCTCAAAGTTGTTTGAGTCAATTTTTCTATCGCTTCTGGAAGATTTTGGATTTCGTAAACTGCTGATTTCGGATCCACGATTTGGAAGTATAACAATGCGTTAATACTAATTGTTACGTTATCTTTTGTAATTACATTCTGTCTAGGAAAATCATAAACTTTTTCTCTCAAATCAATTCTTGATATATCCTTTGCAACATAATAAGTTTTTCCGTCCATACCTTGTTGAGTAGTTTTCCAAGTAATATTTCTTGGATTATCTAAAAAAGGTATTATTATATTAAACCCTGATTCAAGCACCTTATGGAATTTTCCAAGTCTTTCTATAATGATTACTTCTGCTTGCTTAACAATCACAATCCCTTTTACTAAGAATACGATTGCAAGAACTAATAAAAACGTAATTGTAGACATATATTCCCCCTTCTTTTTTACACACAATTATTATATCTTAACGAATTGAAAAACACTAGCAAAAAAATATTTTTTAATACTTTATATAAACATCACAACTAAATTATATCAGGAGATAATATGTTATCAATAACCAACGCAACCAACAATTCGGTTAATTTTGGCGCAAAAAAGGCCGTATCAAGACCAGAAAAACAAGAAAATTCACAAACTAATACTAACGGTATTTCAAACAAAGTTCTGCTTTCGACAATGGCAATGCTAATGTACTTAAATGCCATGCCAGCAGAAGCACAAACAACCAAGACAGAGCAAAACGCAAAACCTAAAATTGAGGTGGTTGATAAAACTACAGAAGATGACACAGTACAAGATTTTAATAAAACTCAACTAAGATTTGACGAACTTGCAAAAGCGCCTGACCCAACGATTAAAGTTGCTGGTAAAAATGTTAAAGCAGGCATTGTCGTTGACTTATCAGAAAACAAACTTTATAGATATAATTCAGAAGGTATTGTACAAGATGGATACCACGTAGCCAGTGGAGTTCTTGGCAGAAATGGGAAAAGCATCACACATACAGGAATAAGAAAAGTAGACCACATAGAAACCTATCCATATTCGTCAGCTAAAGGTTCAAAACGTGCAAGAAATCCTAAAGCATTTGGACCAAAAATTTTGTATTTAACAATAGTAGATCCTAAAACAGGTGCGAACAGAGGTTCAAACGGTGAGTTTATCCACGGTAACAATAATGCTTCAAGCATTGGAACTTATGCATCTCACGGTTGTATAAGAATGGATAACGAAGTTATCAAGAAACTTGCCGCAGAGACAGAAAAAGGCACTTATGTATTGATTAAGTAATGTATTCACAAAGACTTGTTGTGTTTGCAGGGATTCCACGCTTTTGATACAGAATATTTACAGCACGCTCTGAATGACATCAACGGTCATTCAGAGGGAGTGAAACGACCGAAGAATCCCCCTGAACACGCAGAATTATTGATTTATGAATTGCCACAAACCAACTGTCATTCAAAATCTTGGATTACTGCCTAAACAAAATCTATTACTTACTCACTTTTTCAAAAATATGTCTAAGCACAATTTTAACGTGAGAATATGTTAATCCACCCTGCATATAAACTGCATAAGGTGGGCGCATTGGTCCATCTGCTGAAAGTTCTATTGTTGAACCTTCAATAAAAGTTCCACCTGCCATAATTAGTTTATCTTCATATCCAGGAACTTCATCTGGCACAGGTGTTACATAAGAATTTATTGGAGATAATGCTTGAATAGTTCTACAAAATTCTTCTAATGGTTCAGGTTTATTAAACGCAATAGTCTGAATCAAATCAGTCCTTTTTTCATTATATTTCGGGGTTGAAATATATCCAATATCTTCAAAAATTTTAGATGCAAGTACAGCTCCTTTAACAGCGTCACAAACAACTGATGGTGCCATAAACAAACCTTGAAAAATCAAACGCAACTGATTAAGCATAGCGCCACCCTCACGACCAATCCCTGGGGCAGTCAAAGCCATAGCAGACTGTTCAACATATTCTTCCTTACCTGCTATATAGCCTCCAGTTTCAACGATTCCACCACCTGCGTTTTTAATCAATGAGCCTGCAATCAAGTCTGCACCAACCTCTAATGGCTCTTGTTTTTCAACAAACTCACCATAACAATTATCTACAAAACAAATACAGTCAGGGTTTTTAGATTTTACAATCTTACATATTTTACCAATAGTTTCAATATCAACAGATGGTCTTAATGAATACCCTCTTGAACGCTGAATTTCAACCATTTTAACATTTTTATCAATAGCTTTTTCAATGGCTTCAAAATCAACTGTTCCGTCATCTTTCAAAGCCACTTCATCATACAAAACACCGTGACCAATTAAAGATTCTCGTTTTCCACCACCAACAGTACCAATAACTTCTTGCATTGTATCATACGGTGTACCCGTCACAGAAACAAGTTTTTCACCATAACGAAGATTACCAAACAACGCACAAGATAACGTATGAGTACCTGATACAAAATGATTTCTTGCTAATGCTGCTTCTGCTTTAAAAACTTGTGCAAAAACATTATCTAAAACTTCTTTACCCAAATCATCATGACCATATCCTGAAACAGTGTAAAAATGTTCAGGCGCAACCTTGTTGTCTATAAATGCTTGCAATACTTTTTCTTGATTATAGTCACGAATTTCTTCTAATTCTTCAAACTGTGGTTGCAAAATCTTCTCAGCTTGTTTTATATGTTCTATAGTTTTTTCACTTATCATACTTCACCTACATTAGTTTAATATACATCTTCAAAGGCTTTACTTTACTCATTTGTCTTATATCTAATTTATTTTGACAAGCAGGAGTGAAAGTCACAACATTTAACTCACCTTCATTTATATATTTACTTATATCAATCTCACATCTTTGTTTTTTGCTTGCGTTCCAAAGGTTAAGGTTAACAATATGGTTATTAATATTCAACTGTAAAACCTCAGTATCATTTTTATTTGGAATTACAAGAATAGCGTGTTTCTTAGGTGCATAGAAAGATTGAGAAATATACTTATCTTTTAACTCAACAGGATTTGTGCCTAAACAAATTCCTTGATAATAATGTTTCAAGATAGTTTCAAAACTCATGTGACATCTTTGTGCCATATACATAGCACCAAACTGGCTCATTCCACAACCGTGACCAAATCCGCCACCATACGCAACTATATCTGACCAGTTACCATCTTCATCAACATCATACTTAAAGACAACATTTGCACTTGGCAAAGCCTTGCCGTCTTTTGTGAACGCACGTCTTATTATAAGTTCTTTTTCAATCGTAAAAGTATTTTTATCAGTCACAATCTCCATAGAAATTATTTTGCCTGATTCACCACGTTTTGTGACTTTAATCTCCTTAATTTCTCCAAAATCATTAGAATTTGTCAAAGCAGGTTGAACAAACCCTGTTTTTGATTGAACAATAAGTGTTGATTTAAGTACCTTTTCAAGTTCTTCTTTATTCCATGTTCTTGTCCAACGATATAACGGTGAAAACATATCATAAGAAATAGGTCTTGTAGAATAAAATTTGTATGCATCTTCTTCATTGTTTAATGGTTTAAACTTTGCTAAATCAGGTTTTGGCACAAGATAAGCCTTTGGTGGCGCTGGAAACTGCTTTGTAATTGGGTCTGAAAACGTATTTGAATAACATTCTGTATACCCACCTGCCGTAGAACTAAATACAGCAATAATCATATCATCATTATACAAAGCCACAATTCCGTGAGTCTGCTCAATCGCTTTATTTGCAGTTGATGATTCTCTATTGTAACCGTGATACACTTGACTTGCCACACTATCTACTACATCATAATACCTAGACATCTTCGTTCTTGATGACAAAGAATAGTTTCTTGCTGCAACAGATTGAGCCTTCAATGCCTCTAATCCAAAAGCAACTGGCATTTCTGATGGAACTACACCCTTTAAATAATATTCAACATCTAAACGGTTGATTAATAAAAACTTGTCAGGTTTATTAGGCAATCCAACAATTTTCAATTCACCTCGATATAGAGCAGGTTTCCCACCTCTTACAAGGTCTTTTATACCTAGCACTCCACTCCTACAAATGAATGAAAAATCATCACTTATTAGGTAGGACTCTACCTTTTTATTATCGTCATCTAAAACGGTTATTGTATAACCATTAATACCTCTCGTTACTTGAGCATAATTTCCAACAAGAAGCTCTTTTTCACTGTCATTCGTTTTTATTGTAACATCATCTGTACCATAAATAGTGACCGTAGTCTTTTCTACAGTTGTATACTTGCTATCCATAATTCCAACATTTACCATCGCATTAGATGGATAAGCAAATGTTGACAGATTGAAGTTCATAATCGCAGTCACAAACAATGTGAAAATCGTTATTATTATTTTGTTTCCCAAACCGTACCTTCTTTTGAGTCTTTCAAAACAATTCCAACTTCATCTAGGATAACTCTTATTTTATCTGCCAAATCCCAATTCTTTTCAGCACGAGCTTGTTTTCTATCCTCAATAAGCTCGTCCATTGAAGAATAAGATTTACCTAATTTTTCGTTTACTTTTGATAAAATATTTGCAATTTCTTCATCTGAAAGCTTTGCTTTCTCAAAAGTAAAACCTAATGTTGTAGCTAATTTATACAGAACCGTAAATGCACCCTCAACATCTTTATTTGCTTTATTTGTAAGGTCAAATAAGACAGCAAGCGCTTTAGATGTATTCAAATCATCATCCATAGCTTCTGTGAATTGTTTATATTCTTCTGTTTTAGTTATATCAAGGTTTTCATCAATCTTTGTTTGCTTAGCATTAAGCATACGTTTAACACCTGCAGATGCTGATTGAAGCGATTCATCAGAAAATTCAACAGGCATTCTATAATGATTAGTAAGGATAAAAAACCTTATTGTATTTGCATCATAAACTTTTAATAAATCGTCTATTGTTAAAAAATTACCCAAAGATTTTGACATTTTTTCTTTGTTAATAGTTACAAAACCGTTATGTAGCCAATAATTAACGAATTTACAACCATTTGCACATTCTGATTGAGCAATTTCATTCTCGTGATGTGGGAAAATCAAATCAGCACCACCTGCGTGGATATCAATTGTCTTACCCAAATATTTTTTACTCATTGCAGAACACTCAATGTGCCACCCTGGGCGACCTACACCCCAAGGTGATTTATAACCAAACTTCTCATCTTTTTTCCATAATGCAAAATCAAGAGGGTTTTCTTTTTGAACGCCAACCTCAATTCTTGCACCACTCATAAGCGAATCAATAGGTTGTTTTGACAATTTTCCATAATCTGCAAATTTTGAAACTCTAAAATATACATCACCATTCGTTTCATAAGCATAACCTTTATTGATAAGCTCCTTAACCATTCCAATCATCTCACCAAGTGTTTTTGTCGCAAATGGCTCTTTGTCTGGCTTAAGATTGTTCAAGGCATTCATACTTTCTGTAAACTTGTTATACCAGTATGTTGAAACTTCTTCTGGAGTCTTATGTTCAGCTTCTGATTTTTTAAGAATTTTATCATCAACATCAGTAACGTTACGACAATATGTAACATCATAACCTTTAAATTTTAAATATCTATATAAAACGTCCCAAGTTATGTAACATCTAGCGTGTCCCAAGTGCGCATTGTCATACACTGTAGGTCCACATACATACATTTTTACCTTATTTTCTTCTATTGGCTTAAATTCTTCCAATTTGTTTGAATATGAATTGAATAATTTCATTAAAAAACCTCATAACAATAAATTTATACTTATTATAACCATTTTACATCAAAAAAGAATTGTTACAATGTAGTAACATGTTAGCAAAAAACAGTTTTTAAAAACCTTTTATTAATGTGTGTTAATTAAATCGAAAGGGAATTTAGTATGAACAATGTATCCTTTAATCCAAACCTAACAGGCGTAAATTTTAAAGCCGATGTAGAAAAAACTGACAATGTAAAAAACACAGAACTTTTAAAAGAAGAAGCTCCTCAAGATTCTTTTGAATTTGAACACAAAACAAAGGGAACTCCTTTATCAAAAGAAGACAAACAAGAAATTTTGAAAAAAGCAAAAACAACAGCAGCTGGTTGGTCAGTATTTGGAGAAGGATTTAGTACATTGTATTATGGCTTGCGTTCTAATAAAACAATCGCTAAAAAATATAATTTAGATGAAAAACAAGACAAAGCATTCATCAAACAAATCAAACGTGAACAAGTTATCTCAACATTACCAGGCGTAATATTCCCATCTGGTGGTGGTGTAATCAACTGGTTATATAACAAAGTAAGAGATGAATCAAAATTAGATGTTAAATAATACTTTTAATATTCTTTAAAAGAGGGTTAAGTAAATTACTTAACCCTCTTTTGTATCAAAAGAAATGGACGGGGCGATATAATCGTCCCGTCCATTTTTCTAAAATTATCTTCTAAATCAATTAGCAACCACAACCAGCGCCGATGTGATCGTGGAATGTTCTTGAGATTACATCGTCTTGTTGTTCTTTTGTCAATTTAATGAAGTTTACAGCATAACCTGAAACTCTGATTGTTAATTGAGGATATTTTTCTGGGTGAGCTTGAGCGTCTAATAATGTTTCTCTTGTGAAAACGTTAACGTTCAAATGGTGTCCACCTTTTTGTACATATCCGTCTAATAGATTTATTAAATTTTCTTGTTGTTGTGTTGTTTCCATGATATATATCCTTTCATCATATATATTAGGTCGTAGGTGCTAAATTATAGCACCTACAACTTTATTATCTAATTATTGACAGTTACCTTCACTGCAACCACAATCAAGATTGATTGCTAAGTCGCCCATGAATACTTCATCTTTACCTAATGCGTTAGGAATGATTGAGAATGTATTTGAGATACCGTCTTGAGCATCATCAAATGGAAGTTTAGCAACTGATGCCAATGAAGCTACAGCACCGTTTTTGTCACGGCCGTGCATTGGGTTAGCACCTGGAGCCAATGGGATACCAGCTTTTCTTCCGTCTGGTGTGTTACCAGTTTTCTTACCGTAAACTACGTTTGATGTAATTGTTAGAATTGACATTGTAGGAATAGAATTTCTATATGTATAGTGTTTTCTAATCATGTTCATAAATTTTCTAACAATCATGACTGCAAATTGGTCAACTCTGTTATCGTCGTTACCATATTTTGGATAATCGCCTTCAACTTCATAGTCAACTACTAAGCCGTTTTCATCTCTAATAGTTTTAACTTTAGCATATTTGATAGCTGATAAAGAGTCCGCAACAACAGACAATCCAGCGATACCTGTTGCGAAGTATCTCTTAACATCTCTATCGTGTAAAGCCATTTGTGAACGTTCATAACAATATTTGTCGTGCATATAGTGAATTACGTTCAATGTATTTACATACAAGCCAGCTAACCATTCCATCATATCTTCATATTTATCCATTACTTCATCAAAGTCTAGGTATTCAGAAGTGATAGGTCTGTATTTAGGACCAACTTGTTCTTTAATTCTTTCATCAACACCACCGTTTATTGCATACAATAAACATTTTGCTAAGTTAGCACGAGCGCCGAAGAATTGCATTTCTTTACCAACAACCATTGATGATACACAACAAGCGATTGCATAATCATCACCGTGAGTAACTCTCATCAAATCATCGTTTTCGTATTGAATAGATGAAGTTGTAATTGAGATTTTTGCTGCATATTGTTTGAAGTTGTGTGGTAATCTTGTAGACCAAAGTACTGTCATGTTTGGTTCTGGAGCAGTACCTAAGTTTTCAAGAGTATGAAGGTATCTGAATGAGTTTTTAGTAACCAATGGACGACCATCAATACCAACACCACCGATTGATTCAGTTACCCAAGTAGGGTCGCCTGAGAACAATGAATTGTATTCAGGAGTTCTAGCGAATTTAACTAATCTTAACTTCATAATGAAGTGGTCAATCATTTCTTGAGCTTGAGCTTCTGTGATGATACCTTCTTTTAAATCTCTTTCGATGTAAATGTCTAAGAAAGTAGATGTTCTACCAACTGACATTGCAGCACCGTTTTGTTCTTTTACAGCTGACAAGTAACCAAAGTATAACCATTGGATAGCTTCTTTAGCGTTTCTAGCAGGTTTTCTAATATCAAAACCGTAAGTATCACCTAATTGAGCCATTTCTTGAAGCGCTTTGATTTGTTCAGCGATTTCTTCTTTTAATTGAATTTTTTCAGCTGTCATTTCGCCATCAAGTGAAGCGTGTTGTTCTTTTTTGTCTTCGATAAGTCTATCGATACCATAAAGAGCAATTCTTCTGTAGTCACCTATGATACGACCACGACCATAAGCATCTGGAAGACCAGTTAAGATAGCTGCGTGACGAGCTTTTCTCATTTCAGGTGTATAACAATCAAAAACACCTTGGTTGTGAGTTTTTCTGTATTTTGTAAAGATTTCAGTGATTTCAGGATCAACTTCATAACCATAAGATTTGCAAGCTGTTTCAGCCATTCTGATACCACCAAATGGTTGTAATGAACGTTTTAGAGGTTCATCTGTTTGAAGACCAACGATTGTTTCTAGGTCTTTATCGATGTATCCTGCACCGTGTGAAGTGATTGTTGAAACGATTTTTGTATCCATATCAACAACACCACCGTTTTCTCTTTCTTTTTTAAACAAATCACAACATTCTTCCCACAATTTAGTTGTAGCAGGTGTTGCGTCTGCTAAGAATGAAGAATCACCTTCATACAATGTATAGTTTTTTTGGATGAAATCACGTACGTTGATTTCAGATTGCCATTTTCCACCTACGAATTCGGTAGTGGCATAAGTTTTTTCTAAAGTACTTTCCATTTTATGTCTCCTTTTCGGTCTGTCATAGTTTCATACTTATTACAAAATATTATACTCTAAAAATAATTTTCAAACACTTTTTTCAACGAATTAATATGAAATTAATAAGTTTATTTTCTTAGCGTTTCTGCACCTTTAAGATATACGAATTTTGGTGTAAAATCTTCTTCACAATTCAACACAATAAGTACTCTTAGGCACATTTTTAACGAATTAGGCACATCGAGTTCATGAAAACACATCATCGCAACAGTTTTCCAGTCCAAATCTTCCCTTGCAAACTTTGCTGGGAATGCCATATTCAAATCATTTGTCAAAGTAAAAATAACGTGAGATATCTTTTCTGGTTCAACTTTGTTTTGCTCAATCATCGCATTTAAAAGTTCTAATGTCGCTGATTTTATTGAGTCTACTGTATTTTCTTCAACAGTAATTGCCCCTCTGATACCCTTTGTTATTTTATTTTGCATTTTTCACTCCGTTGTACCAATCTCTTGCAAGCATTTCGCCTTTGCCCTCAGGTTTTACAGTAATTAGTTTTAACACACCGTTTTTTGTTGCTATGTAAACTCCTGTTTTATCGGCTTTAACTATTTTGCCACAATCACCTTTAGTTTCAGGATTGGTTATAATTTCTGTTTTTAACACTTTTATTATTTTATCATTGTGCATAAAATAGGCACTTGGTGATTTGTAAACCCCACGCACAAGGTTGTGAATATCTTCAGAAGTATTGTTCCAATCAATCAAACATTCTTCTTTTGTTAGCTTGTTTGCCATACAAACCCCATCTTCACATTGAGGAGTTGGCTTAAGTTTGTTTTCGTAGATTCCTATTAGAGTTTCTTCTAATAATTTTGGAGAATCTTCTGCTATTTTTTCCCATAAATCAACACAGGTCATATCGTTAGGGATTTCAATTTTTTGTTTCATACAAACATCACCACAATCAAGCCCTAATTCAGTAATCATGGTGCAAATACCTGTTTCTTTTTCACCATTAATGATTACACGTTGGATTGGGTTTGCACCTCTATATTTAGGTAATAATGATGCGTGAAGATTTATTGTTTCAAATTTAGGTATATCTAGGACATCTTGCGATAAGATCTGACCGAAGGCAAAAGTTACGAAGAAATCAGGTTCAAATTTTTTCAACGAGTCTTGGATATCAAATTCTTTACGAATAGATTTAGGCTGAAATACGGGTAGATTATGACTTAGAGCAAACTCTTTTATGGGCGACATTTTTAGTTTTTTACCACGACCGGCAGGTTTGTCGGGTTGTGTTACTACTGCGCAGATTTCGATTGAGTCAGAATTAAACAGGTACTCAAGCGATTTTAGTGCGATGTCAGGAGTTGCGAAGTAAACCACTTTAATCTTTTTTTGCATTAGCAAGCTCCTTATCGAGTTCAGGCTCATCTAACAATTTTTCTACTTCTACAGGTGGAAGATTGTGTTTTTTTAGAACTTCATCTGTTTCAAAACGGTTTATTGAGTGGTCTATAAAAAGGATACCGTCTAGGTGATCGTTTTCGTGTTGGATACAACGAGCTAGGAGAGTACCACCTTTAGCTTCCATTACGAAAGGTTTGCCGTTACGATCAGTTGCTTTAACCATAACATTTTCATAACGCTTAACACCTGTGTAGGCTTCAGGAAAACTTAAACAACCTTCTTGAGATATTACAGCACCTGATTTTTTGATTATTTTAGGATTGATAAAAACCATAGGTTTAAGAGGTTCATCACCTGTAGAACAATCTATGACGAAAAGACGAAGGTTAACACCGATTTGAGGTGCCGCAAGACCAACACCGTTATTTTGATACATTGTATCGAACATATCTTGGATAAGGGTTTTAATTTTGCTAGAAACCTTATGAACTTCTTTTGATTTTTCTCTAAGTGACGGTGTACCGTATGGTAGAATGGTTTTTACTGACATATTCAATCCTCATTATATGTTATTAAAAGAATTGTAACACAGTAAAAAGTTGTAATCAATAAAGAGGGGAGTATTAGATGAAGTTTTACTGTATATACTTAAATATAAATGTAACCAATTGGTCACAATTAATAATTCCCATACAAACTAAAAGTAATACAATTAATAAACTTATTAATTTAATTATTGAACCTAAAGAAATATTTAGATTAATATTATTTTGTTTTTCATTATGTTCTATTACTTTATTTTTATCTCCAACACAAATATTTTTACCTATAATCATTAGTTACTCCTTTTCTTATAATTATTTTCTATAATGAAATTATTATCTCCAATGATAATATTTCTACCTAATATAAATTCTAAAAGTGATTGTTTTTTAGTATAACATTTTTTTTCTAACTTCGCGAGTTTTAAATAATTAAGAGGCTTTTTTAATTGTTTATTATATTTTAATCTTTTCATGGAACGGCTATAATAGTCCTTATAATCTTCAATATTTCTATTTGATAAATATGCTTTTTTTATTTTAATAAAAGCTTCTTCCTCTCCATTTTCAATAAAAATCCGAGGTATATTATTTACAAACTCTTTTAAAATATCTACTGGATATACACCCAATGGATCTTCCTCATTTACATAACTACAATTCTTAACTATCAAATTGTATAATTCACTCAATATTTGTGATGATAAAATGTTATTATCATCACAATAATCACCTTTATATGCAATTTTTTTTAAAACCTCTAATGGATTATTTAAATTCATTATTGTCCTTTTTATAAATTCCCATTCTTTGGGAAATGAATATAATAATATTACCAATAATTCTATTAAATTATCATTATCTTGATTTTTTGAGATTTCTTTTATAATAAAATCTTTAATTGGTATAAATTTTTTACTCGCCAGTTTTTTAACAATTTCTAATAAAATATCATTTGATAATTTATTTTGTTTTTTTATAATTAATTTGTAAAACCAATTATTAAAATTCTCATCCCAAATCATATCAAAACTATCAAAAAAATAAGGTCGAATATTTGATTGAGAATTAATTAAAATTAAAAAAATAGCCTTAAACACTTTATCAGAATCTAGTCCATATAAATCTTTAATAATTTTTTGTTTAATAATTATTTCGTTTTCTTCAGAAACTAAAGTATAAATTATTGGTTTATACCATTTTAATAAAATTTGATTATAATTTTCTATATTTTTTTCTTTAATATACGGAAGCAATGAAAATATTTTCCATATATATAACTGACTACAATTTTTAATATACTTTTCAATATTACAATATTGGGGAAGTTGTTGACTTAACAAAAACTCCATAACTAAATCAATAACTTTACATTGTGTCGATTTCCTCAAATCATTCCATCGAGAATATTTATTAATATCAAAACTAATCATACCAGGATACGGAAAATGAGTTCCTGACTTAATACTTAAATGGTTATATATTTTTTGTATGATATTCGCTATATTATCAGCATTCTTTTTTTTATTTAAAATATTTAAAACATTTCTATCGATTTTATTAAGATAAATGATTTTTTGTTCATCTTTCTTTTGTTGTTTTATTTGTTTTAATTTATTATAAAAATTATTTTTAATAAATATAAATTCTTTAAGTATAGGTTCCCCCGTTTTATACGAAATTTCAACTGGATTAAAAAATTTCCCAAATTTTCCTTTTAACATTGAATTATACATTACAAGATTATAAATATTATCTATATCATCTGATGTTTCATTATTTATAAAATTAGAAAACAATTCATTAATTAATATTTCCAAATTTTCGGTTTGCTTATCAATATATAATTTTAAAAAATAAGGAAGATCATTTGTATACAATAAAAGATTTTGTACTGCAAAAAGGACTTGTTTAAACTGTTGTACATCTTGAACGGATATCACTAATATTTTTAAAAACAATTTTCTTAAAGACTCATTTTGTTCAATTTTTTTTAAAATTTTCTTTGAAAAAAATTTATATACATATTCTTGTGATAGATATATATTCACAATATCAGGAATTAAATTTGGACAAAGATATTTACTTATAGAATTAAATAACTTTATTGCTATTCGGGAAAACTTTGAATCATAATTTTGATATATAACTCCTTTTAAATTATTATGAGAAATCCATACAAGAATTTTTTTTACATTTTTTTCATTAATTTGTTTTGGTAATATATCATGGAGAAAATGATGATATCGACCATAATAATCATCATCACTAATTTCACATAAATACCTCAACATTAAATCATCATTTATATATCTTTTAGGATATAAAATAGACAATAAACTTCCAAGAATTTGATTTTGTTTATCTTCCTGAATTTCTTTATTAAAAAAAGATATGTTTTCAGCTATTTTTTTTAGTAGTTTAACATGATTGCATTTTTCAGCAGCTTGAAAAGCCATTACTTTTAAAAAAACCTCAGATTTTTTATTGAAAATTATTCTTTCAATCTCTTTCTCATATTTATTCATTGCATTATCTATAATAAATTCTAATGATGTTACTAAAATTTTATTATTCGATTTTTTAAAATAATTAGCAATATCTTTATCAACATTGTTATAATACAATCTTTGATGAAATGTTTTTCTATTGTAACAAGAATGCCAGAAATTTATATCTGAATATCCAACACATTTTAAATATGCGTTAAATAATTTTTTTCTTTGTTTATCATCAACAAAATTTATAGAAGATAGCAATATCCTTTCTGGAATTTCCTTTATAACATTATTAAACAATTTTTTATTTTTAATAGCTAAAAATGATATACTTTCTGTTAAAATTGGATGATATTTTTTATTATTAGTCATAAAAAGTTCTTTAATATCATTAATTTTAGTTTTCATTTGGTAAACATATCTTGCAATCAGAAAATCTTGATAAGTTTGTTGACTGAAAAAATAATTCTGTTTTGATTTATAAAATATTTTTGTTTTCAAGGTCGCTAATATTAGATCCTTAGATATAATAATTTCTTTTTCATTATTTAAACAAAATTTTTTATCAAGTATTCGAGCAATATTAAATCCTTGACTATCATTATTATCTAATGTTATATATTTTTTCTTATTATATTTTAATTCTATTGCTATTTTAGAAGCAACAAATAATAATTCACTACAAGGAAATAAATCATTTTTTAATTCATTATTATTATTTTTATTTTTTCTATAGGAAGTTTCTTCACATAAACGTAACATTAAATTCTCATAAATATCAAAATGACTTATATTTTTAGTGATTAATTTTTCATTATACATTTTAATTAAAGGATGCAGTGTAATAGGAGAAGCAGCAAAACATCCTAATTTATATTGTTTTATTTTTTCTAAAAAATCTTCTACATTTTTACAAGAATAACTTTTAGCAATATCAGTACAATCTTGTTCTGTTAACACACATAGATAATATATATTAGAAGATGAGCACTTATATATTTCTTGTAAATTTTTAACAAGATATTGAGGAACTCGATTATCTCTACAAGTTATTATCGTCTTAATATTAGGATTTATATCTATACAATTTTTAATTGCATCTTTTATTATATAATCAATATTTAAAATCCCCATATCAATAGCTTCATCAACTGCATCAAGGATAATATATATATTATCACGCGTAGAATTATCAGCACAAAAAGAGTATAGTCTTTCAGATAACGTTTTTTCATTTGTTAATTCTCTTAAATTTACCCTTTTATATTTAATAGCAAATTTATTTAAATATTTTTCAATTTGTAACAAAAAAGTAGATTTTCCCAATCCACCATTTCCAAATATAAAATTGAAGGGTGCATCCTTTATTTTTTCAAATGTATAATAATTATCCATTGATAATATTAGATCTTCATCCTTAAAACCCCAAGTTCCACGCAAAAAGCCATTTTGATCTAAATTTTGCTCTTCTATATTTTGATATAAATACCTATTAACACACTCTTTATTATCTAATAACTCAACCATATATTAAACTTATATCACAAATTTCCAACAAATAATATTTAATAATTTAAAAAAATATTAAAAATAATACCATAAATAATAATATACCCTACTTCAATAATAAAAAATAATGAAGTAAAAATAGAACTATTCCTGTTGAGTATAAAAAATTTTTACTTGAGAGTTAATTGTCCACCTTTTAAGGTACAGTTCAGGGGGACAGTTCAATCCTCCACCCTCTGCTCCCTCTCGCTTGAACCCTTTGACCAAATTTCATTTGGTGGGGTTCTGCGTCCTTTTCTTAATAATTGTCGACGGGGGGACTTGAACCCCCACGGATTTCTCCACACGCCCCTCAAACGTGCACGTCTACCATTCCGCCACGCCGACTCGTCCTATATATTATATACTTATTTTTTTATTTTTGCAAAATTTTTAACAACTTAAAGCATTATTGCATTCCTCACTTAATTGAATACAGCAAAAAGTCAAAACAAGAGCGTGGTGTTTTCTGCACCACGCTCTTGTATTTTTCTAAAATCCTTGTATTTATTCTTCTGATGTTACATTCAAGTTATGTCCTGTTTCTCCTTCATCTACAGAACTTTGATAGCCTCCATTTGGCATTATATTATGTTGTTTATTATAATATTCACGTTTCTTTGTTTCTGCCATTTCACTACGTTCGTTTGCAATATCCTCAGGTACGTGATACAACATCAATACCCCATCTGGAGCTGTCTTTTCATTCAGCTCAATACCTGATTCCTTACCATTTGAATCAATCTGTTTTATGCAATAATTACCGTCATGTTCAAATACTCGATAATTATAATCAGGATTATTCGCATTCTTAAACTCAGTTCCAGGTGTCAAGCTAATCTTTTCACGTCTACCTTTTACATCTTGTTCCAAGTTGATACCACCCTCTAGTGTAAATTGGTTTGGGTGTAAATCATCTGGGCTTACATTTTGAGCTGTTGTAATACCGTTTGGATTAAACAAAGACACACTCATTGCCCCATTACCTGCTTGATAAATAACTGCAGGGCATTGTTTGTTATCATTATGTTTATCAGCAAAAATATATCTATTCTGTGTAACAAGTTTTGTCATTGTACCATTGTTCAATGCTTCCATCTTATTACCGTTATCGTCCATTCTTACCCTTGTAATACCAAACATATCGTTCATAAAGTTTTGAACATCCTTATTAGCATTTGGGCTATCTTTATCAACCAACGACCAATCTAGAGCATTACGGTTTTGTAAGAATGTGTTTTGACACTTATCCTCAGCACCTGTCATAGCCAAGCCTTCGTCACCTGCATAAATTGTTGGGTTACCTGACAATGCACTCAAATATCTAGTGATAATCCTTGTTTTTGCTCGACCAACCTCAGTTGCCTTCATATAAACAGCATCTTTATATGTTTCTTTTTCATCACCTGATAACAATTTATCTAGTTTCTTTGAATGTACAGCCTGATCATACACAATATCAAACGCTGTAGGTATAGGTTTTGAACCAAAACCGTCTTTTTCGTTGATTTTCTTGATTGAATCAGGTGTCTTATTAGTCTTTGATTCGTCTTCGTTCTTATAATATTTACCATTTACTACGTCTGCAACAGCTCCAGACAACGCTGAATAAATCGCATCGTATTTCTTATGAGTATTTTCTCGTTCAACATTCTTTTCATGTTCTGATTTATCAGAATTATCTATCTTTCTAAGTTCTTGTTGCTTCATTTGTTCATTGATAGCACCAATACTGTTTCTTAACAAAGCACCATTTGCAACAGCCTTTGCACTCACATTGTTGAACATGTCAGGATCATGAAGTATCTTACCTTCTTCACCCTTTGGAATATCCATCTTATCATGAGTAATCATATATGCAATTTTTCTATCATTATCTCTGCCAACTTTTAAGTCAGAATGATATAACCCCATATCCATTGACATAAAATGTATCATACGTGGCTTATCGTGGTTGCTTGCAAACACATAAGAGTTTCTTTGGTAATCCAATGGCATCTTGACAAATCTAGAGATAGAATCTTCCAACTTGCCAACTCTTGCGTTATCATTATTACCAACATTATCATTACCGTTAGTAAAATCTTTTGCAAACATACTTGTAATTCCGTCAAAGAAATATGAATAGTTTGCCTCAGATGTAATACCTGCAACATTAAATAATGAGTTCATTGATTTTTCTTCTGAATTATATTTCAAATCAGATTTATCATCAGGTTGACTCTTAATCAAATCACCAACGTCAGTAATTTCTGCAACAAGATAAGAATTAGGGTTTTCTTCCTTAACTGTATCAACAAAGTTACCCCAGAATTTAACCACATTATCCCAAGCCTTGTCAAAAGTTTGATCCATATTTCTAACTGAGTCCATATCTGCAACGTCTTTTGCTGCATCTAATCTCCAGTCCAAACCTAAACCTGAACGGTCTACCATAACCTCTGCCAACTTAAAGCTGTTAGCATTAGTATTTTGGATACGTTTATTAATTGATTTTGATACAAAATCAACATCGCTTGATTTCAAAAGGTTTACACCCTTGCTAATCTTATTAACAACCTGATTAGCTTCATCCTCTTGAGAATCACCGTTGATACCAAGATTTCTAAGTGTTCCTTCTTCTCGCATTGTGTCATAATCATAAGCGATTTCGCCACCTTCGATTTGTTTAGCCTTAACTGATGGCATCAAAGATTTAACCAACGCATATTTTGCAATATCGCCTGCAACTAGAGGAATTACATATTGTCCGTATTCTGTAGCCTTTCCATCTTCATCAAACAATTTTTCTTTTGAGTTTTCGTTTACTTGGTTTAAAACTTTATCTGCAAAACCCTTGATGTCTTTTGTGTAAACATCGTTCATCTTATTAAAAGTTTTTGCATATTTTTTATCAACCTTGAAACTTGGGTCATTAATAGATTCAAATCTTGTTTGACCAAGATGTTCTTCATCTGTAGAACGCTTTGAAATATAAGGTGATGACAACGCACCTGCTGTATCATTAGCAAACTCTAATGAATCAAGTGGCAAGTCCATAATTGCAGAATTAACCAAATCATCATAATTATCTGATTTTTCACGCATTACATAATCACCGTTAAGAACATTCTCTACAACAGATTTTGACACCCTTACGTCCTCTGGAAGAACTGGTTTTTCTGGGTTTTGTGAATTCAAAATAGAATCAATTCTGTTAAATGCTTTTGTTGGATTAGATGAAATTTCACCAATAGTTTTAGCAACATATTCGTTGTGTGTGTTTCTAACCTCTTTTGTCCAATAACGACCTGCTGCAAGTGTCATATCTTGAACTTGATAATTTGCACGTCTATATTTATCCATTTCTATTGAACGCTTTGCAGGGTCTTTTTCTGACGCCAACAACTCATCATCATAATTTGATGTGAAGTAATTCATTTTAACCATATCAGTATTAGCGTCCCAACAAACAAATCCACCTTCTTCTTTAGGCGCAATCTTAATATTTGATAATGAACCCAAGAACATAGCACCAGCAGGTGAATCCTTATCAATCCTTTCAGATGAACCTCTCATTTGATTTACTTCGTTAAGGCTCTTGATATTCTTATCCAATTCATAAGGGTTTGTTGCTTCAAATGTATATGGTACAGGCGTATCATCGTGAGTGTTTGCACTCAAGCTACTATCTGCATTAACTTTGTCATACTGTGTAATAACATGAGTTTTGTCAGCTCTTTGTTCGTCTGAAACCATGGTATCATCATATAATTGGATATATGTAGGTTGTTTTGGGTTGTAATCTTTGTTTTTCACAATCTTATATTGACCATCAGATTGTTTTTCATAATCAGAAACCCCGTTTACAACCTTTAATCTCATATTTTTATAGTTTTCAGGAACAACACCTAAACCAAGACTATCATCTTGTAGTCCTGACATTCTGAACATATAGTATTCATCAGGTTTATTATCTGGATCCATCCATTTGATTGCACGTTGGAAGTGTACCCCTTGCAAACCTTCTGATGTAAATGTACCGTCATCAACAAGGTTCATACCATGCCTGAATGCTGTACGTTGTAATGAATTATAGTTATTTATATTACCAATTCCACCTGCCATAAGGAAGTTGTTTTCGTTCCAATATTTATGAGATGATGCGTTATCACCACCTTTTAATGGACAAGTAATAATTCTTTTAAAACCAGCTTTTCTAAGTTCAGGGACTTTAACCTCAATCCCTGCCATAGTACCACCAATAGTGTTTGAGAAAGTTCGGTTTGAATTACGTACTTTATCAGCAACTTCTTTTTTCTTATCAGCTGTTTCCATACCTTTAATTTTGCCTGTATCAGCATCATTAAACCCAGCATAAACATAGCCTGGATTGAAGGTATCAGCGATTGTCAAATACATCGGACCTTGTTTAGTAACTGAAGTTCCACGACGAGTGATAACCGAACAACCGTCAATAGTAAACCCGTTTGATTGTGGATATTCAGTTTTGCTACCGTCTTTTGATTTCAACTTAAATCTATATGCAAATGGTTCGTTCTTTTGTAAGTCTAGGTCATAATCTGCATCAACTTGAACACCATGATCGCCAACTTCTGCGCTATAGAATGGCTCCATAGTACCATTACAACCTTTTTCTATGAAGAAATTGTTCTTTTTATCTTGTCCAACCTTGAAAAACTGGACTTCACAATCATATTTGTTCTTGTCATATAGGCAGTTAAATCTGTAAGCTTCTTCACCTGACTCAGTTTTTTCGTGTTGATGTCCTTGAAAAGAAACTTTTTTAATTGAATTAGACTCATTAATTTTCATACAGAACGCCCCTTATATTTATATTATTTCTTATTAATATGAAAAATAATAATAGAATTTTTTGCCATCATGATACTACTATATTAATAAAAATTTACAAATAAATCAATGTTAGTAACAATTTTACAAAGATATAATCAACTGACTTAAAAAATTAGACAGAAAACGGAAAATATATTAAAATAGTTCTTGCAGGTTTTAAATTTTTAAAAACTGCTGTGGGTAAATATCCTACACCTTACTACCACTCTGCTACAGGACAGTGAAGTAAATGAACAGAGAGGGGGTGGTAAGCTTGGAAGAATTATTGGCTACAATAATAAAAGCCCTAGTTATACTAGAGCTTTTAGCTAAATTGTTTTTAGCGCTTCTTAATATGTAGGTATGAAGTGGAACTCTAAGGAATCGGTCATTCTTAGGGTTCCCCCTACATGTTTTATTATTTACTATATTCCCATTTCTGTCAAGTCTATAACAACTAAGATTTTAATAACTATTATCATATTTTTACAATAAAAACGGCTCTTACCTAAAAAGATAAGAACCATTTAAACCTCTTACAGAGTACTTGACACTTTTGGCGAAGTATCACCCTGCTATTTATAGCATTTACTATATTCCCATTTTTGTCAAGATGATAACAGAATGAGAAATATTTTATGTGTGTGCAGGGATTCTTCATTTCATTGTCTTAGATTACTCAAGTTTGCTGAACACTATATTTACTTCTTTAGTAACTTAATAGTTCAACTACACACCAATTCCACCAACATCTACTATATAGTTACCTATAAGATTACCCCAAATATCTATATGATATAGTTGTTTTTCTTTCAACCAATCATGCAAACTCTCTCCACCATCTTTCTTTGGTGTTTCAGGTGTTATGAATTCAACAACACTCCAACCACCTTTATATCCATCATAATCCTTAATCTCATCTACATCAAAAATATCTTCAATAGGTTCAAATTCTTTATCCTTGTCCTCTACCTTCATAGATACAGGATTGGCTAAATATAATTCAGGAATATTATTGATATTCCTATCCTTAACCCCTTGATACACTGCTAATTCGCCAAATAAACTCAAACTGCTAATATTCTCAGGCTTAATATATGTTTTCATCGCAACAACATTCCCCGAATCATCACTTAATTTATACACCATACTATTACAACCTTTACCAACATAATCAGCAGAAATATTGTTTCCTCCAATGTTTACAGTCATCTCCTGTGGCTGTTTATCTCTTATTACGTATGAGAGTGTATCTAACGTATTGAATAATTCTTTTTTATTTATACCGTCAAATATTGGTGGAATTTTTCTAACTAAATTAGTATCTTCTCCCCTTTGTTCCATCTTTTTAACTATAGTTGCAAACTTATATGGCGCACTACCATCTTTTGGTTTTGTATAAAGTTCTGAATTATAATCAACCAAACTTTCATCATTCATATATGAATTAATTCGAGTTTCATCATAATTATCACTTTTTTGAAATATATCCCTATCATAAATACCATTAATAAAATTGTTTTTTCTTAAATCAATTAATTTACTATTTACCTTGCTTATATTAACCACATCACGATTACCACAAAAGCTAGGCACATTTTTATATATTGAATAGTTGAGAATAAATGTCATGTTCATACTAATTTAAAAACACCTGAAAATATAATTTGTTAATTAGTGAAAATTCATTTTATGACGTACACATAAAGCGTCACAAACTTACGAATTTACTTCTCAATCATCTCTAAGCTCTTGTCATCAAGAACTTTAAATTCTCTACCTCTAGGGAATAACATCTCATGCTCTCCCCTATCAGTCAAATCTAAATAAGGAGTGCCTTCTGGTATCCAAACTTCAAAACACGTTTTATCCTCAGAACCTTCATACTCATTTGAAATACCATCTTTATCATTTACTGTAGAGAAAAATCCTGCATCTTTTACCTTGCCATCAATAGCTGTATCCAACCATAGTTTTGGAGCGTTTCTAAATACAATCATTGGTTCAGTAGTCTTTGATTCCATCATTGAATCCAATATCTCTACACTATCTACAATTGCACGGTTAAAATCCTTCTTTTCATTAATATCTTGCTCTACAAGTTCTCTAAACATTTCAGGTACATCTTCTTCTTGTTCAGGAATTGGTTCTAATTCACCTTTTCTTAAAAAATTGTTTATCTTAGCGCCATTTTTTATATAAAATCCCTCTGGATTGTTCCTCAATGAATAAGAATAATGTCCCTCTGGCTCATCTGCTACAATATTTTTATCATACTCAGGTATACCGTTTTCACCATCTGTTTGATTTGTTTTATTTAACATAACAACATTCTGGCTAGCCAAAATATCTGCACCCAACATTTGATAATCTCTTTGTCCAACAGGATTTTTCTCTTCTTTTGTCGTATTAGCTTCGTTATAGTTTAATCTATTTATCGTAACTGGATTAAATGTTATTGACTGCATAATTACTCCATAAATTTTCCTATAATAATTTGAACACTTCAAAAAATAAAATTTGTTAGTTTATAAAGTAATGTAACAACATTTACGCAAAATAAATCGAGGTTACAAATTGCAACCTCGATTTTTTATTTTATTTTATCTTATTCAGCAACAACAGGTTGTTCGCTTGCTTTTGATTTTTTCTCGAAAACAATCTTATCATTTTCAAGTTTCAAAAGTATTACATCTCCTGGTTCATAAGCGTTTGTCAAGATTTCTTCTGCAAGTTGGTCTTCAATCTTGCGTTGAATCAATCTTCTCAATGGTCTTGCACCATACGCTTCTGAATATCCGTCTTTTGCCAAGAAGTCTTTTACTTCATCAGTAACTTCAATAGACAAATCTCTTTCTGATAATCTCTTGAACAAGTCTTTCATCATCAAATCAACGATTTGTCTGATTTCTTCTTTCTGTAAGTGATTAAATACAATAATATCATCGATACGGTTCAAGAACTCAGGACGGAATGCCTTCTTAAGTTCCTCGTTAACCGTTTCTTTAAGTTTTTCGTATTTATCCTTATGAACATCTTCTGATGTTGAGAAACCAAGTTTACCTTGAGTTGTAATCATACTAGCACCAACGTTTGATGTCATAATGATTACAGTATTCTTAAAGTTTACTAGACGACCCTTAGCATCTGTTAATCTACCATCATCAAGTATTTGCAACATGATATTGAAGATATCAGGGTGAGCTTTTTCGATTTCATCAAATAGAATAACTGAATAAGGTTTCTTTCTGATGATTTCTGACAAGTGACCACCGTCATCATATCCAACATATCCTGGAGGAGAACCAATCAACTTAGCAGTTGAGTGTTTTTCCATAAATTCTGACATGTCGACACGAACCATGTTATCTTCAGAACCAAACATAGCCTCTGCAAGTGCTTTTGCAAGCTCAGTTTTACCAACCCCTGTAGGACCAGAGAAGATAAAGCTACCTATTGGTCTATTTGGAGCTTTCAAACCTACTCTTGCACGTCTGATTGCTTTTGAAATAGCTGTTACAGCATCAGATTGACCGATTACACGAGCGTGAAGTGTATCTTCAAGTTTCAACAATCTTTCACTTTCGCCTTCAGTCAACTTAGTAACAGGAACTCCTGTCATTGTTGAGATAACTTCTGCAACATCTTCTTCTGTTACAACAGGTCTGTTTGCTTCATTATCTTTTTTCCACTGTTCAGTTACTTCTCTAATTTTATCCTTCATATTAGCTTCATCGTCACGAAGTGATGATGCTTTTTCAAAATCTTGATTTCTAATTGCATCTTCTTTTTCTTTTACGATTTCTCTAAGCTGTTTATCAAGTTCTCTGCCTTCTGGACATAATGAACTTACCTTCAATCTAACCTTTGAACTAGCTTCATCGATTACATCAATTGCTTTATCAGGTAAAAATCTATCAGTTATGTATTTTGATGAAAGTTTTGTAGCAGCAACAACTGCTTCATCAGAGATAACAAGCTCGTGGTGTTCTTCATATTTGAACTTCAAACCTCTGATAATTTCAATTGTTTCATCAATTGAAGGTTCATCAATAATAACTGGTTGGAAACGTCTTTCTAAAGCAGAATCCTTTTCAATATATTTTCTGTATTCATCAAGAGTTGTAGCACCAATAACTTGGATTTCGCCTCTTGAAAGTGCTGGTTTAAGAATGTTAGCAGCATCGATAGCACCTTCTGCTGCACCTGCACCAATAAGTGTGTGCATTTCATCGATTACAAGGATAACATTACCTGATTGTCTGATTTCGTCCATAATTTTTTTGAGACGTTCTTCAAACTCACCACGATATTTTGTACCTGCAATCAAAAGTCCCATATCAAGCTGAATAACTTTTTTGCCATCAAGAATATCTGGAACTTCACCATTAACAATTCTTGTTGCTAAACCTTCTGCAACTGCAGTTTTACCAACCCCTGGTTCACCAAGTAGAACAGGATTATTTTTTGTTCTTCTTGCAAGAATTTGAATAACCCTTTCAATCTCTTTTTCACGACCAACAACTGGGTCTAACCTCATTTCTGAAGCTGCCATTGTTAAGTCTGTACCGTATTCATCAAGACTAGGTGTTTTTACTTTGTTTGTGCTTGATGATGAACTTCCACCACCTGATGTAACAGCCTGTGATTTTGATTCACCAAGCATTTTAACTACATTTGTTCTAATCTTGTTTAAATCAACACCAAGATTTTCCAATACTCGAGCAGCAACACCTTCACCCTCACGGATTAAACCAAGTAACAAGTGTTCTGTACCAATGTAGTTGTGTCCTAACTGTCTTGCTTCGTCCCAAGATAATTCTAATACTCTTTTTGCTCTAGGAGTAAATGGGATTTCAACAGCAACAAAGCCTGAACCTCTGCCGATGATTTTTTCAACTTCAACACGAGCATCTTTAAGATTTACACCCATTGATTTAAGTGTTTTGGCTGCAACACCTGTGCCTTCACCAATTAAACCTAAAAGAACTTGCTCTGTGCCAACAAAATTATGACCAAGTCGTCTTGCTTCTTCTTGAGCTAGCATGATGACTTTTATCGCCTTTTCTGTAAAACGTTCGAACATGAGTCTCTCCTTATTATATGCGCATACTTGTATAATACATAAAATTATCAAAAGTATCAAGTATTTATTTCCCCCAATCGTCCAATTTTCAAAATTTTCTGATGATTTTATTTTGTATTTAGAATTGAGGAAATTTTTGTGTATATAAAACTAATTTATTTGATAAATATGATGGTATTTCTTGGGATAATGACTTATCTTTCATATATTTATTTGATTTATTATTCAATAAGACATTATGAAAAATCTATATTACATACGACTTTTACTGTTTTTAGCATAATCGGAACAATCGCTTTTACAATTCTGTTTGCAATAGCGTTTCTGATACCAGTGTAGAAAATTATTTTTGTCGTGTTCAATTAAGTTGTTGAACACAAGCTACTCTACTCAACTTCAAAGTTATTTGTAATCGTATGAATATACTCAAGAATATGTGAAAAATATGGAAGTTTACAATTTCCATCAAGCACCATATCAACAATTGAACGAGCAGGCATGACATATTTTCTTCCTGCATCTAAAATATAATCCCAATGTTTTAGTGCGTTTTCATAATCTTGGTTTCTTTCTTGGCATGCACGTTTCATAAAACGCTCTTTTCTGATATCGTTATCAGCTTCAATATAAATTTTCACATCAAATATATCTCTAATGCCTTCGTACATTGTAGCCATGCCTTCTACAACAATAATCTTGTTAGCAATAATCTCTTTTGAATGTGGGATAGAAATACCTGTACCATTTGGTAAATATTCAGGAATTTTCACATCTTCACCTCTTGAAAGAGCTTCTAAATCGGCTCTCAAAACATCTAACTGAAAACTTGTAGGAGAATCAATGTCATAACCGTTATCTCTCAATGCGTCAAATGTTCCATATTTCTTGATTAAGTCGGATATATCTTTAAAATAGCTGTCGGTTGTTACAATTGATACTGGAAGTGAAAGGTTACTGATAATACTTGCGATTTCTCTACACATTGTTGATTTGCCTGATGCAGACTCACCTGTGATACCTATTAAAATTCGTTTTGACGGATTATTAATCAAGCGTCTGGTAAATCGTGATATAAAATCGCTTTTCAAATCAATAAATACAGGCACTTCTGCTTTTTTATCAAACGCTAAAATCTGCTTAAACTTCGTCTGCAGATAAAAGGCAAGAAGTTCTCTTCCTGTCTTTTGTGAAAAATCAGGTTTGAATATTTTATCAGTTGAATTAACTTCTTTAGATATTAAACGGGAAATCCCGTCGTTGTTGTTATCTTGTTCCATTATTGTTCCAGTTCATGAATATATGAATAATATAATACATAAGACATGAAAAAAATTCCAGTAGTTTTTTAGTTTTTCTGTGAAAATCGTCTTAATGTGTTATATTATTTTAACAATTAAGCGTTAAACGTAAATATTAGACAATATTCAACTTGTTTTTAAAATCAAATAAGTTAAAACATTTTTTTAGCTGACTTATAGTATTCAAGTTTGCTTAAGTTACAAACTTCATTACCTTCATCATCTTGTTCAATTGTATGGTCTAATATATCACAAATTTTATCTGTGTCAGGTTTTCTCTCATTATTTTTCATTTTAAAACCTGCTTCAAACAAATTATAATCTACATATTCTGAATCATCATTTCTTTTTAATTTAGCAAGATTAGTAAATTTTGTTACATCTTCAAGAGGGTATTCTTCCAATTTTTCTCTTACGTGATTATATAAATTGCCAGAGAATTTTTCACCTGATTTCGTCTTAATCATAGCTAAATCAACTGCATCTTGATTTTCTTTAACCATTGTTGAAACCAATGAGATAGTTGGTTTGGATTGAACACGAACGTTATAATCATTAAACGCACTTACTAAAAATTTTTCATCAGCTGATTTATTATCTGTGTCCAATTCTTCATTTAAAAAATCAGAATTTGTTGAGTCATAACCATCATAGGTTGAATAACCTTTTGCAATTCTATCTTTTGAGTTGTTGTATAATTCTTTTTCTCTAAAACTATCTCCTCTACGATGAGATGCAAAGCTACTAACATTGTTATAATTGTTGGTTGTAATATTCATTTAATTCCTTTCTTATTTTAGTTGTCGTCATGTATATAAGACCGCTAAAAAATTAATTTGTGGGTTAAATAAAATATTGCTACGTTATTGTAAAAAATCTTAAATTTAATAATTAGCAAAAAATATTTTTATGAGTTTTAAATTAAGTAAAAGGGGATTTAAAAAGATGATGAGAATTGACAGAAAAGCAACAAATATACCATTGGCATTAGCAAAAGGTACAATGGCAGAAAGATTTGAAAAGGCAACTAATTCAAACATTAATTTTATAAAGAAACTAGGTTACGATTTTGAATACGAAGGTGGAAAAATAACTTTAGGAACAATCAAAAGAACCTTAAAGAGCAGTAAAGAAATGAAAAATATTGTAACAAAAGTTGTGCCAGTTGAAAGAGATTCTGAAGCATTTTTAGGACATTCTCATATTGCAAATGGAACAAATAGAGGATATATAATGGGGTTACCTCTACAACTTTCCAAAAACACTATCAATCAAGAAAAAACACCACTGATTGCAAAACAAGCACAAAAACTTTTTATTGATGCATATAATCCAAAATTTATACAACGACAAGCAAACATGTTTAATAAAAAACAAGATTTTGCAGGCACAAAGGAATTTTTCGATGGGAATTTGTCTGGAAAAACAACCTTAAACTCTGAAAAATTAGACGAATTTTTAGGGGAAAAGTCTGCTGATGAAAAAATAAATATTCTTCAAATGCTTAGATATTCTACTATTTCAGAAAAAGAATTAAAAAAAGCCGAACCTGAAATTGATAGACAAATAGCTAAAAGAAACAACCTTAGAATTCAAAAAAATTATGATTTAAGCGCTTATAGTTTTGATGAAAAATTAGAGATTTTAAATAAAAAATTAGCAAGCGAATTGCAAGCAGAACGACTCGAACATGCGCAATCTTTGGGTAAAAAATAATATATTTTGTCATACAGGCATGAATTTCCTGCGCAATTACATAAATGACTAATCTTCTGGCTCTTTTAAGACACTGTTCCAATGTGCAAGCCTTGATTGTAAATCTTGAACCTTACTCATAGTATCGTCATTCATCTCTTTTTTAGCTATTGATATGCCTGCTTTTGAATTTACTGCCAAGCCTAATAACTCTGGCATGTTCATAGCTGGTTCTTTTTCTGTTTCGACTGATTTGTAATATGTATCTTGATAATCAGGGTTTAATCTTAGTTTCCAATTATCTTTTATATCATCACGTCCAGCTTGATTATAAACTTTATCAATTCCAAAGAAATCGGCAAAAGATACCTGAATGTTTTCCGTTCCTCTAAACAACTCTGCATATTTAGCCTTCAATAATGCTTTAGGGTCATCATCTATTTTCTTACAAAATTCTGATGAAATTTTTGCCTGTTCATCATTAATAGGTGGAATTAAGTAACCTGCTAGATACATAGGATTCCAACCTTCGTTATTATATATCCAATCTTGCTTAAGTAATCTTGCAGATGGTTCATTGTCATGAGTAGAAAGGAAACTATATCTTGCCTTTTTATCAGCACCTTCCATTCTTTCACCGATGCTGTACATTATCCCCTTCATTTTTTCATCTTCATAAACTTTACCATCTACTTTTCCATCATAGAAAACATCTCTAAAGGTTTGACTTTGTGCACCTAAATCTTCCCAAACAACATCTTTAGGGTTAATATTATGTTCTTTTAATGACGGTAAAAGTATTTTGTGTAAAATCTTTGTATAATTATGTTCAGGATCAACCTCGTTTATATGCGACATGTAGCCTGTATTATATCTACTAATTGTACCGTCACTCTTAACAGTAGAAGATTTATAAATATATGGGTCAACAAGTCCCATAGCATTATCTATCCTTATGTTTTCAACTCCGTCAAGAACACTATCTATTTTGTCCTTAACTAATTGACCTGCAACACCTAATGATCCGTCTTTTTCAAATAATTTTTTAGGGTTTAATACAGGTATGCCCCATAATTGAGGTCCATTGTTCTTACCACCGTATTCTGCTCCAACCTTCCAATCCTTTAAAAACGCATCAGGATTTGACCACTCATCAGAATTTGAATAACCTACTAACAAATCACCAATAAATTTTATACCATCTTTTTCACGTAATTCTTTATCTTTTTTTTCTTGTTTATTTATAAGGAATTGTGAAAACTCATATTCATCAATTTCAGATTTATATTTTGGATTAGTTGTTAATTGTTTATATCTATAATTAGCGACTTCATCACCTTTTTCTTTTCTTGAGATAAGTTCTTTATCTACGTCATTATCCCATTTTGAAAAATTGTCTGTACCATGAATTTTAGTCAATATATGAAATACGCTATTTTTTTCAAGCCAATTATTGTTTGAATTTTTATATTCTTCAAACTCATTGTTTAACCTTATCGCCTTTGGGTCATTATTTTCACATTTTGTTTTAAAATTTTTATATGCTTTATTTAACAAGATATCAGAAACTTCTTTTGCACCATCAAAATCAGTCATATCAAAGTTTCCATTTTGCTTTTTAGATAAGTATTCAACTTCATTTGTATCTTTATCAGACAAAACATTTGCATATTCATCAGTTTTTAACTTGCCATAATCCATAAACAATTCATTTTTAGCAAAAATAGATGATGTATATGGAGAATTATTTGCTTGATTAAGTTTGCCATTCGGTCCAAGTTGAATTGCGTTAAATCCATTCATTTTGGCGAATTTTAAAAATTCTTGATTATAATATGGTGAACCAATATATGGGTTTTTATTCTCGATTGTACCTTTTTGATACTCTTTGTCCAAATCTTTGGTTTGTTTAATTTCGTTTGGGAATGACGAACCGTGAATAATTAACGCACGAGTATTTACACCTAAATAGTCAAATGCTTCATTCATTGTTTTTGAAAACTGTGGTTTTTCATCTTCCCTTAGTTTTCTTTGAAAAGTTGGTCTTGTTTGAATATAAGAATTACTGATTTTCATATTTATTTTAATGTTTAAACATATTTTTTTTTGTTAGTACACACAATAATTTTTACATAAAATTATACATTTTTAATATTTTTCAAATCTTCAAGCATTAACCATCTTGGTTTACCTTCTTCAAGTGAGTGATTTCTTAAAAGATATGATGGGTGAAATATTGCCATAGCTTTGTATTTTTTATCTTTGACCTCTATTTCTAACCATTCTCCACGAATTTTTGAAATAGGAGTTTTTGTTTGATAAAACGATTTTAATGCAGTTGCACCACACAAAATTATAACCTTAGGGTCAACAACAGAAATTTGCGTTTCTATATAATCTCTACAAGCTAATTTTTCAACATCGGTTGGAACTCTATTTTTCGGTGGACGACATTTTACTGTATTTATTATATATAAATCGTTTTCTCTTGAAATACCAACTTGAGCCAAAAACTCGTTTAATAATTTTCCTGCTCTACCCACAAATGGAGTACCTGTCAAATCTTCGTTTTCTCCAGGAGCTTCACCAATAAGAATATATTTTGCACTATCAGGATTGCCATCAGAAAACACTACATTTGTACGGGTTTCACCTAATACACAGTTCTGACAATTTTCACACTTCGTTTTTAATTCATCTAATACTTGTTTTTTATTCATAGCTTTCTTTTTTGTTTTATATGAGTCTAACCAAACTAATATAATTATGGGTGCAAAATTGCAACAACACTATTTTCATTAAAATATTTGTTTGCACATTCCATAATTTGTTCTGATGTGACAGCTTTTATTTTTTCAGCCATTGTATCAAAATGGTTAAATGGTAAACCATTTATCCCATAATACGCCATAGATGTAGACTGTTGAAAATTGGTTTCGCTAATGAATTGATGTTTGCCAAAAATATTATTTTTTGCGTTTTTCAATTCTTCTTCACTAACAAGTATAGTTTTTATCTTATCAATTTCTTCTTTAAATCCTTGCAAAGATATTTCAATATTAGAAGGCTCTGTCGCTATGTAAATATTGAACAATCCTGCAAGTTCTTTTGCTTCGCAAGAGGTTCTAACCGTGTATGCCAAACCTTTCTTTTCACGAAGTTCACGAAATAACCTTGAAGACAACCCACTTGAACCTAATATTGTGTTAATAACCATAATTACAGGATAATCATCATCACTATATACAGGTGCATACCAGCCTTGATAAATTTGTGCTTGTTGAGCATCTTTTTTAACAACCTCAACTTTTTTAAATTTATCCAAAACAGGTTTTGTAAACGATTTTTTTGCATCATTATTATTTGGCAAATCTTCGAATGCAGATTTAACAAGTGAAATTACTTGGTCATTATCAACACTACCAACTACTGATACAACTTTTTTGCTTGTATCCATAATTGTTTTGTATGCAGATAAAACATCATCTTTAGTAATCTTCTCTATATCCTTAAGTACATTTGTAAATGTATGACCGTAATAATGATTTTCGTACGCTGTTTTTACAAAAGCATCAGAAATTTGCAACCTTGCTGAATCAAGTTCTGCCATCAATTCACCTTGCATTTTTTCTTTTTCCTTATCAAACTCAATGAAAGTTGAATTTTTCACTAAGTCTTCTAAGATTTTAATTGCCTTTGAAAAATCTTCATTTAAACAAAGAACTCTGAAACGCAAATAATCTTGTTTCATATCCGTAATTATTTGGATACCGTTTTCATCTAACAAAGTTGCGATTTGTTCGTTGTTGTATTTTTTTGTACCCTGCATTAATAATCTAGACATCAATGAATATGTGCCTGCCAATTTTTCTTCATCATTTATAGAAAAATTAAGCGTTAAAGCTATTCTTGGTGTTTCAGGGTTTTGTTTATATACTGATTTTATTCCGTTTTTTAATTCAAATTCTTTCATAATACCCTATATTTAATCATAAAATCGCAGGTTTTTCAAATGAAAATATTTTGATGTAAACATAGAAGGTTATTCTGATTATTTTTCATTTAGTTTGTCTAGAAAAATTTGTAAAAAATTATAATAAGTTTTGTAAAAATAGTAGTGAAAAAAGCAATTTTTTATTTTAGTATATTTATATAAAGTGTGTAAAAAAAGGTCTAAGTTTAATGAACAATATCACAGAAAATGAAAATTTCTTGCCACCTGCATTTATGGCTACAACAAGACAAAAAATTTTGTTAAAATCACATCAATCACAAGTACAAGAATACGCTATGGAATATCCACAGTCACCAATAGTTAATGCTTTTTTAACAATTGGAAATGCAGCTGTTAATATGTTTTCTTCTTTGAATAAATAGGGTTTATTGAAAATACAGAAATACCTGTAAAGACTTTGCAGGAACACTTGGTATGTCTTAAATTACTATTTCAACGTTTTTAGATATTCAATAATATCTCTTGATTCATACATCTCTATTCCATGTTCTTTGTCTATAATAAACGGAACTTGACGTTTTCCACCAATCTTTATCAAAGCTTCTTCATTTGCCTTATTTGATATATCTATCTTTTTATAGGGTATTTCGTGTACGTTCAAGTATTCCATAACCTTTTGACAATACCCACAATAATCTAACATAAATAATTCAATCATCTTTATTCTCCTTAGTTTAATTATGTGGGTTTAAAAAACTAAATACCTTACCCAATTATCTATAAATTAAGGCTTTATTTTTCTTATTAATTGTGTAATACTTGTATAAATCAAAAAATAGAAAAGAGGGTATTATGATAAAAGTTGCAGTATGTGGTGCAAACGGTAAAATGGGCAAAGAAGTTGTTAATGCTGTTAATAATGCAGATGATATGGAACTTGTTGCAAAGATAGATATTTTTGATGGCGAGTTTTCTACGATTGAAGAAGCTCATAACACAAAACAGATTGACGTTTTAATAGATTTTACTCAACCAAATTCAATTTATAATAATGCAAAATACTGTTTGTCTAACAAAATAAATATTGTAATCGGCACAACTGGTTTAAAAGATGAACAAATTGAAGAACTTAAACAAATGTCAGAATCAAATAAAACAGCTTGTTTTATAGCACCTAATTTTTCAACAGGTGCTGTATTGATGATGATGTTTTCAAAAATGGCATCAAAATATTTTGATAATGCAGAAATAATTGAACTTCATCATAATCAAAAGAAAGATGCTCCATCAGGCACAGCTGTAAAAACAGCGCAAATGATGGCTGAAAATAACGATAATTTTACAAAAGGTAATTGTCCTGAAACAGAAACAATAAAAGGTGCTAGAGGAGCAAATTCTTATAACAATATCCACATACATTCAGTAAGAATGCCTGGATATATTGCATCTCAAGAAGTTATTTTAGGTGCATCTGGACAAATTTTGACAATCAGACATGACTCAATGAATCGTGAATGCTATATGGCAGGTGTTCTGTTGGCAACAAGATATGCCGTAGAGAACAAAAACTTTGTATATGGTTTAGATAATATAATGTAGTGTAGGATAAGGAAAGGTAAAAAAGATGAGAAAACCAAATCTTGCAATTTTAGGTGCAACAGGTGTTGTAGGTAGAAAAATTTCAGATATTATTACTGAATTAAATGTAGAATTTGAAACGATAAAATTTTTATCAAGTGCAAAAAGTGCAGGTACTGAGCTTGAGTTTCAAGGCAAAAAATATACTGTTGAAGAAGCAACCCCTGAATCATTTGATGGTGTAGATATTGTTCTTGCATCTGCTGGTGGTGGAACAAGTAAAAAATTCGCTCCTGAGATTGTAAAACGTGGTGGTGTAATTATTGATAACTCAAGTGCATTTAGAATGGATAAAGACGTTCCTTTGGTTATCGCATCTGTAAACGATGATGATTTGAAAAATCATAAGGGTATTATCGCTAACCCAAACTGTTCTACTTCACAGTTGATGTTAGTTTTAAAACCTCTACACGAAAAAGCAAAAATTAAACGATTGATTGTTTCTACATATCAAGCTGTTAGTGGCGCAGGAAAAAATGGTATTGACGAATTAAGACAAGATGTTGATGCTTATTTGAACGGCAAAGAGTTTGAAAACAAAGTGTTTAAAAAACCAATTTCATTCAATGTAATTCCACAAATTGATGTGTTTGATGAAAACGGTTATACAAAAGAAGAATTAAAAGTTGTAAATGAAACAAAGAAAATTCTTCACTTAGCAGAAGAAACACCAATTTCTTGTACTGCTGTTAGAGTTCCTGTATTTACAGGTCACTCAGAAGCTGTTGATATTGAGTTTGAAGAAGAAATAACTCCTGATGAAGTAAGAGATATCCTTTCAAAAACATTTGGAATAGAAGTAATGGACAACCCTGAAAATTACGAATATCCAACAACAAGAGATGCAGAAAATGTTGACCCTGTATTTGTTGGTAGAGTTAGAAAAAATCTAGCTTTTAAAAATGGTATCTCATTATGGTGTGTTGCTGATAACTTGAGAATTGGTGCAGCATTAAATACCGTAAGACTTTGTAAAAAAGTTATTGAAATGGGATTATTTGGAAAATAAAAATAATTTTGTCGGGTTCAACAAAGTAATTGAACCCGACTTATAATAATGACGGATTATATTTGCTTTTGATGTCATCCTGAATTTATTTCAGGATCCCCCTGAACATATTTTGTTGGGGTGGAAACCCCAACCTACAATTAAAAGAACCGTTGATTTATGGATTGCCACAGCTCAAACATAGTTTGAGCTTCGCAATGACGAATAAATAATAAAAGCCGGTTTAACCGGCACAAAATTGTATAGATAAATTTGATAATTTGTTTTTACTAAATCTTTAATCAGGTTACCCTAATAAATCACCCTATATCTTTGTAATAAGAGATGGTGCAATCTGAATGAATTTTCTAACCAAGCCTTCGTCCCATTGTTTACCAGCGCCCTTAGTCAAGATATCACACGCAACATCTAAACCTAAACCTTTTCTATAAGGTCTGTCACTAACAAGTGCGTGGAAAGCATCTGCTACTGCAACAATCTTGGCAGATAAAGGAATTTCATCACCCTTCAAATGTTCAGGATATCCTGAACCATCAATATGTTCGTGGTGATATTTTACTATCGGAATTAAATCTCTTAGAGCTTCATTTGGTTGTAATACACGCTCTGCACCAATTACTGGGTGCTGTTTCATGATATTCCATTCATCATCTGACAATTTATCAGGTTTTTTCAATACGTTTTCAGGGATACCAATTTTACCAACGTCATGCAATAATGCACCAAGTGAAATCCTTTGAACTTCGTTTTCTGGCAAGTTAATAGCTCTTGCCAATGCTTCTGAATATCTTGAAACAGAGGTTGAGTGACCTTTTGTATATGGGTCTTTTGCATCAATCGCACCAGCCAATGATGTTGCTATCTCTGCTAAATGGTTTTGTGAATTGATTTGTTCAGAACTGAACTTGTGCAACAATTCGTTTTCAAAACTTATACCAATTTGATTATAGCGTTTTGAAATAATTTCTGCGTAAGATTTCAAGGCTTTATCATCCCAGAAATCAATATCATTAGAGCTAATGATTGCTGACATACCGTCTTTGTAACCTTTTGTTTGTGAGATATACATCGCTTGTTCTGCTAAGATAAGTAATTTTTCTTTTTCTGTAGAGCTTTCTGGATATGTAGCAATACCAACAGCAACTTTTACAGGTCCAACATCATCAACAAAACAACATGACAAACTGTATGTCAAATATTCTGCTATATATTTTGCATTTTTATCGTTTGTGTTTGGTAGGATAATAGCGATTTCGTCACCACCATATCTACCTGCGATATCATTTTTTCTAAGATTGTTTTTAACCTTGTCTGCAACAAGCTTAATAACTTCATCACCTTTTTTGTGACCAAGCTCTTTGTTGATTTTTGCAAGATTGTTGATATCTAACATAACAATAGATAATTGTGACTTATTCTTTTCTGCTGATTGAATTTCTTTTGTTAGGTATTCTTGAAATCCTCTGTGGTTATATAATTGTGTCAAACCGTCTGTATTGATATGTTCATTTGCTTTTTCTAACAAATCAATATTATCAATAACTAATCCAACATGGTTTGCAATAAAATTGTATAGTTTTTCTGTTTGTTTTACATGTATATCTGCAATAAGCATTACGCCAATACATCTGTTTACTGATATCATAGGCAATATGCTAACTTTGTGATTGTTGAAATATGAAATATTCAAAAATTTTGCATCATCTTTTACAATCAATTTTCTTGTATAAAAACTTTGTGAAACAGGGTTTGAACTATCTGCACTAAAGATTTTTGAAGAATAAACATTATCTAGATTGTCTATAAGCTTCAAGTTGATACAATTAGATGTTTCGTTAAAAAGTCCAAACGCTGTGAATGAACAATCAATATATTGCGTTAAAATTTTGTGTACAGCAAGATAATATGAGTTTATATCATCAATAAGATTGATATCAGCAATTTTGTTTACCATTGATTCATAATCAATAGAATATTTGTATTGGAAGGAATTGTTGTCTTGTTTTGTCGCAACAGATTTAACTGGTGACACAAGTGAATTAACCTTTGCAACCAATTTAGCAGTGGCTATTGGAGATGAAACTCCTAACCTATTAAAAGGCGTACTTGAACCTTTTATTTGTTCCTTCTGTTGTTGTTCCAAAATTTACCTACACAATTATTATACTGTATTAAACGTAAAAAAAGAATGTTTTTTGACAAAATAATTCAAATTATTAACAAAAATTTATAAAATTAAACAAAAAAATAATGGCGAGCATGCCTGAATAGGCATGCTCGCCATTAAAACCTATCAAACAAATTTAGTTTTATAGAGATTCTCTATAAATTGTTTCAACAGCTTCTTTTGTTGCTTCAGTAGGAGCGATTGATAACAAGCCGTCCAATGATGGAGTTGTAAATGCTAAATCTGTAAGAGTTTTAACATCTTCGTCTTTAAATCCTTCATCTTTCAATTTGTTAGGAACGTCCACTGATTTCAACCATTCATATACGCCTTGTGACGCTTTTTCAGCGTCAGCTGGGTCAGCTTTTAAACCTTTAACGATTGGTTCTAAAATATATGCTAAAGTGTTAGCTTTTGCTTTATAAATATTTTTAATAACAGCAGGCAACAAAATAGCAAGACCTAGACCGTGTGAAAAATCTGGTTTCAAAGCACTCAATGGGTGTTCAAGTGCGTGAGTGTAGTGTAACAAACCGTTATCAAAACATACACCACCCATCATAGCTGCGTAACACAAGAAATATCTTGCTTCTAAATCTTCTGAGTTAGCAATAGCTTTTGGCAAGTATTTAGCAACAAGTTCAATAACTTCTCTTGCAAGAGTGACTGCATAAGGTGAAGCTACTTTTGATGTTGCTGCTTCAATTACGTGGTTCACTGCATCAATAGAAACATATCTTGTTTGTTTTGGTGACAAGCCTTTCATAAGTTGAGGGTCATCAATAGCGTATGTTGGATAAATGCAATCATACGCAATAGCAGGTTTGTAGTTCTTTTCAAGAATTGTTGCAACTGCAAATCTGTTTGTTTCTGAACCTGTGCCGTGAGTAAGGTTAATTGCCACAATTGGTGCAGCTTTTTCTACATCAAACTTGAATTCATAGATATCACTACCTGTCTTGTCTGGGTACTCAAGCAAGATAGCAACTGATTTACCTGCGTCTGTTGGAGAACCACCACCGATTGTGATAACTGCTTTTGCACCAAAATCTCTAGCTAGCTTTGTGGCTTCATCGATTGCATCTGTTGTTGGGTTTGGAGTAACTTTATCATAATTAACATATCCAATACCATTTTCTTTCAACGCTTTTTCTACAACTGCCCACGCACCTGTTGATTTATATGCGTTTCTTCCCGACATAACAATAACCTTGTCTAATCCTTTTGATTTGAAGTCTTTTGCAATATCTTCTATTTTGTTAATTGCACCACAACCGAAATATACACATGTTCTTGTGCGAATTTCTTTTACTTCATTAATGTTCATGTCTTTTTCCCACATAAGATGCTCCTTTCTTAAACTATATATTAACCATTTTATTTGTTATTTATCTGGAAACCAATCTACTAATGAACGACTCTCGCCAAATTCTAATTTATGACTTTTTGCGAGTTGAGAATTGGTTATTTTTAATAAACTTAAATTTTCTTTTATAGGTTCTGTTACAAGTTCACCGTCTTTATAAACCTTGCTATAGCACAAACCCTCGTTTGCACATTCTGGAACTTTTACGGTTTTTTTGTCGATTAAATATGCTAAACCAAAGGTTCTACAAGTTAGACCACGATATTTGTATACAGAGCATTTTTTATTAATTAAAAATGGACATTTATAAAATAAATGAATAGAAAACCTGTTTTTTTTGATTGCCATAAGGTTATTTTTCACTTGGATTTTTGTTTCTGTAGGCAAGTTTTTAAATCCTTCCATAAGATACATCATCTCAAGTTGGGTAAACGGATAATCACCTATTTCGCAACAGCCTGAACAACCCTCTTTGCAACAAATATGTTCTGATTGCTGACTAAAATATTTCTTTAGTTTTTTATCAAAATCTTTTAAGAATCGTTCATATTTCTTTAGCATACAATCATTATATGTAATAAAAATTGATTTGTAAATTCATGTAAAGAAAATTTTTTTATCAAAATTAAGACATCACCAAATGTTTTTATATACATGAGGATTTTATGTTTGAAATCAATCGAAGTAGAAAGACACAACAATCTGATAATGTGAAATCAGGTAATAATACAGTTCAGCAACGGGCATTTCTAGATGAACCGAAGGATACTCTTGAGCTTTCAACCAAGAAAAAGAAAAAGAGTATAAGTTTTGGTTCGGCTATTAGTGGTGTTTTATCAGCATTCAAGAATAGTAACGATAGCCCTGTATCACCTAAAGCTGTCAAAATGTTATTAGATAATAATATTATTGACGAGGATTTTAGACCTGAACAGACAATTATAGCAAATAATCCTGATAATCTTACGGACATGCCTGTAGTATTCCAACGCAAACTTGCGATTGATATGATAAAAGCCAATCCGAACAGTCAAGAAAATATTTTCAATAATGACGGACTAGGACGTGCAAAAATATTTTTTAATAACGAAGGTAAACCTTCTGAGATTGCATATTTTGATTTAGAAAATGGCGAAGTTACTCGTTCAGAAAAATTTGAATATGCTCACAAACAAAACGGTTCTCCTGTTTTAATCAAACAAAACACATATAAACATACAAATAACGAAAAATTGCTTGATGAAGAAATTACTTATCATAAACATAATAACGGTGTTGTAACAATTTCTTCTACGGACGGCAGACAGATGTCTTATAGCTTAAGAAAAGAAACTATTAGGAACTACGAAAACAACCCTAAAGTAACTCAACCACAAACAACTGATACCCCTGAAAAGTCAGGAGAAAGGACTACGACTACACAACAAGCTACGTCACAACAAAAAAAACCTAAGCCAGCAACATTAACAACAAATGAAGTAAAAATTGCGAAAGAAAATTTTAAGATTCCAAACCCAATTTATCCACATCACGAATACTCAAAAGAACAGCTTGAAATAATTGATAAAAAATTCGATAAACTGAAAGAAAGTGTTTATAATGAATATCCATCAGAAGAAGATGCTTATAGACAAAGAGAGTCTATCATTACTGATTTGGATAAAATAAAACAGCTTGTTTTGGATACAAAAGATCCTGTTTTTCAAAAAGAGATATTAAAATCGATTAATAAAATGAAAGATAATGATGTTCCAACTGATTACATAGGTTGGTACAATCGTTTAGATGTATCAAACGCACACAGCGAACTAACAAATATATATAATCTTGCTAAAATTTCTGCCTTCATTGACAAGGATATGTTATCAATTAATAAAGACCACAAAATCTCTCACACCCTAGATGATAAACTACCATACAATTGTACATTTATGGAAGGATTGGATTTTAACACATTTGTTGGTGATAATAGAAATATAGAAGAACTTTTCAAAGATGAAACTTTATCAGATAAAGAACGTCAATTTGAAATCCAGAAAATCTTATATAATAACCGATTACGTGTACTCGGATTTAGCATAAATTGTCTTATAAACAAATACCCAGAGATGAAAGAACATCTAAAAGATACCTATATCACACAAAATATGCCAGAAGAACTTAGAGGAGATTTAAACGCTATTGAAAAAACAAAAGGCAAAATGATTATACCTTTAATGTATTCAAATTTTTCAATGGATAACTTAGAAGCCTTCCACAATCTTTCTGATATAGCAAAAGAACATTATCTCAAACACCCTGATATGTGTCATGCACGTTATTTGATAGATAAAAATCCTTTGGGGATAAAAACTCCTTACCACATATTAAATTCTCTTACAAAAGAGGAATGGAATACATTTGAAAAACGTAATATGGCAGATGTTCTTGATATCATAACTGGGAATAACATAAACTCTTTTGATGCTAAAAAGGGTAATTCAATAAAAAATGCTATTAATATGTCTGATAAAGAATGGCAAAAATTACAAGATTTTGAACTTTTTACACTTGGTATAGAAGGCGATGAACTTTCGTTTGAAAAACATAAAAACGTAAAATTCAGATTTAATCAATCATTAGATATTATTAAAAATATGTCTTACAAGGATTGGGAAACTGCTAAAAATCGTGGTTTGCTTGATATGAAATCAAATATTTACTCTAATGAAACAAACTTTGAGAAAAACATCAGTTTACCTGTACTTATAACTGGAACACATATTCCAGATTCTACATTCAATTTTTTAAAGAATAAAATCAATTTATTCAATGATAACAAACTTGAGTTTCCAACAGAAAATAGTATAGAAACCATGTCAGAAGGGATATCTTTTCTTGCAAAATCAGAAAATGATGTATATGAAGATGTCCAAAAACTTTGTGATAAAAGAATAAGTCCCAATTATGTAATTGATATGGTCGGAATTTGTGCAAAAGAGTATAATAAATTTGGGAAGTACGAAACAGATAAAATTCTTGAACTAACTGACAAAGGATTCTCTATTCCCGAGATAAGAAATATTTTAACAATGTATATTGATATGCAAGCTGTAAAAGGAAAATCTAATATAAACGAACTTTCGATTGAGGAAAAACGAAAGTTACTTAAAAACATCGTTAAATATAATGCCACTTTATTTAGTGGTCGATATGCAAGCCTTTTTAAATCTGATATTATTCCTAAAAATAAGGAAGAATATTGTACAATTTTACCTAAATTAGTTAAATCAATCGGTATTGATACACGTCCTGTAACACAAGAAACTATTGATAATTTTAATAGTGCAATCTCTGAAATGTCAAAACCTGATAGTGAATTTTTGAATACAAAAATCACTAAAGACGGATTTAAACCAAAACTTGAGTATTCAAGAGATAAATTTATATCTGATGTAGTAGAAAAAACTACAGGCATGGACGAATTAGAAAAAAACAAAGTTTTTGATTATTTTGGTTTTGACCTTAAATATGATAATAAAGATAACCTTCAAATGCACGGTTACCCTGTCAATATAAATAATGACAAAAAACTTTCAGAAATAGAAGATAAAAACACTAAAAAAGTAGTTGAAGATATTCGACCATTGGTAGAAAAATTCACTACTAATAATAATGTCACAATTGAGGGAAAACCTGAAATAACGAAACAAATAAACGATATTTTAGAATTGTTCCCAGAACTTCGTACAACAATTGATAAAAAACAACACAAAACACACGATTATACAGTTGATGTACATACTTTGAAAGTATTACAAGGTGTTATGTCAGATAAAAGATATTCAAAATTATCTGAAAACGACAAACGACTTTTGTGTATATCTACATTACTCCATGACTTAACAAAGCTCGAAAACAGCGTTGATAAAACACACCCAATGTATTCTGCTTATGATAGTTATTATTTGTTAAATAAGATGGATTTGCCTGAAAAAGATAAGATAAAAGTTTATACAATTATTAAGAACCATGAATGGTTAGAACGTTATAATGGCAAGGTTAAAATTAGTCCAAATAAATATCGTGATAAAACATCAATAGAAAAAGAAATAGCATCTAAAAATATTGCGTTTGATTTAAAAGACGATAACAATTTTGAATTAGCAAGTATTTTGACAAAAGCAGATATGAAAGCTGTTAAAGAAACCGATGCTTTTTACGACCGTTTCTCTGATGCGTATGAAACTGGTATAAAACAGATTGAACCGTTGGTTAATGATATTAAAAAGACAGCTATTCATCTTCCTCAAACTAAACTTCCAAAAGCATCAGAGTTAAAGGTAGACGGTGAAAACGTTATTGAAATAACTCAAAAAGATAAAGACGGAAATGAGATAAAAAATAAAGTAGTTAGATTAAGACCAAATATAGACTTAGGTAAAGTTGGTTTTGAAAAAGGGTTGAATCCTGATGATTTGAATGTGATTGTACATGCGTTTGATTATGATACTCAGTCAGCGACTTTACAAGCTTTAGGTGATATTGATAGCGATTCTTTATTAAGTGCTTCATACGTAAATTATAAAAAAGGTAATTATCACGTATTTAGACAACAAGGATTTATACTTGATATTAATAGCGAAGATATCCAAGCAGGAACATATTGCGACTTCGGTTCTGGATATGGTAAGGATTTAAACACATTAAAACAAGAATATTTGTTTAATGGCGATAGAAAAGAGGTTCGTAATTTCATGTCAGATAATCTTAAAAAACGTATGGGATTATCAGACGAAGATTATAAAAAGCTATACCCAACGATTGCAAATAAATCTATTACTGAACTAGACAAAACTAATCCTGAAGTTGCAAAGAATTTGCGTGAGATGTTCTTGGAGATGGACGTACATAGAAGAAGACTTGGACGAGATTATAACGAATGGCTTGTTTCAAGACCTAAAATTCAAGGCGTATTCTTGCAAAGTCGTAAATATCAAGATTGCGTACCACCAGAATATCTTGCAAAATATGCAGAAGAAAACGACTTGCCAGTAATTTACTTTGGAGAGTAGGATTTTTTGTGTACACAGGAATAATATATTTAATTTGTAGTACGTAATGCGCCATTTTATGTATGCAGGGATTCTTCGCTTCGCTCTGAATGACGTTCTCAGAGTGTCATCCAGAGGCAAGGGAGCCGTTTTATGAAGAATTGCCGAAGGATCCCCCTGAACATTTTTTGTTGGGGTAGAAACCCCAACCTACAACCGAAAGAAATATTGGAGTTGCTCCATATAATATACAACCTCAAATGAGAATGTTGATTGATGATATAAAATTTTGGATATCACATAAAACAAATAATTAGAATTTGATATCCATACAAACATAATTCAATGGCGTATTAAAAAACTCCCCTATGTTTATAACATAAGGGAGTTTTATATTTTATAATAATTTACTTATTATTATACTTGTGGTTGTAATGGTGCAAATTTTGCAATCAAGTTTGCTAAATCAGCATCATTAGCCTTAATAGCATCAGCAACGCTATCATAACCTTTGCCACTATTAGCATCTGCTAACCAACCTTGAACAGCTTGTACGATTTCATTTGTTGGTGCTGTTACATCAGTGTAACCACCTTGACCATCAGAAGTTTTGATTGTATCAATACCACTCATTTGAATACCATACTTTAAATCTGTTGAATCTTTACCTATTATATATAATGCGTCACCAACAACATTTCCTTTTTTGTCTGCTGTTTTTCTAATATTAAATAAAATTGTCAAATCTTCTATTTTTTGTTCAAAATTTAAAACATCATTACCTTTTGAATCAGATATTATTAATTTAGCATCATCCAATCTGAAAGCATTATCCACATTATAAATATCATCACCATTTTTATCAGTGATTATAACATCTGACCAACCAGTAATATTATATGTATCATTTGTTTTTGTAGCTGAAACAACTTTTGCACTATTATTAATATTAAATGTTTTATTTTCGTCAGAACTACCTACGATTTCTATATCAGGAGCTTTTTCATTTTCAAATGAATTCAAAGCATAAATGATTGCTCCCTCACCAGTTGAAGTAGATACGTTCAAATTCTCATCACTATCTGTAGTTTTTATAGTAATTTCTGTTGCATCAGTAAAGTCAACTGATACTTTCTTATTTATTTGATTTTCTTCGTAATCAAAAGTAATTGCATCGACACCATCACCTTCACCGATTTTCACAGTTGTACGACCTTTAGTGCCCATTTCTATTTCATCATTACCTTTACCTGCCTTTATCACTGAATTTTTATTATTATCAATAATTAAATCATTATAATCTGTTCCATAATAAATACCTTTTTTTGCTTTTTGCTTAGAAAGGTCAATAGTGATTTTGTCACTATCAGACATCTCACCGGTAAATGTAATATACCCATCATTAATCCACAAGTCAGGTAAACTATCAGGATATTTGAAATAATCTTTTATTGTTGTAGTTTGGAATGTTTTATCTCTTACAGCCCAAATAATTTCATTTTCTACCGATTTTTCTATTTTCTCATTAAAAAATTCAATAGAACCATTTTTATATTTTATATAAAAAACATTACCTTGATACAATTCATAACTACCGTTCATACCTTCTTCAACAAGATTTTTATAATCATCTTCTGTTATAAGCATATTTCTCTGCTCTTCATATGCATCTGGATCTATATAAAATTTTTCACTTGATTTTTTATTATATCTTTGTGCAGTTATATCACTATTTGATTCTGTAACTAATTTACCTGTAACAACATTACGATATAATATTTGTCCATTTTTCTTAGCCGGAATAGAACCCATACGTTTTATTATTAAATCATTATTACTTTTAGTATATTCAATATCTTCATCAAATATTTTATTTGACTCATTACCTTCTGTTTCTTCTGTTTCACTATAAGAATCGTCATCATTACCGTATCTAGAATCAGGAAATTTCAAATATAAATTATCTGCATTTTCAGCACCAATTATAGTGTTGTTACCGTCATCTTTTCCTATACTAATAGTTTTATCACCTGAACCGCTTATATAGACAGTATCATTACCTTTGCCTACAGAAATATTATCTTGTCCAGAACCAGTATAAATTATATCTTTTTTATCAGAACCAATAATATCATCATTTTTATTTGTTCCGTATATTTTCCCACTACCTTTAACATTTAAATCAGTAACTTCATCCCAACTCATGAGGTTACTTTGGATATAGTCACGTTGTTTAAAGAATCCACTTAATTTTACCTGAGTATCATAAGATTTATTTGAATCAGACAAAGAATCTTCATTATATTCAGCACTAATAATTAAATCATTACCGGATTTTGTATAAATTCGATTTATATTACTTACATTTTCGCCTATGTCACTATCATCAACATTAGCGGTTTCTTCTAAACTATTGGTTTCTTTAAAATTAATATTAATAGAGCCTGCTTTTTCAAAATTGTAAATAGTATTCATACCTTCTTTTTCTTTAAATTCAAAAGTTTTCTCTCCCCAACTATTTGTATAAATAACATCATCACCTTTTCCTGCAATGATTGTATCATCGCCTCCACCAGTGTAGATTTTATCTGCTTTATCAGAACCAATAAATGTTTCACTAAAATCTGTACCAACCAATTTTTGACCTTTTGTTTCATCTGATTTGTCATATGTTAACAAACCTTTTTCTTGTAGTATTGTTTCCAAAAGAGAAGGTTCTTCTGACTCATTACCATTTACTATATTAATAGATGAATCATAATCATTAATTTTGAATAAATCTTTTATTGTTACAGTATTGTCCTTAGAACCATTTACTGTAATTATCAAATCATTTCCTTTGCGTTCATAAGTCAAATCTGATTTTTCTTCAAACTTTAGAGTTTTCTCTCCCCAACCATCAAAATAAATAACGTCATTACCTTTAGATGCAATAATTGTATCATCGCCTGCACCAGTGTAGATTTTATCTGCTTTATCAGAACCAATAAATGTTTCACTAAAATCTGTACCGACTATTTTTTGACCCTTTGTTTCATCTGATTTGTCGTATGTTAACAAACCTCCTTTTTGCAATAATGTTTCCAAATGTGGATTTTCATCTCCTAAATCTTCGCCATTAGCTAATACGAAACTTCCTTCGAATGCAAATTTGAAATAATTTTTTATTGTTACAGTATCATCCTTAGAACCATTTACTGTAATTATTAAATCATTTCCCTTTTTTTCATAAGTTAGTTCTGATTCTTCTTTAAACTTTAGAGTTTTTCCTTCCCAACCATTAGTATAAATAACATCATTACCTTTAGATGCAATAATTGTATCATTACCTAAACCAGTATAAATTTTGTCAGATTTATCTGAACCAATAAATGTGTCACCAAAATTTGTACCGACTATTTTTTGACCCTTTGTTGCATCTGATTTGTCGTATGTTAACAAACCTTCTTCTTGTAATACTGTTTCTAAATATGGATTTTCATCTCCTAAATCTTTGCCATTAGCTAATAAGAAACTTCCTTTGAATGTAGATTTGAATAAATCTTTTATTGTTACAGTATTATCCTTAGAACCATTTACTGTAATTATTAAATCATTTCCCTTTTTTTCATAAGTTAGTTCTGATTCTTCCTCAAATTTTAGAGTTTTATATCCATAACTATTTGCATAAATAACATCATTACCTTTAGTTGCAATAATTGTATCATAGCCTGCACCAGTATAGATTTTATCAGATTTATTTGAACCTGTGATTATATCATTAAACACAGTGCCATTAACTATATTCTTTTTATATGAGCCTTCATTAATTACATTTTTATATAAATCTTTTAAATCATAAGAAGAACCATCTTTGAAACCTAAATATTTTATTGATGAAGAAGTTGAACGACCGTCCTTTGAGAAATAATTTTTAATGGTAATATTTTGTTTAAAAATTTCACTATCTTTATACGTTATGATTAAATCTCTTCCAACTTTTTCAGTAGAAAAATTTGATTCATCATAATCATAACCATTATCTAACGTTAAAGAATCATTTCCTTTATTAGTTGTATTATTTATAATAACATCACCATAAGACTTGCTAATAACAATATTGTCATCACCATTTGTTAACGTAAAATTTATTTCATCAGTCATTCATTTATCTCCAATAATTCGCCTAATTTTATCCTTTTTGATATAAACTCCCCTATGTTATGAACATAAGGGAGTTTTATACTTTATAATAATTTACTTATTATTATGCTTGTGGTTGTGATGGTGCAAATTTTGCAATCAAGTTTGCTAAATCAGCATCATTAGCCTTAATAGCATCAGCTACGCTATCATAACCTTTGCTTTCATTAGCACCTGCTAACCAACCTTGAACAGCTGATACGATTTCATTTGTTGGTGCTGTTACATCAGTGTAACCACCTTTTCCGTCAGAAGTCTTAATCTTATCGATACCATCCATTTGAATACCGTGATCCAAATTAGTTTGACCTTTACCGATTACATACAATGCGTCACCAACTGCACTTTCACCTTCTTTTTTAATATCAAATAAGATTGTTAAATCATCTGCATTTTTAACAAGGTTAAGAACATCATTATCACCAGTTGTATCAGAGATAATCAGTTTATCTTTTCTGAAATCAAATTTATTGTCAACGTTATATGTATCATTACCTAAACTATCAACAATCTTTTGTTCAGCATGTTTTTTAACAGTTGAAATATTGTAGATGTTATCAGTAATGCCTTTACCGTTAACAGTTACATTTGATGCACCTTCGCCATCTTTAAAGAAGTCTTTTACAGTTGTAGTTTCTGTATAGTCTTTAGTTAAGGCAGTGTTTGCTTTTGTTGCATCTGTTGAATATGTCAATTTCTTTCCTGAACCATAAGAATATACTGTACCAGATACTTCTGTATAACCAGCTTTTGCTAATTCTTTATAAGCAGCTTCAGAAATAGCGTCTGCATTACCTTTTTTATAAGTCTTAGTTGTTATTTCAGTATAACCTTTCTTTTCTTCTTCTGAAAGTTTACCGAATGCTTCTTCAGTAATAGCAGCTTCTTCACCTTTTTGGTAAGTCTTAGTTGTTATTTCAGTATAACCTTCTTGTGCTTTATTACCGATAGCAGTATGTTGCGCATCTGTAATGATTTTACCATCTTTTTGCCAGAATTTAGCATCCTTATCTGTTATTTCAGAACCTGCTACTGTAGTTGCAGTTGTTTGTTTTCCTGTAACTGCATCTGTGTATAATTTTTCACCTTTTTTATTTGTTAATTGTTCTGTATATTTACGAGTGATAATCAAATCATTGCTAGCACCGTTTTTGCTATATGATAGTGTGTCACCTTCATTGATTTTTAAATCAACTGATGCACCGTCTGTTCTTACACCTGTGATAACATCGTTACCGTCATGGTTTGCAATGTTGATAGTCTTTTTACCAGCACCTGTGATATTGATTGTATCATTACCTTTACCTGCTGTGATTGTATCAACACCTGCACCTGTGTAGATTTTATCAGCCTTAGCAGAACCAGTTATAACATCGTTTCCAAATGAACCAACAATTTTACCTTTGCCAGTTACTGCAACGTTGTCTACTGTTACGCCTGCAAGTTTGCCAGCATTCTTAGAATCTTTGAAGTAATCTTTGATTGTTGTAGTTGCTGTTTCAGCAGGTGTACCTTCTGTCTTTTCAGTAGGAGCAACTGCATCTTTTTCGATACGTGTAATAACTAAGTCATTACCTGATTTTGCATAAGATAATTTTCCTGCTGTTAAGCCACTTAATGTAACTTTATCAGCCTTAGCAATACCAGTAATTACGTCATTGCCGTCACCGTTTGCGATGTTGATAGTCTTATTACCAGCACCTGTGATGTTGATTGTATCATTACCTGCACCAGCGGTAATTGTATCATCACCTGCACCAGTGTAGATTTTATCATTCTTAGCAGAACCCGTGATAACATCATTAAATACAGTGCCTTTGATAGTTAAAGCTTTTTTAGAATCAGCATTACCAAGTTCTAATGCCTTTGCATCTTTAAGTGCAGCTTCAAGTTCTTTTTCTGTTTCACCAACCTTGATAAATACGTTCTTTTCAGATTTCAAAGCATCTTTGATTGTTACTGTACCAAGAGTTTTTGCACCTTCTCCTTCTTTATCAGCTACAGTTACAACAACATCATTACCTTTTAATGTATAAGTTAATTCAGAATCTTTAGCAAATGTCAAAATATCTTTATTACCTGTTGCATAAACTGTATCATTACCGAATTTAGTTTGTACATCAGTATTAAAGATATATGTGTTGTTTCCGCTTAAACCATACATTTTATCGTTTTTAGCAGAACCTGTGATTGTATCGTTTGTGAAACCACCAACAAGTTTACCTTTACCTGATACTGCAACGTTTGTTACACCGTCAAGTTTGCCAAGATTTTTATCGTTTTTGAAGTAATCTTTGATTGTTGTAGTTTCTGTTACTTTTTCATGATCTTTTGTTGCATCTGTTGAGTATGTCAAATTCTCTCCTGAACCATAAGAATATACTTTTTTATCTAGTTTTGTATAATCTTTTTGTGCATCAGTTTCAATTTTATTGTAATCAGCTTCTGTGATGATTTCATCATTTTTAGAATAGAAATTACCAGTTTCTTCTTTACCTGCAGTTGTGGCACTCAATGTTGCATTACCTTGAAGGTCTTTATAAAACTCTCTTGTAGCAACTAAGTTGTTACCTGATTTAGAATAATCAACTGTTGTATCAACTGATGTAAAGTTCAATTTAACTTTATCAGCCTTTGCAATACCAGTAATTACGTCATTGCCGTCACCGTTTGCGATGTTGATAGTCTTATTACCAGCACCTGTGATGTTGATTGTATCATTACCTGCACCAGCGGTAATTGTATCATCACCTGCACCAGTGTAGATTTTATCATTCTTAGCAGAACCCGTGATAACATCATTAAATACAGTGCCTTTGATAGTTAAAGCTTTTTTAGAATCAGCATTACCAAGTTCTAATGCCTTTGCATCTTTAAGTGCAGCTTCAAGTTCTTTTTCTGTTTCACCAACCTTGATAAATACGTTCTTTTCAGATTTCAAAGCATCTTTGATTGTTACTGTACCAAGAGTTTTTGCACCTTCTCCTTCTTTATCAGCTACAGTTACAACAACATCGTTACCTTTTAATGTATAAGTTAATTTAGAATCTTTAGCAAATGTCAAAATATCTTTATTACCTGTTGCATAAACTGTATCGTTACCAAATTCAGGTTTTTCAGCAGTACCAAAGATATAAGTATTGTTTCCGCCTAAACCGTACATTTTGTCGTTTTTAGCAGAACTTGTGATTGTATCATCAAACATAGTACCTTTAGAACCTTTTGTAACTTCATTTTTATATAATTCTGTGATTGATTTTTCAGTTTCACCAATTTTGATTGTTTTTAAAGATGATTTTGAGTTACCATCTTTTGTAAAATAACCAGATATTGTAACAGTTTGTTCATCTGCACCTTTTTCGTCATATTTAATTACTAAATCATTACCAGATTTTTCATAAGCAAATTTTTTTGTATATTCAGTTCCAAACACTAATTTATCTGAACTTTTATCTGATAAGCTTTTTATCTCTACATTACCACTCTCTTTGTTGATAGTAATTTCATCATTCTTTCTCGTAAATTTCTTTTCTTCTGTTGTTGCTACCATAAGTTAATGTCCTTTCTTATACATTTAGTTAACAAATTATATTTTCATTATTAAATTTTCTATGAAAAATGTGTTTTTAGACAATTTTTACCCATTTTGTATCACATAATACTATCAATACTTTCTAAATGCAAGTAAATATTACTAATTTACATCGTAAAATATTACAAATTTTAATAATTATAATAATTGTACAGCTATTAACCCTTGATATAACTGATTTTTCATCATATCACTTTTACATAATTTTTATATATAGATTTATACGAAAAAACTGGATTTTGAAAAATTATAAAATTTCATTAAATTTAATAATATTCATAAATAGTCCATATAAATCGCCAATAATATATAATATTTTTGCCTATTTTTTTAAATAATATCAGCGATATTTTACGAAAATTCGTACTATGAATACTTCTAAATTATAAATCTATTACCCATATAACATCATTGTTATAAAAATTGAAAGTAGGTAGAATTTCTGTATGAATGAAATCAAAAAACTTATAGGTAAACGTATAAAAGAACTAAGAAAGGAACACAATCTTTCTCAGCAAGAACTTGCTGAATTGATTAACATAGACCAACGTAATTTGAGCAACATTGAATGTGGTATCAGCTTTCCTTCAAAATCTTTATTACAAATAGCCGAAGCGTTTGATATCTCACTCAAAGACCTTTTTGATTTTGAACACCTTACCCTTAAACGTACAGATATGCTTAATTATATCGAAAATAAAATTCAATACCTTGATGATAGAAATATTAAATTTATCTACAAAATCATCAAGTCCTTATTTTGAATATAAATTTATTTTTATTAATATTCCGCCCTCTCAATAAATGTTTAATTTCATTTATCAATTCTGTATTTTATTAAAATTTTAATGTATATGATGTAAACTTGTTTTGTTGCAAAAAATTTACAATCTTTTCTTTCTACTTGACTATATTTTTTGAGTTAGATACCCTTATGCTAAAATACTGGATTTGTTGATAATAAGATGAAATTTATAAATATTAAAAAGTTAATACTTGCGTTTTTTATTGTGTTTACTTGCTTTGAGCAAGGTTGTTATGCAATCCAAGACGTCAAAAAATCGTCAATAAAAAAAGATAAAATTACGCTTGAAAAAGTCCAACCCAAAAAACTTATCTCAAAAATTGATTTCGATTCTATCTGGGAAAAAGCAAAAGACCATTCCTACGACTTAAAAATTGCAGATTTCAATATCCTTATCGCAAAACAAGATATTCGTGGAGCACGCTCAGAATATTTCCCAAAACTTATGCTATCAGCCGGTACTGAATATACTAAAAACTACCGTGATAACCGAGAAACAACCGTTATGTCAATCGGTGAAAGTTTCATCAATCCCTACACACGTTATCAATCTATTATGGGTATAACTCTAACCTACAACCTATTCGATTTTGGGGTGCGAAAAGGTAATCTTGATATAGCAAAAGAAGATGTTGGACTTAAAGAACTTGAACACGAGGACAAAATCCAAGAACTAAACCTTAATCTAGTTGATACATATAGCAAAATTCTTATTACCCAAAAACAAATAGAACTAAACAACAAAATCCTCTCACTTGAAGAAAAAAATCTAGAATCAAAAGAACGTCTTTTTTCAGCAGGCGAAATCTCAAAAACAGATTTGAACGATGAAAAAGTAAAACTAGAAAAAACAAAACAAAAAATAAACGAACTTTCAAGTATTTATTCTGAATCACTAAACTGGCTTGCCTTCTATACAGGTGAGGAATACGATATCCAAAACCTTAAAGTTTCTGATATAAAAAAGCCTGATTTTGATGTTACAGAATTCAGAGATTACACAAAAAGCATAAAATGGCGAATAAAAGAACGTGAACTTATGAAAAAAGAGCTTGAAATAAAAGTCGCAAAACGTACAAATTATCCTAAAATAAACACCTACGGAAGATACTATATCTATGGTTCAGACCATTCAAGCTATAACGATAGTCTTGGTGATATAAGACCATCAAACTTTACAGTCGGTGCATCAATAAATATGCTTGCATTTGACGGTATGAAAAACCGTTCAAATATCCAAAAGAAAATCCTTGAATATAAGCAACTTCAAGTGGAACGTGACAAATCCATAGCAGAGCTTATGATGAAACTTGCAAATATGAGAAGTAATCTCATCTATCTAGACAAACAAATTGATAACAACAAAAAGATAATAAAAGAACTTACAGAAAAACAAAAATCTGTTCACAGGCTTGTTTCTAAACAACTTGCATCACCCATTGAGGAAAACGAAGCAAACATAGAACTATTAGAACAAGAAATAGAACTTACAAAAAATAGCATTACAGCAATCGCTATAACAAAAGGGATACAAATTTTAACAACATATTAAGGTAATAAAATGGAAGAAAATAGAGAAGAAACAAATTCAGCAGAACAACCTAAAAAAAGGAACGTAAATAGTGGTCTAATCTCGTTAGAACTCGTTGCACGAATAAACAAAATCGATATTGACATGCGTTCTGTAGTAAGAGAATTTGGGATAGAAACAGCAGACACAACTCCCGAAGAAATTATGCGTATAGCCAAAAGTCGTGGGTTTAAAATAAAAAAGAAAAACCTAACCCTAAAAACCTACAACGACAAATATCCACTACCTGCTTTAATTCAGTTAAAAGATGAAACTTATGTAGTTCTTCTTGCTCTTCGTCCAGACGAAAACAAAGTTTTGATAATGCGACCATTAGCAAAACACCCAGAAGCATTGACTTATGACGAACTACAACCTCAGATGAAAGATTTTATCCTTGTACTTGCTCACAAATTACTTGATGATGATGTAAAGTTTGGATTTAAATGGTTCTTCAATGAAATTTTCAAATACAAAAAAATAATAGGACAAGTGCTTTTAGGTTCATTTGTCGTACAACTCTTTGGGCTTGTAACACCATTATTCACGCAGGTTATCTTAGATAAAGTTCTTGTACACAGAACTATTGCGACACTTGATGTTTTAGCCCTAGCTTTTATTGTAGTTTCTGTCTTTGAACTACTTCTGAACTTATCCAGAAACTACATTTTTATACATACAACAAGCAAAATTGATGCAAAACTTGGTTCAAAACTCTTCAAACATCTGTTCCAACTATATTATGTATACTTTGAAAAAAGACAGGTTGGTAACATCATAGCAAGGGTTAGAGAGCTTGATAGAATTAGAGAATTCATCACAAACAAATCTGTATCAGTTGTAATCGACTCATTCTTTTCACTTGTTTTCGTCGGAATTATGCTTTTATACAGCGTTAAATTAACCTTTATCTCGTTAGGATTTCTAGGTATTATCGCTATAATTTATTTGTTAATAACACCTGAATTAAGAGCAAGGCTAGAAGAAAAGTTCCAAATGGGTGCTCATTCAAATTCTTACCTTGTTGAAGCAGTAACTGGTGTACAAACAGTTAAGGCGCTTGCTATCGAAGGCTCAATGATTAAAAAATGGGAAGATAAACTTGCAAAATACATCAAATCAAGTTTCAACCTTGCAATCATGGGCAACTTCACAGGTTCTATATGTGGATTTTTACAAAAAGCTATGACAATCGCAATTCTTTATGTCGGTGTAATCCTTGTTATTGAAAACAAACTAACAATCGGTCAATTAATAGCGTTCCAAATGTTTTCAGGACAATTCAGCGCACCAATGCTTAGATTAGTTGGATTGTGGAACGAATTTCAACAAACCTTGCTTGCAGTTGACAGAATTGGTGATATCTTAAACAGCCCAGTTGAAATGCAGTCAAAAACAGCTGTAACATTGAATGATGTTCAAGGCGATATAAAACTAGAAAATTTATCGTTCAGATACAATATTGATTCACCAAACGTATTAAAAAACATTAATCTTCATATAAAAGCAGGTACAAAAGTAGGGTTTGTAGGACGTAGTGGTAGTGGAAAATCTACGCTTACAAAACTTATCCAAAGAATGTATTACACAACAGAAGGCACAATATATATTGATGGGATTGATATTAGAAACATTAATCCTGTATGGTTAAGAACAAATATTGGTATAGTTTTACAGGAAAACTACTTGTTCTCTGGTACAATCAGAGATAACATCTCACTACCACGACCAAATGTTCCAATGGAAGGGGTTATTCAAGTTGCAAAGATTGCAGGCGCACACGAATTCATCTCAAAACTTCCAAAAGGTTATGATACAGAAGTTGGTGAACGTGGTTCAAGCCTTTCTGGTGGTCAAAAACAAAGAATTGCGATTGCAAGAGCTTTGATTTCTAACCCTAAAATCTTAATCTTTGATGAGGCAACTTCTGCACTTGACTATGAATCTGAAAAAATAATCAGAGATAATATGGCAATGATTTCAGAGGGTAGAACAACTATTATTATTGCTCACAGGCTTTCTACAATTAAGGATTGTGACGTCGTTGTATGTTTTGATAACGGTAACATCGTTGAAGTTGGCACACACGATGAACTTATAAAAACAGGTGGATATTATCATAAACTATATTTGGCTCAATCTACATAGGAGTAAAAAATGAATTTCAAAGAAAAACTTATAAAAATTAAAGATATAATTTTGGCAAAAGAAGACGATTACCACGAGTTTGAGCCACTATTGACAGAAATAGAAGATAGCCCACTTAATCCTATTGGGAACACTGTTTTCTGGACAATTATTATATTTATGTTCATAGCAGGATTGTGGATGTACTTTGGCAAAGTAGATATTGTTATCACAGCACGTGGCATGGTTATCCCTGCAGGTGAAGAAAAAGTTATACAATCATTGGATAAAGGTGTCGTTACAGAAATTCCTGTCAATGAAGGTCAGTTTGTGCATAAAGGCGAAGTTGTTGCAATTGTATCGCCAGCTGAATATGAACCGGAACTTGAACTTAATAATATAAGACAAGAAGAAGCAAGAGTATCTGAACAAATTGCATCAGATTCAACTAAATTGAGAATTGCTAACGAAAAACGAGCAAGATTGAATACAGTACGTGATATTATCCCAAAATCAAGATATGATGAAGCAGTAAGTGAAAGCTCTGAACTCTCACATAATATAGGTGCATTAAGAGCGTCATTAACAGAGTTGCGAAACAAACGTATTCAGATAGAAAAACAAAAACAAATAATCAAAGCTCCTCTTGATGGATATGTGAACAAAGTTCTTGTGCATACAATTGGTGGAGTTGTAACACCAGCACAACCTTTGTTAACAATCGTTCCTAAAAACGCTGATTTGATGATAAAAGCACAAGTTATGAATCAAGATGCAGGATTTGTAGAAACAGGCATGCCTGTATCAATCAAGGTTGATACTTATAATTTCCAGAAATATGGAATACTTAAAGGGGTTGTAACTGTTGTATCACCAAACAGTGTACAAGATGAAAAACTTGGACCTGTTTATGAGGTTTATATAAAACCTGAAAATACAAACCTTGTCGTTGAGGGCAAAGAACAAAGCTTAAAATTCGGTATGTCAACAACTAACGAAATTAAGATAGGCAAAAGACGTATAATTGAATTCTTTATTTATCCGTTGATAAAATACCTTGATGAAAGTATTAAGGTTTCGTAAAGGGAGTGCACAATTCATAATGTGCAATGCGTAATGAGTAATGCGCGATTTTATGTATGCAGGGATTCTTCGCTTCGCTCTGAATGACGTTCCCATACTGTCATCCAGAGGCAAGGGAGCCGTTTTATGAAGAATTGCCGAAGGATCCCCCTGAACATATTTTGTTGGGGTAGAAACCCCAACCTACAACTCTTAGACGTATTCACCTAACAATCTTCCTTCAAATCCATTATAAAACTAGAATACCCTTCTTACTTGACTAAATTAGTAATGTAATCCAAAGATAACGGAACAATAATTTATTAGTCAGTTTGGGGCGACGCCCTAAAAAGGAGGTTAATAATGACGATTAAAAAACTTACTGTGGCAGCTGCACTTGCCGTTGGTATAACAACGTGTTCATTCGCCAGTGCTATGGCAGCTTGTCCATGTAATCAAAAACCTGTTGTTACAGCACCGTCATGTGGCTGTGCACAGGAACGACCTGTCGTAACAGGTCAAGCTTGTCCTTGTGAAGCGACTAAACCTACTTGTAGTGACCCTTCTGTTTCAACTTTGTGTCCTTCAACACTTGATTTAGAAAAATCTACAATGCACCAAGTTTACGCTTATCCTAATGCAATTTATGGTTATAACAACTATACTGGCGATACAGCCAACAGCATTTTTCGAGGTGAAGGGTTTTCCGTTTCAGCAAGAGGACTATCTGAAACAACAAGTGGTGCAACAGTTGCTACCGATGGGTCAATAACAGGTGCTGCATCTTCTATCCCTTGTCTTAACGACATAACTTCTCGTAATGGTGTTCCTATCATCAGAGATAACGCCAAAATGGACGGAAATTGCACTCCAATTCAGATGGAAACACAAAACTCATTAGAAGCAGTAAAAAAGACTCTTGTTCCTTACGACCTTAACAAATCAGGTTGTATAACAGGTGGCGCTGCTGACCTATCTCGTATGGACTCATCTTTCCCTGATGTTCCTAATAGTTATTGGGCTTCTTGTGATATCACAAAACTTGCTATGAACGATGTCGTAGTAGGTTACCCAGATAGAATGTTCAAACCGTCTAGAAACATTTCAAGAGCCGAGTTTGCTACTATCCTAATTAAAGGGTTCAACAAAGAAGATTGTGCTAGCACAACTCATGCATTCCGTGACGTACCTTCTCATCACTGGGCTAATAGTATGATTGGTCAAGCTGTTCACGAAAACTTGCTAAAAGGATATCCTAACGGTTTATTCAAACCATCTAACCCTGTGACAAGAGCAGAAGTTATGTGTGCAATCGCAAAAGCTCTACCTTGTGAAATCGACCAATGTAAAGCAAACGAAATTTTATCAAAATACTGTGACGGTAAAACCGTTCCAACTTGGGCACAAATCCCTATCGCTAAAGCTCTTAATCAAGGTATCTTGAATAACACACCTAACCCTAACTTGATTGCACCATTCAAAGATGCAACAAGAGCAGACGTTGCTTCTATGATGCAATCTGCTAGACTTGCAGGTGGTTTTGATAAAAACCCTGCTACAGCTAACAACTGTTGTCCTGCAAAAGACGATAGAACTGCTTATGTAGAAAACCAAGAAATCGTTAAAATTCCTACACTTCAATTAGAGTTCAAAGACCAAGTAAACGCTAAATCATCACACGTTGGTCAAAGATTCTCTGCTAACACACTTGAAGATGTAACTATTGACGGTAACTTGTATCCAGCAGGTTCAAAAGTAATGGGTAAAGTTGTTGAAGTAATCAGACCATCTGGTTGTCAAAAAGGTGCTTTAAAACTTGCCTTTACAGAAATTGAACACTGTGGCTGTAAAGCAACACTTCCACGTCAAATTTTGACAGCTCAAATTGATAAATCAAACACACCTAACATCATCTCAAGAATTGTTACAGCACCATTAACTTGGGCAGGTTCAATCGTTGGTGTTGTTGGTAGAACAACAGGTGGTATGTTATCAAACTTGGGTAATGCCGTAGAAGACGTAAGTAGTGGTGTTGGTATCGCTCTTGGTGAAACTTTCCAAGGTCAATTCGGCGCCGCAGGTAGAAGTATCGTAGATGCTACTGTTGATACCGTAAAAGCACCTATCGACTTAACTAGAACTGCATTATCAGGTTCTATGGGCTTGTTACAAACTACAGGTGATGAAGTAGCTTATATGGTTGACGCTAAAGGTTACAAAATCTCTGCAATTAACCCGAAAGAACACGTAACTATTGCTTTCGGTTGTAGCGAATAGTAAGTAAATCGTTCGCACAAAAGCATAAACCACCTTTTTATTATAAGGTGGTTTATCGCTTTTTATGTACACAGAACCTCTGAACATCTGCACCTATATTGTTGGGGTAGAAACCCCAACCTACATCTTAAAATTATTTTTTATTTATTCAAAATTTATATTTGAAATATTTTTAACATCATCACAACTTCCCCAATCTCTTTCATAAAAATTATTTTTTACATACTTGTCAAAAGAAGAATATTTCCAATCTTTTACAGCTTTTACTAAATCATGTTTTACAGGATTATAATGAACATAATTTATTTGATTATTTAAATCTTCTTCGCTTAGGATTGTATGTTCAAAATATCGTCTTTGGAAAACTCCTTTTTCACCTTTATTTAAATAGCCGTAGGTTGGGGTTTCCACCCCAACATTAATATTATGTGTAAAATAATATTTTATTGATGTAATTATTTTAGGATACTCATCAATATTTTCAGGATTTAAAATCAAATGAATATGATCTGGCAATACACAAATTGCAATAATTTCATAATTAAAAAATTGTTTTGAATTATGAAAAGCTTTCCTTAATAATTCTATATTATCTATAAAAATACTTTTTCTATTATAAGAAACCAAAATAATATGAACATAACTATTAGGTATAAATACTCTTTGATAATTCATATTTTTATTTTATTATAAACATTTTTAACAAAACCACTTATTTTTGTTGGGGTAGAAACCCCAACCTACAATTTACAAACCCATCAATTTATGTATTGCCGCAATTAATACATTACAAACCGTTTAATCGTACTCAATGACAATTAAAAACATCAGGCAAGGTAGCAAATTCCACCCTACCTGATGAAATGAATTTATACGTATCTAAGCACAGTGTCTAAAAGTTCAGACTTTGTCCTGAACCCTGCAAACTGGGTTTGTATATCACCATGTTTAAACAGTATAAAGGTCGGGAAGGAGGTTATTCCATATTCTTGGGTTATCTGAGGAGATTTATATGCATCAATTTTGCCAATATTTACCTCGCTATCACCTAACTCCTTTAATATCGGTTCTTCTTTTCTGCAATACTGACATAAATCACTCCCTATCATTATCAGCTTTAACCCATTTTTTACGTAATCCTTAAAAGTATCTTCATTCAACAGTTTCAACATCTTTTTCTCCTTTTTCTTGCGACCTTGTTAATTATAGTCATTACACATTTTCAGGATAATCTATTTTCATTTTTTAAAATTGGTCAACCGACTAATCACTAGGACTATTTTTTATAAAATTAATTCTCAAATATTACCCAATCAGGTAATGTTACATGTTGAAAGAAATTAGTTTCTATGGTAGGCTATGCCTATCAATAAGTTATCTTAAAAAAGGAGTGTAATATGTTCTGTCCAAACTGTGGTAAACAAATCCCTGATAATGCAAATTTCTGCGAATTTTGTGGCGCAAGATTAAACAATAACAATAATCTTGCAAATAATGAAAATAATATATACAATCATTCATATTATAAAAATGATTACAAAAAACAACCAAATACCAAGAAAAAACAAGAATTTTCATTTGGTAAAAGTTTCTTGAAAGGTGTCCTAACAATGATACTAATATTATTAGGATTATTAGGATTAGTGTTTGCAAAATCTTATTTTTCAGATAATCTTTTTAGTCTAGATAAGATGAGATACCAGCAATATATTGAAGATCCATCTATGATTCCAGAACTTACAGAACCTGAAACGCTTAGTGGACTTGTTGACAATCTAAAAGAAGTTCAATCTTTCTTAGTTTTATATATGAATTTCTCTGATGATGATATGGATACAAAGATGGAAACCTTTGACAAATACAGAAAAGAAATCTTAAAAATCCAAAAATTCAGTAATTCAAACCTTTTGCAAGAAAACGTAAAATATCAAATTCCACAAAACGAAAAAGAATTCAAAAAAATCCAAAAACAATATGCAAAAATCCTTGCACCTGTTGGTTTAATGGTAGTTGCAGATGATGGCTATGCAAAATATCATCTACAAGAAGATAACAGATTTACAGCAAAAAAATTCGGCAAACTTGTGCCAACAGATGTTGCTGAATATCTAAAACTTCGTGCAAAATATTACCAAACAGTTATGAACAAAGATTCTTTGACTGTAAAACCATATAAACTTGCGCAAAGAATTGGTGATTATGAAAAATTCATGAACTCACATAAAGAATTCAGATACTCTGATGAAGTTAACGACCTATTATTCTCATACGCATTTATTTATGCGTTCACATCAGATAGAACAGATATGGTATACATAAACAAAAAGACTTTTGTAAAAAGTGATAAAAAATTCATGAAAAAATACCCAAATTCTCAACTAAAAACGATGTTTGGACATCTTGCAAGTTCAGCAAACGGCATATCTGAATCACAATTTGATGAAATGTATCCTTATGAATATGAAAAAGGGTTAAATGCAATAAAACCTGATAATTCAGAATTATCTGACATCTTCTCAACAGTGAGAAAAAATATTATGAGCCTAAAATCAGATGATAGCTATGAATACATCTATTCAGCAGAGTCTGATAGCTGGTTCAAATACGACGCAACAAGACAACTTAAAAAAGGCGATATCATATTAGCTAGAACAGATTCAGGTTATGATATTTATGATTACAAATACAAAAAAACTAACCAAACACTAACAATAGGTGAACCTGTAAAATTTATAATCAAATCAGGAAAACTATTAGCATATCTTCCAAACCACCTTCAACTTAGTTGTATTGAATCAATGTACGGAAGCTTTAGCATGAAACCTTTATCTATCAGAGGAATTAAGAAATTTTTCCCTAACGTATTGATAATCAATATGGCGACATTTGGAGATACGTCTGTTCAAATAGATAAACCATCAGGCGCTAAAACATATATGCTTATTTCAACTTCTGGCATGAGCTACGAAGGATATAAATTAAGTGGTAATGTGGAAATGGGCGAACTTGGAAATATCTTCACTGTAACATCAGACAGTGAAACCCAAGTAAACTTCACACCAAGTGGTGATGGGGATAATTATCATATTTATTTCACAACACAAGGCGCTCAACCACAAGCAGATGCATCAGTTGAACAACCTGCTACTACAGAATAAGTCTTTTGTCGTGTTCAATGATATCGTTGAACACGACCTACAACCTACAACTTTTAGTAGTATTGACAAAATAAAAAATATAGTAAATAATAAAGATACAGGGTGACACCTTGAGAAAGTGTCAAGTGCCCTTAGAAGTCTGACGGTTCTTTACCTATGTGGTTGAGAACCGTTTCTTATTATGTATAAAATATATTGAAATTATCCATATAGACCCCCTTTCTAGTCGAGAACTAACCCGAAGTCTGTAATATCTTGTCGATTAGTTGTTCATAGAAAGAGCACTCGTTACCCTGTATAATTATTTTAATATATTTACCGTTTTTTGTCTATTTATTAATCAAGTACAAAACATTAAAAAATATCGCTTTAAGCAAATAAGCTATTTTGTGTGAATGGCTTTCTAAACATATTTTATTAAGGTGGAAACCCCAACCTACAATATACAAAACCGTTTATTTACGGATTCAACTTAATCAAATCCTCATACATTCTATCAAAAATCTCGTCCCAATTCCCAACTTCTTTTTGACGATACAATTTTACACTATCATACCAATCACATTTTGTTAAATCTAAATGCCATCTCCAATTATAATTGTATGGCAACAAAATCCAACAAGGAATATTCATAGCGCCTGCTAAATGTGCAAGTGACGTATCATTACAAATAACCAAGTCCAAATTCTGTAAAGCACCTGCTGTATCAGAAAAATTCTTAACGGTTTTTCCAATATCAACAATATCATAATCGTTTATAATCTTTTCTAAATCTTCTGCACCCTCAAATGTTTGGAACGAATAAAACTTGGTATTCTTTATTCCAAAAAGTTTTAAAAACGAAGTTATTTCAATAACTCTGTCCATCTCATAATGTGTATTACCACGCCATTTAATACCAATCTTAAACTTGTCGTTATCAAAATATGTTGATTTATATCGCTCAATCTTTTCAGGCAAAGCCTTCAAATATCCTTCACGACCGATAAACATATTTGTTTCGTCAAGTCCCAATACATAAGGCAAACTCAAAATCGGAACGTGATAATCAAAATGCATTACTGATTCGTGGTCAAACAATCTCATAACGTATATATCTGGGTAGTTTTCTTGAAAAAGCTCTACTAAAGGCACTTGTGGTTTGAAAATAAGTTTTTTACATTTCTGTTTCAATAATGGCAAATATCTTGCAAACATCAAGACATCACCAAATCCAGCTTCATAATATGTATAAACCGTCTTATCTGAAATATCAGTCTTGCCGTCCCAAATAGGTGCATTTTTAATCAAGTTAGGATAAGTCGTTTGCTGTGTCATAATTGCACTTTGTCTACATAATCTGCTTTCAAAATATTCCAAACCGTGTTTATAATCACGGTTTCTAAAATAAGTTATTCCTGTAAAATATCTTGTTTCCATATCGTTAGGACAAAGTTCAACAGCTTTTTTATAATACTTTATAGCTTTTTCTGGTTCAGAAAGATTGTTATAAATTAATCCTAAATTAAAATAAGAATCAGGATTAGAAGGCACAAGCTCAATAGCTTTTTCATACATTTTTATTGAATTATCATAATCCCCTGCATGTTTGTATGCAGATGCTATATTGAAAGTATAATTAAAGCTTTCTGGCATATACTTCAATAACTCTTGATAAATCAAAATCGCTCTTGGTGCATCTTCCATCTCAAGATAAACTTTTGCCAAATTCTCATAAAAATAAGGTTCAGGAGTAATGGCAAGTGCTCGTTTTATAAATTCTTCTGCTCGACTAAGTCTAAACTTTTGAAGATTTATAATCCCCAAAAAGTTTAAAACTTCAGCATGCTCAGGGTTTTGCTCAACTATCTGAGTATACATAGTTTCTGCTTCATCAAGTTTACCCTGTTTATGAAGTTCAAATGCTTGTTTAAATAATTCTTTTTCGTCTGTAATCATTATAAATAATTTGTTATCCTATTAACGCAAGCTTCTGATGAAACTAACCATTCTCTGTATGAGAATCTGCAAACCTTAAATCCACAACGCTCAATAATAGCTTGTTTTTTCATATTCTTCATAGAAGTTTTTGTATTATCAGCAACCCCATCACATTCGATTACAAATTTATTGTTCACAACTAAGTCGGCACTTACACCACCTAAATCAACACCTGCTCGAACTTCATAACCTAATGTTCTCAATGTTTCTGCCACTTCTCTTTCAAAAGAATTCTTATATGTATTTTCATCAAGCTCGTGATTAACAATCTTTTCGTGTTTTTCTTCGTATTCTTTGATATATGAAACATAACTTCTAAACAAACCTTCAGGTAATTCTGAACAATCTTTTGAAACGAAATTTATCATTTGTTTTTTCGCCCTTGTGATTGCTACATTGAATAAGTTTGGTTTTTGTAAGAATGTTATACTTTGTGGGAAACTGTTATTAGCAAACGCCCAAGAGATTAGGATTATATCCCTTTCATCACCTTGAAAAGTATGCGCTGTACCAATCTCAATTTGGTGTTTTTCCATCATATAATCAGAAATAACTTTGCTAACTGAAATTTTCAACTGTTCAACCTGTGCTCTAAATGGTGAAATTATACCTATTGATACAGGATTATCTGGGTTTTCACGTTCATTATCCACAATAATCTCGTGCAAACGTTTTACCAATGCTTCAATCTCAGGAAGGTTTCTAGTCGCATCAGCATCAACCTTTCCATCAGGTACTTCTACAATTTCTAACACTTTTTCATTAGGGTCATCTTTTTTCATTACCCTTATTCTATTTCCATAAAACTCTTTATTTGAGAAATTAATAATCGGTGGCAAACTCCTGAAATGTTCATCAAGAAGAACTGGTTTCATTGAATAATAGTTTGCGATATCAAACATAGAATTTGTTCTAAATCTCCACATAAGTTGATATCTGTCTGCAACCTCATATTTACTCATAAACGATTGTTCTTTTGCTGATTCCAAGAAAGAAAGGTGTGGAAGCTGTTTATCATCACCAACAATTACAGCTCTTTTTGCACGATAAAGAATAGGGAAACAACTCGCAATATCACATTGAGAAGCTTCATCAATAATCGCTACATCAAACAATCCTGGTTTCATTGGTAATGAGCCTGAAACAGCATAAGTTGTAACACACCAACAAGGGAATGCTTCTAATAAAGGTTTAAAGTCCTCTGCCTCTAATAATCTGTTTTGAAGACTCTTTTTTCGCTCAACCAAAGACTTAGAATGAACATACAGCCTTTGACGTTTGGTTTGGTCACGCATCAAGCCTTTTAATGCGTTTCTTCGTTTATTAATAAGTATATTTTTAACAAGTTTGTTTTGTTTTTTCTTTAATGTTCTTATCTTTTCAGTAATAACATGAACATTACCAAGATTTTGGATTTCTGTTTCTATATCTTTTGCCTTACAAACAATATCAGCTAATTCAAGTTCATCATTAAGCTTTAAAATATTTGCTTGTGTCGGTGTAAAGTCGTTTAGTCCAAGAAGTTTTTTCAACTTATTAACAGAAGTATAGTTGTTTACTGAGGCAAAAAATCCTGATTTTGCAAGGTTTTTTTCCATATCTTCTGAAATTGTCTTAATATCTTCTATTGTTTCTCTAGAAAGTTTAGACTTTATAAACTCCATCGAACCAGACATTTTTTTCTTCTCTGTAGCCTCTTGTTTTACTTCTGTCCATTCTTTTTCAAGCTTAATTATTTTTTCAGCTTTTTCTTCTAAATCTCTAATAGAATTTAGTAAATCGTCCATATCAGAAACATCAACAAGAACATTACTTTCAACATCTTCATCAAGGTCAACCTTATTTGATAACAAATCTTGAAGCTGATAACTAAGTTGTTTTTGATAATTCAATCTACCTGCTCTCAAAGCTAAATAAGGCGCACCAAGTTCATTAAGCCTATCAGCAACAACATCAACAGCTTTGTCCATTCTAGAGGCAACAAGCACCGTTTTACCGTTTGCAATCAAATGAGCCACAAGGTTTACAATCGTTTGAGATTTACCCGTACCTGGAGGACCATATACAGACACAAGTTTACTTGTTTCAATATTTTCAATAACATTTGCTTGAGAATCACTCAATGCTAAAGGTGTTATCGGGTTAAAATGTTCGTTCGTTTTTTGAGGAATTTGAACAGATTTTGACTGGATATATTCTTCATTTATCACATTCAAAACAGTTTCTCTGTACACTCCACTAGGTTTCTCTGCAATCTGAGTAAGCTCGTGAAGAACTCCTGCTGTCACAGAAGGTCTTTTTGTAAGAATAATTGCACATTGATTTGTTAAAGTAACTTTCTCTACTTTTGTATGTTTTACAGGAGTATATTCCTCAGAGTCATCATCATTATCTGAATGGTCGTCTGACTTTGAACTCGTTTCTTTTGAAATATTATCTTCATCAATATCATCTGAGTGGTCTAAAACGATATTTATATCAGGAATAATAGATTTTAATGTCGTTAAGAAGATTTCCATTTTTTCTTCTGTTATCGGAAGCGTAGGCACAACATCTAATAAACCCTCTAAAAATGATTCCGTTTCTTCCTCATCACCTGTTTTTTTGATAAGAGATGCTAAAGCACCTGTGTTCAAAGACAAAAATTCATCTGTAAGCATACAATTTATGTTTACACCATTACGTTCTAAACGACAAGGCATATATAATAATGGGGTTAAAAACTCAGATTTTTTCTTGCTTTTAGGGTTTCCACCAACAAGAAACATATAACCATATATTAAATATTTTTCTTTTTGGTTAAGCTCACTTTGAATCATAAGCTCAGTAATTTTACTATCACTACCATCTAGTTTTAAGTATTCAATATCAGAGGTAAAAAGTTTGTCATCATCTTTTAAAAATATCCATTTATTATCTTTATCAGATTTTAGGTTTCTAAATGTTGAACTTTTAACTTCTTCACGCACACAATCGTGAAGATATAATGATAATTTTTTAACAAAACTATTGTTGAATGCTGAATTAATCGCTCTCGTTGCTTCTTGTAACATAAATTAAGTACTCCAAATATATATAAATCAATTGTACCATAGATTTTGAAATAATGAAAATAGTACGTCTATATTATTTGTTATTTATCTTGTTTTTGTTGGGGTAAAAAATTAATTATATAATTTGAAATGCGTGATGCGTAATTGGATTTTATTCACAAAGATTCTTCGCTTGCCATACAGAATATTTACAGCACGCTCTGAATGACGTTGCAACGACCAAAGAATTCCTCTAAACATGCAAAACTGTTGGTTTATGAATTACTTCATTTTCGCTCACAATGACGGTTAACTTAAACGGCGACTTTGAAAAATTCAAAGTCGCCGTTTCACATTTTTTCTTAAAATTTCTAGATACTACATATCCATCATAAAGCTTGGTGCTTCTGACATTACAATATCATCTGCATCTTGCAATAATTCTGCTGTTATTTTTTGTTGTTTTTGTATACTTGCTATCTCCTTTGCTACATTACCATTAAAAATATTTTCGTTTGCTTTAAAATAATCAATGACTGGTGTAATTGGTGCTAATGCCATTTCTTTTATTATTTCTGCAACAAGTTTCTGAGAACGTGTTCCTATCGGCGCTTGTGGCACTCTTACATTCAAGCCAAATGGTCTAGGTGTGCGTTTCCAATTATGTGAATATTCACCGTCCTTTCCACCAGTATTTACTTTCGCACCCTGTACATTATTATAATTGTTATATTGAGCAGATGAATCACCACTCAAATTGTTAAACATTTCTGCCATAATTCTATTCCCTAATTACATTTTTATCTACGGCATCTCCTCATTATTTCTTTAATAAATTTCTCAATATTTTCTATTTTTGTTACATAAGTTAATATTCTTATTTTATTTGTGATAAAATTATAGATAAGAAATAGTAAAAATAAGGACTTAACTAATATGAAAATGTCAAAACTTTTTGTTCAAACACTTAGAGAATTTCCGTCAGATGCAGAAGTTATTTCACACAAACTTCTTGTAAAGGCTGGATATATAAGAAAACTAACAAGTGGAGTTTATAACTACTTACCTCTTATGTGGAGAGTTTTGAAAAAAGTTGAAGATATAACTAGAGAAGAATTAAATAAGGCTGGTGCGCAAGAACTTCTTATGCCGTTTGTTCAACCAAAAGAATTGTGGGTTGAATCAGGACGTTGGGAAGTGTATGGACGTGAACTTATGAGAATGCGTGATAGACACGATAGAGAAATGTGTCTTGGACCAACGCACGAAGAAATAATTACAAGTATTGCTCGTGACGGTTTGAAATCATACAAACAACTTCCTGTAAACCTTTATCAAATCCAATTAAAATTCAGAGATGAAGTTAGACCTAGATTTGGACTTCTTAGAGGTCGTGAATTTATTATGAAAGATGGCTATAGTTTCGCTACTTGCCAAGAAGAACTTGATGCAGAATATGAAAATATGGCAAATGCTTACACAAAAATTTTCAATCGTTGTGGACTTGAAACAAAAATGGTTCAATCAGATAGTGGTGCTATTGGTGGAAATGTTAGTCACGAATTTATGGTAATAACAGACACAGATGCTGGCGAAAATGATGTATTCTATTGCGATGATTATTCTGCAAACTCAAACCACGCAGTTTCTAAACTTCCTGATGCAGTAGTTGATGGTAGTGAATGTGGTTTGACAGAAAAGAAAGTAATCGATACACCTGATACAAAAACTATTGAAGAACTTTCTGAATTCTTAAATGTTCCTCAAAGTGTTATTTGTAAATGTCTTGTTTATATTGCTGATAAAAAACCTGTATTGGCATATATCAGAGGCGACAAACAAATTGAAGAAACAAAACTTATGAATGCTGTTGGAGCAATCGACATTAGAATTGCGACTTCAGAAGAAATTGAAGAACTTATGAATAAAAACGGGTTCAATGCAAAAGCAGGATTTATCAGTGCGATTGGTATGAAAGATATAACAATAATCGCTGATGAAACAGTAAAATCAATGAAGAATTTTGTTGTTGGTGTAAACGAAAACGATAAACACATGGTTGGAGCTAATCTTGACGATATTCAAATAAAAGAATTTGCAGATATTAGATTAGTAGAAGCAGGAGAACTTTGTCCAGTATGTGGCAAACCATTGAAAGTAACTCGTGGTATTGAAGTTGGTAATATCTTCCAACTTGGCACAAAATATTCTGAACCTATGAATGCTGTATATCTAGATAAAGACGGTAAAGCAAAACCATATATTATGGGTTGTTATGGTATCGGGATTACAAGAACAGCTGCGGCTGCTGTGGAAGCTAACCACGATGAACACGGTATCAAATGGCCTGTTGCAATCGCACCTTATCACGTTATTGTTGTTCCTGTAAATGCAAAAGACGAAACTCAAGTAAAGGTTGCAGAAGAAATCTACAACAAACTTCTTGCTCAAGGGGTTGAAGTTGTTCTTGACGATAGAAATGAACGTGCAGGAGTTAAGTTTAAAGATGCTGAACTTATTGGCTTCCCATTTAGAATTACTGTTGGTAAGACAATCGAAAACGGTAATGTTGAACTTGTAACTAGAGAAACTCTTGAAAAAGAAGAAATGACACCTGATAATGCTATCGTTCAAGTTATTGAACGTATCAAAAATGCTCTTAAATAGTTAAGAAAAAATAAACTTTTCAAAACTATACAATTTGATACGATATAATTAAAAGTGTAAAATAAAAAGTAATAACAAGGTTGAAAGCTAAAAATTGAAAATAAAAACTTGTGTAGATGCAATACAAAATGCATTATAAATATTCTTTAGAACAAACAGAAAATATTTAGCAAAATAATTAATTTCAATTATCGCTTTCCACTAACAATATTGAGGGGAGAAAAAATGTCTAATCCTTTTAAAAAAGATGATGAAAACTTAGAAAAAAACACTGAAGCAACTGAAACAGAAGAAGTTGCAGAAGAAGTTGCAGAAAAAGAACAAGAAGAAGTTAAATCAGGAGATGATGAACTTCAAAAAAAATATGACGAACTAAACAGTCAATATATCAGATTGGCTGCTGATTTTGATAACTACAGAAAACGTCAAGCACAAGAACGTGAAAGTTTGTTAAAATATGGTGCTGAAAACACATTGAAAAAAATTATAGAAGTATTAGATAACTTTGAACGTGGTGCAAAAGCTAACGAAACAGTTGAAGATTGCGAAAAAGTAAAAGAAAGTTTTAACCTTGTACACAAACAATTATTAGAAGTATTATCAAAAGCAGGGTTAGAAATCATTGAGGCAGAAGGTAAAGAGTTTGACCCTAACTTCCACGAGGCAGTTATGCAAACTCCTACAAGTGAATATCCTGAACACACAATTATTAACGAATTGCAAAAAGGATATAAACTTGAAGACAGAGTGCTTAGACCAAGTTTAGTAAACGTGGCTACAGCAGAATAATAAGTGAATAGGGAATGCTCATCGACATTATCAAATAACGTGACAGGGCAATCCAAACAATACAGACGTCATGCTGAATTCATTTCAGCATATCTATAAATAGATTCTGAAACAAGTTCAGAATGACAAGAGAACGTCATTTTAAATAAAATTAAGAATGACAAAAAACTCTCACTAAAAACAGAAACTAGAAAGTTATAAAATGAGCGATTATTATGAAATATTAGGTGTCGGAAAAGATGCCACAAAAGATGAAATAAAAAGTGCGTTTAGAAAAATGGCACGCAAACTTCACCCTGACGTAAATAAAGCACCTGATGCTGAAGTAAAGTTTAAGGAATTGGGTAAAGCTTATGAAACATTGATGGACGATAATAAACGTGCAACCTACGATAGATATGGTGAAGACGGACTTAACAACGCAGGATTTGATTCACAAGGACCATTTGCAAATGGATTTGGTGATCTTAATGATATATTTGAATCATTCTTTGGTGGTTTTGGGTTTGGAGGTTCAAGACGTGTTGACCCTAATGCACCACAAAGAGGTGAAAACCTTAGACTTGATATAGAATTATCGTTTGAAGAAGCTGTTTTTGGTGTAGAAAAAGAGGTTAAGATTGACCACTTAGAAACCTGTCCAACTTGTCATGGTACAGGTGCAAAAGAAGGTTGTGAACCAACAATATGTCCAACTTGTGGAGGTCGTGGTCAAGTTCAACAATCGACAAGAACAGTACTAGGAAATATCTCTCAAATAGTCACTTGTCCAACTTGTCACGGCAAAGGTAAAATAATCTCTCAACCTTGTCCTGATTGTCACGGTGAAGGTAGAAAAAATGTAGAAAAAAAATTAAATATTAAAATACCTCAAGGTGTTGACAACGGTTCAAAAATGAGATTGTCAGGTGAAGGTGATATCGGTATAAACGGTGGACCAGCAGGTGATTTATATGTTGTACTTCACGTTAAACCATCTGATTATTTTATGAGAAAAGAAATGGACGTTTATACACATTGTACAATTTCTCCTGCTCAAGCAGCGTTAGGTGATAGTGTTACAATAAAAACTCTTGATGGAGAAAAAGAAATTTCTATCCCTGCAGGTATACAAAGTGGTGATAAAATTACAATAAAAGGTGCTGGAGTACCAAGTATAACAAGTGCTTCTGTAAGAGGTAATCAAATTGTTATAATAACTGTCTTAACTCCAACTCATTTGTCTAATGAAGAAAAAATGGTTTATGAAAAACTATATGAAATTCAAATGGGTAGACAAAAGGTTAAAAAATCTGTTAAAGAAAAATTAAAGGGAGCTTTTAGATAATGATGAAAAAGTTTTTAGGGATTGTGTTAGGTCTTTGTTTAACATTTACGACAGCTATTTCGGCAAACTTCCCACAAGATTTTCAAAACTATTTAAAAAAGAATATATCAAACATTGATATCAGGTTTGATGGTATGATAATTTGTCCAGACGGTGCAATATATCTCCCTCTATATCCTGCCTCAATGAAAAAACCTGAAAAAATAGAAGTTGCAGAAACTTATCCTAAAAACACACCATTGAATAAAAGACCAGATGTCATAGTATTTAACAACGATTATGTACTCATGAAACTTATCCCAACCAATGATGGCAAAAAAACTGTTATGAAGTTTGATAAACCACCTATTGTTGTAAAAACAGGGTTGTTACCACAAGATATGCTTGTTCCAAAAGGTTTAATTATTCCTGAAAACATCAAAGGAATTATTGGGAACTTAAATATTGAACTTTCACCAGAAGTAGATATAAAAGTTAAACCTAACTCATTATTATCAGCAAGAACAAGTGATAGCAACAGAAACTATAAAAAACTTTCTAACACAGCAACCGTTGGACAGTTGAAAGATAAATCATTGTATATGGTTTCTGCTTACACAAAAAATATTTCTGTAATAAACGGTGAACAATTAAGAGCAGAATATGCCTTGGCGCAAAGCTCAACACCGATTGATGCAAAGATTACTAAAGATAACAAATTTTTGCTTGTAACATCTTATGACAGTACACTTGTTAATGTAATTTCACTTGCAGATGATAGAATTATTAAACAACTTGATTTGACATATCAAGGTGGCGAAATCTTAATGGATTACAATAATAACAAGGCTTATATTACTTGTCCATCTGCATCAGTTATCTATATTTTAGACATTAATAAAATGGCTTTAACTAAAAGGATTAAGGTAAACGGAAGATGTGAAAAACCTGTTATTTATAATAATACTCTTGTTTACTTAGACAAATTGTCTGACACTATTTGGTCAGTTGAACTTGATGGAAACTACCAACTTAAGAATTTTGGCAAATTTCCTAATATATCAAAGATTTTGTATGAAAACGATACAATTTTCTTAAGTAGTAGAACAAAAAATAGAGTTGCCGTTTTAAATTATAAGACAAAACAACTTATGACTGAGTTTGATGTTGTAGAAAAACCTGTTGATATGATTTTAAGAAACGGACTTTTATATGTTTTGGGTGCAGGAAAAAATGAAATTCAGGTGTTTGACACAAAAGAATTTGAACCTTTAGGAACTATAAAAATATCTAATGACGGATTTTCAACAAAATTCTGTCCTGTACCTGATAGTAGCATTGTTTTAGTAAGTGATACAAAAATTAGTCGTTACACTGTTTTTGACACAGATAAAAACAGAATTATCAAGATGAATTCAACAGAATTACCTATAAATGATATTGTTGTGGGTAAAAAGATTAAAAAATTAAACTAATAAAATAAAAGAAGATAGAATAATGAATACAAAGACATTTAACGAACGATTAGCAGAATTAGAAAAGACACAAAAAGATTTTTGGAACGTATCAAGAGCAACAGGAAACTTTTTGAATATGTTAGTAAAGATGACAAATTCAAAACGAGTGCTTGAGATTGGTACTTCTAACGGTTATTCTGGATTGTGGTTTTTGAGTGCATTAGAACAAACAAATGGACATTTGACTACTATTGAGTTTTACGACAAACGTCAAAGTATTGCTCGCAATAATTATGATGAATGTGGTTTTGAGGGTAGATATACAGCACTTTTGGGTTCTGCAAGCGAGATATTAAAAAATTTAGAAGATGATGAAAAATTTGATTTCGTGTTTATTGATGCTTGTAAAAAAGAATATGTTGATTATTTCAATATTATCAAACCACATTTAACAAAGAATGCTATTATTACTGCAGATAATATCACGTCACATCGTGAAAAGGTTCAAATATTCCTTGATGCAGTTTATAGCGATGAAGATTTTCAGACAGAGATTTTAGACTTGCCAGCTGGGTTGTCTGTATCTTATAAATTAAGATAGATTTAAAAAAAATAAAATTATTACAACTTTGTATCAATATACTCTTTAACCTGATTAGCTATAGTTTCAATCGTCTGTGTAGCATCAAGCACCTTCACACGTTCAGGTTCAGATTTTGCAATCTCCAAATATCCTTGTCTTACTCGTTTGAAGAACTCAATTCCTGCTGATTCCATTCTATCTTTTGTTTTTCCAACACGTTTTTGTGCTGTTTCAATATCTATATCAAAAACAAATGTCATATCAGGTTTAACCCCATTTGTCGCAATATCATTAAGCATTTTAATTTGATTCAAGTCCAAACCTCTACCATAACCCTGATATGCAACCGTAGAATCAGTATGTCTATCACAAAGCACTACTTCACCACGTTCAATCGCAGGCTTAATCAACATATCAATATGTTGCGCTCTATCAGCTAAAAACAAAAAAGATTCGCAATTTGAAGATACATCACCATCATAATTAAGCAATATCTCACGAAGTTTTTCACCCAAACCCTTAGCTCCAGGTTCACGTGTTAAAACTACCTTATATCCTTTTTCTTCAAGATATCTTTTTAAAAGCTCAATCTGAGTTGTCTTTCCACAACCATCTGTACCCTCAAATGTTATAAACAAACCTTTTTTCATTAATTATTTCCTATTATTATTTTCCTAGTGCATGCGCTTTTTCAGCAGTTTTTTCTATCAAATTATAGAACATATCAGCTGTGTCAACTTCTTCCATATAATCAACACCAACTCTTGTACAACCACCCTTTGTAGCAACGCTTGCAATCAAATCTTCTGCTGATTTATCGCTTGATAAAAGCATCTTAGCTGAACCGATAGCAGTCTGAATACTCAAAGTCAAAGCTTTTTCATAATCCATGCCCATTTTTTCACCAGCTCTTGCAATATCATTTATAACCTTATAATAAAAAGCTGGTCCAGAACCAGATATAGCTGTAACAATATCAAGTTGTTCCTCTGTAACTTCTATCGCTTTACCAATATTAGAAAGAAGTTCAACAACAGCTTGTACATCTTCTTCTGTTGCTATTGTTCCACCTGCAACGCCACTCATACCTTCTAAAACCAAAGCTGGAGTATTAGGCATTACTCTTACAACTCTTTTATCACTACCTAAAATACTTTCTATAAATCTTGTCGTAACACCTGCTGCGATTGATACAACCAATTTATCTTTTGTCACAGATGATTTAATACCATTTAAAACACCTTCCACAAAATTTGGAGTAGTTGCAACAAAAACTACATCAACAGAATTAACTAATTCGTTATTATCTGTAATAACCTTTATACCAAGCTCTTTTGATTTTTCAGAAGCTTTTTCTTCATTAATCTCAGCAGCCATAATATTTTCTTTTGGCAAATAATTTGATGCGATTACACCACCGATAATTGCACTTGCCATCTTTCCACAACCAATAAATCCAATTTTTTTGTTCATATTATTTAACCTTCATGTTGACTATTAAACTTGTTTTATATAACATATACAAGTATAATACTAAAAATACAAAAAAGGAAATAAAAAAATGAGACGTACACTAGAAGGAACAAAAGTAAAAAGACAAAGAGTTAGTGGTTTCAGAGCAAGAATGGCTACTCCAGGTGGACAAGAAGTTATCAACAGACGTCGTGCTAAAGGTAGACATAAATTAGCTATTGAAGCAAAAAATAGAGCTTAATTTTTGTCATAAAAATTTTTATACATAGAGAGATACAGCCTTGTATCTCTTTTTGGTCTGTTTATTTTAGTAACATAAATTTACAATACATTATATATATTATTCACAGATTTTTTGTTAATGATATTATAAAAATATAATCAACAAATAAATAGAATATAAGTATTGGAGAGATTTATGGAAAAATTCGATGTATTTTCGATATTCACCCTATGTGGAGGACTAGCATTCTTCCTATATGGTATATTAGTAATGTCGTCAGGACTAGAAAAAATTGCAGGAGGAAAACTTGAGAAATTGCTGAAGGTTATGACCTCAAACCCCTTAAAAGGTTTAGTTCTAGGTGCAGGTATAACCGCTATTATTCAAAGTTCATCTGCTGTTACAGTTATGTTAGTTGGTCTGGTTAATTCAGGAATTATGAAGTTAACTCAGGCCATTGGTGTTATTATGGGGTCTAATATTGGTACTACAATAACAGCATGGATATTGAGTTTAGCTGGTATCCAGTCAGATAACTTCTGGGTTAGAATATTCAAACCTGAATCATTCTGTCCACTTCTTGCATTATTCGGTATAATAATGATTCTTGGCTCAAAAAAAATGCGTAGACAAGATATCGGTCGAGTTATGGTTGGATTTGCTGTATTGATGTATGGTATGCAACTTATGGCAGGTTCAATGACACCTTTAGCAAACGACCCTAATTTCCAACAATATATGTTGGCTTTCAAAAACCCAATTTTAGGACTTGCTGTTGGTACTGTTATAACTGCAGTTATCCAAAGCTCTGCAGCATCTGTTGGTATCCTTCAAGCATTATCTATGACTGGTAATGTTACTTATGGCATGGCTTTACCAATCATCATGGGGCAAAACATAGGTACTTGTATAACAGCTTTCATCTCTAGTATTGGTGTAAATGCTAACGCTAGAAAAGTTGCTGTTGTTCACGTTTCATTCAACATAATAGGAACAATAATTTTCTTAGCTTTCTATCTAGGACTTAATGCTATTTTCCATCTTAAATTTGTTAACGAAAGCATTAACCCAGCTATGATTGCTGTTGTTCACTCTGTATTCAACATAACAACAACAATTATGTTGTTCCCATTCATTAAACAACTTGAAAAAATTGCAAACTTTGTTATCAAATCTAAAGGCAAAGAAGACAGAGAACGTGTTATCCTTGATGAAAGATTATTGCTTTCACCTGATTTCGCTATCTCAGAATGTTTCAACCAAACAATTAAAATGTCTTCTGTTGTTGAAAGAAATGTTATTTATGCAACAAAACTTTTGAAGCGTTTTGAAACAAGAAAAGCAGAAGTTGTTACACAAAACGAAAAAAGAATTGATATGTATGAAGATAAATTGGAAACATTCTTAATAAAAGCATCAAATAAAGATATGTCAGAAGAAGCAAGTACTTCTATCGGTAGATTATTATTAAACATAGGTGATTTTGAAAGAATTGGTGACCATGCAGCAAGTATTTTGGCTCTAGCTCAAAGAATGAACGAAAAGAAACTACAGTTCTCTGAACCTGCTGTTCAAGATATAAAAGTTATTGTGTATGCTGTTCTTGATGTTCTTAAACTTGCTATTACAGCATACAAAAACTCAGATGAAATTCTTGCATTAGATGTTGAACCACTTGAACAAGTTGTTGATAGACTAATCAGAAAATCTAAAAAACGTCACATTAAACGTCTACAAAACGGTGTTTGTACTATTGAATTAGATTTAATGGTTTCTGATTTATTCAATGATTTAGAACGTATTTCTGATCACTGTTCAAACATCGCAACATCTGTTCTTCAAATTAAAGAAGGCGCATTAGAAAAACACGAACTTATAAACAGAATGCGTTCAATGGAGAATGTTGAATTCAGCAGAAAATATGATGAATTCAAAGCTAAATATCCACTTGTTGACCAAAAATAGTTTATAATAAAAAATATCAAAAATATCAATAACCCTGAATATAATTCAGGGTTATGTTATATTAATACTATGAAGAAAGAACTTGAAAACATATCAAATAATTCAACACAAGTAAAACCACATAAAAAATATGTGCTAAAAAAACGTACAACAACTGAAACACAATACAAAATAGATTATGAAAAAGAGCTTAATCCAGAACAATTATCAGCTGTAAAAATAAAAGATGGTGCAGTACTTGTAATTGCAGGTGCAGGTTCTGGTAAAACAAAAACACTTACATACCGTGTTGCAAGATTGATTGAAGACGGAGTTAAACCAGAAAACATACTTCTTTTAACCTTCACAAAAAAAGCGTCAGCTGAAATGCTTAACCGTGCAACAGCTGTTCTCGATGATAGATGTGAAAACGTTGCAGGCGGAACTTTTCACTCGTTCGCTAACATGATTTTAAGGAAATATTCAAAAATTTTAGGACTTAAAAATAATTTTACTATTATGGATAGTGCTGACGCTGAAGACGTTATTAATCACATAACTTCTAAACTTTATCCTAAAAAAGATAAAAGATTTCCTAAAAAAGGTACTATATTAGAAATTTATTCAAAGAGTGTAAACAAAGAAATTCCAACAAAAAAAATTATTCTTGATGAATTCTCACATTTTGCTCACTGTGAAACTCAAATAATTGAAATACACAAAGCATACGTGAACTATAAACGTGAAAATTCTCTTATGGATTATGACGATTTATTATTATATCTAAAATTCTTACTCGAAGACCACGAAAATATCCAAAAAAAATTGTCTAACCAATATAAATACATAATGGTTGATGAATACCAAGATACAAACACTCTACAAGCAGATATAATAAAACTTTTAGCCAAAGAACACAACAACGTTATGGCTGTAGGTGATGATGCTCAAAGTATATATTCTTTTAGAGGAGCAAATTATAGAAATATAATGGATTTTCCTAAACTTTTTGAAAACACTAAAATAATAAAACTTGAACAAAACTACAGAAGTACTCAAAATATTCTTGAACTGACAAATACAATAATATCAAGAGCTAAAGAAAAATATGCTAAAACATTATTTTCTGATATAAAATCAGACACAAAACCTGCATTAATCTGTGCAAAAGACAGTCAAATGGAAGCAGATTTTATTTGTCAAAGAGTACTTGAATTATTAGATGAAGATGTTGAACTAAACGATATTTGCGTACTTACAAGAAATGCTAGAATGTCATTTAACTTAGAAATAGAACTTTCTAAAAGAGCTATTCCATTTCAAAAATTTGGTGGTCCAAAATTTATGGAAACAGCTCACATAAAAGATATAATTGCTCATTTAAGAGTATTACTTAATCCTGATGATGAAGTAAGTATGAGTCGTATTCTTTTGTTATTAAAAGGAGTCGGAACTCAAACAGTGAACAATGTTTTACCAAGTCTAAAAAACAATACTGAATTTGATGTAAAACTTTTGCCTATTAAAAAGACAACATCAATAGAGCCGTTGTTTAAAATATTGAAAAAACTACAAAGCTCAAACAAAAAATTGACTGATTTAGTAAGAGAAATTATCGAATACTATCGTCCTATATTAAAAGACAAATACGATGACTATCAAAAACGTGAAAAAGACCTTGAACATTTTGAATATTTATCAACGCAATATTCAAAACTAGAAAATTTTTTAAGCGATTTAGCACTTGAGCCACCTGATAAAAGTGTTGAAGGAATGTACAAAAACAATATTAAAGACGAATGTTTAACAATATCTACAATTCATTCTGCTAAAGGCTTAGAATGGGATAGCGTTTTTATAATTGGTGCAGTTGATGGAAGATTTCCTTCTGCTTATTCTTTTAATTCACCAGAAGAACTTGATGAAGAACTTAGATTAATGTATGTTGCTACCACTCGTGCGAAAAATAATCTTTATATAACTTATCCTGTCAATATGTACGATTATTCAACAAATATGGTACTTACAAAACCATCAAGATTTTTAGATAACATAGATACTGATATTTTAGAAATATGGGATATTTGCGAAAGCTAAAGTATTAAAAATTATTAACAATTTTAGCAAATATAATATTTTTACGCATTATATAGATTGTAATGTTTATTCAATCTTTCAAAAATTTTCAACCAACAAATTTCAAAAAACCTCATAATATAACAAGACCAAACCTTGTTAATTTTAATGGGCTTAATAATTTTGATAAAAATAAAATTGATAATGATAGCTTTGAATTATCAAATAATACTGAATATTTTGATTATAAACAAGAAGATTATGATGAAATAAAAAATTCTATAAAAAAAGAAAACTTTATAGGAGCAGGATTAGAGGGTAAAGTTTTTCAGATGAAAGACCAAAATTTCGTTGTAAAAATACCTAGAAAATTTTTTAACGATAAAAAAATTGATGATAATATGTTGAAACTCTGTTTGACAGAAGAAGATTTGACAGAACAAGATAAGGTAAACCACGTTACAAAAAAATTCAAAAACGGAATTACTATTATGCACAAAATTGCAGGTAAACCAATTGACACAGAAGAAGAAATGAATGAAGTGGCAAATTTACCAGTATCATCTTATAATAAACTCTTAAACCAAATTATTGATGCAGAAAATAAGGGAATGGTGTTTGATTATGTAATGAATAATGTTTTGTATGACAGAGATAGTCAAACCTTGACTGCAATAGATTTTAGAAAAAAAGAAGGAAATGATTCAAAATTAAAAATATTAGAAAAAATGTATATTGTATTTAATTGTTTTAAACAACCACACGAAGAAAAGGTTGCAGGCAAAATTATATCTGCAGGATTAGAAAATTTAAAATCAGATAAAGATACAAAAATTTCTATTTTTGATTATGATTTTGACAAAATACTCAAGTATTTACAATACGACCACCCAGAAAATTCAACGAAATATTTTGATATAAAAAATAATATAGATAATGTAATGATTAATAAAATACATACAGAAACAGATTACCAAAAATCTGTTCTTGATGACTCTATTGAAAGAACCCAAAATGTGATAACTGAACATCTTGGATAGTTTAATTTTAACAAATGTTTGCAAGGATTCCGAAACATCTTTTCAGGGATTCCACGCTTGCCATAAAGAAATACTTAAAGCACGCTCTGAATGACAATCTGGGTGCGTCATTCAGAGGGAGTGTAACGACCGAAGAATCCCACTGAACATGCAGAATTATTTTATTTTAACGATTTAATATCCTTATCTAATTCATCTATATCATAATTTACACGAAATTTATTAATAATTAATGGCATAATAAATATTAATTTTAATAGCATAACAATTACTCTAAAAATATATTTTATAGCTTTGATAATAATATTTTTCATATTTAACCTTTCAATATTTTCATAATAAGATTTATTAAATTTTAAAGAATATAAATATACTTAATCGTATATTACTATACTTGTCAAGCCATAATTATTCCAATGCGTTATCATATACACATGATTGAAAATAGATTTGCAAAACTTTTAGGTGAAAAGAAACTTGATAGACGTGACATTGTTAAAATGACAGGTCTTGATAACCATATAGTTTATAGAATTTATAAAGGCAATTATTCTAGAATTGATTTAGATACACTAAACAAATTATGCACAGCATTAGACTGTGACACTAATGATATTTTTAAATATATTCCTGATTTATAGTGTTATTATTTTAGACAGATTTTTTTATTAGTAAATAACAAATGTTTGCAAGGATTCCTCAACATCTTTATAGGGATTCCACGCTTGCAATACAGAATATTCACAACACGCAAAACTATCTAATCTGAACAGGCATTACAAGATAAATAAAATCTTCTTCATTATCAGGCTTTATAACAGTTGCTGATAAACTTGTATTCATACAAATTATAAAGTCCTCTGAATCAATATTCTTAAAGCATTCAAGTAAGTATTTATAATTGAACGCAATAACCATATCTTCACCGTTATAAGTGATTTCAATTTCGTCTTGAGAATTACCAGTTTCTGGTGTATCTGCTTTTAAATTCAATAATCCTTGAGTAAACTCAAATTTAACAATACTTGTTTTTTCATTTACCATTGTTGAAACTCTTTCTAAAGCAGAAATCATTTTTTGAACATTTATTTTTGCTTCTTTTGGGAAAGATTGAGGAATTAATTGATTATATTGAGGATATTGACCGTTCATAATATTAGAAACTATTGTAATATTATTAGACTTAATCATTATCTTGTTATTTACAGGATACAATTTAACAGTATCTTCATCAATAAAGAAACTTAATTTTAAGAATTCGTGCAATACTTTAGCAGGTACAATAATTTTTTCGTTACTATCATTTTTATTATCAATAATTTTTCTAGCACGAGCAAGTCTATTGCCATCTGTAGATGCAATTTCTAAAACATTCTTAGAAATATCACAAACAACACCAGCTAAAAGATTATTATTTGATTCATAAGATGCTGCTGCAAAACCAGCCTCTTTAATTGCTATTACAAATGGTTTTAGGTCGATTTCAATTTCTTTTTCATCTTCTGGTAAATATTCAATTTTTGGAAACTCGTTTGCAGAAATACCAATAACATCAAATTTAGATTTATTATTAGTAATAGTCATTGTCGTACCGTTTAATTCAAAATTGATTATACCATTATTCAATCTTGAAATAATATCAATAATTTTTTTAGCAGGTAATGTAAAAGCACCCTCTTTTTCAACTTGTGCTTCAATTGTTGTTGTTATTGATATATCAAAATCTGTTGCTGATAATTTTAAAGTATTTTTGTCTATTGATTCAAACAAAACATTTGCAAGAACTGGTTGTAAACCCTTTTGAGCAGTAGCTCTTTCAACTATCTTAAGACCATTATATAAAACTTCTTTTTCAATTTGAAATGATAAATTTGTTTGTGTTAAAGTATCCATAATCCTACTTTCTCCCTAATTCCAATTACATTGTATACTAAAATAAATAGAATTACAAAATAAAAGTTTTCTTTATATTATTAATAATTAATTAAATTAATATATTAATTAATCATCTTCATCATAAGGTCTAAATATTTGTAGAAAACCATTTAGAATAAAGTTATATCAATATTTTTTTATGTAGATAATTTTGTAAATAAATGATTAAAATTATGTAGAAAAAATTTTAAAATTGTAGAAAACTAAAATAATACAATTTATTTAATAAAAACATGTAGAAAAACAAAAAGCATTCTACAAGTTTTCTACAAGTTTTCTACAATTACGTTTGTAACAAATAAGGCATGGGAAAATAATTACGCATTTAAAGGTCTAATGCTTCTATATTTCGCAGCTTTTGCATTTACTGCATAACATGCAATCGCCAATCTTTGCGAAAGTTTAAAATAATTAATAGCATTGTTTGATGCGTAACTCATTACTTCATACACTTGTTCAGGTGGTATTTTTGATTCACCAATGTCAGCATTATCGACTTTTTCTTTTGCATATTTTTCAACTAATAATTTATCAATAAAATCTTTTGCGCCAACTGCCATGTATTATATACCCTATTCCTGTGTCCGTCCTAATTTTAGGCATATTACAGTGGTACTAACTTAGTTAGTAATTTTACTATTGCTCGACATAATGTAATTTTATTTTACAATCTCTGTCTTGCCTTTATTAAGTTATACCCTGTAATAATTATCCTTGTATATATAAAGTATATATTTAATAATTAATTGATTAATTTCTTCTTTTTATTAAGGTTTATTAAGAATTTAGTTAACAATACTTATTTCTTTTTTTAAATCGTTTAAAAATTCATCTCTATATATAAACCCTAAATGTGCACCATTACTATAATAAACACTTTTTGTACCTGTATATAATTTAAGTTGTTTAAGTTGTTTTTTATTTGTTAAATAATCATCTACTGAGTGATAAATTTTATAATTGTTTGCATTTATCAAATATGTTGATAATTTATTTAGGTTAGAGTTTTTACCTAAATCTTCTATAGTTTTGCATTTATCATTAATAAGTTTTTCTTTTACGTAGTTATTATAATTAGTTTGGCTAATTATTTTGTATAAATCAGTATTATTAATTGATTTATTATTTTTTGCGTAAATTAAATCAGATAGTTTTTGATGAAGTATAAATCCTGTTATCAATTTTGCTTCTTGTTCTGAAAAAGGAAGTTTACTGATATTCATTTTTTTTAATTCATCAAGGTTTGATATTTCAATAATTTTTTCAGCAGTAATTGCAATATCGTCTTTTATAGTATCAGGATTTTCTTTCCAATTTTCTGATATTTTATCTACTTGATTCATTGCGTATACAAGTTCTACGGGTGGACAGATTGCTATATATTTATTTTTGTTATTTATTGTTTGAGAATTTTCTTTTTCAGCAACATACATGGTCATCAATGCTCCAAATGATGTTCCTATAACAGTTTTAGAGCTAAATTTTAAATTATTTTTTTCTTCTAAGCTGTTAATAATTTTATCGGTAGTTTTTTTAACATATTCAACATCAACACTTGGATTTCCTGGATAATATTCTTTAGGCATACTTTTTGCAAATTCCCAATTAAAATGACTACTTAAAATAACTACAGAATATCCTTTATCATAAAAAATTTTTGCAAATTTTGAAGCGTGTGTTGACATTATCCCATCTCCAATAGACGGATAAATAATAGCAATAGGCGAGTTTTTCTTTTGTAATAAATATCTATATTTATAATTTGGACAATTAGGATAGACTTTAACAGAGGCTATCTTAAGTCTTTTATAAAAAGCTCTGTTCCATATAGAAAAATCTGCCCATATTGATTTATAGTTATCATTTATTTCAAAAAGTGCTGTTCTCATTGAATCAATAATAGGAGTTTGTGGATTGTAATCTGATAAAATAATATCAGGTTTAAGCTCTATTCCATCATCTTCACCTTTTCTATCTTTTAAAATAATATCTGTTTCTGTAGCATTACCTTTTAATATATTAGCTTCATTTATGTTTTCAGTTTCAATTTTTTTAGATTTTTTATCATTTTTATTACTTACATTTGTTAAATTATTTTTATTATGATTTTCAGCTAATTTGTTTTTATTATTTTTGCAATCTTCACACCATTTTTTAACAAGATGAAGTCTATCAAAATTAGAGCATTTAATATAATTTTCAAGTCCATAAAGTTTTTTTGTTATATCGTAGCAATCTGCAAAATTAGATTCAATCATTTTAACGAGAGGTTGCATATAATATGTTTTATTTACGAATATAACAGCTTTTATTGCAGCTATAAGTGGTGTTCCGACATAAGATGATGGATTAAAAATAGAATCAAGCAATTTTCCACACATATTTCTTGGAGTAGTTGATGCCATAACAGGAATAACCATATAAAGACCTTGTTTTACTTTGCATTTGGCTAGGGCTTGCTCCATATTCTCATCGACTGCTGATATTTTAAAGAGTTTTTCAGCAGGGTTGAACATACCACCAAGTCCAATAGTTGAGTTTGTTAAAAACCTTACAGTTTCTGTACCTGCTGATTTGAAATCACGTTGAATTAGTGTAGATACAAGTCTTATTGGGTATTCTATGTTTTTGGTTATTCCATAAATTCTATCCATACCGTATTGAGGCATAATTGATGCCCATAGAATATGAATAGGTTTAATTATGCAGTTGTTTAATTTTGTGTTGAAATTAAAAATTTTTCTGTTGAATTTTTCAAGTTTATCTTTTCCTATATAAAGTTCTGAATAATCAGGATATTTAATATTTTCTATATCATCTATTTCAAGAGCAAATGATATATCAGAAAAAAGTATAATAGATGTCAAAAATAGTACAAAAAACTTTTTAAGTTTCATAATAATCTCCTCAAAATCGCATATTTTATTATTTTTTGAGAGAAAATAATTTTTTATTACACAGTTAGATATATTTTCTTGTCAGAGTATATTTAATTTGCTATTATAAATATGAAAGTGGTTAAAATTTAGGAGGATATTATGAATAAAAATATTTTAACTGTGTTATCTTTGGTATCAGTATTATCATTAGGTTTGTCAGCAAATGCTGCAATTGATATGAAATCAGCTTTGAAAACAGGTGCAAATGCTAGTTTAAACTCAATTAAAGCTCAATCAGGAGTAACAACTACAACAACAAATGTTAACACTCAATTAGTTAATTCATATAGAAAACAAATAAATGCTGTTGTTACAAAATCAAATAATATGTCAAAAAGTTTTAATAATTCTGTAAATGGTATCTCATCATTATTATTAAGTAGTAATGAAATTGCAAAAGTAAGAGGAAATGTACCTGCAAACTCAGCAGAAGCAACAGATAGATTAGCATTGTATTTATTATCTGATAGACAATCAAAAACTGTATCAAACAGAATTAATTCATTATCAGCAAATAAGAAATCACAATTAAATTATTATGTAAAAACAATGAAAAATTCAACAGTTGGTTATACAAGTTTAGCAAAAGAAGCAACAACATTGTCTGCAAATATTGCAAAAACACCATCAGTTGCAGTTGCTTTAAGTCCAGAATTAAAGAGTTTGAAACAAGTAAGTACAAATGCAACAAAACAAGCAAGAACAGCAACAAACTTGTCAAGAGCACTTATTGTAAAATAAATTTAATATATTGTTAGAAAATTTTTTAAAAATGGAATATAATAAATATTGGTGAGGACTTTATTTTATAATAGAGTTTAGAACCACTTTCATGAAATTATTGCTAAAAGCAATTAGCAAAAGCCCTTTATAAAGGGCTTTTTTATTTTTTTATTAAATATATTTTACAGAGATTATTTGCTTAAAAATTATTTATTGTACGTTTCAAATTATAGACAATATATATTCTACAATATTTTTACACTAAACATTCTTTTTTGTGGGTTGCAAGTGCTTTTTTTAAATACTGACCTGTATAAGAATTTGGGTTTTGCATTATCTCTTGAGGTGTACCCTGCGCTACAATAGTACCACCGTTTTCACCTCCGTCTGGACCTAAATCAATTATATTATCAGCAATTTTGATGAAATCCATATTATGTTCAATTACTAAAATAGTGTTTCCAGTATCTGCTAATCTCTGAAGTATATTGATTAATTTATCCAAATCTGCCCAATGTAGACCAACTGATGGTTCATCAAGTAAATACAAGGTTTTACCAGTAGCTCGTTTGTTTAATTCTGATGCTAACTTAATCCTTTGAGCTTCTCCACCTGATAATGTTGTTGCACTTTGACCTAGTTTTATATAATCAAGTCCAACATCATTTAAGGTTTGTAACTTGTTCTTTATCTGTGGCACACTATCAAAAAATTCTAGTGCTTCTTTTACGCTCATTTCTAAAACGTCATAAATAGTTTTTCCTTTATATTTAACTTCTAATGTTTCGTTATTATAACGCTTTCCACCACAAACATCACATTTTACATAAACATCAGACAAAAAGTTCATTTCTATTTTTAATAATCCGTCACCTTTACAAGCTTCACAACGACCACCTTTTACATTAAAACTAAATCTGCCAGGTTTATATCCACGCATTTTTGCTTCATTTGTTTTTGCAAAAAGTTCACGAATAGCTGTAAATACGTCAGTATAAGTTGCTGGATTTGAACGTGGTGTTCTTCCTATAGGTGATTGGTCTATATCAATAACTTTGTCTATATGTTCAAACCCTGTTATCTCATCAACACCTTTTGGCTTAGGTTTGTTACCTCTAAGTTTATGGATAGCATATTGATAAATTATTTCATTCATTAATGTAGATTTACCAGAGCCTGAAACACCAGTTAAAACATTAATTTTTCCTAATGGAATATCAACATCTATATTTTTAAGATTGTTTAATTTAGCTCCACGAACTCTTAAAAACTCGCCATTTCCGTTCCTTAGAGTTTCAGGAATTTTTATTTCTTTTTTACCTGAAAGATATTGACCCGTCAAAGATTTTTCTTCGTTCATAATATCTTCAAGTGTACCTTGAGCGACAACCTCGCCACCATTTATACCTGCGTTCACCCCGATATCTACAATATAATCAGCATTACGCATTGTATCTTCATCGTGTTCAACAACAATCAAGGTGTTACCAAGATTTCTTAATCTCAAAAGTGTTTTGATTAGTCTATCATTATCTTTTTGGTGTAAACCAATAGATGGTTCGTCTAAAACATACAAAACTCCTGAAAGACCGCTACCTATTTGGGTTGCAAGTCTAATTCTTTGAGCTTCACCACCAGATAAAGTGCCTGCCATACGTGCAAGGTTAAGATAGCTTAAGCCTACGTCTAGCAAGAATTTTAGTCTTGCTCTAATTTCTTCAAGAACTTGTTTTGCAACCTTTAGTTGAAAATCTGTTAGTTCAAGATAAAGCTCAGAAATGAATTCATAAGCCTTGTCTATTGGCATTAAGCAGAATTCGTGGATATTTATTCCATTTATACGTACAGCAAGAGGGAATGGCTTTAATCTTCCTCCACCACACGCTTCACAAGGGGTGGTAATCATATATTTTTCAATTTCTGCTTTCCAATATTCGCTATCCACATTATAATGTTTCATCAAAAATGGAATAACGCCTTCAAATTTTTTCTCTCTTGTGCGATAACGTGTACTTCCGAATTCTCTTATTCGCATAGGAATTTTTTCTTTTGTACCATATAAGATTATTTCTTGTTCTTTTGTTGTTAAATCTTTAAATGGTATATCAAGGTTTATCTTACAAGCAAGACTTACTGCTTTCAGTACGTCTTCATAATATCCAGTTGAAGATTTGCTCCAAGGATAGATTGCACCTTCATTAATGCTCTTTGTTTTATCAGGAACGACTAAATCAGGGTCTATTTTGAAATCTACACCTAACCCAGAACATTTTTCACAAGCACCATAAGGACTGTTGAAACTAAAAATTCTTGGTGCAAGTTCATCAAAGCTCAAACCACAATGTTCACAAGCGAGTTTTTCACTAAACATAATTTCTTCAGCGCCAATGACATCAATCGTTGTTACTCCATTTGCTTTTTCTAATGCTGTTTGAACGCTGTCTGTTATACGAGATTTTGCACTTTCTTTTACTACAACTCTATCTACAACAACGCTTATATCGTGTTTTTTTGTCTTAGCAAGTTTGATTTCGTCTTCATCAAGGCTATAAATTTCTCCATCGATTTTTACTCTTACAAAACCTTCTTGTTGAAGTTCTTTGAAGATTGATTGGAATTCGCCTTTTTTGCCTCTTATGATTGGTGCTAAGATTTGGATTTTTGTACCCTCGTCAAGTTTCATAATATTAGCAACGATTTCATCAATGGTTTGTGGTTTAATTTCAGCACCACATTTTGGACAGTATGGAGTTCCTACTCTTGCGTATAAAAGTCTTAAGTAGTCGTATATTTCTGTAACTGTGCCGACAGTAGAGCGTGGGTTGTTGTTTGTTGATTTTTGGTCGATAGAAATTGCAGGCGTAAGTCCCTCAATTGAATCAACATCAGGTTTATCCATTTGACCAAGGAATTGTCTTGCATAAGTAGAAAGGCTTTCTACATAACGTCTTTGACCCTCTGCAAAGATTGTATCAAATGCAAGAGAGCTTTTTCCAGAACCTGAAACTCCTGTGAAAACTATCAATTCGTTTCTTGGGAGTTCTAGTGAAATATTTTTTAAATTATGTTGTCTTGCTTTTTTTATTACTATTTTGTCGTTCATATCTCCAATATTTTACATCAATATAAAATTGATATCAAATGTTGGTGATAGATTGTGTTCAACAGTTTGATTGAATACAACAAATCTCTAAATAATTAGCTGTCGAGTCACTTTCTATACATCTCTTTAATATTATGATATAATCGAGTTATGAACATCAAAACACGTATTACTAAAATTCATTATGATAAAAACGCAAAAGGTGTTTTTGTTGATATGTTAGAGTTTTTTTCCGTATTTTACGGACTTGTATCAAGACTTAGAAACACTCTTTATGATAAAGGTATTTTGAAAACAGTAAAAGTTGATGCAAAAGTTATATCAGTTGGTAATGTTACTACTGGTGGGGTGGGCAAAACTCCTGTTGTATCAAAATTAGCACAATATTTTTCTGATAACGATGAAAAAGTTGCTATAATCTCTCGTGGATATGGTGGTAAGCTTTCAAACAAAAAAGTTAATCTTATCTCTGATGGGGTAAATGTTTATTATAACGCAAAAGAAGCTGGGGACGAGGCTTACTGGCACGCAGTGAATACTCCAATGTGTTCAATTTTGACTTGTAAAGACAGAGTAAAGGCAGCAAGGTATGCTGTAGAAAAAATTGGTTGTACTGTTATAATCCTTGATGACGGATTTCAACATCGCCATTTGTATAGAGATTTGAATTTGTTATTGATTGATTCTGAAAAAGGGTTTGGAAATGAAAAACTTTTACCTGCCGGTCCACTTCGTGAGGGTAAAGAAGCTTTTGATAGAGTTGATAAAATAGTTATCGTAAATAAAGGTAATGATAAAAAACGTGCAGAGCGTTACTCTAAAATTATAGAAAAGAAATTAGGTCATAAATCGTTTGTTTGTCAAACTGAACCTGATTATATCTATAATATCGTTTCAGAAGAAAAATTGGCATCAGGTGAACCTATTAACGCTGTTTGTGCAATCGGACAACCAGAGTCTTTCTTTAAGTTTTTAGAGCCTAATTTTGAGATTATGAGTAAGGTTGTTTTTGACGATCATCATATTTATAAAAATGATGAAATTGAAAAGATAAAAGGTATCATTGTAACTACTGAAAAAGATGCTGTGAAAATGTCTGATATTAAACGTAAAGACATTTATGCTATGAAACTTAAAGTTGATTTGAATATTGAAGAATTACTAGCAGATTAGATATGAAATATATTGATAGGATTGTTGAAACTTTAAACGAAGCTGATATGGTAAGAAGTGATTTTGTTCAGCTTATGGAAGACTTTAAAGACCCGTATCTTGTATTGATTGCGTGTATTTTAAGTCTTAGAACGAATGACAAAACAACTTATCCTGCGACCTTGAGGATGTTAGCGTTAGCTAAAACCCCTGAGGAAATGGCTAAAATTGACGAGGAAGAATTAGCAAAAGCTATTTATCCTGTTGGGTTTTATGCAAACAAAGCGAAACAGATTATTGAGTTATCTAAGATAATTGTTAATGATTTAGATGGCAAAGTGCCTGACACTATTGAAGATTTGATAAAATTTAATGGAGTGGGTAGAAAGACTGCTAATCTTGTATTGGCAAAAGGGTTTGGAATACCTGCTATTTGTGTTGATGTTCACGTTCATAGGATTTTTAATAGATTAGGTCTTATTAAGACTAAGAACCCAGAAGAAACAGAGTTTGCGTTGAGAGAAAAGTTGCCTGTGAAATACTGGTTGGATATAAACACTTTGTTAGTAACATTTGGACAGAATTGCTGTAAACCTGTGAAACCAAAATGTGAAGTATGTCCTATTGCTCAGTATTGTAAGGGAAGTAATTAGAGGACAATGTAACTGTCATTCAGAACGAAGCGAAGAATCTCTATAAAGATGTTTCAGTAAATTGTAGGTTGGGGTTTCTACCCCAACAAAATGTGTTCAGATGTTCAGGGGGATTCTTCGCTTGCTACACTACTTTCATGATAATTTTAAATATGTCATTGCGAACGATTGAACGGTTTGTAATGTATTAAGTGTGGCAATCCATAAGTCAACAGTTCTGCGTATATAAAAAGGCTTTTTCTGGATTACCACGTCGCTCACGTTGTTTGCTGTCTTGGATTATTCGGGATTTCGCAAAAGCGTGGTTTTGCTCAACCTTACGGGCTGGGTCACTTTGTGACACGGCGCCTCCTCTCACAAAACAATACTTAATTGTTTTGTTCGGCAGAGTCGAAAATCCGCTCCTCGTAATGACGTGCATAGACTTTATACCAAAGTTGTAGGTATATTATATTTTAGTCTAGTTAAAAAGTTTAATGTAATATATTAAAATAAATATGTAATGGAAATTATAAATATCGACATCACAAATATTGATAAATTAGCAGTAAAAAAAATATATGATATGGTATCAGCTTACAATTCTTCTGTTGCTATAGATTTGAAGTGTGTAAAAACTTGTGTTGCTGAATTTTTTATGATGTTGAGTTCCTTGAAAAACAAGGCTTCACTTGTAAATGTAGATAGTACAATTTTAGCAACATTATATATGACAGGTTATGACAAATATGTTCGAGTATTTGAGGACAATTTGTCGCTTTCAATGGATAAATATGAGATTATCAAAAGAAGATTTGTATTACTCTAACATCATTAAGGTTGGCCAAATAAATATAATACCTGACATAACACCAATAATTGTCATATGCCAATCGCCGTATTTGTGTGAAAGAGGGAGCAAGGTATCAAATGAGATATAAACCATAATCCCTGCAACCATCGCAAACAAGATACCAATAAACATTTGAGGTAAGAATAGTTGGAGCATAAATAAACCGATGATTGCACCTACAGGTTCAGAGATACCTGAAAGAAAAGCATACCAAATGGCTGTGTGTTTTTTACGTGTAACATAATAAATAGGTAACGCTACAGCAATACCTTCTGGGATATTGTGCAAACCGATTGCGATTGCAACAGGGATACCAAGTGTAAGGTTTTGTGTTGATACAAAGAATGTTGCCATACCTTCTGGAAAATTGTGTATAGCAAGTGCGATTGCTGTAATTAGACCTGCACGCTTAATACCGTGATGTTTTTTTATACTTTCTTCAACGTGTTCGTCTGCAAAATCACTGTCCTCTATGTGGTCAGGAATAAAATAGTCAATACAGAAGGCAATCAATACACCTAAAATAAATCCTAAAAATGTATACCACATAAAGTGATTAGGAAAATATTTTGTAAGTAGTTCTTCTGCACAGCTTTTTATTTCTGTTAATGATAAAAAAATCATAACACCTGCTGAAAATCCAAGACCTAGTGATAACATTTTGATATTATCTTTTTTTACAATAAATGTAATAAAACCACCAATAACTGTTGCTAAACCTGCTAAGAATGATAGTAAAACAGGCACAAAATATATGTGTAATTGATTGTATACTGTATTTAAGTATTCTGACATTATTAAACCTCTTTCTTACATTTTTTATATTACAACATGAAAAAATGTTGGCAAGTTTTAATTATTACTTGATTTACGAATATGTTTGTTTTATTATCGTTGAGTAATAAGTGCAATAAAGGTGGTGAAAAACGAATGCCAGAAGTTAAAGTTGGTGAAAACGAAAGTATCGAAGTAGCTTTAAGACGTTTCAAGAAAAAAGTACAAAAAGCTGGTACTTTATCTGAAGTAAAAAAACGTGAAAGATATGAAAAGCCAAGCGTTAAAAGAAAACGTAAATCTGAAGCTGCTCGTAAGAGAAAATCATAATTAGATTTATTTTATACAAAAAAAGGGTGCTAATTGTTTAGCACCTTTTTTGTTATCCTATATTTTCCTAATTTTTTCTAATCTATCCTTGCGCCTATTTTGTAGTTTTATGCAACTAATTGTTGTAAGAACCTTTGTGAATCTTTTATTGTTTCTTTAACAAATCCTTTAAACAGTTCTTTTAACGGTCTTTTTTCGATAGTTGAAAAGACATAATAGATAGGGTCTTTCGCATTACAGAACCTCATCTGTCTATCTTTTCTGTTCAAATATATTTTTTCAAAATCATCAGGAATATCTAATGTTCCGATAGGTTTTTTATTACGTTCAATAGCTGAATATTGCATTATAATCTCGCTTTCTCTCTCTTAAATAGCTCTTATGTATATATAAAGTATATGGTTTTTAAAAAATTGATTTTTAAACATAATATTGTTAAGAAATGTTTACAAAAGGAATATAATACATAACCGTTATTACAAATTAAAAATATGCTACAATAGTTATATGTTCAAGTTTTTGAAATCATTAAAAAAGTTTTATCTTACACGTATATTACATAGAAAATACCAACGTGTCGGTCATTGTAACGGTTGTGGAAGATGTTGTCAACAAATATACGTAAAACACGCAAAAGGTGTTATACAAGATGAAAAAGATTTTGAAAACCTAAAGCATCAACATAGGTTTTATACTTATTTAAAAGTAACAGGAAAAGATGAAATTGGTTTGATATTTGAATGTCAGAACCTTGATAAAGAAACTCATAAATGTAAAATACATAAAACTCGTCCTGGGATATGTAGGCGTTATCCTCAAGAAGAAATCTTTGCTATGGGTGGTGGTTTGGCTGAAAACTGTGGATATAAACTCGTACCTATAGAGAGTTTTGAAGAAGTATTCTCTAGGGTTAAGAAGAAGAAAAAGTAATATAATAATAATGTAGGTCGTGTTCAACAACTTGATTGAACACGACAAAATTCTTAATTATTTAGTCAATTTCAATAGAACTATCAATTATGAAAAACTATTTACAAAAATAACTCTTAAAAATAGCTTCATAAAATCTTGGTCTGAACAAAAATAGTGGTCTATATATTACATAATTTATCAATGACATTACTTGATTTAAGTAATACCAATAGAATTTTTCTTTAAACCCGTTTAATTTCCATGGTGTCATCTGTAAGTATTTAAAATATAACTGTCTATGTACACTAAATGAGCCAAAATGCCAAGGTTTTCTTTTTGCAACGTAATGTATAATATAAGGGTGTTTTGTATAACTAGAACGATTTGTAAAATTGCTTGATTGTACGTTCCATTCGTCCTCAACAATCTTAATTCTACCCTTTAAAACCTCATTTATAATGGTTTGATCGCCCATTTTAATTGTTTCAAAATTCTCATTGGTATAATCATAGAATTTTTGTTCAATGTTTTCTTCACGTATTTTATTTAGGTCAAACAAAACCATTCCTGCGTTGATATAGCTTGGGTTTTGTTGTAACATACGTTTATTTATATCACGAACTCCTGCGATAATGTTTTCACCAAGTTCTACATTGAATAAATTGTTTAAGCTAGAATTAACAACCATATCGCAATCAAAATAGATAATTCTTTCAACTTCAGGTAATAAAGTTGCAAGTCTTAGTCTATAATAAGTTGCAATCGAGATATACTTGTGTGTAGCGACTTTTTTGTAATCTTCAAACATTGATTCTTCGATTTGAACAAATTCAATCTTGCAATCTTTTATAGATTTGAGTGATAATATTTCAGTTTTTTTACTTTCAGATATACCACCGTCAAGAATATAAAAGTTTAAAGATTCATCGTCTTTTGAATTGGCTAAAACAGATGCAATAACGACACCTGCGTATTTTCCATAATTATCATCACAAGCTAAACATACGTTTATAGGTGTCATTATTTGTTACGCTCCCAATAGTTATCTAACCATTTTGTAGGTTTAACATATCTCAAGCCACCTTTACCACAAAATCCGTTATAAGCTTGTTCTGGGTTTGGACGTCCGTGAAATACAATAATTTTACTATCTACAGGGTCGATAGGAGCTTTGAAAAAATTCATTGGGAATTTTCTCAAACAGTTTCTCTTAAAACTTACGCACCATTTTTTATCCCAGTATGACAAAATACCTTTGTTGTGCATTTGATAAGATAAGAAAGCTTGTTCATTTTTGTAGCGTTTTCTAATATCTTTACCTTCTTTGTAGAAATTTTCAATAACTTCTGGGTGCTGATTAACTTCAAATCTAAATACAGAAGAATTTCCGATAATATCTTTTTCAAAATCCCAATCTTTGATAATAACAAATTTACCATCAACTTTGAAGAAGTCGTCAATATTATCTCTGATAACGATATCTAAGTCTAAGAACAAAGCTCTGCCTTGTAAATCAGCCAAAGGTGATGTGAACAAGCCAAGTTTTTTCCAAGCCTTTTCAGGAAGACCTTCATCGTGTAGTTCAGGAAGTGGTCTTATTTCTACGTTCGGGTTTATACCTTCAGCGTTGTCTGTAAAACAAACAAATCTATGTGGAATGGTTAAGTTTTTTTCAACCATCTTGTATAAACTATTAACATATTCAGGTCCAAATTTTGTTCCCCATTTTACGCAAATTACGTTATTTTCCATATTCCACTCCTAAATTATTCTACAACAGCTTCATAACAATCTGAACAAATTGTTTCGTAACCTTGATGTTCACCAAGTTTACGATATTTCCAACAGCGTTCACATTTTTCGCCTTCTGCTTTTGTAACCCAAACAGTGTAACCTTCTTCTGTGTACTCATTAAGTACATTTTCAGGTTTTTCATCTGTTAAATATGCTTGAGATACGATGAAAATATCACTTAAATCCTTAGAGTTCTTTTCTAAGACATCTTTATCTTCAGCTTTAACATAAACTGCAACCTCAAGAGAGCTACCAACTTTCTTTTCACTTCTTAATGGTTCAATAGCTTTTGTTACAACCTCTCTTGTTTGAAGTATTTTAGTAAAGTCTTTTTCTAAACTTTCGTTTGTCCAAACAGCTTGAACAGATGGCCAATTTGTTAACAATACACTCTTAACACCGTTTTTGTGGTATTCAGGCATATTTTGCCAAATATCTTCTGCTTGGTGAGGCATTACAGGTGCTAAAATTCTAACCAATGTTTGTAATGTTTCATACAATACTGTTTGACAAGCACGTCTTGAAAGTGATTTTTTGCCTGCTGTATATAATCTATCTTTAACAATATCAAGATAGAAAGAACTTAAGTCAACTGCTGCGAAGTTTTGTAAGCATTGGAAGTACTTGTAGAACTCGTAATTTTCAAACGATTCTGTAACTTCTTCAATAACTTTATTCAATTTATGCAAAGCAAACTTGTCGATAGGTTTTAAATCAGCATATCCAACATAATCTTCTGCTGGGTTAAAGTCGTGAATATTACCCATTAAAAATCTTGCAGTGTTTCTTGTTTTCTTAAATATTTCTGTCAGTTGACCAACTATGTTGTTACCAATTTTGATATCGTTTCTATAATCAACCGATGCAGCCCACAATCTAAGGATATCTGCACCATAGTTTTTAATAATATCATCTGGTCTAATATAGTTGCCTAGTGACTTAGACATTTTTCTACCGTCTTCACCAAATACAAATCCGTGAGTCAAAACTTCTTTGTATGGAGCTTTTCCTTGTGTAGCTATAGAAGTCAATAATGAAGATTGGAACCAACCTCTGTGTTGGTCAGAGCCTTCAAGGTACAAATCAACAGGAGTATGTCCAAGTTCTTCTGAGCGTTTTTCTACAACTGCTCTCCAAGACACACCACTATCAAACCAAACGTCCATAATGTCACGTTCTTTTCTAAAATGTGTTTTACCACATTTTGGACACTTAAATCCTTGTGGCAATAATTCTTCTGCAGAGTATTTAACCCAAGCATCAGAACTTTCTTTATCGAATATTTTTGCAACATTTTCTATTGTTTCATCTGTACAGATAACTTCACCACAATCTTCACAATAGAATATAGGAATAGGAACACCCCAAGCACGTTGTCTTGAGATACACCAATCTGTACGTGTTGCAACCATGTTACCGATACGGTTTTCACCACTTGCAGGTATCCATTTTACGTTTTTGATTGAATCTAATGTTTCATCTCTAAATTTATCAACTTTTACGAACCATTGTGGAGTTGCTCTATATATAACTGGTTTTTTACATCTCCAACAATGTGGATAACTGTGTTGAATATCTTGTTGTTTTAACAAAGCACCTTTGTTTTCAAGCATTTCAATAACCATTGAATTTCCTTTATAATAAGGAACGCCAACTAATTCATCAATGCCAACAATATCAGTCCAAACGCCTGCGCCATCTAATGGTGAGAATACTTCAATATTATATTTACAACCAACTTCATAGTCTTCTAGACCGTGTCCAGGGGCAGTGTGTACAGAACCTGTACCTGCTTCTAGGGTTACGTGTTCACCTAAGATGATTGGTGATTTTCTGTTTACTAATGGGTGGTCGGTTGTTAATAGTTCTAAATCTTGACCTTTAACAGAACCTAGAACCTTGATGTCAGATTCTTCCCATTCTACATCTTTTAAGAATGAACCTAAAAGTTCTTGTGCAACAACATATACATCTTTGTTGTATTCAAAGAAAGTGTATTCATATCTTGGGTGCATAGAAATTGCCATGTTTGATGGAATTGTCCAAGGTGTTGTTGTCCAGATGATTGCATAAACATTTTTGTTTGGTAATTCAACCAAGTTAGAAATTTTTTCTGTGCTTTCTTCATCAAACTTAAATCTTACATAGATAGATGTAGATGTATGGTCAGCATATTCAACTTCTGCTTCAGCTAATGCTGTTTCACAAGATGCACACCAATATACAGGTTTTAGACCTTTTTCAATATAACCTTTTTTATACATTTCACCGAATACTCTAACTTGTTCAGCTTCGTATTCAGGGTTGATTGTTAGATAAGGTTTTTCCCAGTTACCTAAAACACCTAATCTTTTAAATTCGTTTTCTTGACCTTTAAGGTTTTTATGAGCAAATTCTCTACATTTTGTTCTCAATTCAGTTTCAGTGATTGAGTGACGTCCACCTTTAATCTTTTTAACAACAGCATTTTCAATCGGTAAACCGTGTCCATCATATCCTGGAACATAAGGTGCATAATAACCTCTTTGTGATTTATATTTGATTAAAATATCTTTCAAAATCTTGTTTAATGCTGTACCAACGTGAATTTTTTCAGAACTCAAATATGGTGGTCCATCGTGTAAAATAAATGAATTTTTTTTGTCACGTTGACCAATGATTTCTTTATAAATATTATTTTCTTCCCAAAACTTTTGAATTTCTAATTCTCTAACAGTTGCGTTAGCACGCATTGCAAGAGTAGTTTTAGGTAAGTTTAAAGTTTGTTTATACTCAACTTTTTCTGTTTGATTAGTCATAAAATTAGCTCCTACTTTTCACGATAATTCCCTGAATAATCATTCAGGGATAAATTTTTAATATATTAACTTTCTTGATATTGTTTACATTCTAACTTTTCAGCAGACGACTCTATATATTCGTTCATTTTGTTGTAGTCAAATTCGTTTTCCCAACGAGCTATAACGACAGTTGCTACACAATTTCCGATTAGATTAACAGTTGTTCTACCCATATCAAGTAATTGGTCTATACCTAATAAGACTGCAATTCCGACTATCGGTATATGGAAACTTGTTAATGTTCCAGCAAGTACAATTAGTGCAACTCGAGGAACACCTGCTATGCCTTTGCTCGTAACCATTAATGCAAACATTACTATTAATTGTTGTTCAATACACATATTAACACCTGCAATTTGTGAACAGAATATTACTGCAATAGCAAGGTAAAGAGTGCTACCATCAAGATTGAATGTATAACCTGTTGGCATTACAAATCCAACGATTGATTTAGGTACACCAAATTTTTCCATTATTTCCATAGCTTTTGGTAATGCTGCCTCTGAACTTGCTGTTGAAAAAGCAAGTAATGCAGGTTCTTCTATCGCTCTAAGTAAGGCTCTGAATGAGATACCAACAATTTTACATGCGATGAATAAAACTAAAACTACAAATATAAATAATGCAAAATATAATGAACCTATTATTTTTGCATAATTTTTAAGTACAACTAAACCGTTTGAACCAATAGTGTATGAAATTGCACCAAAGATACCTATTGGAGCAAATAACATAACAAATTCTGTAAATTTAAACATAATTTGGCAAACAGAATTTAACAAATCCATAACAGGTTTTGCTTTTTGTCCGATTGTACAAATAGCAAGTGCAAAAAAGATAGAAAAAACTACAATTTGTAATAAATTGCCATCAGCCATAGATTGAACAATGCTTGTTGGGAACATGCTTGTAAAAAACGCACTAAATGAGTGTTGATGAACCATTGATGACATTTGAGTAATTTCATCTATATTAGGAATACTTATAGGCTTAAAACTTCCTAATCCTGGATTAGTAAAGTTTGCTACACCTAATCCGATAAAAAGTGCTATAGTTGTAACTATTTCAAAATAAAGAATAGTTTTTAACCCAACTCTGCCGACTTTTTTAACATCGCCGTGACCAGCAATCCCAACAACTAGGGTTGCGAACAATAAAGGTGCAATAATCATCTTAACCATTCTCAAGAAGATTGTTGCTAAAGGGTGCATTTTAACTGCGAAATCTGGTGCTACAGCACCTACAACAACACCTGCTACAAGTGCTATTAATATCCAAATAGACAATGCGTGATTTTTCAATAGTTAACCCTCTTTTTCATTATCAAAACAATTATACTTGAAAAAGATAAAAAATAAAGTGTAAAACTATGTGGCTTATGGAAATTCCTTTCAAAGAAGGAATTAATTTAATTATGTTATTAAGAATTTTCTAACCGTTATTGCTACATTACGTATTACAATCACTATTGTTCCCAGCGTTTTACATCAAAAACAATATCTTGAAGGTTTATTCTTAAAGATTTGACATAAGGCGCTAGTTTTTTAATGATTTGTCGTTTTCTAAGCATAAGTTCTTGGACGACAACAGCGCTTTCACAGGCGACAACCATAGTTGTTGTACCTATCATACCGTGTGGCTTAGATTTCGTATCAAAAGGCTTTCCCACAACTTTTGACCAAAATTTATAAAGGTTTGAACGCTTCATCGCTTTTTGAAGTTGGTTGTTCTCAGACAACATCTTTGACAACAAATCGTCTAATCCTTCAAAATCGGTATATAAAATTTCTTTCATTTTGCCACCATAAAAGTTTTGTGCTATCATAATTATACAATGAATTATGAGAAGATTAAAGAGGCAATACAAAGTGCGAAGAAGATTCTAATCATCTCACACGTAAACCCTGATGGCGATGCTCTAGGTTCAACCTGTGGATTGTATTCTGCTATTTATCATAACTTGAAAAAGCGATGTGATATTTGCACTTTGACCTATGTTTCGCCTATATATAACTTTTTACCAAATATGGAAAATGCTAAACATACCTTTGATACTTCAATCGTGTATGATTTAGTTATTACTGTTGATGTTGCATCTATTGATAGAATTTCTGATATGAAACCTCTTTTTGATAGAGCAAAAATGACAGTTAATATTGACCATCACAAAACAAATAACAATTTTGGTGATTTAAACTATGTATTACCTGAAGCAAGTTCTGCAGGTGAGGTTCTGTTCAAATTATTTAAACTATGGGATTGGAAGATTGATTTAGATACTGCTGAATGTATCTATACTGCAATCCTTACAGATACTGGTGGATTTAGGTTCGATAACACATCTTCTGATGTATTTTTGATTGCAAGTGAACTCGTAAAAATTGGAGTTAATCCTAACAAAGTTTATACATATTGTTATGAACTAAAATCTAAAAATTATATAATGTTCCAAAACTACTGTGTTCAAAAAGCAGTGTTCAGTGAAGATAACAAAATTGCATACACAACTGTATATAAAAAAGATTTAGAAAAATTCCACGCAAAAGATGACTATACAGAAGGACTTGCAGAAAGTCTTAGGGCTATTGATACAACAGATATTGCCTTTGTTGTAAAAGAAGTTGAGCCGAATAAAATTTCTAAAATATCAATGAGAAGTAAGCTCTATGATGTTGCTAAAATATGTTCTAATTTTGGTGGTGGTGGTCACTCAAGAGCAGCAGGTTGTACTATAAAATCAGGTGTTGAGTCTGCTGTTAAAAAAGTGTTAGGTGAGATTAAAAAGGTCGGTTATGAAAAATAAGACGTTTAATTTCTTAAAGAAAACGATTATTTCTATAATCGAGAATGACTTTTCTGGCATGGCTGCTGAGATGAGTTATATGCTTGTAATCGGCATATTCCCTTTTATGTTATTTTTAATGTCACTTTTTAACCTTATTGGTAAAAACTATTATATGAATCCATTGTTTTTATTCTTAGCGAAATTTATGCCAGAAGATTCATTAAGGTTAATCCACATGGTATTAAATCAGGTGCTTGAATTTACAAGTGGTCGTTCTGTTGCAACATTTGCGCTTTTAGTAACATTATTTATGTCAATGAATGCTTTATCTGTTGTTATTAAGGGGCTTAATAGGGCGTATAAAGTTGAAGAAACAAGAGCCTTTGTTTATACAAGGTTGCTTTCTTTGGTTATGGTAATTGTTAATACTTTGGTTTTATTCTTGAGTATAAATACAATTATCTTTGGTAAATTGATTATAAGGTTTTTAATTGCATATACAGCAATAACACCTGATATGGGTGATATGCTTTTAACTATAAGATGGCCAATAGCATTTTTGGCATTATTTATTATGGCATTTTTGCATTATTATATATTTCCTGACGTATCGTGGACAGAAGAACTTAAACGAAAGAGTGCATTACCTGGAACAATATTTTTCTGTACAATATGGTTGATAGCATCAGGCGGGTTCTCAATTTATGTAAACACTTTGCATACATATAACTTTATTTATGGTTCTATAGCTGCGTTTGCTATGTTGATGATTTGGTTTTATTTTACCTCAATGCTTATGCTTATTGGGGGTGAAATAAATTCTCAAATCCACGATAAACTTGAACAAGATAAAATTCTTGCTATTTTAGAGGCTCAAAAACAGAAAGAAAAAGAGCTTGAGGAAGCGGCAGCACAAGGAATTGATATTGAAGAGATTGATATAGAGATTATTGAAAAACATAATCAAGAAAGAGAAGATTTGTAATATATACCTAAAATATTAGGATAAGGAGAGAATTATGGCGATAAATGATTACATAGAGCATACTCTATTGAAACAAGACGCAAAATCAGAAGATTTTGAAAAGTTGTATCAAGAAGCTATTGATAATAAATTCTTTGGAGTTTGTGTTAATCCTGCTTATGTGAAATCTGCAAAAGAATTTTTAAAAGGTAGTAATGTAAAAGTTGTTACGGTAATTGGTTTCCCATTAGGTGCGACAACAAGTGAAACAAAAGTTTTTGAAACAAAAAATGCTATTGAAAACGGTGCAGATGAAATTGATATGGTTATAAATGTTTCAAAATTAAAAGATAAAGACTATGATTACGTAAAAAACGATGTTTCATCTGTGAAAAGAGCTTGTGGAGAACATAATTTAAAAGTTATTTTAGAAACAGATTTGTTGACATCTGATGAGATAAAAAAAGCTTGTGAATTATGTATAGAAGCAGGTGCAGACTTAGTTAAGACATCAACAGGGTTTGTAAAAAACGGTGTTGGTGCAAAAGTAGAAGATGTAAAATTGATGAGTGAAACTGTAAAGCCTCATGGATTAAAAGTGAAAGCATCAGGTGGAATAAGAGATTATGAAAAAGCGATGGCGATGATTGAAGCAGGTGCTGATAGATTAGGTACAAGTTCAGGTATTGCGATTGTTAATCACGGATAGTCTTGAGGTTGAGAACATAAATCGTCATTGCGAGGCTCAAATGTATTTTGAGTCGTGGCAATCTAGAGGAACAATTTTGTATGTTCAGGGGGGGGGTTTAGGTCGTTGCACTCTCTGGACGACATTCTTAACTGTCATTCAGAGCGAAGCGAAGAATCCCTGCGAAGACTTTTGAAAGACCCTGAAACGAGTTCAGGGTGACATTAATATTGTAGGTTGGGGTTTCCACCCCAACAAGAACATGTCCAACAGTATAAAGAATACAGAAAGGAATTATGTCAAATTTTAGTTTTTTAGAAAAAATAGATTCAGATTTATATAAAATAATATCAGATGCTGAAAATCTATACAGAGATGAATATTTTGAACAAAGTATCATACAAATTCGTAGGTTTGCAGAAAATGTATGTAAAAATTTGCTTGCAGATAGATATATTCCTGACAGCACTTTTGACGAATGTCTTTCAACTTTGCAAGATTTATATACAAAAAATATTAGACAACGTGAGTTGATAAATGATTTGTATTTTTTAAAATCGCAAGGAAATGCTTATGCTCACGGTTCAAAGGTTAAACAAGATGGTAATATTGCACTTGATTGTATAAAAAGAGCATTTGAAGTTGCTATAAATTATGCTGTTATAAATGGTGGAAATAAAAAAATAGAAAAACTTGAGTTTTCTGAAGAAACACTTGTTATGGGTGATAAAAAAACAAAGGGAAAACTGAAGGAAAAATATTTAGAAAAGAAAAAAACAGCAAGAAAAAATACGCAATTATATAAAAAGAAAAAAGCACAAGCAAATGCATACGTTTATCCAAGCAGGTTTGAAAATCCAAAATCAGAAAACAAGTTTAATTTTATTGGTGGAACAATTCTTGTTTTGACTGTGGCTTTGTATATTTATATAACTTTCTTTAAATAAACTATTTTAAATGTATTAAATAAAGAGTTGCTAGGGTAAAATAAATAAATAATCCAATAACATCAATAGTTGTAGCGATTACAGGTCCTGATGCTATAGCAGGGTCAATCTTAATCTTTTTAAGTATGAATGGTGTACAAGTACCGATAAGGGTTGCACACATCATATTTATCGTCATAGAAAGCCCAACAACAACACCTAATCCGATAGAATGTTGCCAACCACAAGTAACTAGAGCAACAAGCATTCCGAATAATATACCGATAAGAAGTCCTATACCTGTTTCTCTAAAAATATGGTGAACACCTTTTTTCAAAGAAATTTGACCTGTTGAAAGACCACGTACAATAAGTGTAATACTTTGAGTACCGATATTACCACCTAACCCTGCTAAAAGTGGCATAAATATAGCAACAATAGGGAACACTTTTAGTGTATGGTCAAAATGGTTTGCAACATTAACTGCTATAAATTCACCGATAAGTGTGATAAATAACCAAGGTGTACGTGCTTTTACAGCATTAAAAATGTTACCTGTAAGGATATCGTCTTCATCTTCTACAAGTTCTGTTGCGATACCAGAAGATGTGTAGATTTCTTCTGTGGTTTCTTCTTCAACGATATCTTGAACGTCGTCCCAAGTAACGATTCCTTTTAGTCTGTTATACAAATCAACAACTGGAAGTGCATTAAATTGGTATTTCATAAAATCTTCTGCGATGTGGTCTTGCCTATCATCAACGTGAAGTTTTACGATATCTTTAATCATTATTTCTGTAATTTTTTGCTTTATTGGTGCTGTCAAAAGTTTTCTAAGTGAAACAACCCCTAATAAGTGTTTTTGGTTGTCTACTACATAAACGTAGTAAAGCTCCATATTATCTTCTTCTGCTTTAAATCTGATTGTATCAAGAACGTCTTTAACGTTTGATTCAGAGTTAACTGTTAAAACGATAGGGTTCATGATACCACCTGCTGACTCTTCGTTGTAGGTCATCAACTCTCTAAGTTCAGAAGATAGCTTTAGTGGTAATTTATCAAGATATGATTGACTTTCGTCATCTTCCATATCGCCTAAAATGTCGGCAACTTCATCGTGAGGCATTTTTGCAATAATTCTTGAGGCTAGTTCTTCATCAATTTCGCTCAAGAGTTCTACTTGAAGTTGTGGTGGTAAATATTCTAGTGTGTCTGCAGCAAGTTCTTCATCTATTTGTTTAAAACAAGCAAGACGTTCTTTAGGAGAAAGTTCCTGAAAAATATCAACTAAGTCGGCAGCGTGAAATTCGGCGAGAGTTTCTTTTAACTGTTTATAATTCTCGTCATCAATTATTTCACGTATTCTATCTACAACACTTTCAATATTCATAGTTTGATTATACAACAAATATTAAAAACAATTTTATAATTTCAGAAGTTTTTTATAAAGAATTTGATAAAATTTCAAAATAATTATATTCAAGGTATAATAAGGGTAAACAAATAATGAATTTTTAATAAAGAATAAAAACAAAGGAGAATATAGATGTTAAGAGCTGGGATAGTTGGATTACCAAACGTAGGAAAATCAACATTGTTTAATGCATTGACTTCATCAATGAACGCACAGAGTGCTAATTACCCATTTTGTACTATTGAACCAAATGTAGGTGTTGTTACTGTTCCTGATGAAAGATTAGAAGTTTTAGCAAAGTTATGTAATGCAAAAGAGATAATCCCAACAGCTATTGAATTTGTAGATATTGCAGGTCTTGTAAAAGGTGCAAGTAAAGGTGAGGGTTTAGGTAACCAGTTCTTGCATAATATTAGAGAGGTTGACGCTATTATTCAGGTAGTAAGATGTTTTGACGATGAAAACACTATTCACGTATCTGGCAAGGTTGATCCGATTGATGATATTGAGATTATTAATACTGAACTTGTGTTAGCTGATTTAGCATCTATAGAAAAAAGAGAGGCAAGAATTCTTAAACAGGTAAAAGCAGGTGATAAACAAGCAGTTTTAGAGGACAAAGTTTTGAAAAAATTATCTGACTTGTTGTCAGCAGGTTCATTTATTAACCCAGAAGATTATTTTGACGAAGAAGAACAAGGCATTATAAAGATGATGAATTTGATGTCTGTAAAACCTGTAATATATTGCGCTAACGTGTCAGAAGATGATTTGAAATCAGGAAATAAATATACTGAATTGGTTGACGAATATGCAAAAAGTCATAACGCACAAATGGTAATTATTTCAGCAAAGATAGAGGAAGAACTTGTTGCATTGGGTAAAGATGAAGCAAAAGAATATTTGGCAGATTTGGGTGTTGAAACAAGTGGTATTGATAAGATGATTAAGTCAGTATATAGTTTATTAAAACTTTTGACATTTATTACTGCTGGTGAGAAAGAAATACATGCTTGGACAATAAAAGAAGGTACAAAAGCGCCTCAAGCAGCAGGTGTTATTCATACTGATTTTGAAAGAGGATTTATTAGAGCAGAAATCACACCTTATAAGGATTTTGCAGAACTTGGTTCTTACGTGGCTTGTAAGGAAAAAGGTGTAACAAGATTAGAAGGTAAAGAATACGTTGTTCAAGACGGCGACTTGGTTCACTTTAGATTTGCCACATAGGTTTTAATTGGTTGATTAAGTAAAATTTATATTGTTACGTAGTAATACGTAATGACTTAATAATTTAATGATTTAATAATTCAGTCATTTCTTATTCAACTTCTCTTAGGATAACAAGCACTTCTTGAAGTTCGTCAAGCAAGTAGTGGAGTTCTTTATTGACATTATCAGGTGCAAAAACTGAGCCTGCTGCTTGGTAAGCTAGGTATCTATTATATTCAGCTCCTTCACGTCTTAATTCAGACATAGCTTTCACGTGCATACAAAGTGACATTAATTTTACATAAGAGGTATAATAACTTTCTGGTTTACCCTCGAAACTGTCACGCAATCCACCGATTGCGAGTTCTAAGTTTGTAGCTTTTGCAACGAAAAGTTGTACACTTTCTTCATTTTCAATGCAATCTATCAGTGTTTCAACAAGTCCAATAATTTTGTTTATATCAACTATATAGGTTGATGTTTTATCTTTTTTAAGGATTATATTTACAAAAGCAGGATTATCACGTGGTGTTGGTTTTAATTTGTCTGGGTCATCAAAACCTTCTTCTGCTTCAAATACGGGTGTTGCACTTGCAGGTTTTGAGGGTTGAAATTTGTCAATAATATCAGGCAAAGAACCTTCGTAACCTTTTTGATTCATGAATGTTTGTGACGGTATATTAGGCAGTGCTTCTTTTTTGCTTGCAAAAGCTGGTAGCGTAAAAGTTATTATTAATAATATCGTCAAAAACTTTTTCATATTATTAATTATACTGAAATTTTTTAAGATTTCATTAAATTAACAAACTTAACATTTTTTGAAAACTAAATATTTTTATATATAATTAAGAAAAACAGGAGAATTGTATGTTGCCATTAATTACAGAAGAACAATCATCATTAGTATTTGCAGAGGCATTTCAAGATGTTCATCAATGGCGTAAAAATATGATTCATTATATTAAAGAAGAAAACCCTGAAGTTAATACTTCAATTTTAGAGGCTGCCAAAAATACTGATTTAGACCCTAAGGCAGTAGCACTAGGTGCATATATGGTATATAGAATGCTTGAACTTGCAAGCGATGAAAATGAAGCTAATAATGACGAAGAATAGGAATAGTGACGTTATTCCGAACTTAATATACTGTATACCTCAATCGTCATTCAGAGCCCAGGGAGCAGAGGCACGAGCAAAGCGAGAGTGAAACGTGCGTCAGGCAAAATCACACTTTTGCCTGCAAACGTGAACGTTGCCGTTTAACGCGACCGCAGGAGTTGGCGAAGCGAAGAATCCCTGCGAATACATAATGGCGCATTACGTATTACAAATTAAATATATTATTCCTGCATACATATAAACTTTTTTCATTTATAATTAATAATATATAGACACAATGAAAAGAGAAGATTATGGAAAAGATAGAAAGTTTTAAAATTAACCACGATACTTTACAAAAAGGTATGTATATTTCAAGAATAGATGGTGATATTGTGACTTATGATATCAGAATGAAACGTCCTAATATGAACGATTTTTTGTCAAACGGTACAATGCACACATTTGAACATCTGTTTGCAACTTATGCAAGAAATACAGAGTTTCAGGACAAGATTGTCTATGTTGGACCAATGGGTTGCCGTACTGGGTTCTATTTTTTGGTTAGAGATTCTATTTCTCATGCACAAGCACTCAATATATTAATAGAGTCATTAAAATTTATAAAAGATTTTGAGGGTAAAATTCCTGGAACAAATAAGGAAGAATGTGGTAATTATCTTGAACATGACCTCGAGGGAGCAAAAGATATTGCTGTTGAAATGCTTGAGGTTTTAAAAGATTGGAACGAGGATAAGATGTATTATGCCGAATAAGGTTAAACGATATGCAATTATTGGAGCGATGGACTGTGAGGTTGAAAAGCTTCAAGAACTTATGCAGGATTTAAAAAAAGACGATTATAATGACTTAACTGTTTATACTGGAAAGATAAATAGCCATGAAATTATTCTTGCAAAGAGTGGAGTTGGCAAGGTTAATGCCACTTTGAACACTCAATATATTATAGATAGGTTTGAACCTGATTGTATTATTAATACAGGTGTTGCAGGTGGAATAGGTGCTAATTTAAAGGTTGGAGATATTGTTATTGGTGAAACATTAATTCAACATGATTTTGATGCTACGGCACTCGGATATGCAAAAGGATATATGTGTACAGGGATTGAACCTAATAAGCCTACATTGTTTTATTCAGACAAGGCTTTAATTGAAGAATTTGAAATTGCAATAAAATGCCTAAATTCAGAAGATATAACAGTTCATAAAGGTGTAATTGCAACTGGTGACACATTTGTATCATCTTCTGAAAAGAAGCATGAACTATTTGAACTATTTAACGCAACTGCTGTAGAAATGGAAGGTGGAGCTATTGCTCAGACTTCTAATAAAAATGGTGTGCCTTGTTTGATAATAAGAGCGATTTCTGATTTGGCAGATGGTTCTGCGCCTATGTCGTTGGCTCAAGTGGAAACTAAGATGGCTGAATTTGCATCATCTACTATTGAAATGCTTTTGAGATAGTGTATTTAATGCGTAATTTTCATTGAACATGCAGAACCGTTGGTTTATGGATTGCCACACTATCGTTGTCTTGGATTATTGTTTCACGCCTTCAAGTCATTCACTTTGTTTTACTTCGTAAAACTGTCGTTCATTTTTTCGGTGTTACTTCGGCGTTCCCTCGTTTCACTCGGTCAGCTCCTCTCACAAAACAATACTTAATTGTTTTGTTCGGCAGAGTACAAAATCCGTAGTTCAGGGTGACTAACCCCAAATATATACAGTCATTCCGAACTCGTTTCAGTATCCCCCTGAACATATTATTGTTGGGGTGGAAACCCCAATCTACAACTCTAATGTCATTCAGAGCGAAGCGAAGAATCCCTGCGTACACGACAAAAATCATCAATAAACCCCCAATTTCTCATACTTTAGTATGAAATCCTTTATACATTTGTATAGAAAACAAAATAAAAACCGTTGAAAATAAATGTTAAGAAATGTAACATAATAGTAATGTTATTTGAAGTAATGTTGAAAAATAAAAAAGTAACATTAAAAGAAACCATGAAAAAACATATTTAACTTAATTTTAACAACGAAAGGAGAAGCCTATGGGTATGGCAGCATCACAGGCCCGATACTTGGCGTTATCTGCAAGAAAAACGAACACCGAGTATGAAGGTCAACAGTTAAACCAACAAAGGTTAAACTTGTCAAATCAATCAGCTGATTTATTTAATCAGATGTTGACAATGTCTGTGCCAACTTGTCCTGATAGTACAGACTATACTACACTTCAATATTCTTGGAGTGATGGTATTAACAATTCTGTAGTTTCAGATTTTTACAGGTTAGGTACACCACAAGAAGATTACAACTATGTTGTAACAAGTTATCACTATGAAGATGTTTACACTGGTTCATCTAAGAAATTAAATGACCCACAAGTAAAAGCACTTAAGACAAACCACTTTACTAACAATCCTGATATTCAGTATCAAATTACTAATGTGGATTATAAGAAAGAGTCTAAAACAGGTGCTGGTGATGACACTTACACATTCACTATGTTAAGAAATGGTGTTGAATCAACTAAGACATTTAGAAGAGTTGCTGCAACAACTGATCCAAATCAAGTAGATGCATTAGATTCAATCTACTCAAGAACAGTAAAAACATCAGGTGGAACACGTTCAAACTTCACAAAAGCTGGTGATGTTCCAAAAACTTGGGACGCTGGTACAAGTTCTTGGGTTGATAATGCTGGTGGTGCAGCTGCTACAACAAATCAATGGGCATTTGCTCAAGATGTAAAAGTTAAAGTTCCAAACCCTGCTTTTGATGATACAAAAGCAGAAACTCATGGTGGTGCAAACGACCGTTTCATCGAAAAAACAGTTAATGCTGGAACAGCTTTTGAAGAAGTTGATTTGGATAACAACCCAACACTTAAAAATCTTATTACCCAAAGTTATGGTGCAGATTTTGATATTAATGATAAATATTATGCAACACAGCTTGATGACGGTAATTATGTATTCTTAAGTGGCAAAGAAATGGATAATGCAGCAAACGTACAAGGCGATATTGCTACAGTAAATGTAAGAACTGGCGATACAAATGTATATTATACAGATGGTACAAGCTACTTGTCTGCTAAAGAAATTTCTAACTTAGTATTAAATCCAGATGACCCTGCAGATATTAAGGATACATTATTCTTGCATTCTGCAGAAAATAACCCTACATATTCAAACTACACATCAGTTGGTAATTGCGATTTGACAGAAATCTTGCCAGATGATTGGACAGATGCTGATCAAAAGAACATGAAAACAGAACTTGAACAAGTACTTAAAGATATGAAGGCTAGTGACCCTCAAGCTTATGCAAACTTGTCTAAGTGCTTTGACCCTGATACAGGTGAATATTTAGGTGGAATTTATAAATTCCAAATGAATGGCAAAACATACTACACAACTGCTGATGATTTATCAAGAGCTTGTGAAGGTGCCGACAAAAACAATATCGCAGAAAACGGTATTGATGGACAATTCAAACTTAAATACTATAACGCTTCATATATCAAAACAAAAGTTGAAGAAGTTAAAAACGCATTGTGTGAAACAGATGGCACAGGACGTTTCAAATCTATCAAATTTGAAGATGATAGCGTAGTATATACATTGAACTGTGAAGCTATTACAGATGAAGATGCTTATAACAATGCGATGAATCAATATCGTTACAAACAAGAACAGTACGATAACGAAGTTGCAAAAATTAACGCAAAAACTGAAATTATTCAGGCAGAAGATAGACAGCTTCAATTAAGACTTCAACAATTAAACACTGAACAATCTGCACTTCAAACAGAAATGGAAGCTTGTCAGAAAGTTGTTAGTAAAAACGTTGAAACAAGTTTCAAAACGTTCGGTGGCTAGTAAATATAAAAATTTCTTTTTCGTTGTTAAATATGGTAAGAGGGACTCATGTCGAGAAGATGTGGTCCTTCTTCGTTTTTTTGGATGACTGTATGGGAGCGTCATTCAGAGCGTGCTGTAATTATTTTTGTAACGCAAGCGTGGAATCCATGCGTACACAAAATTACGCATTACGCATTGTCTAACAATCCTTACAAATAATATTCAATTACGCACTTCCCAAAACACTACAGACATTTAAAACTTTTCTGTCCTAAAAATTGCAGAATATTTATATGGTCCATAATATAAATCAATTAACAAGAAATTGTTATCCAAATCTGTTAATTCAAGGTTTGTTTGAATAGCAGGTTTACGTTTTGACCTTCTTATATATTTACCCCAAGAGTTTAAAAATTTAATTTGCCATCTCGCAGAACGTGACATATCAAGTTCTTTTAAATGAGTATGATAGTATCCTGCCTCTGTATAACATTGGTTGAACACAGGAATAGTGTATTTTACAACTCCTGCTTCTTTGAATAAAATATACCACTTGTTTTTGTATTGACGTGGAGTTAACAAATAATATCCAGGTTCTATTACAATAGTTTTGAAATATAATGGTGAATTAAGCCTAAATAATGGATATGGCGACCACGCAGCGTCTTTCATATCGTAATATTGGTCAGGGTCAATCCCGTGAACAAAAGAAAACGTTGGTACTTGCATATCTCTATATGCTTGTTCATAATCATTTTGTGAATAATGTTTTTGTTCGGGTGTTGTCATACCATTATTAGGCATTTCACGGTTTACATCTTCAGGTAAGATGTCTAACAAATCTTTTCTTTCTTTTCTCTTTAATTCTTTATGCCCTTTAAATCTTGTGTTTGTGTTGTTGATTACTTTTGTTGGGGTTTCAACTTCTTCTGAAGTGTCACCAGTAGTGTTTACTGGTGTCAAACCTTCTTCAAGTTTTTGGATTTCGTTAGGTTCTTCCCCTTCTTTTAGTGGTTCATACTTAAATTTTGGCGTGTTTTCATCAAACGTACCTGCATCTTTTGGTTCTGTTTTAGGTTCATCTGTTACATCACGTGCCGATTCTGCATTCTTTTTTTCTCTTAAAACATTTCTTTCATCAAGATAAAAAGGTTGAATTTCGTCTTGGTCAGTAGGTAATGGCGATGCTGATACAGGCATGTTTCCTAAAGACATATCAAAATATTCGGGTTTAGAGCCGTTATTAACTCCGAATAGTCCTAAACATATTAATAGTGTAAGTGATGAAAACTTTTTCATACTTATTATTTTAATTATTTTTGCATATTAAGTCAAAGATTATTAAGCCGAGATTATTTTTTTTCAAATCTTGTCCAAGATTTTGCAAGTTCGTTAAGTGCTTGTGCTGTTGGTTGTTTATTTAGCAAAATAGTCTGAACAGCAGTATTAACTAATAAATTAATATCTTTTTGACTGTTGCGTTGTTTCATCACAGGCTGAATATGGTTAAGTTGTTTTGCACTGTAGTTTCTAGCTTTTGCCATAAGGTCATTGTTAGAATTATAGAATGGGTCTTTTAGCGCAGACTTATTTGTTGAGATGACATTTGTCAATTTTGCTAACTTTAATTGGTTTTCTTTGTTTGTTAAGAATAGACAAAAGTCTAGAGCTTCTTTTTTGTGTTTTGATTTTGTTGGGATAACGAAATTCATCAAAGAAAAATCATTTTGTCCTAATTTACCTACAATTTGAGGTGCAACGTCAGTGTTTTTATATACATTAGGTGCGTTATCCTTAATCATGGTTAGGAAATTTGCTCCACCTTGAAAGAATACAACATTTTCTGACATATATTTTTCGAGCGCTTCTTGATGTGTTTGTGTAATGCTTTCAGCAGGAATTAATTTGGCTTGATAAAGCGATTTGTACATATTAAAAACCCGTAAACTTTCTTGATTATTGATTGTTTCAGGCGAGTTTATTCCGTATTTATTCAGGATTTTTAGCATTGTATCGTTTTCTGTAATTGTTGGAAAATACGCATAACAATTAAGATTATGACGGATTACAGGTGATATGGTTGTCAAATCTTCATAGGTTTTTGGAAGTGAATTTAGTCCTGATTTTTTAAATAGGGTTTTATTATAGATTGTAATAGCAGAAGTTGCATACCAAGGGATTGCAAACAGTTTTCCGTTGTATTTAAGTGCTTCCACAATATCTTTATTAAAATCTTGTAAATTGGTTTCATCTATGTATTCAAGCGCACCTTTTTGAGCAAGTATTGAAGAAAAATCTGGATTAAGGTTTACTAAATCAGGAGTATTATTGCTTAAAATTGATGCAAGAGTACGTTTTTCACCTTCTGAAAAAGGTACATCAATCCATTTAATTTTTATATTTGGGTGCTGAGCTTCGTATTCAGAGATTACAGAATTCATATAATCTGAGAAATTACTCATTTGTAAAGTCCACACAACGACTTCTGTCTTATCAAGGTTTTGTTTGTGTGAATTAGTTCCACAATATGAAATGATTAATCCTAATAGAATTAATAAAATAGTGAGAAATTTTTTCATAAGAATTCTTTTTAGTAATACTCGTTATCTTCTTCTTCGTCGTCTTCTGCGTCAAGTTCTTCTACGTGTTCATTTTTTCTGTGTTTAAAGTGTTTAGAACCTTTTTCATCATCAGGAGAAACGCTTGCAACAAAGACCTCTGCTTCTTCTAAAATTTTATCCAAATCAGGATTACGTCGATACTTAGGCAATTTAGAATTGATAACAGAAGCAACATTAAGCATTGCTAAAGAATTCAAAGTAGCATTAAGCTGAGCGCTGTTGTCAACGTATTTGTTGGCAACAGGAGCTTGTTCTTCCCCTGACTCTATACGACCGTATTCAGTACCTTGACTTGCACGATCATCGCTTGTTTTTGCTGCTGTTCCGGATATGTCACCACTTTTAAAATTAAAAGCACCAGCCACACCATAGAATCCGGCAGCTCTGTTGTCTACCATAACTTATACCTCTACTTGCGATTACTGCTCAGTGATGTGTCTCTGTTTATTTAAGCATACCCTGCCGCATAATATCTTAAATCATCTAAAAGGATTATTTTGCTAGTTAATAATTGTATTTTTTACAATTATTCGCCAAAACTCAATAATAATAAGAAAAACTCGTATTTACATAACTTAATATTTGCTAACTATTATTAAGTTTTTTGTACTATGCAGAGCATTATTATACAATTTTTTTTCAACTTTTTCAAGTGACATGATTAAGTTATGTAACAAATATATATATTTTATATACAAATATGTTAATTTTTTTGCAGTAATTTACTTTACATGAATATAAGGATATTATAATGATAATCCATGACTTAGGCATGGGTTCTCAAAGGATTTATATGGATAATTTTCATTTTGTAAAAGTAAAACCGAGTATTGAACGTAAAGATGTTTCTTTAATTAAAGAAGCAATCTTTAAACGTGCTCGTGAAAAAGCTGAACAAATGAATGACGAAAAAAATAATCAATATACGTCTGATGCTAAAAATGACGTTATGGAGATTGCAAGTGCTGATTTTCGTTCAACGGAATTTAATCCATTTAACAAGTTTAAAGAAAGCATGGGTTTGAACAAGCCTAATACAACTGTTAAAACACAATCAACAGAAGATGTTCAAGAGCCAAAAGTTGCACAAACAAAAAATGTAAATGTTTCAAGTACTGCTTCAACCTCAAACAATACTTTTGAAATCAAACCACTAAAACATAATATTGAGCGTGTTAATAATAGTAACTTTGCTGAAGCTGTCAAAGATGAAACAATGACGGTTGCACGAAATCAGTTCCGACAAGACCGAAATCTTACTACATCGTTGAATTTTTTGAATGCACAAGCAGCTATTCAAATGGCAAAATATGCTCATTCAAAGATAAATTATTTAAGTTAACACACTAAATTATAAGTAGTACCAATATGGATTGCATTCATTGTAAGGCATTTTTTCAAACCATTTTGATGCAAGTTTATCTAATGACAAAACTTCATTGAGAAGATTGTCAAAGAAAGACCTAACAACAGAAATTGGTGCTTGAATAAGGTGGGCAAAATTATGAGGTAAAAATTTTATCATAATTACGCCTTTTTAGATTCAGCCAAGCTTGGTAGTGCGATGATTAATGTGTAAAAAACTACTGCAAAGATAATTAGATTTTCCATAGTACACTCCTTGTCCTGTACTTTCTATATTCCTAAATGTTACAATTTTATAACATTGAATATCTAAAAAGATACAAAAATAAATAAGGACTTTTTTACACTTAATAAAGACTTTTAGCCAAGAGAATGTTATGCAAAATCAGTAATAAAAGTTCGAATGTTAGATAAAACGAAACTACATACTTTTTAAAAACTTAATCATATCACGCATAGCATTTCCACGATGAGAAATAGAATTCTTTTCATCTTCACTCATTTGTGCAATCGTAATATCGTATCCATCTGGTCTAAAAATAGGGTCATAACCAAATCCATTAGTACCACTAGGTTCAGTCATTATTTCACCGTGACATTCACCTTTTGAAATATGGATAACTTTACCGTTTTCATCGAGTAGTGTCATACAGCAAACAAATTTTGCCTTTCTGTTTTCTTTCCCTTCAAGCTCTTTTAAAACACGTTCAATTTTAGCCTTTTGTGTTCCTGCATATCTTGCAGAATATAGTCCTGGAGCTCCATTTAATGCTTCTATACATAATCCTGAATCATCAGCAAGACTCATTTTGTGGTTTAAATCAAAGGCTTCTTTTGCTTTGATATAAGAGTTTTCTTCAAAAGTTGTGCCTGTTTCTTCTGGGTTAAATTCACCCTGTGGAGCTATAAATTTTATCTCTGGGTCGTTTGTAATTTTGTTTATCTCAAAAACTTTTGATGGGTTTCCTGTTCCTAATACAATTTCCATAATTATTTTCCTTTTCTTTTTAATATTATTATATATATATTTTGCAAAAATATAAAGTATATGCTAATCTATTTTTATAATAAAAGGAGGAAGTATGCTCTGTCCATTTTGTAGAAGTGAAATACCAGATGATGCTAAAAAATGTAAAAATTGCGGTGAATGGGTTGATCCTGCATACAGAACTCCTCAAGAACCACCACAAGGTTGTTTTTCATTTCTATGGGAAACTTTTTTAAATTTGATGTGGTTTTTGTTTATTGCTTCAATTATTACCCTTGCGATATTGTTATTTATGCAAGCACACGGGAGCTTTCCTGTAGAATAAACTCTCTTTCCTGAATGACATTACGCATTATAAAATAGATATCCCTCAAGTAGTAATCAAACTTTAACCATGTTATAATCTGTTTGAAAAAGGAGATGGAAGTATGGCAATTAAACCTTGGACAGATTATTTTTTAGATTTAGCGAAAACTTGTTCATCACGTTCAAACTGTTTGAGAGCGCAAGTCGGTGCTGTTATTGTTGGTGATGATAAAAAAATAAAAGCAACAGGATATAATGGTACACCATCAGGTGTTGAATCTTGTTATGAAAGAGGAACTTGTTACAGGATAGAAAACAATATTCCATCAGGCACTTGTTATGAAACTTGTCGTTCAATCCACGCAGAGCAAAATGCTATTATTCAGGCAGGACAAGATAGATGTAAGGGCTCTACAATGTATATTTATGGTCACAATTTTATCTGTATACTTTGTAAAAGGTTTATTGTTCAGTCTGGGATTGTAAAGGTTTATCTTAAAAAAGATGATGAGTCAGAAATAGTAGAAGTTTCTGTTGATGACATTAAAAAAGAACTAGATAACCAACGATAATATTATGCCATTTAGATATAAGTTACAAAAAGTACTAGATTTTAGAATACGTAAAAAAGAAGAACAGGAAGCTGTTGTTAGTAGAGCACGTCAAAAATTACGTCAAGCAGAACAAAGAGTTGAAGAAAATAAACAAGAAATAATGCAGGTATCAGTGGCAAAAAGGACTGCAGATTATTCTATGATGGAATATTATGACAAATATTTACATCATTTGTGGGATAAAGCAGAAACACTTGAACAAGAGCGTCAGGTTGCTGATGATGAGTTGCAGATTGAGATTAAAAAACTTATCGAATGTGAGCAAAATGTTAAAGTTCTTGAAAAACACAAAGAAAAACAAAAAGAGATATATATAGAAGAAGAAAAAAAGGCTGAACTTAAGCAGTTTTCTGAACTTGGGGTTCAAAGGCATTTTATACGTGCGAAAGAACAGCAAGAGGAAGAAGAAATGCTTGCCGAACTAATGCGACAACAGGAAGAAGATGATAGTCTGTAACTCTTTGATTATTTTTTATAAAAACGTTACTGCTCTGAATGACACTATATACTTAATTTGAGTTATCCTGAACTCGATTCAGGATCCCTATAAAGTTTTTTTACACGTCATTACGAGTCGCGGATTTTCGGTAGGGTGCCGTGTCACGAAGTGACCCAACCCGTAAGAGCGTAAAACACGGAATGAACGGCTAAATTCGTTAGAATTTAAAAGTGAATATAGTGTTTAGCACGCCCGAATAATCCAAGACAGCAACGCGACGTGGTAATCCAGAAAAAGTCTTTATGTATGTAAAGTTGTTGATTTATAGATTGCCGCACTTAATACATTGCATACTGTTCAATCGTTCGCAATGACGTCCTTTCACGTCACCCTGAATTCATTTCAGGGTCTCTCAGAAGTCTTCGCAGGGATTCCGAAATCGTCTTGAATTTACTCCACGCTCACAGAGTTTCGCCTTTTGTGACGTTGTCACAGTCGGCTCAATCTGTTCGCTATCCGAACTAACTTCGTGTCGTTCCCTCTCACAAAACAATACTTAATTGTTTTGTTCGGCAGAGTGTAAATTCGCAGTTCGGAATGACGCATAAGGTGGTTATAGAACCATTATTTTATGGATTGCGAAAATTTGAACTGCAAATTTTCGCAACAACGAATCAAAATTATTATGGACAGTAATAAAAAAAATGAACCAGAACGGTTCACTTATTAGACTAATGATAAATAGATTTATGTGTGTGTTTAATAAAGATTTTTGTATTATTTTTAATATAAGTTGTTTAATCGTCTTTCAAGTGTTTCAGGTGTATTACTTGTTTGTCGATATAGTTTTGAAAGTTCTTCCAGTTGAGCAAGCTGTGACTTCATCTTAGCAGGTGACACTGGATTAGAAACAGGTTGAGCGCTTGGCGTAACTTCTCTAGTTTCTGTTTCTAATGTTTCAAGAGTTTCTCTAGTCTGCATTTTTTCTACCATTTCTTGCAATTCTTTTGTTTCAATCGTCAAGTTTGATAAACTTCCAAACACTGGTTTATTATGCTTAACCACTTGGTTAATAATATTTGTTTCTTGGTTATTATTGCTTAATAATGAGTTTAAAGTCACTGTTTCAGGAGTTTTAAGAGTCTTAAGTCGTTGTAAATAATTTGCTCTTACTAAAGTTGGGTTTGTAGGGTTTGTATAAATAGGTGTTGTATAAGGTTTTGTAATACCTTGATTTCCATAACCCTGCATAAAGTCTTTAAATTCTGCTGTACGTTCCATGTCTTTTTCTAGCAAAGATTTTTCAACATTTAACTCTGAATATTTAGATTTGATAAATTTGATTTCATAAACTAAAACACCAGCTAATATTACTAAAAATATGCAAGGGATAGTTTTGTTTTGTCCTGCAGTGTTGCCTAGTGTTGTGAGCGCTGAAACTGAGTCTACAACATTGTCTTGAATTTGTTTCATAGAAGTAGGTGCTTTGAAACTAACGTCAGAGTATGCGATGTTATCACCTTGTAACATTATTGAAACATTGTTACCTTGAGGTTCTACTATGACATTATCAATGACAGCGTTTTTGCCATATTTAGTTGAAATATTATTTGATGCTTTAACATTATTAAGAGTAACTAAAACTCTGTTTGAAGAAATGATAGTTTTTGTCATTTTAGCTGGTTCATTTGTTGTTAATTCTATAGTATAAGAATTAGCACCACTTTTTATATCAACTCCACTCAACGTGTTTTCTGATGCTTCCACACTTAAAATATTAAAAACTAATGCTATTATCGAGATAAGTAACGGTAGTACTTTCTTCATCTTTCCTCTCTCCAATAATAAGATACTATTTTTTTAAAGTAAGGACATCAATAATATGGACGAAAATTATATAGACCATTCGGTTAATGTTTTAATTCATATAATTTGAAAATTTAGTGTGTTATAATTTATAAAGAATTAGGGAAAACCTTTTAATTATGCAGGGGGAAATATGAAGGCAGTTGTTTTTAACGATAAAGATGGATTAAGACTTGATACAAACTATCCAAAACCAGTTCCACAAAAAGGTGAGGCGCTTATTAAAGTTTCGCTTGCTGGAATTTGTAACACAGATTTTGAGATAACAAAAGGTTATATGGGGTATAATGGAATTTTAGGACACGAGTTCGTTGGGGTTGTTGAAGAAGTTAATTCTGATGATAAATCACTTCTTGGGAAACGTGTTGTAGCAGAGATTAGCTATGGTTGTAATGACCCAGAATGTGAATGGTGTGCACAAAAAAATTATAGACATTGTCCAAGTCGTCATACACTTGGGATTGTTGACAAAGATGGTTGTTTTGCTGAATATTTGACTATGCCATTGAATGTTTTGTTTGAAGTTCCTGAAAATGTTAGTGATGAACAAGCTGTTTTTGTTGAACCACTTGCGGCTGCGTGCGAGATAACAGAGCAACTTCATATTAAACCTATTGATAAAGTTGTTGTTTTAGGTGATGGAAAATTAGGGTTAACCACTGCTTTAACTCTACATGCTCAAGGGTTTGATGTTACATTGATTGGTAAACATCAAAACAAACTTGATATTGCAAAAAACCAAAAGGTTAAAACACAACTTCTTCAAGAATTGAAAGTAGAGAATAATTTTGATGTTGTTGTTGAAGCTACTGGTTCTGTTTCAGGGTTTGAAACTTCTTTGGCTTTGGTTAAACCTCGTGGTGTGTTGGTTTTGAAAAGCACGATTGCAACAGGAAAAGAACTTAATCTTGCACCGATTGTTATTAATGAAATTACTGTATTGGGTTCAAGATGTGGTCAATTCCCACCTGCGTTAAGATTATTAGAAAACGATAGAATTGACTTTAAACCTTTTATCTCGGGTGTTTATAACATTGATGATGCAATTGAAGGGTTTGAAGCTAATAAATCAAAAGAAACTTTAAAAGTATTGATTAAGTTTTAGTATTACAGGCATGAAGGTAAAATTATGAAAACAAAAAAAGCTATAACTTGGTTATCATTGGGTCACTTTGTTTGTGATTCGTATACGGGATTTATCAATCCTATAATGCCGTTTATTGCAGCAAAGCTTGGTATAACAATGGCTATGGCTACTCTTGTTTTGAGTATTTCTAATATATTTTCTTCTATGTTACAACCAATTTTTGGTTTTTTTGCTGATAATATGTTGAAAAGATTTTTTATTTTTTGGGGACTTATATTAGTATCTACTTTTTTGCCTTTAACAACTTTAGCACCAAATGTTTATATTTTAATTTTGTTTATTATTTTAGGTAGCTTAGGAAGTAGTTTTTATCACCCACAATCATCAGGGTTTGTAAATTTCTTTTCTGAGCAGAAGAACAACAGCGATAGAAACATGATTGCTAAAGATATGGGATTTTTTATCAGCATGGGTTCTCTAGGCTATGCAACAGGACCTTTTGTTGCTGCTTTTGTTACCCAATATTTTGATATGACAAAGATGCCTGTTACATCGATTTGGGGTTGGGCTTTAGCTTTTTGTATGTTCGCTTGTGTACCTAAATTATCAAAAGATTGTCCTAAACCCGAATATAAAAAATTCAAAGAAACTTTTATTACTATTCTTTCTAACAAGCAGATGAATATTTTAATGCTTTTATCAATGATGAAGGTTTTGGTAACAACAAGTTGTTGTACTTTGTTACCGTTTTTGTGGAAGAATGAAATGCACTATAGTCCAATTTATATAGGGATTGCGTTGTTCTTATTCATTATAGCAGGTGGAATAGGTTCACTTACAAGTCACAATTTTGAATCAAAATTTGGAACAAAGAATTTGTTGTATTTTTCAATGATATCAACTTTACCAATGATTGTTTTGTTTCATTTTACATACTTACATCACCCTATAATTTCTTTAATAATGTTTATTATAATTGGTTATACAACAATGTTGGCACAACCTGTTACAATGGTGTTAGGACAAAAAGCTTTGCCACAGTTCAAGAGTATTGTTGCAGGGTTTATGAACGGTTTTGCGTGGGGTGTTGTAGCTGTTTCATTGTCTTTGATTGGGTTGTGTGCTCAAAAGTTTGGCATCACAAACGTACTTATGATATTGACTTTGTTCCCTGCAATAAGTTCTTATGTCGTTAAATATGTTAAGGAATAAGGATTGAAATTATTTGGGACAGTAGTAGGATTTGGTTCGGAATTCCTACAAGCATACAATTATGAATTACGCATTCCGAATTATATAAACTACTTCATATTCTTATAAATAATATCACGAGCTTTTAGAGCTTCTTCTTTTGTCAACGGTTCGATATCCTTCAATGGATAATCAATACCTAAGTTTTCATATTTTGGTATTGCCATGTTGTGATAAGGAAGTACATCTAATGCTTTAATATTTTTTAAGCCGTGCAAGAATTTTCCTAGTTCTGCTAGATATTTTTCGTTGTATGTGATTGTAGGAATAACAACGTGTCTAACCCACATTGGTACATTTTTTTCAGACAAATATTTCGCAAAATCTAGTATATTTTTGTTAGAATGACCTGTTAGTTTTTTATGTTCTTCGTCATTAATATGTTTGATATCTAGTAACACTAGGTCTGTATATTTTAATAATTCATCAACTTTTTCTGTATTGTTTCTATTAAATAAAACTCCTGAAGTATCAAGTGCTGTATGGATACCCTTTAATTTTGCTTGTTTAAATAATTCTGTAACAAACTCCATTTGCATCATAGGTTCTCCACCTGTTACAGTTAGTCCACCTTTTTGCAAAAATTCTTTAACACTATCAAATCTTTTGAGGATATAATCCACACTAAGTTTATGGTTTTCTTCTGTAGTCCAAGTATCTGGATTGTGGCAATATTGACATCTCATAGGACAACCTTGAACAAAAACTACAAACCTTATTCCTGGACCGTCAACTGTTCCACAACTTTCTAATGAATGGATATTTCCTAGTATTTCACTCATTTGACACCTCTTAATTTTATTATTAACATCTTGTAAATATTTTACAACAAAAACGCAATTTATATTTTTAGGAGATTTATATAAGTATGAATAATATAAGTTTTAAAGCTACGTATGTAGCACCTGCTACTATTTATAAAAAGGGTGAACCCGTTAAGGCAACGATTGTTAAAGTTGATAAAAGCGACTTAAAAAGTCTTGCAAAAGTTGTTGATAGATGGGATACAGAACTTAGCGATATGATAGTTAATAATCTGTATTATAAAGAAGTCCCAAAACACAAAAATTTGTATGCACTTTCTAGTCAGCGTTGTGACTATCAAAAACTAGATGATAAAAAAGTTCATGCATTGTTTGAAGTTGATGATTTCCCAGAAAGATATATTTTGCAATATCTTGAGGTAGATCCTAAACATCAATGTGGTAAAAATAAAAAACGTAAAAATCCTAATAGATTATCAGCTATTGGAACGGCATGTTTAGATTTCATTAAAGCAAAATTTGCGCCAAAGAAAACGACAGAACTTTATGCCTTAGAAGATGCAAAACCGTTTTATGACACGTATGGTTGTAAGAAAGCTTTTTCTGAAAAAGGAAATAAATATATTATTGAGCCGTAGCAATATAGTGGAACGGTTCTGAAATGTACGCAGGAACAGTATATTTTATTTGTAATGCGCAATCCATAAATCAACGGTTATGCGAACATTTTTTGTGTGAAAATTCCTACAACAGAGGCATTAGTTACGACTATTCTTTAAAAAATCCTGATTTATAATATTCAAACCCTTTTATTTCACCGTTCTTTTTATACTTCGGTGTAAATGCTACCCCAAAAATTCTGTCGTCACATTTTTTGTCGGCTAATTCGATTGATTTTTGAAAATAATTATCTATAACTTGCAAAGTTTCGTATGATTTTGAGTAACCTGTTCTTTCAAGGCTCTCTCGTTTTGCTTTCCCGATAGCTTTACCATAGGTTTCATCAATGAATTTTGCATCTTTACCTGTAACTATACGAATAAATCCTTCGCAATTATCTTTTGCTTTTTTATAAACAGCTCTGATTTTAGGGATATTAAAATAATCAACATCTCCACCAACTCTTTGACCTGTCTTATCAACTTGTCCAAACCTAAAAGTATCTACTAATTCCATATTACGATTTTTTATTCGTTTAGAATTATTTAAGTGAGCTTCAACATAATGAAGACATTTTTTCATATTTTCATCAGAAACAATACGTTTGCCATCATTCGTATAAAAATACATCTTATACGAACTGTTAAAAGATTGATTGTCGCCTGATAAACGCATAATTTTCTCTATTCGTTATGTCCAGTTTGCCAACGGTGGTCGATATCAGCTTTTTTAGCGTTTGCATTCAAGTTTGCTATGAATAAATGATATGCCATAACTGTTAAACCAACGGCACCTGCAATAACTTTACCCTTTGTTGAAATAGCTTTTGGCACTTTTTTGATAGTGTTTCTAATTGCATCAACACCAATTACACCTAAAACACCAACACCACCATAAGCCAATCCTTTAGCAGTTCCTACGATATATTCTCCAGTGGTAACCATAGCTTTTTTAAAGTTTGTATATCCGTTTTTGAACTTTTGCCATAATGATTTCTTCTTCTTTGGTTCTTCTGGCGCTTGATTTTGCGTAACTACTTCGTCTTTTTCTGGTTGAGGTTTTACTTCGTTGGTTGTTGTTGAAGCAAATGACGGTGAATTATTTATTCTTGGTCTAGCGCTACGCATAGTGTCAAAAACATTGTTTTGGGGATTCATTGATACAGCCATATACACCACCTATTTTTCTTACACACACATATTTAAAAACATGTAATAGCAATAATTTGCTACTATTTAACAAAATTTTACAATAAATGAAGCAAAATTTTCTTATATGTTACAATATATTATAAGAAAATTTTAGGAGAAAAGATGAATACTGTAATAATTGTTGGTAGAGTTGGCAAGGATTCAGAAATAAAAGATTATGAGTCAGGTAGATCACGTACGACATTTTCATTAGCAGTAAACCGTTGGGATAGCAAAACAGCTTCGGAAGTTACTGACTGGTTTAACTGTGAAGTTTGGGATATTACTAATGATTTGAGTTCATCAGGTAAGAAATCTCGAGCAAGATTAGCTTATGAATATATTAAAAAAGGTCGCTTGATATCTGTTGAAGGTCGTATAAGAGCGAATACTTGGCAAGATCAATCAGGTGAAAACAGATTGTCATATATTATTACAGTTTCAGATTATAGATTATTAGGTTCAAAGAAAGAGTCATAGAATGAAATTATCTAATATTGTTGGGATTATTGCTGATGATTTGACAGGCGCAAATGATACAGCACTTCAGTTTAAAAAATGTGTTGCAGAAACAAAGATTTTGTTGAACCCTACTGCTCCACCAGAAAATGACAATAATACAGAAGTATGGGCGATTTCGACAGAATCAAGAAATGTCGCTCCCGAAATCGCAAAACAAAAGATAAAATCTGCTTTAAAAACACTTAACACAAATCTCAATCTTGAACATTTTTACAAAAAAATTGATTCTACAATAAGAGGAAATATAGCAGTTGAAACTCTTACAATGGTAGAAGAATTAGGATATGATTTAGCAATAATTATTCCTGCATTCCCAACAGAAGGCAGGATAACAGTTGGTGGATATCATCTTTCAAAATGTGTGCCGATAGGTAGAACAGAAATGGCTCGTGATCCACATTCTCCGATTACAGAATCTCACGTTCCAACTTTGTTTAAAACTCAGCTTGGGAAAGAAAAAGCAGACTTAGTGGCTACCCTTGATTTGAAAACTATTATGAATGGTGCTGGTCCTATTCTTGTTAAAATAAATGAGCTTGTTAAACAAGGTAAAAAACTAATTGTTGCTGATGCTGTGAGTCTTGTGGATATTGAACAAATTGTGCTTGCAATAAACAAATCAAGTTATAAAATTTTACCTGCAGGTACGGCTTCAACTGGTAGAGCTCTTGCTAAACAATGGCTTGAAGAACAAGATGACTCAGTAGAATGTGAAAAAATTACTGTACCTAAACTTCCTAAACTTATTGTTTCTGGTAGTGCAACTCAAATAAATTCGACTCAAATAGAGCATCTTGAACAAAGCTATGATTATGACAATCTTGTATTTTTATCATTGACGCCTAAAAATATTATTGATGGTGTGACAGATGACGTTATTAACCATATTGTTGATAATTTGATGAGAGAAAATACTGTAATTGTTCATTCTTCAAAACTTTTAGAAAATTTTGATGGGTTCTCTGATGATTCATTAAAAGAAGAATTGACAAGACCGAAGTTTGCAATCAAGATTACTGATTATCTTGCAGAACTTACAAAACGTGTTCAAGAAAAGATAAACATAATATTGATATTATTAGGTGGTGAAACCTCGTTTAAGTGTTGTAATGCAATTTCTGCAACTGAATTAACTATGTTAGACGAAGTTGCTCCTGCGATTGCACTTTGTCATGATGAACATAATCAGTTGATTATTACGAAGTCTGGAAACTTAGGTACACCAAAAACTTTGATAGACATATTACATTATATAGAAAAACATGAAGTATAGTAATAAAATAGCGATAACTACAGGTGATATAAACGGTATAGGTACAGAGGTTACGATTAAGGCACTTAATAGTCTTGATATTGACTCTGAAAAAATTGTGCTTATTACTAATAAAAAATCATTAGAATTGTATCCAAAATTGAATAAGGATTATGAAATCATAGATATACCTTTTGAGGGTGAGGTAGAGTTCGGGAAACTTACTAAAAATTCAGGTGAGTTCTCGTTTCAGGCATTAAAAAAAGCATGTGAGATTAGACCAAAGTTTATTGTGACAGCACCCATATCAAAAGAGGCTTTTCATCTTGCAGGACATAAATTCAATGGTCAAACAGAAGTACTCGAACATTATCTAGCAAGAGAAGGACAAAAGGCTGAGATGTTATTTGTATCAAATGGGTTTAATGTTTTGTTATTGACAAGGCATTGCGCTTTAAAAGATATAAAAATAACAGAAGAAATGATAATAGAAAAAGTTGAGCGTTTACAAGCTTTTTGGGAAAAACATTACAATTATTCAACTCCCAAATTTGCATTATGTTCATTAAACCCACATGCCGGAGAGGGTGGTATATTGGGTGATGAAGAAGAAACGATAATTATTCCTGCTGTAAATGAGTTGAGAAAAAATGGAATTGATATAACAAATCCACTTCCTGCAGATACGTTGTTTATTGAGGCAGGTCAAAATTATATGAAGGGTAAAAAAGCGCCTTATGATTGTTATCTTGCGATGTATCATGATCAAGGGTTAATCCCAATAAAGACTGTTGCGAGCGAAAAGACTGTTAATATGACAATCGGGTTGGATATAATAAGGACTTCACCTTGTCATGGCACTGCGTTTGATATTGCAGGGAAAAATATTGCAAACCCACAGTCAATGATTGAGGCTATTAAACAGGCACTTTAGTACTTGAATAATAAATGCTTATTGAACTCCTTGTTCTTCTTGCAATTCTTTAATTTGCATTTGAACAGTCTTAGGTGCTTCATTTATGCAAGCAGGGTGAAGTTCTACGAAGTTTAACAATTTTTGATTGTTCATGTAGTTGTATTTGTCCATAAATGTACGAACTTTTTCGTTTGCATTAAGATACAATTCGCCTGATGTATTGTTATCCATTGAATCAAAGAATGCTAAAATTTTCGGTTTAAATTTGTCTGGAATATTGGTGTAGTTTTCAATAAGTTGGTTCATAGAAGAAGTAAAATTGTTTTTGAGTGCTGATTTTGCACGTTGATATTCAGCCATAGTTAGACCAGTGCCTTTGAAATCAAGGTATTCTTGAACATTAGAAAATGATTCTTTGTACTGGTTTGGTATTTCAACATTACTTCTTGAGTTTTGTTCCTGATATTGTTGAGAAGCTTCACGCAATTCATTGATGTAGTTAATTTGAATAGTATTTTGTTGAATAGGGTTTGTCATAGCCAAACTAGAAGTTTGGTTTGCTCCTGATGATGAATTTTTAGAGTTTGAAATTGTTTTGCCACTTGCAATTTCTGCTGAGTTTTCAACTATATTATTCAACATAGCTTTTCTTGTTTCATCTGTTGTGTTTTCAGAAACGTATTTTGCTATTTCGTTTAATTTATCAATGTAATTAGCGTTGTTTTGGTAAAGTGTTGTTAAATGTTCAGCATCAGCGTTTTGCATAACTGTTTGTATAGCTAACGATTCAAGAGCTGAGTCACTTTCTTCATTGGATTGGTAGGTTTCAGAATATTTATTAGCTAATTCTAACAAATATTCAGGTGATATTTCTTGTCCCATTGACATAATGTAGTTCAAAGTGTCATTGTTTTTGAACAAGGTTTCCATGTATGATTTAGCAACAATTGCAAAATTTTCTTCTTCACCATTTTCTATATTTTTACCTGCAATTGATAATACAGTTGCCATATATGTTTGAGTTACAGAATTCTTTGCTAATTGTTTTAAATCATTTTCTGACAAATTGTCAAAATCAAATTTGCCAGCATATAATTCACGTTCTTTATCCGTTACGCCTTGTGTTTTTAATCTTTGTAATTCTTTGTTGAACTTGCTGTTTTCATTGGTTTCGTCTAAGTCAGCAGTGTATTTTTCGTTCATTGATTGAGCAAGTAATGAACCTTTATTTTTCCAGTCTGCACTGTCCCATTTTTCTTCTGAAATATTAAGGGCTTTTGCGACATCGTCTAATGGCATATTTGAGTATGTCATATCAGCTTTGCTAAAATCAACGTGTTGTTTAATTAATTCACCAAGTAGTTCATGACGTTGTTCGTGTGTCATTGAACTAAATTTTTCGTATAGGATTTTAGTATCAGTAGAGTTTGCATCAATTCCGCTCTTTTTCATTATTGCTTCAAACTTTTTTTCACTCATTCCAAGTGAGTTTACTGGTTCATTTGATGTATTAGAAACTTGTGCAGTTTGTTCTGCTTGGTTTGAATGAGAAGTTTTTGTTATTGAACTTGTTTGAGTTGTTTTTGATTTGTGTTTTGTTTCTGTTTTTGTTTGTTCAGTAACTAATTGTAGGGTTTCTGTTTTATCGGTTTTCTGTTCAGAAGATTTAGGTTTTATACCTAATTCTTGTTCTGAATAAACATCGTATTCATTTTGCGATATAACCTCATCGTTATCAGTATTATATTTTGTAAACAAGCTACTTAAAGAATTGTTTGCTAAGGCTTCTGCTTTAGTTAATCCAACACGGAAAATTCCTGCAGAGTCTTGTTTTTGTGGTTGTATTTCTGTTGTATTACCTGAAGCTAATTGTGTATCGTTCTTTTGTCGTATTTCAGGGTTTGTGTTCATTTCTGAAATCATAATAAAGCTCTTTTTTTTCTTCTAGTACATGTATAAAAAGTGTTTAAAGTGCACTGAATTTCATGGTTTCCATGATTTGTTACATTTGTAATATTTGGTGATAAAATAGAAGTATATAATAAGGAGTAAAAATATGGTTAAATCGATAATATTAGCAGCAGGTAAAGGTACAAGAATGAAGTCAGACACTCCAAAAGTGTTACATCAAATATTCAATAAAACACTTTTGGGTTATGTAATAGATGCAGTTAATAATACTAAATTAGCTGATGAAAATTACGTAATTGTTGGTCATCAGGCTGAAAAAGTTGAAGAATATGTAAATGAACATTATGATAATGCAAGAACAGTGCTTCAATCACCTCAACTTGGTACAGGTCATGCTGTTAGTATGGTTTGTCCATATCTTGAAGAATTTGAGGGCGAAGTTATTATATTGTGTGGTGATACACCTTTGATTACTTCAGAAACTCTAAAAACATTTATTGCAGGTCATAGAGAATTAAATTCTGATATAACAGTAATGAGTGCTGTTTTTGATAACCCTACAAATTATGGAAGAATTGTTAGAAATGATGATGGTTCACTAAATTCGATTGTAGAAGAAAAAGATGCAACAGTTGAACAAAAGGCTATCAAAGAAATAAATGCAGGTATATATTGTTTGAACTGGGCAAAGGTTAAAAACTCATTCTCTCAATTGAAAACAAACAATGCTCAAGGTGAGTATTATTTAACAGATATTATTAAATGGGGTAATGAAAACGGACTTAGTGTAAATGCTCATATTCTTGAACGTAACGAAGAAATATATGGTATAAATTCTAAAATAAATCTTGCAGAAGCAACAAAGATTATGAATAATAGAACACTAAATCGCTTGATGTCAGAAGGTGTTACTATTGTTGACCCATCATCAACTTGGATTGATGAAGAAACTGAAATCGGCAAAGATACTATTATTTATCCATCTACTTATATCGAGGGTAAAAATAAGATTGGTTCACATTGTAAAATAGGACCTTTTGCACATTTAAGAGGTGACGTTGTTTTAGAGGATTATGTTAAGGTCGGTAATTTTGTTGAGGTTAAGAAGGCAACTATCAAATCTCATACAAACGCTTGCCATTTGACATATATTGGAGATAGTGAAATTGGCTCTAATGTAAATATTGGTGCTGGTACGATTACTGCAAATTATAACCCATTGAACAAGGTTAAAAGCAAGACTGTTATCAAGGATAATGTAAAAATTGGCTCAAACTCTGTTCTTGTAGCACCTGTAAAGGTTGAAGAAGGTGCAAATGTTGGTGCTTTGAGTATTATTACTAAAGATGTTCCAGAATGGTCTTTGGCTATTACAAGAGCTCCAATGAAAGTGTTTAAGGATTGGGTTAAAAGCAAACTTGGCAAATAATATGAAAAAACTTGAGGACTTCAAAGAAGAGATACATCGCTGTTCAAAATGTGGAATTTGCCAGCATGCCTGCCCTGTTTATCAAGAATTGGGCAATGATTGTGCTGTGTCTAGAGGTCAGTTTATTATGCTTGATGGTGTGATAAAAGGTGACTTGAAACTTAACAAGAATATTAATAAGTATCTCGATTTATGCCTAAAATGTAATAAATGTAAATCTGCATGTCCTACTAGTATTGATGTTGTTCAGATTATTTTGAGTGCAAAATATGAATATTTGAAAAATAACTTTTGGGGTAAACTGGAGAATGCTTTGTATTCGTTTTTGGAATCAAAGCTTGTTTTTAATAACGCATTAAACTTTGTTGGGAAAATTTCTAGATTGCTTAAACCTAAAAAGGTTCAAACAAAACTAGAATCATCTAGCGCAAAAGCTATTTATTTTGGTGGGTGTATTGAAAAATTCAGACCTGATATAAGAGATTACGTGATTGAACTTTTGAATAAGATGAATATTGAAGTAATTGGTGTAAACTTTAATTGTTGTGGTATGCCGTTTTTAACGACTGGTAATCTTGATAGATTTGAGGAGCAAAAACAAGAAAATCTTAAGAAACTTGAAGAACTTGAGTATGATTTTATTGTGACTGATTGTGCAAGCTGTGAATACGTTTTAGATGAACTTTATACAAATGGTGATTTGAAAAAAAATGGAAAGTTAAAGAGCATTTATGAGCTTATCGCTGAAAGCGATTTGGAGTTTGTCGCTAAGAAGCCGGTGGCTATTACTTATCATAAACCTTGCCATGAAAAACATTTTGAAGAAATAAAACGAGTTTTTGAAAAATGCAAGAACGTAGAATATAAAGAGATGAACGATTATGATAGTTGTTGTGGTCTTGCAGGGTTAGAACATTTATCAACAATTAAAACTGTTTCTAGAATAATAAAGAAAAAAGGACAAAATATTTTAGATGTCGGGGTTGATATTCTGACTACGAGTTGTGTTGGGTGTTTGGTGGCTACAAAGATTTCTACTTTGTTTAAACAAAAAACAAAGAGATTGATAACATTTTTGAAAGAAGAATGCCGTTGTAAGTAGATTTTGATGATATTTTACACGTCATTGTGAGTCGTGAACAACGTGAAACGATGTGGCAATCCATAAATCAACGGTTCTGTGAATTGTAGGTTGGGGTTTCTACCCCAACAAAAATATGTTCAGATGTTCAGGGGGATCCTTCGGCTGCTAACTCCTGCGGTCGCGTTAAACGGCAGTTCCGTGTTTTACCTGCAGATTTTCAATCTTTAGTAAAACACTCCAGCCTCTGCTCCCTTGGCTCTGGATGACAGGCTGGAATCCCTACAAACAACAATAAAATACTTCCTTACAATCTTATTTTTCATGAACTTATGTAAAAAATACTTCATTTAGTTGATGTTTTTTTTAATATAGTACAAGATAATACGGTAGAGGGGGATTGTAAATAGATGTTTGATAATTTAGATTACGAAATAATATCTAAGACACAAACTAATAATAAGATATTACAAAATACAGTATCTGATGATTTGTTTGCAAAAACAATCTCTTATTCAGGTATACAAAACAATTTTCATATTGATATACCTGAGATTTTGAGTTATGAAAAACACTTAGAAGACCGTAAAAATGATATTAAAAAGTTTACTGAGCTTGCAATAAGTGATGTTGAGAACCTTTCTCATAATGATTTAGTTATGGAGATTTATAAAAACGGTTTTTGTGGTTCAGAATTTGAATCAGAAATTTTATCAGAACTATCAAATAATGAAAAATTGTTAAAAGATTTGGGTTTGTAATATTAAAGTAATTGTCATTACGAAACTCAAACTATGTTTGAGCTGTGGCAATCCATAAACTAACGGTTCTGCAAATTGTAGGTTGGGGTTTCCACCCCAACAAAATATGTTCAGAGGGATGCTGAAACGGTCTTGGATTATTGTTTCACTTACCTCTCATAAAACAATACTTAATTGTTTTATTCGGCAGAGTGCAGTCGCTCATTTTATTCGCTCTGCAAATATTATTCGCTATGCTCCGTGCCACTTCGAGTTTCGGACTATGTCCTCACACCCTCTCACAAAACAATACTCAATTGTTTTGTTCGGCAGAGTACAAAATCCGCAGTTCAGCATGACATGTTCAATCAATACAGCAACAAACCTTAAATAACATGGATATAATTACAAAGAATTAGTTATAAAGAATTATCTATGTAACAGAACGTTACATTTTTAAGCTCTGAAAAGTACCAGTTTAACAGGGTTTTTTATAACTTGTGGTAAAAACTTTATAGAAAAATATTGAAATTATGCTATGTTGTTGGTATAAATGAGAAAGTTCTATATATTTTTATATAGTTCTAAAGTATTATAAGAAAAAAGTAAAGGATTTAATTATGTCATTACCAAATGTAGCATACTTCTCAATGGAGATTGCACTTGACCAATCACTAAACACATATTCAGGTGGTTTAGGATTTTTAGCAGGTTCACACATGTTATCAGCAGGCTATTTGCAAATGCCTATGGTTGGGGTAACAATGTTGTGGTCTTATGGTTATTACGACCAAAGAATTGATCATTCAGGAAACGTAGAAGTTGCTTATATCAGAAAGTACTACGATTTCTTAACAGATTTAGACGTAACCGTTGAAGTTGAAACATTCGGCGAAAAAGTAAAAGTTAAAGCATACAAAGTAGAAGCTGACTTGTTCGGTGCTTGTCCTGTATACTTGTTGACTACAGATATCGAAGGCAACAGTGAATGGGCTAGAAGAATTTCTCACAGATTGTATGATGGAGATGAAAGAATCAGAATTGCACAAGAAACAGTTCTTGGTGTAGCTGGTATCAGAGTTCTTCAAGCAGTAGGATATGATTTTGACGTTGTTCACATGAACGAAGGTCACGCACTTCCTGCAGCATTTGAAATGTTAAGACAATATGACGGTGACTTAGAAAAAGTTAAAAGAAAAACTGTATTCACAACTCACACACCAGTTGCTGCTGGTAACGAAGTTCACTGGGTAGACACTTTATTACAAGGTGGTTTCTTTGCTGGTGCATCAAGAGAAAGAGCTGTTGAATTAGGTGGCGAAAACTTCTCATTGACAGTTGCTGCTTTGAGAATGTCAAGAATTGCTAACGCTGTATCACAATTACACGGTTTAGTAGCTAACAAGATGTGGGAATGGGTTGATGGAAGATGTCCTATCAGAGCTATCACCAACGCTGTTAACCTACATTATTGGCAAGATAAGAGAATTTCAGGTGATGATTCATCAGAAAAACTTCTTGCAACAAAACGTGAAATGAAAAAAGAATTATTCAAGTATATTGCTAACGTAGCTGGTAAGAGATTTGACCCAGATGTATTGACTATTACTTGGGCAAGAAGATTTGCTGACTACAAACGTGCTTGGTTAATCTTAATGGATAAAGATAGAATCAACAAGTTGTTAGACGAAAACAAAATCCAAATTATCTTTGCTGGTAAATTCCACCCAGATGATGTTATGGGTAAAGAAATGTTCAACAAGTTGTTGAATCGTTCACATACATTGAAAAATGTTGTAGTTCTTCCTGGTTATGAACTTCAGTTGTCAGGTATGTTAAAGAGAGGTACAGATATCTGGTTGAACACACCTCTAAGACCATTCGAAGCATCAGGTACATCAGGTATGTCAGCTAACGCTAATGGTGCTTTGCACTTGTCTATCTTTGATGGTTGGACAGTAGAAGGTACATTCGATGGTATCAACGGTTACACTGTTGAATACGAAGGACTTGACGATGAAATGCCATGGGAAGAAAGACATTGGAAAGACCATGAATGTATTATGGATATTATCGAAAACAGAATTATCCCTACATACTACAACAACAAAGAAGAATGGGCTAGAATGATGCGTCAAGCAATCAGAACAGCTAATGCATACTTCAACTCTGATAGAATGGTTGTAGAATACTATAACAGATTGTACAAACCAATCGCTCATGATGATGTATGTTCAGAAGAAAAGAAAGAATTAAATTTCACAGAAATCCCAGCTTGTGATGCTTGGACTTATTCAAACATTAAGTAGTTAGGATTTTGAATATAACTTCTAAGGACAGAGAACCAATTTGGTTCTCTGTCCTTTTTTGTGCGTGGTTATTAAACAGTCATTTTGAATTTATTTCCACTATTGTCCATATTTTAAACCGTCATTGTGAAAATTTGCCACGCAAATTTGTGGCAATCCATAATTCAACGGTTCTTATCTTTTCGGGTAAGAGTCGTTTTTTAATATAAATAAAATCAAGAAAATTAAATTATATTATTGTACAATCATTATTAAAATCAAATGCCTAATTTTTAATGAAATCATCACTCATTAAAATTTTATTCCACTTTTTTTAATGAGTGAATATAAATAATAAATATTGCGATGATTTTTTGTCTAATACTTTTCTTAATTCATGCAATAAAAAAAGAGGTCTTAATGACCTCTTTTTGATTATTTAGATTTCAGTCTTTGAAAAAGTCGGCACATTGTCGGCAACTTTTCGGTTTCAAATGGCTGAAATTATGGTGGGCTGTAGGAAACAATCTTCGAACTTTTTTGTTATACTCTGACAACATATTTGAAACAAAACGAATTTTGTGTAATTACTATGAATACAAAAAAGACATTTATTATAATATGTTTAATATTGATATATGAAATAATTAAGAATTTTCGACATAAACTTGGCAAAAATCGGTAATTTCATATTCATCTAATAATTTTTTTGCATAAAATCTTGCTCTGTCCGAACCTATATTTCCTTCAACATAAAAATCGGATTTTCCTATTCTCAATGGATCATTAAGATAATTTTTATTTTTAGTTATAATAGGATCTTTCCCATTTTTATTTTTTTTAGATGTTGATTTATGTATAGTATTTTCTTCTACGATTTTTTCTAATTTTTTTGAATCAAAATTATATGCAATTTCACAAATTCTATTTAAAAATTCTTTCCAAGATGAAATCATATAATGTTCTTTGTCATCAAAGAACACTTCAACTGGTTTTTCTCCAGACATTGGTGTGGAAATATCAGATATTGGATAAAGACCCGGAGTGAATTCTTCTGCAATTTCTTTAATTGAGTAGTCTTGAGTTCTTTTTAATGGCGAAGTCGTTACTTTGCAAGCTCTTTCAGCAATATCAATATTTCTATCTACTATTGATTCTTCTTTCCACTCTTTGTATTTTGTAATCTGATTTGTTATACGGAATTGAACATCTTTAATTTGTAATAACTTATCACTCCAAGGTTTATTAGAATTTTTTGAATTATATCCTGCTGACATTGGAGTTAGATTGCCAATACAATTTATATATTCCTCATATATTTGTTCTGCGGACTCATTACCACCGAGATATTCTATCCATAGACTTGATAATGTTTGTGGCATCAAATGTTCAATCGTAACGCTATTAATATTAACAGGTATATTTTTTGTTTCAGAATTTTCCAATTTCAACAATAATACTTTTGCATATTTGTAATTTAAGGAATTTGAATTCATAAGAGCTTTTTTAAATTCTTCATCATCAGGGTATCTTGCTGTCAATGTTTTACTATTTGATAAAACTTTTAATATCCCGTCAAAGGTAGTATCAATAAGATTATTATCTAAATCATCAATTAAAGAATGAATGGCTGCTCTTAACGCACCTCCACCACCAGATGGAGAAACAATACGATATCTTAACATAAAATCAGATAATAAATTTAATATTTTACATAGTTCATCTCTATTTTCTTCATATAAAACTTTAAAAAGAAATAAGTACAGTGAGTATAAATCATCAGTTCTTAATATATTCAAATACTTAAGAATTTGATTAATTTTTTCATCTGGACATTTTTCAAATTTTATCCAAGCATAAAATTTTGATAAATCATTAAGTTCTTTTAGAATATTTTTCTTTTCTTTATTTGCACAAAATGTTTTAAATTTTTTATAAATTGAATTTTCGGGAACATCTTCATATATTTTCATTATTAAATAATCTCTAGTAAAACGAGAAACCTGTTCATTAGAAACTTCTTTTTCAATATTAATCCAATATTTATTGTATAAATCTTCTTGCATATTTGAGTTTTTTGTTAATAAAAGATAATTTCTTATTAAATCAGCAGGTTCTAACTTTTTCCCAGTTGAATTAATTTTCTCAAATATTGTTTGAACCGCCTCTAATGTTATTGTTTCTCCAGAAGATAAATTAACATCAATAACTAATAAATATTGAAGTGCATCAAGTATATCTTTAGGTGGTTTTTCATTTTTTCTTAAAAATTCAATAAAATATTCGTAATTTTTTGCAATATTACTATTTTTATCCAAATTAGAGTAATCACCTTCTACAATACAAATAAAATTATCTTCATCGTATGCTGTTTGTTTTAATTTTACTCTAAATGCTTCACCAGAAGCACGATTTTTTAAATATGTGTCGTTTATGTCTTGTTTAATATCCTCATCATCAGATAAATCCCTAATAGCACATATTAAAAGGAGAATTGTTGTTATTCTTTGTTGTCCATCAACAAGAATTAATTCATTATAAATGGAATCAGAATTTTCGCCCATATAATAAACGACATTTCCTAAATAATGTGTTCTTTTAGTTTCATAAGCAATTTTTATATCATCAAATAATTCTTCACATTGTTCCTTTGTCCATTCATAATTTCTTTGAAATGGTGGAATAATAAATGTTTTCTTTTTACCTTCAATTAAATCCAATATAGGTACATCATTTGCTTTCATACGCAATACTCCTTTTCTTCAAATTTTAGCATAAAAACACCCTAACATTACATCGAATTCTTGAAAGTATTAAACATTTGAACTTCTATATAAATAGTGAAATTTGAATTTAAAAAGACCATTTTACTCGAAATTGGGTAAATTAATTATACTCACTAAAAAAGAGCCATTGAAGGCTCTTTTTCTAAAAATGGTGGGCGTTATTTATAAACTACGCCTCGCGTTAAACGGCACCATTCACGTTTGCAGGCAAAAGTGTGATTTTGCCTGACGCACGTTGCACTCTCACTTCGTTCGTGCCTTTGCTCGGCTTGCTCGAACTTTTTAAAAACCAAGCATAGCTTGGTAAGTTCTCGTCTTAAAAACTCTCCAAATAATAAAAAGCAGAATAATTATATCATTCTGCTTTTTATGGTGGGCGTTAGAAGACTCGAACTTCTGACCCTCTCCTTGTAAGGGAGACGCTCTACCAACTGAGCTAAACGCCCGAACAAGTATATAATATGATAAACAAATTTTTTTGTCAATCACTTTTTTCTTTATTTAAACTAAACTAGATTTATTGTTTATTTCATTAGACTAAATTCGCATTGATGCTTTTCTGAAATCATCAAATGTATAACGTGGAGTGTTTGTTTCTCTATTACCCATCGGGTTTATAGTTGTTGATTGTGAATTTGCTATAAAATCATCAAACGTATGTCGTTTTGTACTAATTGTTCCATTTTTCATTGGATTTGTTGTGTTTATATCGAAAGTTTGTTCTGTTTGAGCAGGTTTGCCTTGTTTATCTTTTGATAATGATTGTAATACTTTATCTTTCCTTGTTGATGCTATCTTGTTTCTTAATATAGGTGTAATTATGTTACTTGATAATATACCTCCACCAATAGCTGCTGTTGATTCAACCATAGTCTTAAAGTTGTTGTATGTTTGTCTATGTTTATGAAATCCTTCGACCTCAGTTAAATTGAAATCAAACTTTCCTCGCTCAGACAATAATCCCTTTTCACCCAAAAATGTATGGATACTTTTTGGTATAATCTTGCCTGTTTCAACCATCTTTGATGATAATGATTTAAAAGATTTTGTTACCAATAAAAATGAACCAATATTAACAATCGCATCTGCAAACTCTTGTGGTATCATAAAACTTTTTTGTTCTTTTGTATAATTCTTGTTGAAATATATACCAATAATTTGAGCAACAGATGATGCTAGCCAACCTGCGCTAGACAACATAATAAGCGCATTTGCTACGTTAAATGTGCTTTGTTCGGCTATAAAATCTAAAATCTTTTGAAAGGCTGAAGGTTTTGGCATCATGTCACCTTCTTCCCGTCTTCTTGATGTCTGGATTTATTCCAGTCTATCAATTTTTTCGATATATATGACGTCAACGGCACGTCACAAGCGACATTAGTAACCAGCATTGCTGCTAATCCTAATGATGTTGAAAGCACATTTTTATAGCTCTTGAACCAGTCCATATTGTGTGCTGATAACAATCTTTGCATTCTCTCTGTTGGCATTAACCATTTCTTCCATTTCGGTGCATTTGCCTGTTGGCTTGTGCAAGCGTTTATTAGATAATAAATGCTTGAACGCACAATACAACCGACTGTTGTACCTGCAACAATCTTACCGATTGTTCTAAACATAGAAGTTTCAGCTGTCTCTTTATCTACATTAGGGTTATGTTTATCTATATAAGGTTGGGTTACAATGGCTGTAGCGCCCATAATGAACCTGTTTACATCGGGTCTATTAATGAAGTTTCCTAAATTATTTAAGAATGGTCTATCTTTTACCGTCATATTTGGAAGCATATCAAATATACGGCGCTTAATTCCAGCACCTTGATACATTGGTTTGATACTATTTGTTATACCATTCACGTTCATTTTCTAACCCTACTTATATAAAGTCTTATCTAAAGAATATTTGCTAATTTATTACAAAATATTACAATTTTTCTTTTCCCCTCTTTCATGCACTGCAACTGATTGTGAGCATGTTTTTATGTGTTATAATTTTTATGCAAAAATATTTTATAAGGAGTTAATTTTATGAAATTTCAAGAAATAAAAAATAATATATTTTATTGTGGATTGAATGACGAAAACAGAGTTTTCTTTGATGAACTTATTCCACTTGATAACGGTACAAGCTATAATTCTTATCTTGTTATAGGCTCTGAAAAAACTGCTGTAATCGATACGATGTATCCACCTAAAACTCAAGAATATATAAATAATTTTGAATTGAATAATATACAAAAAATAGATTATATTATAGCAAATCATGGTGAACAAGACCATTCTGGTTCAATTCCAGCTCTTTTAGAAAAATATCCTGATGCGATTGTTATAACTAATTCGACTTGTAAAAAGAATTTAATTTCAATGTTAAATATTTCTGAAGATAAAATTCAAACGATTGCTAATGATGAAGAATTATCATTAGGCGATAAAACATTAAAATTCATTTTCGCACCAAATGTTCATTGGCCTGACACAATGTTTACATACGTGAAAGAAGATAATATTTTATTTACTTGTGATTTCTTAGGTTCACATTACACATTTGATGATGTTTTTGCAGTTCCTTCTGAAGAACTTACAAAGAGTGCTAAAAAGTATTATGCAGAAATTATGATGCCATTTAGGGTTATGTGTAAAAAATATACACAAATGATTAAAGATATGAACGTAGATATGATTTTACCAAGTCATGGACCTGTTTATAAAAATCCTAATGATATATTAGATTTATACACAGATTGGTCATCTGATTTAGGTAAAAATCTTGTATTATTACCATTTGTATCAATGTATGGTGCTACTGAAGAAATGGTTGATTATCTGTCATCAGAATTGAATAAACAAGGTGTTGAAACCTTAAAACATGATATAGTGAACGATAATCTTGGAGATTTGGCGATGGCACTTGTTGACGGTACAACAATCGTTATGGGTACATCAATGGTTGTTGCAGGTCCTCACCCAGCATCAGTGAATGTTGCGTATATCGCTAGTATACTTAAACCAAAAGCAAAATTCGCATCTTTTGTCGGTTCTTATGGTTGGGGTGGTAAATTGTTTGATATCCTAGCTGATATATTGGGCAAACTTAGATTAGATGTAATTGAGCCTGTTCAAATTGTTGGTAGATTAAAACAAGATGATTTTGCAAAATTAGATGATATGGTTAAAACTATTGTCGAAAAACATAAATCATTGGGATTATTATAATAAAAACTTAAGGATAAAAATATGAGAATAAATAGTGTATCAAGTATTTCTTATAAAGCAAATTCTCCATTAACTGAAGGGAAAAAACAATTTAATCAATTATCAGAAACTCAACAAGCTGGCTTGGTCGGTGTTGAAAAGTTTAGACAAAAATATAATAGTCAAGCTGTAACACCACTTATGGCAAAGGATACACCACTTGCGCAATATGTGAGATATAAGGTTTGTATTGAAAATGCTATGAAAAAAACCATTGGAAATTTCAAATGGCCTAAATAGGTGATTTGTTCGTAGGGATTCTTCGCTTGCATTAAAGAAGTACTTGCAACCACTCTGAATGACGTTTTATGTTTACATAACAGTTGATTTATGGATTGCCACATTTACTATTTTGCAAACTGTTCAATCGTTCGCAATAACGAATATAATCTATCAACCTTATTCCAATTACATCTTAAAGTATTTTTCAGCAAATCGTGAAAACCCATGCCAGCATGGAAAATCTCATACTTTTAGATGATGTAAAATGATATTTATTTGGTAGAATTCTACCTTATTATTGGGAAAATAATCAAGTTTTCTTTGCCAATTTTGTAGAATTTTTAACATAAAAAGTCGGTGCAGAACTCATCTGCACCGACTAATTATCTATATAAAGCCTTATTTATCCTAGCAACACTTTGTGAAAATGTTTTTTGCCTTTACGTATTTTTAATCCTTCTGACAAATCATCAGCAGAGTATCTTTTGCTCATATCAACAACTTCATCATTGATACTTACTCCACCTTGTTGAACTAATCGTTTTGCTTCGCCATTACTTGCACAAAGTCCGCATTTTACTAATAGTCCAACAGCTCCAATTTCACCGTCATTCAAGTCATCTTTGCTCAATGTTGTCGTAGGCATATTTGTGCTATCACCGTTTCCACTGAATAGAGCGTGTGCTGATTCTTTTGCTTTGTCAGCTTCTTCCTTGCCGTGTACAAGTTCTGTTAATTCATACGCTAACAATTCTTTCTTTTCATTGATTCTACTAGAATCCCAGTTTTCTATTTCTTCAATTTTATCCATTGGTATAAATGTCAACATCTTGATACATTTCATAACGTCAGCATCATCAACATTTCTCCAATATTGATAAAATTCAAATGGTGAAGTCTTTTCAGGGTCTAACCATACTGCTCCTTTAGCAGTTTTACCCATTTTCTTTCCTTCGCTATTCAACAACAAAGTAATTGTCATAGCATAAGCGTCATCACCTGTTTTCTTACGTATCAATTCTGTACCAGCCAACATATTACTCCATTGGTCGTCACCACCAAACTGCATATTACAGCCATAATGTTCGTGCAAATGGTAAAAATCGAACGCTTGCATAATCATATAGTTAAACTCTAAGAAGCTCAAACCTTTTTCCATTCTTTGTTTGTAACATTCAGCTCTCAACATATTGTTAACTGAAAAACATGCTCCAACCTCTCTTAAAAGTTCAATATAATTCAATTTTAAAAGCCAATCAGCGTTGTTTAGCATAATAGCTTTGTCATCTCCAAATTCAATGAATTTTTCCATCTGTTTTTTAAAGCAATTACAGTTGTGTTGTATAATATCAGGTGTCATCATTGTTCTTAAATCGCTTCTACCAGATGGGTCGCCAATATGTCCTGTGCCACCACCAATCAATACAATCGGTTTGTTGCCTGCCATTTGTAATCTTTTCATTAAACATAAAGCCATAAAGTGACCTACGTGTAATGAATCAGCTGTTGGGTCAAAGCCTATATAAAACTTTGCACCACCATTATTTATTAAATCTCTTATTTCATCATTATCTGTAACTTGTGCTATAAGTCCTCTTGCTTGAAGTTCTTCAAAAATTTTCATCATCTTCTCCTACATAGTAATTTGTTTAAATTATAACACAACTACATAATCATCAAAAGTTCACGGATAACTTTTGTGGCAACTGCAGTTGAGCACCCAGAAGTGTCGTAATCAGGTGCTAATTCAACAACGTCTGCTCCAATGATATCAAACTTTTTGAGGTATTCAAACCAACCCATTAATTCGTTAAAACTCATTCCACCACTTTCTGGAGTTCCTGTTCCACTCATAACAGATGGGTCTAAAACATCTAAGTCCACTGTAACAAATACTTTTTTACCCAACAAACAATCAAGTGATTTATAATCGTTGTTGTCTTTGATAAAGGTATTATTTCGTTTCATAAATTCCCATTCTTCTTTCATGCCTGAACGAATACCGATTTGTTTGATGTTTTCAGGTCTAACATAACTTGAGCATAGTTTTATAACTGCAGAATGTGAAAGTTTTTCACCCATATACTCATCTCTCAAATCAGTGTGTGCATCAAAATGTACAATGGCTAAATCATCTCCATAAACATCTGATATAGCTACGATTTCAGGATAAGTTACAAGATGTTCGCCACCAATACCTAACAATCTTTTTCCGTCATCATATATTTGTTTAACGTTATCTTTTATAAGTTCTAAAGATTTAACAGTATTACCTAATGGAAACTCTAAATCGCCAACATCGTGGAAATTGCAATCGTTTATGTCTTTATCAAATCTTGGTGAATATTCCTCTAGTCCCCAGCTTGCAAGTCTTATTTGTTCTGGAGCAAATCTTGAACCTGAACGGTATGAAACTGTTCCATCAAATGGTAGTCCCAACATAATTATATTAGCAGTATCGTAATTTGGGTTCTGTCCCATCCATGTTCTATCTAAAAATGGTCCTTTTAACATCAATCTTCCTTTCAGTTTTTTTAGTTTAAAATAAAAAGCTAACTTAAAAGGTTATAACCAAGTTAGGCTATACTATACCAAAGTTGCTTTTTATTTTTGTTATTTTCGTTATTTTATCTATTATTAAATTAAATGTTTTTGATTATTTCTAAAACTAATTTCTTAAAGTTAGTTTTAGCTTTGTTAGCTGCTTCTAAAACTTCTTTGTGAGAAAGTCCAACAGTAGAAATACCTGCTGCTGAGTTACAAATACAGCTTAATCCTAGAACATCCATCTTCATATAACTTGCAACTATTGCTTCTGGCACTGTTGACATACCAACTGCATCAGCTCCCAACAAGCTAACCATTTTAACTTCTGCCGGTGTTTCATAAGTTGGTCCAGTTAGTGCAATATATACACCTTCTTGCAAAGGTATTCCTAACTTTCTTGCACAATCGTGTGCTGTGTGTCTTAGTTCTTTTGTATAAACTTCACTCATATCAGGGAATCTCTCACCTAATGTATCATCATTTGGTCCAATAAGTGGGTTTGTTCCCATAAAATTGATATGGTCTTTAATTAACATCAATGATGAAGGTTTGAAGTATGGGTTAACTCCACCTGCTGCGTTTGTCACAATAAGAGTTTGTACACCCAATTTTTTCATAACCTTTATAGGAAAAGTCACAACGTCCATTGAATGACCTTCGTAAAAATGGTATCTTCCTTGCATCATCACAATTTTTTTACCGTTGATTTCTGCAAAAACCAAGTTTCCGCTATGTCCTTTTACTGTTGATTCAGAAAATCCTGGAATTTCTTTATAAGGAATTTTTATCTCACAAAATTCGTCTGCCAATTCGCCAAGACCTGAACCTAACACAATACCGATTTCTGGTTTAAAATCTTTGACAATATCTTTTATATATTTAACTGTTCCTTCCATTAGATGCCTCCTTGACCTAAACACTAAAAAAGGGTAGTAATCCATAGAACCACCCTTTATAATAAACCTAATATTATCCTACTAATTCGTTATCATCTGTTTCAGATGCTTTTACCATGATAGCGTGTTCAACAGGATTTTCTTTTTTAAATTGTTTGTCAGAACCAACGAATTCTTCGTAGCCGAAGTCTTCTCTAGCTTTTTTCATTTGTGTTTCATCAACCAATTTTTTTGCTAGTTCCGCAATTTCATATACTAATTGATATCTGTTTTCACTGTTATCGTTAAGTTCCCACGCAACTTTTACTATTTGATCCATCATAATTATTTATTCCTCACTTTTTTTCAATTTTACAATAGTAATACCATTTTGTCTACATGAATTGTTCTAAGAATCTCTTATCGTTGTTAAAGAACAATCTAATATCGTCAATCGCATATTTAAGCATAGAAAGTCTTTCAATACCCATACCAAAAGCAAATCCTGAATATACATCAGGGTCTATGCCAACATTTTTAAGCACGTTTGTATCAACCATACCTGCGCCTAAAACTTCTAACCAACCTGTACCACTACAAGTTCTGCAACCTTTGCCTTCGCACATAATACATTGAACATCGATTTCTACTGATGGTTCAGTGAATGGGAAGAAACTGCTTCTAAATCTTGTTGGTCTTGCAGAACCGAAGTATAGTCTGATAAATTCGTTAAGAACACCTTTTAAGTCACCAAAAGTAATGTTTTTATCAACATATAACCCTTCAATTTGGTGGAAGAAGTTGTTTTTTCTTGCGTTCACTGTTTCGTTTCTATACACACGACCTGGAGCTATTACTCTTATTGGTGGTGTCATTGATTCCATTGTTCTGATTTGTGCGTTAGAAGTTTGACTTCTTAACACTGTATAAGGTGCAAGTTTTGTATAGAATGTATCTTGAACATCTCTTGCTGGGTGGTTCTTAGGTACATTCAACATATCAAAGTTGAAATATTCTGTTTCAACTTCTGGTGCGTTTTCACTTGGTACAAGTGAAAAACCTAAGTTTTGAAAAATTTTCACTATCTCATTTGTTGTAGATGTGATTGGGTGAACTTTTCCTCTTGGAGAAAATTGCCCTGGTAAAGTGATATCGATTTTTTCTTTTTCAAGTTTTGCATCTAATTCTTTTCTGTAGAATTCTGAATACTTAGATTTGATTGCTGTTTCAAGTTTTTGAGTAATTTCATTAGCTAATGAACCAACAACTCTTTTTTCTTCGTTAGAAAGGTCTTTAAGTCCTTTTTTGATTGCGTTGAATTCACCTTTTCTGCTCAAGTATTTCAATCTAATTTCGTCTAAATCACTGCTTGAAGTAGCTTTTTCGATATCTGCACTTGCAAGTGCGTATATGTTGTTCAATTTTTCTTGCATCTTTACCTCACTTATATAAATGAATTATATTTCTTTTCGTTTCCCACAGATGTTTGAGCACCGTGTCCCGTATAAATTACGGTGTCATCATCTAGTGTGAATATTTTATTATGAATACTGTTTTTTAAAGCTTCAAAATCTCCAGTTGGCAAATCCGTTCTTCCAACGCTTGATAAGAAGATAGTGTCACCCGAAAATATAGCTTTGTCTGTAATATATCCCACTCCACCTGCTGTATGACCTGGTAGATGTACGACTTTTAGCTCTGTGTTGCCAAATTTTATAATGTCACCTTCTTTTAAGAAAATATCAGCTTTTGGGACATCTATTTGAGGCAATCCATATTTGCTCATAAATTCTTTTGTCGTTTCAAGATTTTCCTTGTCGTCTATATGAATAGCAACTTTAGTATCATTATGTGTTTTTAAAGTCGCTACAACACCGCCTATATGATCAAAGTGTGAGTGAGTCAAAAGAATATATTTTAGTTCTGCGTTGTATTCTTTTAGAACGGAGTCAAGTTCAGGGATTAATGCAGTGCAATCAATCAACACTGCTTCACCATTATCAATGAGCAGGTAATTGTTATTTCCCATATCACCAACTACGAATTTTTTTATTATCATTTTCTAACCACCTTAAATATTTCTTGACAGATAGAAAATACTTTTTTCGCATCTTTAAGAGCTAACATATTTGGGCCGTCACAAAGTGCTTTATCTGGGTCTGGGTGAATTTCAAAGAATAGAACGTCAGCACCAACTGCCATAGAAGCTTTTGCAAGTTCTGGTACAAAACGTCTATCACCACCTGTTGATGTTCCATTTGAGCCTGGAAGTTGAACGCTATGTGTTGCGTCCATTACAACAGGATATCCAAATTCTTTCATTATAGGAATTCCTCTGAAATCAACAACTAGGTTGTTATAACCAAAACTTGTCCCTCTATCAGTCAACATAATGTTGTGATTTCCTGCATCTTCAACTTTTTTCACTAATGATTTCATTTGTTGAGGTGCTAAGAATTGTCCTTTTTTTATGTTTACAATTTTTCCTGTCTTTGCTGCCGCTACAAGCAAATCTGTTTGTCTGCATAAGAAAGCAGGGATTTGTAGAATATCAGCGACTTTTGAAACAGGTTCTGCTTGGTCAGGAGTATGTATATCAGTAACAATAGGCAAGTCGTATTTCGATTTGATTTCTGCCAACATTTCTAACCCTTTTTCTAACCCTGGACCTCTAAATGAGTCGATTGAAGAACGGTTTGCCTTGTCAAACGATGATTTGAAAACATAGTTTATACCAAGGCTTTTACATACTTCTTTAAGTTCTTGTGCTGTTTCATCAAGTATTGATTGCGATTCTATTGCACAAGGTCCTGCTAAAATTGTTAAGGTGTCGCCACCGATTTCAAAATTGTTTAGTTTAATTACCATACTTAAATCATAGTAAAAACATGCTATTTTTTCAAATTTTAATATGAATTTTATTAATAACTTATTCTTTTGGTAAATAATTGTTATGATTAGTAGTTGTATAAAGAACTAACTTTAGAATTTTATGCTAAAATATATTCATTGAGGTATACTGATTTAATGGATATACGTAAAATTTTATCTAAACAAAAGACTTTCGATATTGCATCAAATTTGCCTGATTCTATTATATATGTTACTAATTCAGGTCTGATAGAATGGGGAAATGATGTTGCCTGTGAAGTTTTTGAGGTTTCAAAACAAGAGGGGTTTGTTAATATTACTGTTAACGATATCCTTGAAAATGGGTTTGAACTTGTGAAAAGTGCAGAAGCTACTAAGAAGGCTCTTATTGCAAAATCAACTATAAAAGAAGAATATTATGAAATAACAACAAGACCTGTTGAAAATGGGTTCATTGTTGCATTAAGAGATTCTACCCAAAACTATAAACGTATATCAGGTATTTTAGCAGAAAAAGAAAATACTCATCACGTTGCAAAAGATAAAAATGAGTTTTTAGTTAAACTTGCTAACAAATTTAATCCACCACTCCAATCAGTGATAGGGTTCTCTCAAGGTCTTATTGATGGACTTGGTGGCAGTGTGACTGAGAAACAAGACAAGTATCTGAATATTATCAAGAATAATTCTTCTGAATTGGCATATTTCTTTAACAAGTTGGTTGAGCTTTCTCAATCTGAAGGTGATATGTTTGAGGTTGATAAAAAGTATTTTGATGTTGTTAGTTTAATTGAACAGACAATAAAGTTCATCACTGCTAATTATGAGTCAAAATCTTTGAATATAAATTTTGTTGTAGAAAAAGATTTAAAACGAATGATATTTCAAAATGAGCCTGTTGTTAAGGTGATTATGCAAAATCTGATTGAATCTGTTGTTCGTGAAATGGAGATAGGTACTATTTCTATTGATTTGAGCGATACTTCAGATGAATATCTTAATGCAAGAAATCTTCCAACAGTTCCATCTATTTTGTTAAGTATTTCAAGTCTGAATTTGCAGATTACTGATAGTGAATTGCCTATCTTATTCAATCCTTATGCAACAATAGATACATTAAACAGAAATTCAATAACAAGAGCACTTGCACTCGGCACAGTTAAAAACCTTGCAAAATCACTTGGTGGTGAAGTTTGGGTTGAAAATGTCCCTATGCAAGGTCCTGTATTTAATTTAGTTATTCCGAGGGAGCATTATGAGTAATGTTAGTTTGAAAGAGCTTTGCAAGTCGTATGATAAAACAAAAGTTATTATTAATAATATAAACCTTGAAATTGCAGACAAGGAATTTATTGTGTTGGTCGGTGCTTCTGGTTGTGGAAAATCAACTATTTTAAGAATGATTGCAGGGTTAGAAGATATCACATCAGGAACAATTTCTATTGGCGATAAAGTTGTTAATAATATTCACCCTAAAGATAGAGATATTGCTTTCGTATTCCAAAGTTACGCATTATATCCGCATATGAATGTATATGATAATATTGCATTTGGTTTGAAAATGAGAAAATATGACAAAAAAGTTATTGATGAAAAAGTGAGAGAGGTCGCTGAAATCCTTGATTTGACACAATATCTTGATAGAAAACCAAAGCAATTATCTGGTGGTCAGCGTCAACGTGTAGCACTTGGTCGAGCTATGGTAAGAAAGCCTAAAGTTTTTCTTATGGACGAACCACTTTCAAATCTTGATGCTAAATTAAGGGTGCAAATGCGTTCTGAAATTAAAAAATTACACAAAAAATTAGATACGACATTCATATATGTTACCCACGACCAAACAGAAGCCTTGACAATGGGTGATAGAATTGTGGTTTTAGATAAAGGTGTTGTACAACAGGTTGATAGTCCTGATAATATTTATTCGCACCCTAAAAATGTTTTTGTGGCAGGGTTTATCGGTCAAATGAATTTTATCAATGCAAAAGTAGACAATGGTAATGTTGAGTTTGATGGGGTATGTTTTGAGATTCCTGAAGAATTGAAATCAAAATTTGGTGATAGAAAAGAAGTTATAATCGGAATAAGACCTGAAAATATGACGGCAGGTGATATTAGGTTTAAATCAAAAGTTGATATAACAGAGATGTTAGGTAGCGAAAAGATAGCTTATTTTGATATTCAAGGTAAAAAATGTTCTGCAAAGTTGTCACCTAATTTCTGTATAGAAAACGAGATTGAATTAGCAGTTTCTGTAAATAATATGTTATTCTTTGATAAAGATACTGAACAAAGTATATTATAGGTAGAAGTGTTTTTATCTCTAATAGAGAAGAGAAAAGTTTTAAGAGGATAAAAAGTTGAATCAAAAAACATTGTTTGATGTAATTTCACCAATTATGGTAGGACCTTCAAGTTCACATACAGCAGGTGCTATTAGACTTGGATTAATGGCGAAAAATATTTATTCAAAACCTGTTAAAAAAGTTTTGTTTAGACTATACAATTCATTTGCCCAAACAGGTAAAGGTCACGGAACGCAAAAAGGACTTTTAGCAGGAATTTTAGGGTATAAAGTTTATGATAATAGAATCAAGCATATTTTTGAGATAACAAAAGATATTGATTATAAGTATGAGTATGCAAACGATATCAGCAGACACCCTAATTCTGTTGATATTGAGATAAATGATGAGATGTATATATCTGGCGACTCTGTTGGTGCAGGTGAGATTAAAATAACCTCAATTAATGGGTTTTCTGTTGGTATTTCAGGAAATTATCATACGATTTTGCTTATTTATAAAGATAAACCTGGTATGATTTCAACTGTTAGTAATATTATCCAAGCGAGGAATATAAATATTGCATCACTTCATTGTGATAGAAACGAAAAAGGTGGAAAAGCATCTATGTATATTGCATTGGATACTAATGCAGATGACGATATTGTGAAAGAAATTGAACAAATTTCTGATGTAGATTATGTAACTTGTATAAGAAAGATTGAGCAATAATGGGAATATCAACATTCAAAGAGCTTAAAGAGGCTTGTGTTAATGAGAACAAAACAATATGGGAATTAACTCTAGAAGAAGATTCTAAAGTTTCTGATATGAAGATAGAAGATATTAGAGAAAATGTATTTCATCATATTGAGGTAATGCGAGAAACCATAAAAACAGGCATGGGTTCAACGGAAAAATCTATCAGTAACTGGTGTGGTGATGATTGCGTTAAGTTGATTGATAGATATAAAAAACGAAATGCTTTGTTTGGTAAACTTTTTGAAAAAATTATTACATATTCTTTAGCAACATCAGAAGAAAACTTGAGAATGGGCAGAATTGTAGCTTGTCCAACGGCAGGGTCTTGTGGGATTGTTCCAGCTGTATTAGTAGCTTATGCAGAAGAATATAATGTTAGCAAGGAAGAACAAATTAATTTTTTAATAACGGCAGGAAAGATAGGGAGCATTATTTCTAACAAGGTTCAACTAGCAGGCGCAGTCGCAGGTTGTCAAGCAGAATGTGGTGTTGCTTCAGCGATGTGTGCAGGTGGTTTGGCTCAAACTATGGGTGGTGATATTGATGAAATATTGAATGCAGTTGCCCTTGCTATGAAAAACTTATTGGGGCTTAGTTGTGACCCTGTTTGTGGACTTGTTGAAGTTCCTTGTATTAAAAGAAACCCTATTTTATCAATACACGCTGTTACATCTTGTGAGTTGGCACTTGCTGGTATAGAGAGTAAAATTCCTGTTGATGAAGTTATTGATGCGATGAGGCAAACAGGTCAATTAATGTCACCTATGTTGAAGGAAAGCTCACAAGCAGGATTAGCGACTACAAAGACTGCATTAGAGTTGAAATCAAAGATTTTCCCTGATTAGAAAATTATTAAAATTTTAAACCAACTCAGGATAACCTGCTTGAAATATTACCCTTTTTCAGTTAATTTATTGTTATGATTAAGTCGATTTCTGTTAAAAACTACATACTTATAGATGAGTTAGAAGTTGAGTTTGATTCAGCCCTAAACGTAATCACTGGTGAAACAGGTGCAGGTAAAAGTATTCTTATAAATGCAATCGATATTGTACTTGGTGGTAAAGCCTCTAAAGATGTGATTAAAACAGGTTCAGACAAAGCTACGATAGAAATTTGTGTGGATTTAATCAACAAAAACGCACTTGAATTGTTAAAAATAAACGAAATTGATGTTGATAATAATGAAGTTGTTATTTCTCGTGAAATTACAAATTCATCATCAAAATATAGAATAAATGGTGTGCTTGTAAACCAAAACCTTATAAAAGAGCTTAGAAACTATATTGTTGATATTCATTCTCAACATCAGTCTTATACATTCTTACAACCTAAATATCATATAAAACTTCTTGATTCTTATGCGAAGAATACTTGTGGTGATATGCTTGATGAGTATTCTATAAAATATAAAGAATATCAGGATTTGAAATCAAAATTAACAAAGCTTCAAACCCAAAACCAAGCAACTGATTCTCAAATAGAGTTTTTAAAATTCCAAATAGATGAAATCGAAAACGCAGGGATTGAAGATGTTGAAGAAGATGAAAAACTCAATAAAGAGCTTGCTGTATTAGAAAATGCTGAAAAACTTAAAGAGCTTACAGGTGGCTCTTATTGGTCACTTTCTAACGATGACAATTCAATTATAAATGCACTTTCTCAAATAAAAATGAATATTTCAAAAGCAGTTTCTCTTGATGAAAATTTAAGCGAGATTGAAACCAATTTTGTGGAATCATACGAGCTTTTAAAAGAGGTTAGTGCTAATTTGAGAGATTATTCTCAGGGAATGAATAATGACACAGAAAGATTGAATGAAATCCAAGAAAGATTGTTTTTGTTAGATAAACTGAAACGTAAGTATGGTGGCTCTTTAGAAGAAGTTCTAAACACATTTACAAAATTGAGTGAAGAATATTCAAGCATTGAAAATTCAACTGTAGAAATCGAAAAAACAGAACAAGAAATAGTACAACTAGAATATGATTTAACGAAACTTGCAAAAACGATATCAGAACAAAGAAAGAATTATGCTCAAGTTTTATCAGCGTTAATCGTTGAAACCCTTACTAAACTTGAACTTCCAAAATGTAGATTTGAAATAAAAGTAGAAGAAACTTCACTTTGTGAAAAGGGGATTGATGATGTTGAATTTTTGATATCAACAAACGTATCAGAACCACTTAGACCTATGGCAAAAGTTGCTTCAGGTGGTGAAATTTCTAGGGTTATGCTTGCATTAAAATCTATTTTTGCTCAACAAGATGATATTGATACAGTTATATTCGATGAAATCGACACAGGTATTTCAGGTAAGACTTCTCAATCCGTTGCTGATGAGATAACAGAGCTTTCAAAATATAGACAAATTATTATGATTACTCACCAAGCTATTTTAGCTGCAAAAGCAAGTAGACATTTTTACGTTAAGAAGGTTCAAGGCGATAGTACAAAAGTTGGTATATATCAACTTTCTGAAAAAGATAAACTTAATGCGTTGGCTGAGCTTGCTGGTGGTGAAATTACTGATGAGTCATTGAATTTTGCAAAAACTCTTATCGGTTAATTTGGTTACTTGAAATTGTTGGCTATATAATTTGCATTAAAATAATATAGATTATGGCTTATTGTTGAAATTCTAATTTATTTTTCTATCAAAAGTATAATTTTCTACAACCAAAGTATAAAATTTTGTAAATTGGATTAAAGTTTTTCAAATTTGTGCCGTTAGTTGAAACATACAAAGATAAGACACAAAAAAATAAACTAATTTAGAAGGTATACAACTATGACAAACGAAGAAAAAGGAGCATCTCTATTTGGACGTTCAATAGATTTAGTAGAAGGTGATCCATTAGAAGAGATTTTTGCGCTTAACTTAGGTGATTTTATATCAGAAAACCTTATCTCAGAAGATTTAGCAAAGAAAATAGGTAGCAGTAACAAAAATAAAGTTGCTAGATTAAAGAACCAATTATCAGAGCTTGTGTCTGTATATTCAATGAATAATACACTTTCTGTAATTGGGTTCAATTCAAAAGATGATTATATTATATATAACTCAATCGCAAAAACCATGACACAGATTGTAGAAAACGATGCTTGTCATATCTTCTTAACAAAAGAATTCGCTTGTGGACTTGATGGTTTAGAAAAAGATATAGTGCTTGCAGGTACTTCTATTGATTCAAAAGAGAACTTGTTGGTTAAAAATATCGGGTTTAATTTTGATGATGATGAACCAATGGTTCAAGCATTTAAGAATGTTCAAACTCTTGTAATCTCTCCTGATAAAATGGATTGTGTTACTAAATTTTCTGAATTAAATGAAGACAAGGTGAAGCAATATGTAGTAATTCCAATGCATAACAACGCAAACGTAGTAGGTGTATTTGTTCTTGAAAGTTATTCAGAAAAACCTATAAAAAAAGATTATGTTTCTGTAGTTGAAGCTATGTCAAAATTATTTGGTACATCAATTTCTTTACAAAGAACAATAAACACAGTTAATGAGTTGTTGGGACAAGATGATGCTGATATGACTGAATTACAACACATGAGAGCAGAATTAACAGCTTTGATTGGTGATTTAGGTGACAACCAAGAAAACTTTATCAAGACATTGGCTAAAGTTGTTGATATTAAGGGTCAATATAGTGTTGCTCACTCACAAAATACAGCTGATTTAGCTCGTGAACTTGCTTCAGAATTGAAGTTGAACGAAAAAACAAAAGACCTTATTTATTACGCTGGTTTGTTGCAAAACATCGGTAAAATCACATTACCAGAAGAATTGTTTGCAAATAAAGGTAAATTATCTCAAGAGGATTGGGATAAACTTAAAAACTATGCAAATATTGGTGTAAATATCTTGATGAAGATTAACTTCTTGTCAGAAGTTGTACCATATATTTGTTATCATAAAGAGCGTTATGACGGTTCAGGTGAGCCAGAAGGTTTAAAAAGAATGTCTATTCCTTTGGGTTCAAGAATTATCGCTGTAGCTGATGCTTATTCTGCGATGACTTCTGATAGAGCACACAGAAAAGCTATGACAAAACAACAAGCATTGGCGGTTATTAATCAAGAATCAGGTATCAAATGGGATCCGATTGTAGTTGATGCGTTGTATAAAGTGCTTGGCTAAGTTTGAAAATGATTTGATAATAACAAGGGCGGGTTCGACAAAGTCGAACCCGCCCTTTGCAGTTTTTATGTACGCAGGGATTCCGAAACGAGTTCGGAATGACTGTTATTATTTAGTTTTAGTCACCCTGAACTTGCGAATTTACGGACGGACGACACGAAGTTAGTCCGGATAGCGAACAGATTGAACCGACTGTGACAACGTCACAAAAGGTGAAATTCTGTGAGCGTGGAGTAAATTCAAGACAGTTTCAGGGTCCTTATAAACATTTACCTAAATTCTTGCTAGCAAGAATTTAGTATCTTTTACTGCCAAGACTTTGTGGTTGTCATCTTTTTTGAACATTAAAACGTCACCATCTTTTACTTCAAATTTTTCTGCTTCAAAATGGAACTCTGCTTTGCCCTCAAATACATATACAAAAGCATCTCTATCTGATACGTGCCAATCTAGTATTTCATCTTTTTTTAGTGCCACTGTCACAAGCAAAGCACCGTCATTTTCTAATAATATATTTTTTTCTAGCTTTTTACCATTTTCTAAGTCTACTAAATCTTTTAATTTTAAAACATTGTAAAACATAAGTTCCTCCTTTTTTTAAAATACTAATGAATTTTTATGAAAACAGAAATTCCCCAACTGAATATTTATCTGATTAACAGAATAACAAATGCTTGAATTTGTGCTACAATATAAAAAATGATTTAAAAAGAGATTATAACCAATTCGCAGATGAAAGGAAGATTATGAGCTTATCAAAGACAACCGTTAAATATCCGTTTTTATCAAAAGATGTTGAGATATATGAAAGAGAAAACGGGCATAAAATAGTTCTTGCACACAAAGAAGGTGGATTGGTAAATATTAGTACTTGGGTGCGCACAGGTTCAATAAATGAAAATGACAAAAATAATGGTATTTCACATTTTCTTGAACACTTGATGTTTAAGGGTACTCACAAACACCCTGCAGGTGAGTTTGATAGGGTTTTAGAAGCAAAAGGTGCGATTGTAAATGCGGCTACTTGGAAAGATTATACATATTATTATGTTACTTTACCAAAAGGTGAAAATGATGAAGATTTTAATTTGGCATTAGAATTACATGCTGATATGATGATTGACCCAGTTTTACCTTATGATGAGATTGGCGCACCGTTTGATGTGAATGATAAAAATGTCGGTACAAAACGTGAACGTCACGTTGTAATTGAAGAAATTAGAATGAGAGAAGACCAACCTTGGACAAAGGTTTATAACGCTACAAACCACAATATGTACACTTCTCACCCATACAAAAGAGATGTTATTGGTACTCCTCAAATTATTTCACAAGTTAAACAAGAAGAAATAATGAATTATTATAAAACTTTCTATTGTCCTTCAAATATGACTACTATTGTGGTTGGGGATTTTGACCACGAAAAAGTTTTGGATAAACTAACTAAATTATTCGATTTTGGTGATAGAAAAAATATTGAAAAACAAGTTTATGAGATTGATAAACCTACAAAAGAAACAAAATATGTAGAAAATAAGGCTTGTTTAAATTCAGGTTTTTTGATGTTCGGATATTTGGGTGTTGTAGCAACTGATATTAAAAATTGTATTTTATTGGATATGATATCTTTGATATTAGGAGAGGGTGCAAGCTCAAGGCTTTATAGAAACCTTATTGAAAATCAAAAAGAACGTATTTTTAATATGATTGATTCAGAACATTATATTTTTAGAGATGGTGGTAATTTCTTTGTTCAAGCGAATTTCAACCCTCAATATAAAGAACAAGCTATTGAACTTGTAAAAGCTGAAATTGAAAAAATTAAGACAACCGTTTCAGAAGACGAAATTAAAAAGGCTAAAAAGAAAATCAAATCAAGATTTGCTTCAAACGCAGAAACAGTTTCTGAAATTGGTGAAAATATAGGTTATTATATGACTGTTTGTGATGATTTGGCACTTGTTTCAGACTATTTGCCTATTTTAGAAAGTATAACTGTTGATGATGTTCAAAATGCCTCAAAAGAATATTTGAATATTAATAATGCAGTTATTTCGGTGCTTTTACCTGAATAAAATTGCTTATATATCACTATTTGACCTAATTTTCTCAAAAAAAAGCCTTTCGCAAGGAAGGCTAAAACTAGAATTAGGAAGGGAATTAGGGTATATAGGTTAAAATAAATTTAATATCATCGTGTTTACTTAATGTTGTTAAGAATCTTTTTATTTGCTCTCTTGTATATATAAAGTATATACTTTAAGTCCGATTTCAGCACTTATATTTTTTGTTACAAATGTTTACAAAATAATCCTTTATAAACTAGCAAAAAAGTTTTTATCTAGGTATTAATACAGTACAACTAATAATGAAAGGCTTGTGTTATGAATTTTTCAACTGTAAATTATGGAAACGTACATTTTAAAAGTATTCAACCTCAACAACAACCTCAACAGGCACAAGCTCAAAAACAACCTGTAACGTCTAAGTTGGTTGATAAGATTGACAAAAATAATGAGGCTGTTATGAAATATCCACCTGCTGCAATAGGTTTAATAAATGGTTTTGCGTGGGCATTTATTGGTATGGGATTTGATAAAATTTTCTCAAAAATAGCAGGTTCAAAATCTAGTGGCAAAACTTCATTAGTTGTTAATGGAATTATTGGTGCAGTTATGGGTACTTATGCATTTATTCAAGCTAAGAAAATGCAAAATAAAGCTAACGCAGTAGACAAAATGGCATAATTGCGAAATTAAGACAGTTTTGAAATCTTTGCAAAGTATGTTCTATTGGGTGAAGAAATGGCTTATTCTTTCTCAGAAAAGTCTGCCATAATTACTTTTTCAAGTTCGTTTAACAAATCTTTTTCAGGTATACGAGATAGGATTATTTCACCTTTTTTAAATATATATCCTTCGCCTATTGCACCTGCAATACCGTAATCAGCACTTGAAGCTTCTCCAGGTCCATTTACTGGGCAACCCATAGTTGCAATAGTAATTGGTATATCAAGGTTTGCAAATTTTTCTTCAACCTGTTTTGCTAATGATATCAAGTCAATTTGTGTTCTTCCACAAGTTGGACAAGATATAAAATTAACTCCTCTTGAACGTAAATCTAGAGATTTTAAAATTTCCCAACCTGCATAAACTTCTTCAACAGGGTTTTCTGTTAGAGAAACTCTTATTGTATCGCCGATACCTTCTGCTAAAAGTGTACCAATACCAACAGAAGATTTTATAAGTCCACGTTTTAGTGTTCCTGCCTCAGTTACACCTACGTGAAGTGGATAATCAACTTTTTGAGCAATCAATCTATATGCTTCAAGTGTTGTTTGAACATCAGAAGATTTTAGTGAAATTTTGATATTATCATAATTCATATCTTCCAAGATTCTGATATGTCCAAATGCACTTTCAACCATTTTTTCAGCAAGCGTTAAATCTGTGCGAGCTTTCAATTCTTTTTCTAAAGACCCTGCATTGATACCTATTCTAATAGGGATATTATTAGCTTTTGCAAGATTTACTACTTTTTCTGTGTGTTCACGCTTACCAATATTTCCAGGATTGATTCTTAGTGCGTGAATACCGTTTTCTATACAACGTATTGCCAATCTGTAATCAAAATGAATGTCAGCAACTAACGGTAAATTAGATTTTTTTACAATCTCTTTTATAGATTCAGCAGCTTCTTTATTAAGCACGGCTAATCTAACAATATCACAACCTGCTTGTTCAAATTCTTTAATTTGGTTTAAGGTTGCTTTTACATCTCTTGTATCGGTGTTACACATTGTTTGCACAGAAATTGGTGCGTTTCCACCGATTTTTACATCACCTATAGATATTTGTTTTGAAATTCTTCTCTTAATCATAATAGTTTTATTATACAACTACAAAATATATTGACAATAGTGTTGTATTCATAACCGTTTTTATGCTAAAATGCTGGTAATAATTAAAAAAATAAGGAATGAGCGATGGAATTTTTAATGAAATTGATAAAAGACCCTCCTGTTATCATCATTGTAACAACTTTTTGGAGTGGTTTTGGATATATGTTGAAGCGTTATTTGGCGATTGCTAAAGACCTAAAAAAAGTGTGTGCAGATTTGGAAACTTTTGAAAAAAGTAATATGTCATACAGATATGAAGAATTTAAACAAATCTTGATGTCAAATCCTTGTACAGCAAGACCATTTGAACAATTTAAAGATGCGTTGTTGTTCTCAGATACAATCGCTTTTCAAGATAGTGAGGATTCAATTGAGTTTGAAAACGTATCAGACAGAGTTTCTGGTATTCAGTCAACGGTTGATATACCGTATTTCTTCAATGAAGAATCAATGATAACACCTCATTATAATAAAAACTTTTTGAATGCGTTTCCAGAGTTGCTTACAGGTTTTGGTCCGTTCTTTACCTTCTTGAAGATTGCAGAAGCGTTTGGTAAACTTGACTTTTCATCACCAGAAGCACTTACAAAAACCGTTGCTCACTTTGTTGGCGATATGCAGATTGCTGCAATCTGTTCTGTACTTGCTGTAGGTTCTTGTTTGACATTTACAATGGTAAACAAATTGATGACTTCACTTATGTTAAGTACAGCTTGTGAAAAGGTTGTTGAGAAACTTGGCTCATTGTTTGGTATTACTACAACAGAAGCCTTCCTTGTTGACTTGTTAAAGACCTCAAAAATTCAAAACCATGATAATGGTACAATTTTGAAGTCTATCCCAAAAGCATTTTCAAACTCTATCCAAAAGGATTTGGCGAATGTTATTATGCCGTATCTTGATAGTTTGATATTTGGTGTAAACAACTTAAATGATACAATGGCTAAAAAATCAGATAATGGTGATGAACTTGGAGGTTTGTTCTAGGTGGGTGCTAAGGTAAGACAGAAACCACACGAAGAAGGTGGAAACATATTCTGGGTAACAATGTCCGATTTGTTTATCGGTATGTTCATGATTTTTGCGACATTGTTTTTTGCATATTGTGCTAACACAGGTCAAGGTAATGGTGAAGCGGCAAAGGTTGTTTGCGAAACTGTTCAACAGATGGTTCAGGATATGAAAAACCTTAATATTAAGGCTGAACAAAAAGTAGAAAATACTGATATTAGTTCAGAAAAAGCAGAGGAAGTAAAAACTTCAGATGTTGAAATAGACCCATTTAGTGGTATGGCAAAAATTTCTGATATGGAGTTGTTTAAGTTAAATAGTGCTGAACTTACTCCAAAGGGTAGAGTATTTTTGGCGAAATTTTTGCCAGTGTATTTTGACAGCGTTATGAATGGCGAACTGAGACAGTATGTTACGTATATTGTTATTCAAGGTCATACGGATTCACAGTTATTTAGAGGTGCTTATTCAAGACAAGAGCAATATATGAAGAACATGAATCTTTCAATGAATCGTGCGTACAATGTTGCTAACTATGTGTTTATTCTGTGTAGGAATAAACCTTATTATAATGATTTGACAAAAATGCTTAGAGTAGAGGGTGCTAGTTTTAGTAAACCTATACTTGTAGACGGAAAAGAAGATTACAAAAGAAGTAGACGTGTAGAACTAAGATTAGTGTTAAAACCTCAAAAGATGGAAGTTTTACAACAGTTCTTGCGCACAGGTAACGGGAGCAGTTATGAGAAACTTTGATGAAAACTTGGTTTTAGAAACAATCAATATGATAAAACTTTATAATCTTGATATTCGTACAGTTACAATGTCAATAAGTTTAAGAGATTGTATAGATAGAGATGTAGATGTTTTATGTAAAAGAATACACGACAAAATATATAAATATGCAAAAAACCTTGTAAAATATGCTGATGAAATAGCAAGTGATTACGCTATTCCTATCGTTAATAAACGTATTTCTGTTACACCTATTTCTATAATTGGTGAGGCTTGTGATGAATACGATTATGTAAAAATAGCAAAAACCCTTGATAATGTAGCAAAAGAAGTTGGGATTGATTTTATTGGTGGGTATTCAGCTTTAGTTGAAAAAGGTTGTACCAAAGGTGATTTAGCACTTATTGAATCTATTCCAGAAGCATTAGCGCAAACAAGCAGATTGTGTTCATCTGTGAATGTTGGTAGCTCAAAAGCTGGTATTAATATGGATGCTGTATTGAAGGTTGCAGAGGTTATTAAAAAATCTGCTGAATTAACTAAAGACAATGACAGTTTAGGTTCAGCAAAATTTGTATGTTTCTGTAATTCAGTTAATGACAATCCATTTATGGCAGGTGCATATTGTGGATATAGCGAACCTGAGTGTGCGTTGAATGTTGGTGTATCTGGTCCTGGTGTAGTTAAGGCTGCGATTGAAAATTTAGGTAAAGATGCTGATATGGGAACTTTAGCTAAAGTTATTAAGCAGACTGCTTATAAGATTACATCAACTGGTGAACTTGTTGGTAGACATTTGGCTGATAAGTTGGGCATTCCGTTTGGGGTAATTGATTTGTCGCTAGCACCTACTCCTGCGATTGGTGATAGTGTTGCAGAAATTTTTCAGGCTATGGGTTTGGAACATGCTGGAGCACACGGTACAACGGCTGCTCTTGCTATGTTGAATGATGCAGTTAAAAAAGGTGGTATTATGGCAAGTTCTTATGTTGGTGGGCTGTCAGGTGCGTTTATCCCTGTATCAGAAGATGCTGGCATGATTGAGGCTACTACAAAAGGACATTTGACTTTTGATAAATTAGAGGCGATGACTTCTGTATGTTCTGTTGGGTTGGATATGATTGCAATACCTGGAGATACGCCTACAACAACTATTGCTGGCATGATTGCTGATGAGATGGCTATTGGTATGATTAACAAGAAAACTACTGCAGTTAGACTTATCCCTGCCGTTGGTAAAGGTGTTGGGGATAAAGTTGTGTTTGGTGGTTTGTTAGGTGAAGCACCTATTATGCCTGTTAATTCATTGTCATCAGCAGATTTTGTGAATAGAGCTGGTAGAATTCCTGCTCCGTTACATAGTTTGAATAATTAGTGGTGGAAATATGAAAAAAATTGCTTTGATAAGTCACGGTTGCGCTAAGAATTTGGTTGATTCTGAATTGATGCTTGGTACTTTGGCTCAAAACGGTTATGAGATAACTTTGAACGAGGACGAGTCTGATATAGTTATTATAAATACTTGTTCTTTTATTCACGATGCTGAAAAAGAGTCTGTTGATTCTATTTTAGAGATGATAAATGAAGGCAAAAAGGTTATTATTGCTGGTTGTTTAGCGCAAAAGCATGGTGATGAATTAAAAAAAGCAATTCCTGAAATCTCTGGCATGATTGGTGCGACTGATTTTGGCAAGATTGTTGATGTTATTAAGTCTATTGAAAACGGTGAGGAGTATGTTCAAGAGGTTAATGAAACTCCTGAATACAATTATCCTGAAACAGTTACACGTCAACAGATTACTGTAGGTTCAAGTTCTTATATAAAGATTGCAGACGGTTGTAATTATCGTTGTGGATACTGTATTATTCCTTATTTGAGAGGTGATTATCGCTCTAGAAAAATGGAAAATATTATTGATGAAGCAAAATCACTTGTCAAAAAAGGTGTTACAGAGATTATACTTATTGCTCAAGATACAACGGGTTATGGCATTGATATTTATAAAAAACCAATGTTGCCTGAATTATTACGAGAACTCAATAAGATTGAGGGTTTAGGTTGGATAAGAATAATGTATGCATATCCGACTCAGATGAAAGACGATTTGCTTGATGCGATTGCAGAATGTGATAAGGTGGTTAAATATATTGATATTCCATTACAACATTCTCACCCTGATATGCTTAAACGTATGAATAGACCTGCGTTTGACTATAGAGAAATGATAGAAAATATTAGAAAACGTATCCCTAATGTTGCGATTAGAACTGCGTTTATTGTTGGTTATCCTGGAGAAACAGAAGAAGAATTTGAACATTTGTATAAGTTTATTAAGGATATGAAATTTAATAAACTTGGAGTGTTTGAATACTCGAGAGAAAAAGGTACACCGTCATATAATATGAAACCACAGATTTCTAAAAAGGTTATGAAAGAACGCCGTAACAAGTTAATGGAATTGCAACAAGGTATTTCAAAATCAATCAATGAAAGCTTTATAGGTAAAACTATGCCTTGTATTATAGAAAGTTTTACAGACGAGGGTTATGTTGTTGCTAGAACTCAAAATGATGCACCAGAAGTGGACGGAGTTGTTTATATAAAGACTGATGAACCATTAGTTCCTGGTGATATAGAAAATGTCAAAATCGTTGATTGTGATGAGTATGATTTGATTGGCGAAGTGTAAGGATTCTTATGAAATTTTAACCTCTATTGTCATAATTTGACTTGCATAACATTTTCCTGTATCGTAAATAAGTAAGAGTATAATGAGGGTTGTGTTATGTATAATGTTGCAATAGTTGGTGCTGGTCCAGCAGGTATTTTTACTGCGCTTGAAATAGTAAAACTTCGTCCTGAATGGAAAGTTGTGCTTATTGAAAAGGGTCAACGTATTGAAAAACGTAAATGTCCAATTAGAGAAGGTTCTCCAAAATGTGTTAATTGCAAACGTTGTGGGCTTCTTTGTGGTTGGGGTGGCGCAGGTGCGTTTTCTGACGGCAAGCTTACACTTACTCCTGATGTTGGTGGTCATCTTGTTGATTATATGAGTCGTGAAAATGCAAAAGAACTTATTAAATATGCAGATGATTTATACCTAAAATATGGTGCTACAGATGAAGTTTTCGGTACTGATATGAAAACTTTTGAAGAAATCGAGCATCAAGCAACATTAGCAGAACTAAAACTTGTACATTCTCCTGTAAGACATTTAGGTACAGAACGTAGTCTTGATGTATTAAAAAACATGCAAGATGATTTAGCTGAAAAGATAACTATTATTAATAACCAACCTGCAGATAGATTGATTGTAGAATGTGAACAAGTAAAAGGACTTGTTCTCGAATCAGGTGAAGAAATTAGGGCAGAATATGTAATTATTGCTCCTGGTCGTGAAGGTGCTGCTTGGCTTACAAAAGAGTTTGCTACTCATAAAATCGGTATGGTTAACAACGCAGTAGATGTTGGGGTTAGGGTTGAACTTCCTGCGCCTGTGTTTGAACCGATAACAAGTAAGTTGTATGAATCAAAACTTGTGTATTATTCGCCAAAATTTGGGGACGAGGTTAGAACCTTCTGTATGAATCCAAATGGTGAAGTTGTCCAAGAAAACTATAGTGGTATTGCAACTGTAAACGGTCATAGTTACGCTAATATCAAGACTAAGAATACAAACTTTGCTTTGTTGGTTAGTGAACAGTTTACTGAACCTTTTAAAGAACCTATTGCTTATGGTCAGCATATTGCAAGACTTGCTAATATGTTGGCAGGTGGTATTCTTGTTCAAAGGTTTGGTGATTTGTTAGAAGGAAAGCGCTCTACTCCAGAAAGATTAAAGTCAAGTATAATAGAACCAACTTTGAAATGCGCAACTCCTGGTGATTTGAGTCTTGTACTTCCTTATCGTCAGTTAACAAGTATTATAGAAATGTTGTTTGCACTTGATAAAATTGCTCCTGGAACAGCTTCAAGGTATACTTTGCTGTATGGAATTGAGGTTAAATTCTATTCGGCTAGGGTAAAATTAACTGATGAACTTGAAACAGAAGGTGTAAAAAATCTGTTCGCAATCGGTGACGGAGCTGGTGTTACAAGAGGTTTAATCCAAGCGTCTGCTTCGGGTATCCACGTGGCTAGAACTATTTGCAACCGATAAATTAAGTGATAAAATATTTGTATGAAATTATTTTATGGTATGTCTGCACAGAAAAAATTGATTATCACAGGGCTGTTTTTTAGCACGCTTTTGTTATTTTTGATTTCTGCTCTTGCTGTTTTTAGTATAAAAGACAACCTTAATATGTGTTATAAATATTTTGGACAAGTTATATCAAAATCTTTGGCGATTGAAACGGTTTCATTAACTCGTGGATTACCTAAAGAAACGATTTATAATACCTTGAGAACTCATTCTATATCTATTATTGAAACAAATGAGGATATGGCATTTATTGAGTTTAAGAACTCAAACTCTGAGGTTATTTATTCTACTAAAAATGACGGTATCTGTTCAAGTAGAAAATCTCGTGTAACTGTTAGTTCACCTTTGGTTGTGTTTCAAAATGGAAACCCGACTGCTATTGGGTCTGTAACTATCGGGCTTACAGGTAGCATTGTTGATGAAGTTTCTTCAATGACTAGGCTATCACTTGCGATTGCGTTTTTAATTGCGTGGTTGACGATTGCCTTGATTATTATTATGAATACTTTGATTGCAACAAAAGAACTAAGAACTTTGTGTGACGGTGTTAGAAAACTTTCATCAGGTGAGTTTGGATATAAGATTAATAGTAAAGGTGTTAGTAAAGAAGCTAGAGAAGTGTTTAAGGCATTCAATAATATGTCTGAAAAACTTCATCTTTACAACGAAAGCTCTGTAGAAAGTTTAATGCTTGAACGTAACAAGTTTGAAGCTATACTTATGAGTATCGTAAACGGGGTTATTGTTTGTGATAACAACGATAGAGTTGTGCTTGTAAATGAACACGCAAAACAAATGCTTGAAGTTACTGATGATGAAATTATAAATACAAATCTTCAACAGTATTGCGATTCAAACGGTATTGATGCCTTTGAAGAAAAAATTAAAGAGTTTAAGAATACTCCGATTAATCAAATGGTGGATAAACCTCTTGAGTTTAACATTGAGGTAGCTGATAAGATATTTAAAACGGTTATTTCACCTATGTTTTTGAGTAACGGTGATTATGTAGGATATATTGTTGTACTTATTGATTTCACTAAAGAAGAAGAAATGAATAAGATGCGTTCTCAATTTATTTCAAATGTTTCACATGAGTTGAGAACTCCTGTTACTGTTTTGAGAAGTTATATTGATACATTATACACAATGGGTGATGAATTTGACCTTGAAACTCAAAAAGAATTCATTGGAATAATGAATAAAGAGATTATAAGATTACACGATATGGTTAACGATATCCTTGATTTTTCAAGATATCAAGCAAAAAATGTACATCTTGATAAAGAAATGAGTGATGTATCAAAACTTATTCAAGAATGTGTTGATAGAGCTAATGTTTTAGCAGAAGAAAAAGAAATCAGTATTATTGTAATGATTGAACCTGATTTACCTCAAATTCCTATAAATTATGATAGTATAACAAGGGTTGTAATGAACCTTTTGACTAATGCTATCAAGTATTCACCTAATGGTAAAAAGGTTAAGGTTAAAGTTGAAAAGGTTAAGGAATATCTTGAAATATCTGTAGAAGATGAGGGTATTGGTATTTCAGAAGAAAACCAAAAGAAAGTTTTTGATAGATTCTTTAGAGTTGAGAATAAAACGCATACTGTAAAAGGTACAGGTTTAGGACTTCATCTTGTAAAAGTAGCGGTTGAAAAACATCATCACGGTAAAGTTTTTGTTAAATCAAAACTCAACGAGGGTTCAACTTTTGGAATTATGCTACCAATTAAGGTTGAAGCAGAAGAACTTGTATAATTTTAAAATATTTTTAGGAATGGGATTTTATAATGGATTATGAAACAGCGATTGAAAACTTGACCTCAAAGGGTAGGTTTTATATAGACTTAGGACTTGATAGAGTAAAAGAAGTTTTAAAGATTTTAGGTAATCCTCAGGATAAAATATCAGCTATTCAAGTTGCAGGGACTAATGGTAAAGGTTCTTGTTGTTCAATGCTTGAGAGCGTTTTGAGGACAGCTGGATATAAGACAGGATTGTATACAAGTCCACATATATTTGATTATACAGAACGTATAAAAATAAATGGTGAGGATATTTCAAAAAATGATTTTGCTAAGTATTTTTCTGAGGTAATGGGGGTTGCTGATGAAAACGAGATACACTTAACAGAATTTGAGATATTGACGGTTATTATGTTCAAGTATTTTGCAGATAATGGCATAGATATTGCAATTATTGAAACAGGCTTAGGTGGAAGGCTTGATGCAACAAATGTTTTGAAACGCAATATCTGTGCGGTTATTACGCATATTGATTTTGACCATACAGATAGATTAGGTGATACAAAAGATAAAATAGCAAGTGAAAAAGCAGGTATAATAAAGCCTGATAGTGCTGTGGTAACCAGTGAAGGATTTGAGGTAGTAAAAGATAAGGCTGATGAGGTTGGTGCGTTGTTCGTATTAGCTAATCCTTGTGTTGAGCCACGTTTTGCTGAAGCTCTTGCTTTGAAAGGTCAAAACCAGATTGAAAATTTAGCTCTTGTATTAGCTGTATTAGAGTTGAAGTTCGGGAATATTTCGTCAGATGTTATCATTGAGGGATTGAAGAAGGTTAAACATCCTTGCAGATTTGAGTTTTTCCCTGAATACAATTTGTTGGTAGATGGAGCTCATAACCCTGATTGTATGCGTTCTTTGGTTAGGAATATTGATGATTATTATTATGACAAAAAACATAGATACGTGTTTGGGTGCTTGAAGACAAAAGATTATAAATCTATGTTAGAAGCTATAGTGGACGATAGAAACCTTGATGAGATTTATGTCTACGAATTTGATAATAAAGATAGTGTTTCGTTTGAGGATTTGCAGGCGGTTACTGATTATCCGTTAAAGAGGTTAGGTGATTTTAGTGATTTGGCGATACACAATGACATTTTAACTATCGTTTGTGGCTCTTTTTATATGTTAAAAGAGTTGCTTGGTGATGTGATTAGGTAAGTTGCGTTATTGCTAGCGATTGAACGATTTGTAAATTAATAAGCAGACAATTAATAAATCAACAGTTCTGCATGTTCAGGGGGATGCTGAAACGAGTTCAGCATGACTGTAAATATTTAATATTTGAATTTTTTATTCACTATCCATAACTTTAAATGTTGGACTATTATTCAATCCACCTGCGAGAGAAAAGCGTTCTTCTTTTGAAAAAACTTTTACTTGTTTGAAGAAATCTTTGGTAAGCAAAATTTTTGTGTTTCTACATTTGAATCCTTTATTTTCAAAATAGGTTTTTTGTGACTCGTTTGTGTTTATATAATTTTTAAGTTTAACAAAGAGCTTGAATTCTCTTTGTCGCTTGATAATTTCACGTTTAACAAGATACATAATGTTGTCAAAGTCTATCTCATATCCGTTTGAATAATTAAAATCTACTGTGTAATTTTTGTTATCAGAAGTTGTTATTTTAAAATATCCGATAATTTTAGAATTTTCTTCAATAACGTATCTGTATTCTGTTTGATATCTCAATCCAGAACAAAGTCCTTCGCAAAATTCTGAATCTAGTCTGTTTAATGTTGGTTTATATAGGGTGATTAAAGAGTCGTTGTAGATTTCTGCAACTGCTTTTGCATCAGTGTTTTTAAATCTTCTGTAAGTTAGTGTTCGAGGTTTTTTATATCGTTTTTTTGTTACTTCCCAAATTTGTTCCGATGAACATTGTCTGAATTCACAGGTATTTGACAATACTTTCCCAAGCTCTGTAAATCCTTCATCAATTAAAGCAAAAAATGTGTGAGCTCCAAGTGCTCCGTATTGCGCAATAATGAACTCAATCATCTGTTGAGCATCTTCATAAGCGTTCTCACGAAACATTAATTTAGTAATATTTATTTTATAAGGATTTCCATTAAAGGTATTTGTTGTGATTAATCCTAAAACATTTTTGTCTTCTGTTAGAAGGTAAGATTCATTTAAAAACTTATATTTTAGAGGTAGAAAATAATGTAAATGTCCTGGAAACACATTTGTCATCAAGTCCAAAAACTCTGTTCCACCATTTGTTTGCATAAATGTCATTATTTTTTTAAGTTTAGGTTTATCAAATAAATTTATTTTTCTAATCTTACGCATATTATTATTATAACATTTATTGCTAAATACATAAAGAAATTTGAGCAAATTTTTTTTAAAATCATCAAAAATTCATGCAAATATGCTAGTTTTCCTAAAAATCTTAACAAAATTTTACAATAAAATTCATGGTAAAAATATGAGTTTTTAGGATTGTTTTAAATACACTTAAAGAATAATTATACCAATAGAAATTAAACAAATTATAATATATGCTATATTTAAAAAACAATCAAAAGATGTCTTTATATTTATTTTATATTTGGAAAGTTGCTAGCAATTTTAATTTTTTAGCGCTTTTAATTAAAGTGTTAGGCTGTTATAATCAGACAGTGATTAAATTTTGTAGTATGTGTATTTTATGATAGAACGAATTAGTACAACAAGAAACGTAAACAATTTTCAAATCAACAACTCAAAAAGAAACAAAAAGCAAGAAGGTTATGCAAACAATAATGTAAATAACAACAGCCCAAGTTTCAATGGTAAGTTTGTTGACGGTTTAATAAAAGGTGTTCAACACTGTGAAAAGAACCCAATGCTCAATGTTGCAGTTATCGACTTAGCAACTGCTATTATACCAAGAAGTATTTTTGAATCTTTTACAAATATATTTGCTGGTTTTGAAGCATTAAGGAGAGAGTCATCAGGGCTTATTATTAACTGTTTAATACCTGGTTTCCTTGCTCTTGGTGCAGCAAAACTTTGTAATAAAGCAATTATGGGTGGAAAAGCAGACTTGTCTACTTGCTGGGCAGGAAAAGATGGCATAAACACTGTTTCTGATTATTATAAAGATGCGCCAAAGACTCCTGCTTATGCAGATGGTATGGCAAAATATAATGACCCTAAAAAAGCAAGAGTTTACGCAACTCATTTTAATATCTTGTCATCAGCTTCAGGTGTAGATGGTAATGAAACTAAGAAATTTAGTGAAATTGGTGGTCTTGATAGAGCTTCAGTTGCTGAAAAATTGACAAATGCAACCTTTGAAAAACCACAAAAATTATCATTTGCTGAGCGTATAGCAAATCTTAAAAACAAATTTAGTGGCAAAGGTGGTAAAAAGCCAGTTTCTCTAATTGATGATGCTTTCAAACATATAGCAAAGAGCACTCATATAACAGAAAATGTAACATTTGGTGAAGGCAAAAAATCATTAGTTTCTGACGTAAAATCAGTAATGAATAATTCGACAAAACTACTTAGAGCGTTTGTAACAGAAGGTGCTGAATCTCCTGAACAAATAGCAAGTATTGCTAAACGTGCAAAGAAACTTGTTAATACAAAGAGTGGTATTGCAATGGCAATTATTCTTCCACTTGCCGCTTCTGCTCAATATATTAATAGATGGATTACAACTAAAACTTCAGGTGTTAAAGGTGCTCCTATCTATAATGATTTTGGTAAGAACGAAGTGAAGGTGGAAAAAACTCCTGAACAAATTAAAAAAGATAAACAAGATTTATTGAAACAAAAATTTATTTCTATCGGTTCAATGGTTGGTGTTGCATGTTTATCAATGATGAAATTACCAACATTATCAACATTAAAGAATATATTCCAGTTTAAAGGACAATTTCCTACAATGGATCAAGCAAGAGCAATTTCAGCTGTTACATTTGGTTCACGTATGGCAGTTGCTGATGATAAAAATGAATTGGCAGAAGCAACTGATAGAGATTTGGTAACTTTTTCAAGCATGTATTTCTTAGGTGATTATGCAGCAAAAGGATATGCAACTCATCTTGAAAAAACACAAGGTGTAAAACTTTTAAACAGACCAAAACCATTAAAGAAAGATGCGAATATATTTAAGAAAATGGGTAACTGGATTGTAAATACTCATCTTAAGTCAACAGATGAACTTGTTGCAGATGCAACTCATTCTTACAAAGATATGAGAATTCTTAGATCTAAGTGTCAAATTGCAAACTTCGGTTCATCATTATTAATCTTAGGTTTGATAGTTCCATTCTATACAAGAATGAAAACTGCTAAAAACCGTGCAAAAGAGTTAAATGCTGTTAACAATGTAAGTTTTAAGTCAAATCAACAAACAACTCAACCTCAGCAGTCTGCAGGTCAAGTTGCTCAGCAAATTTCTCAACAAGGTCAACAACAAGTAAAGCAACAAAACTTAACAAAATTGAACACATCTAGCAATTTTAAAACTTTTCAGTCATTTAAACATGGTGTGTAGAAAGTTATTGGAATGAATAGTATTAATTTAATTAGAAATCAACAAAATGGATTTGTAAATAGCAAACAAAATTATCCAAATAAACAAAAATCAACAACTTCATTTAAAGGTGTTACAGCTGTTGCTGACTATTTGGCAACAAACCCTGTTTGGGGTGCTACAGCTACTGACGTTACTTCTATGGGTTTACCAAGAACTGCTATTGATACAGTAAACAGAGGTTTCAATGGTGGTTTTGAAACTGGTTTTAGAGAATTTACATCAACTGGAAACGATGCCGCAGTAGGTGCATACGGTCTTTTAGCAGGTACTGCTATTGCGTTTATGCTTAAACCATTTGGTTTAAAAGATCCTCAGAGAATTTTTGCATCAAATGAGTCATTAGATTTACATAACGCTAAATGGGAAGCAAATGGTGGCAATATAAACAAATTTGTTGACGATTATGTTGAAAGTTTAAGTGGTTTTAACCCAACTGATAAAGGTGCAGATAATCAAGGTTATGTAAAAATCAAAGATGCTCATAAAGATATTATTAAGGAAGATTTAAAAACTCTTGCTGATACATCTTTATCTAAAAAAGATAGAAAAGTTGTTGAAAAACGTCTAAAAGCACGTTTGTTGGAAGCAACAGGTGCTGATAATCAATTGAAATTAAAACATGGTAATAAGGTTATTGAAGCAGATTCAGCAACAGTTCTTGACGACTTCTTTAGATTAACTAAAGCGTTTAGAGAAAAAGCATCTAGTGTATCATCTGAAAAACTTGTTTCAAGAATTAAGTCATTTGGTAAATATCGTGCAGTGTTAGGACTTGGTTTAGCGATGGCGATTTCTTGCGCTACTCAACCAATTAATGTTTATTTAACAAAGAAAAGAACTGGCTCTGACGGTTTTGCTGGCATGCCTGATAGAAAGAAAGATAATACTAACACATTCAAGATGATGAAGTTGGGTGCAGCTGCTTCTATGGCAGCTTTGGCACTTGCAACTATGAAAGCAAAACCATCTCAAGTGTTAAGTAAGATAATGTATAAAGCTCCTATTCCATCAATGGATCAAATTAAGGCATTGTTTGGTGCAACAATTATCTCAAGAATGCTAGTTGCAAGGGATAGAGATGAATTAGCTGAGTCAAGTAGAAAAGATATGTTAGGCTTTGTTAACTGGTTATTGATTGGTAACCTTATCAACAAAGGTGTATTGATGGGTGCTCAAGATAAGAAAAATCCAGTTATACGAGTTAGTGAAACTGATAAAAATAAAAAAGGTATTAAAGGTGCTTTTGCAAGATTCTTTAATAGCACTACTGCTTCAAGACGTGAAGTTCTTGTGGAAGGCTTACAAAAAGAAGGTAAATCAGCAATTAAGGCAAATGGTACTGCAAAGACTTTAACAGAAATGTTGAAAGAATTACCTAAAAATAGTGTGGCAAGAAAAAATATTAAGTTGTTGAATATTGCTCAAGGTATAAACTATGCTTATACAATCGCTGTTCTTGGTTACGGTATTCCTAAGTTGAATATTGCAATGACAAATAGAGCACAAAAAAAACGTAATGAACAAAAACAACAACTGATAAAAGATACTGTAATGACAATTAAAAATCAAGAGTATATTAATAAGCAATCAAATTCAAAAACATTTAATTCATTTAAAAGTGCTAAAGAAAATTAGTTTATAAAATCAATTAAATTAATATTTAAGCATTCTACAAAGAGATATTTAAAAAATATCTCTTTTTTTAGAGCCTGTATAAAAAATTAGTGATTCCACTCGTGCATTATTTTTAGCATTTGTTTATGAATTTTAACGTTATGAACTCTTAAGAAATCAACTTTTTGACTAACAGCCAAAGTATTTAATGCAACAGTAAAAATATCTTTTTCTTCATTTGGAGCATTTTGAAGTCCAAGTGTGCTTTTTCTTGAAATTCCTGTCATCATTGGATAACCGAGCGCATAAAATTCTTCTATACGTCTTAGAATTTCAAAGTTTTCATCTCTTGATTTATCAAAGCCTATCCCAACATCAAGGATAATATTTTCTATTCCATTAAATTTTGCGAATTCAATTTGTTGATAAAGGTCGTTAAACACATCATCTACTACATTTTTGTAGTGATGTTCTTCGGACATATTTATTTCGCTACCTAGTGAGTGTTGAAGAATTAGGGTAGCGTTTTTGTGTTTTGCAATAACGCTTGCCATATCTTTATCATATTTTAGCCCTGAAACATCGTTTATTATATCAGCACCAAATTCTAGACATTTTTCAGCAACAAGCGCACTCCTTGTATCAATGCTAATTGGGACATTGAAATTTTTAGAATATTCTAGGATTGGAAGTATTTTTTCTAGTTGAACTTCAGCTGAAACGCTTGGCGCAAGAGGTTTAGTCGACTCTGCACCAATATCAATTATATCAGCACCGTCCTCTACAAGTTGTTTAAAGTGTTCACAGGCAAGCTCTGTTGAGTTGTATTCGCCACCGTCAGAGAAGGAATTATCGGTTATGTTTAAAATTCCCATGATTTTAGTTTGGGTAGTTTTTTCTTTTAATAATGATTTTATTTCTTCACCTAAGATACTAAGTGAAAATGGTTGATGTGCAAGTTTTTGAGAAATTTTTTCTAGTTGAGAAAAGCTTCCACCTAATATAACATCAGAAGTTTCTATGTTGCCTGTGATGACGTTTTTATTTGTTCCACAGTCTGCACCTACTGTGAGAGATGTTTGTTTTAAGATATTTGCTTGAGCTACAGATAAGCCATAAATTTTCAGGGTTTTGTATCTGAATTTGTTTATAGCTTTGTGTCGATATGATTTATCAAACCCTATTATATCAAGCTCTTTTTCTAAATCTGCATTGATAATTGGTTTTATAAGAAATTTTTTAGACATAAAAATACCTATGTAAATTATAATTTGTCGTTTTTGTGGAAGAACTTGTAAAATTTAGTGTTTTCGTACCAGTAGCAATAATTGTCTGCAAACGGTTCGATGATAGCGAATACAACAGCAAGTATTTTAAGCGAAATTCCGCCAATGTGAATTACTCCAAGTGCTACAACATATACTAATAAAATAGTTGCGATATCTTTTCCTAAGAAAGTATAAATACCTTGCCAATGAAGATATAGGTAATAAGATATTAAACACCCAATAATTAACGCAATTAATTTTCTCATTGGAGAACCTCCTTGTAGAACTGTTAGATGATTTGTCTAACAGACATTCTGATAGTTAAATAAAAACCGTACCACTACCTATCGACAGATATGGAGTACTGACTCAGATGATAATATCTCCTTTTTAAAAATACAATACCCGTAAAGATTGCCTTAGTGCTGCTATGTTTCCATCCTGACACGGTTCGACAGTTCACGCCACTGTATTCTAAACTATCAACAATATTATGACCTTTATCAATAACCATACAAGCCTCACAGTAGGCTCTGCACCTCGCTAAGCGTTCGAGTCGAGAGATTCGCTAAGTCCCCGTGGAGTACGGCTTATGTTAATAATAGCATAAAATTTTGTAAATTAACATATTTTTTGTGTATAATGTTAATTATGAAGTATAGAGATAATGTTAGAAATTTTTGTATAATTGCACATATAGATCACGGTAAATCAACTTTGGCAGATAGATTGTTAGAGGCTACTGGTACAATCGCAGAACGTGATATGCAAGCACAGTTGATGGATACTATGGATATTGAAAGAGAACGTGGTATCACTATCAAGTTGAACTCAGCGAGAATGAATTATACGGCGAAAGATGGTAAGGATTATATTCTTAATTTGATTGATACTCCTGGACACGTAGATTTTTCTTATGAAGTTTCACGTTCTTTGGCTGCGTGTGAAGGTGCATTGTTAATCGTTGATGCAACACAAGGTGTTGAGGCTCAAACTCTTGCAAATGTATTTTTGGCAATAGAGCAAGATTTAGAAATTATCCCTGTTATTAATAAAATAGATCTTCCTTCTGCTAATGTGGAAGCAGTTAAACAAGAGATTGAAGAAGTTTTAGGAATAGATTCTTCTATTGCGATACCTGTTAGTGCAAAAACTGGTGAAAACATTGAAGAAGTTTTAGAGGCGATAGTTAATTTTATGCCACCACCAGAGGATACTACGGAAAAACCATTAAGAGCTTTGGTTTTTGATAGTGCTTATGACCAATATTTAGGGACATTATGTTTCTTTAAGATTGTAGATGGCAAAATGCGACTTGGTGACAAAGTTCGGTTTATGGCATCTGGTAAAGAGTATGAAATTGTAGAGCTTGGGTATTTGACACCACATAGAGTTCCTGTGAAAGAGCTTGTTTGTGGTGATGTAGGATATTTTGCAGGTTCAATAAAAGAGATTACAAGGTTTGTTGGTGATACAGTTGTTAATGTAGAAAACCCAGCAACAGAAGCTCTTCCTGGGTATAAAGAAGCTTTACCAATGGTTTTTTCAGGGATTTATCCAGTAGATAACGAGGATTACCACGAATTAAAAGAATCGTTAGAAAAACTAAAGTTAAGTGATAGTAGTATAACATTTGAGCCAGAAACATCATCTGCACTTGGGTTTGGATTTAGATGTGGGTTCTTGGGAATGTTGCACATGGAGATTGCTCAAGAGCGTTTGGAACGTGAGTATAATCTGTCTGTTGTTACGACTGCTCCATCTGTAATATATAGGGTTCATAAGACAAATGGAGAGGTTGTTGAAATTGATAACCCAGCGAATTTGCCACCTGCCCAGTATAGAGATTTTATAGAAGAACCTTATGTAAAGGTTTCTATTATTACACCAAACGATTATGTGGGTACATTAATGGATTTATCGCAAACGAAACGTGGTATATTCATTAATATGAATTATTTAGATAAGATTAGAGCAGAATTGATTTATCATATTCCTTTGTCAGAGGTTATTACAGATTTTTATGATCAATTAAAATCACGTTCAAAAGGGTATGCAAGTTTAGATTATGAATTTGTAGATTATAAACGCTCAAAACTTGTTAAGTTAGATGTAATGTTGGCAGGTGAAGTCGTAGACGCACTTTCAGTTATTTGTCACGAGGACAGTGCATTTTATATTGGACAAAAATTGACAGAAAAATTGAAAACTATTATCCCAAGACAGATGTTTGAAGTACCTATTCAGGCAGCAATTGGTGGAAGAGTTATTGCTAGAACAAATATCAAGGCATTAAGAAAAAGCGTACTTGATAAGTGTTATGGTGGTGATATTTCAAGAAAACGTAAGCTGTTAGAAAAACAAAAACGTGGTAAAAAACGTATGAAAGCAGTTGGTCGTGTAGAAGTTCCACAAGAAGCATTTATGGCTGTTTTGAGCTTGAACGAGGAATAGGGTTGGAAGTTAATCTTTGATTGTTGAAGAAACTCAAGAAGTTTTTTTAGGTTTTTTATTGCCACGTTTAAAAGATTTTTTATTTTCTTACATGCCGATTGCGTTAACAAAAAAAGAACCACCTAAGTGGTTCTTTTTATAAATGGTACCCCCAAGCGAATTCGAATCGCTGTCTACACCGTGAAAGGGTGTTGTCCTAGGCCTCTAGACGATGGGGGCTTACCGACATGTTCTATTGTACTAAAACAAGATTGTAAGTCAAGTATTTTTTTTAAAATTACTCTATTATAATATTTTTTGCAACTTCAATGGCTCTATCTGACAAGATTTTATTCTTTTCTTTCTTATTTTTTCTTATCTTTTTAGGTATTTCCATCTCTTTTACAATCGCCCAATTTGAATTTATTGGTTGAAAATGTTTCTGTACAGGTGATGTTATATAATGTGTCAAAGCTCCTAGCATCATCTCTGTTGGTAATTCTAATAATTCCTTACCTTCTATTAATCTTGCCATATTTATACCAGCAAGCATGCCTGTCGCAATAGATTCTGTGTACCCTTCTGTTCCTGTAATTTGTCCTGCAAAAAATAAATCATTTCGTTTTTTTGTTTGCAAGGTTGGTAGCAATATTTCTGGACTATTTACAAAGGTATTTCTGTGCATTACTCCATATCGCATAATATTTGCGTTCTCAAGTCCTGGTATTAAAGAAATTAATTCTTTTTGTGCACCCCATTTCAAATTGGTCTGAAACCCAACAATATTATACAAAGTTTTTGCACTATTATCTTGTCTAAGTTGTACAACTGCATAATTTTCGTCACCTGTTCTCTTGTCAACCAATCCAACAGGTTTCATTGGACCAAATCTTAAAGTATCAACACCTCTTGATGCTAATACCTCAACAGGTAAACAAGATTCAAAAAACTTTGCCTTTTTCTCAAATTCTTTTAATTCAATTTTGGGTGCATTTATTAAAAATTCGTAGAATTTTTCGTATTGTTCTTTGTTCATTGGACAATTAATATAAGAAGCTTCACCCTTATCATATCTACTTGCATAAAATGCTATATCAAAATTTATACTGTCTTTTTCTATAATTGGTGCAATCGCATCAAAGAAATGCAAGTGTTCTTCTTCAGTAAATTGTTGAATATCTTTTGATAAAATATCGCTTGTCAAAGGACCTGATGCCATAATCGTATAACCTTCAGGTATCTTTTCAACTTCGCCCTCAATAACAGTAATATTCTCATTAGAACGAATTTTTTCAGTTACAGTCCTAGAAAACAATGTTCTATCAATAGCAAGTGCGTTTCCAGCTGGTACAGAGCAATCGTAAGCGATTTTTATTAGTTCACCACCTAATAATTCCATTTCTTTTTTTAAAAGTCCACTTGCATTTGTTACATCAAAAGAACCTAAGCTGTTTGAACATACAAATTCTGCAAAGTCCCCACTAACGTGTGCTCCTGTTGACTTTTTAGGTCGCATTTCATAAAGATTAACTTTAATCCCACGTTTTGCAAGTTGTAAAGCTCCCTCAGAACCTGCAAGTCCTCCACCTACTATATTTACTCTATTTGTCATCGCTTCCTTTTCCTACTTGATTTCTTCCGTTTTCTTTTGCATTATATAAGGCTTGGTCAGCATATTCTATTAATTTTTGAGGACTTTCACCATTCTCTGGGAATGTCGATACACCCAAGCTGATAGTTATATTTACTTCCTTATTGTTTGAAATTTTTAATGGTGTGTTTGCAACAGCATCGCAAATTCTTTGTGCATTAATTAAAGCCTCTGTTTTTGATGTTTGTGGCAAAATTATGCTCATTTCTTCACCACCGTATCTGCAAACGTAGTCTGTGGTACGTGTGTTTTTCTTCAAAATATTAGACACAGTTCTCAAAACTTCATCTCCAATCTGGTGTCCATATTGGTCGTTGAACTTTTTGAAGAAATCGATATCCAAAATGATTAACGAGAATTTTTGTTCGTAACGCTTTGATGAATCAATCTGTTTTCTTAATGTATCTTGAAAATATCTGTGGTTGTATAGTTCTGTTAATCCATCTGTTGTAGCCAATTTATATTGATGTTCAAAATCCTTTGATTTAATTAAATATTTTGTTAAATATGAAATTGCAAAAGTTATCAATATAACAAACAATGGCACAATCACTGGTATCCATAAATTAAAGAATTTTAGAATATAATATGATGCTAAATAATATGCACTCGCTAATAACACAGTTGATGTCGTTGCAAAGATTGCAGAGGTCGATTTGAACACAATAAAACTAACTACTAATGCTAATAGTATTATAATTATTGCATTCACAAATGAAGTTGTTTGTTTTACAAAACTGTTATCAAGTAAATTGTTCATATAAGTAGCATGGATTTCTACTCCTGGATAAATTTTATCGATAGGTACGCTTTTTGTATCAAATAGACTTGATGCAGTTGTTCCGATGAAAACTATCTTGTCCTTAAAATCAAAGCCATCGTTCATAGTTCCATTTTCGATTGATTTAATCAATTTATGGAATGGAATATTTTTATAGGTTTCTAAAGATGGTCCATACCAGTTTAAAACGGCTTCTCCGGTTGATGTTAAAGGTATTTTTTTATCACCTAGCAACAAATTAGCACCACTATCAATTACAAAATCTGTTTTTGAATTATTAATCAAATCGTTTCCAACACTTAGAGTCAAATGTGGATAATAATGGTTGTTATAATATGCAAAAACAGGTACTTTTCTAATGATGCCGTCTTCTGAACGGTTAATATTTATCATACCTACTTTTGTTTTAGTTTCTAATATTTTGGAGATAATGCTACGACAATTTGTGAAGCCAAAGTTTCTTCTAAAATCGACATTTGATTGGTTATCTACATTCACTGCCAATCGTTCAGGTAGCTCAATAGGAGTCCTTACCTCATAAGATTGGTTGTCAAAATTTATAGCTGTATAAATATTATTATATTTTGCCATTGTGTTAGCTAAAATTGTGTCAGCTGTTGGATTTGTTTTAAATGATTTGATAAACATTAAATCAAAAACGATTGCTTTAGGGTTATTTTTTTCAATTCTATCAATAATCTTGGCATAAATATCTCTTGAAATAGGCCATTCGCCATACTTATCTAAAATATATTCATAACTACCGTCATCTATAGCAACAATTACAATATCTTTGCTTGGTTTTAAATGTCTATGTTTGACCAGCAACGATTGACGATAATCAAATGATTTGTTTTCAGAGTCATTAAAGAAATTTACTATCATCTTGTTGTTAGCTAACATAAAAACTATAAATAATATTGATGCTATTATCAAAAAATATGCAAGATAATCAAGTAGCTTTTGTTTTGAAAAATGTTTATTCAAAATTACACCTCATTATTTTTTAAAATTTTGCTCGACATAGTATTTATTTTAGTAGAAAAATTATTAATAATAAAATTTCTTTCAAATTCTTTGTTACCTGTTTTCAGGATTTCTGTAGTAATCGCAAGTTCATCAGGGTTCAATAAAAATCTAAGTAAGCAATCTTCGTTTAAACTCATAATAATTTTTCCTATAATTTTAATAATTCTATGGTTCTGTAAAGAACGGAAGGAAAAGTTTAAACATTAATCAAATCTGAAAAAATAGTATAATTATACTAGCTGAATTGATAAAATTATTGATAAAATATAAATCAAATAATTTTTAAAATAAAAAACTTCTGAAAATTCAGAAGTTAATAATCCAACTTATCTGTTTTTATAAGAATTTTACATATCAACAAAATTGTTTGAATCAGTATTTGTGCGTTGACGTTCTAATTGAACTTGTCCACTTTTAACAATTTGTTGTAATTGGTTTAAATTTTGTTCTAAGTTAGCCAACACATTTTCAGCATAAACACTTGCGCCTTCTTTTGTGCGATTAACTTCTTCTCTTGCTTGCATACGGATAGCATCAGCTTCTTCCATAGCTTTTCTTTTGATTTCTTCACATTCAGCGATAACTTGTTCTTGGAACTCTTTTGCTTTTCTTTGAACTTCTTGTAAAAGCACTGATTCGCTTAGCAATTTTGACGCTTCTGTTTGAGCGTCAGAAATCATTTTTTGAGCACGTTGTTGAGCTTCCATTTGCATTTCATCACAATGTTTAAGTAATGATTTTGCGTTTTGAACCTCTGTTGGTAAAGATGCATAAATGCTGTCTACTAAAGATTCAACAGAGTCACGCTTAACAACAACAAGGTAGTTTGATAATAGAGGAAACCCTCTATCTAGCACTGCTTCAAGTTCTGATAATAAATTATAGATATTACTTTGTTGTGAAGCCATAAAAATTACTCCTAATTGTCCTCTACAAACTATATTACGACAAAACTAATAGTAAAGTCAAATATTAAAAATATTTATATATTTTCGTTACAAAAGAGTGTATAATAATATTAAAGGTGAGTTATGAAAAAGTTTTTATCAATATTATTAATATTTCTATTTTTGTTCACTAATTTAGAATGTTATGCAGATATTTTGCGTGGTAGCGTTATGGAAACAGTTGAACAACCACTTCCTACTCAAACTTTTACAGGTGAATATAAGAAAATTGATGAAAAGCAAGTGATTGAGCTTACTGTTGACAAGGTAATTGATACAAATTTTTCAATAGAAGGTGATGAATTTTTTGCAAAAGTCACAAATGATGTTGGTAAAAACGGAGTTGTACTTCCGAAAGGAACTGTTGCACACGGTGTGATTTATCAAACTAAAGAAGCAAAGCGATTAGGCAGGAATGGTTCTATTTCATTGAACTTTGATTATTTAATAACTCCTGACGGACGAAAAATTCCAATAGAAGGTGGAATGAGTACAAAACTAAATCCTGTAAAGGAGTTTGGAAAAATCGTTGCAACAGATGTTGGTTATACAACGGTGGGTGGATTAGTTGGTGGTTGGTACGCCTTGAACCTTTTGGGACTTGAGGCTGCAATAGCTTCTCAAGGATATACTGTTGCAGGTGGTGCAGCAATTGGTGGTACTGTAGGACTTGCTATGTCGTTGTGGAGAAAAGGTAAAAATGCACTTATTGCTCCTGGTGATCAGATAAAAATTAAGCTGAAAACTGCAGTAACTTTGCCAGTTTATAAAGATGAGGCGTTGTTACAAGAAGAAATGAAATATGATGGATTTAATGTAGAAATTACTAATGTTCAGTATGAGAAAGACCCTTTCGGTGAACCTAATACAATTACTCTAACTCTTAAAATTGAAAACTTGTCCGATAAAACTTTTTCTGGCATGGATATAACGCTTAGTAATGAGTTTAACCAAGTTTTTTATCCATCAGTTTTTGGAAACACAAACCTTATGTTTGAGCAGATTAAGGTCGGCGATAGATTGATTGGTAAGATATCGTTTTCTGTACATGATGTGAAAGGTACGTATTGGTTGACGTTCAAGGATAGATTGACAAAAAAAGAGCTTGTTAAAGTTTCAATAGATAACGCTTATAAAGGGGTTTCTAATAGAACTAAACGAAAAAATGAACGTGTAAGCAAGAAAAAAGCTAATCTATATAGAACAAGAGATTATGAGGATTAACTAAATAAACTAATCTTTAATAAGTACATTATATTAGCGTGCAATAGTTGTATTTTATCTTACAACTTTTTTTAATCCTTTCGGGTGGTCAACATTTTTATGCATTTTTATTGCAATTTCTAGTGCTAACATCTGACATATTACAGTATTAGAAAACATTTGTAACATTTCGTTTTTGCAGTCAACACTTATATTGAAATTAGAAATATATTTGTTATCTTTACCTATAATATAAATTGATGGATTGTATTCTTCTTTAATTTTATTTAAGTTTTCTCCTGCAACGCTAGACATTTTGCTAACTGCTAAGAAAATAATTGCAGACGGTTTGTTGTTTAATGAGGCAACATGTCCGTGCATAAATTCTCCTACAATGCCTGCATTGATATTCATATAAGAGGTTTCTTTTATCTTTAAAGCTCCTTCTTTTGCAATAGCATAAGAAATACCTTCTGCTAGCATAACAACAACTTTGTGTTTTGCAACTAATCTTGCCAAATGATGAACTTTTTTCCTCAATTCAAGGGTTTTTTCAATAATATCAGGCAATTCGCCTAATGAATTCATATATTCATCAATATTAACCCCTTTGTTACGTGCAATTTTTAAGGTTACAATCAAAGCGCACATCATTTGTGCTGTAAAAGATTTTGTTGCGGCAATACTTGTTTCTACTCCGGCATGACAGTTTATATGATATTTTGTTTCTCTCCAAATAGTTGAATTTTCATTATTTGTAATACACATTGTATCAAGATAATATTTGCCTTCATCAGACTGAAAACCTTCATTTACACGATGCATAGCTTTTATTGTATCTGTTGTTTCGCCTGATTGGGTTATGAAAATATATAGTGTGCCTTTATCGTGTGGAATAACTTTTTTTAATAAAAATTCGCTTGAATATATAGCACGTGCTTCTAATCCTGCAATCTCACCCAATAATTCACTAGAAAATCTTGCACAATGATATGATGAACCACTTGCAACAAGGACAATCTTGTTAACATCGCTCGGTACCCCAATTTCATCAACTTTTTCTTTTTCTATAATCCTTTTAATGATTGATGGTTGTTCATAAATTTCTTTTTCCATTGAGGTTTTAACTTTGCTAAAAAACATCTTTTTCTCCCGTGCTATACGTCCATTTTAACATATTTTGATAACTTAAATCAAGCCTTATCAAATTCCTTAAAGTATTCTATTTTTAATTCTTCTAGCTCACTAATATAGCTAGTTTTAATCATAGATTTTGTCATAAAATAATAGTCCCAAAACCATTTTTCAATCATTGGTTTTTTAGTATTAAAAACTTCATTATTTTTAGTCGCCATTTTAAAAATTTCATACCAATTCTTGAAATGGTCAAGTGCTGTATGTTCTGATTTAAAACTTAAACTCATTAAAGAGCCTTCTCTAATTGTGTAATGATGAAATCTTCTCATGTCGAAATAAATTTTGTTGCTTATTAAAAAATACATTTTGCAAAATGCGATATCTTCATAACACAAGTTTTCAGGAAATCTTATATTATAGTTTTTTATATGTTCTGTTTTAAAAACCTTGTTCCAAACATAAACATTGGTTAAATCTTTTATGTTATCTGTGAAATTCAATAATCCAACTAAAGAAAGTTGTGCATACTTTTGAGCTCGTTTATAAAGTCTTGATGATTCATCTCCAATGACTTCTGTGTTAAAACAAATTAAATCGGCATCGGTTGTATTAAATGTATCGAAAGCTGATTTTAATAAATCAGGTTCTATAAAATCATCACTATCAAGAAAATAAATATACTCACTCATTGAATTATTTAAAATATATTCAATACCTTTGTTTCTCGCTGAGCCTTGTCCAGAGTTTTTTTGTGAGATAACCTTTATTCGCTTATCTTTTAATTGATACTTTGTTAAAATATTGAAAGAATTATCAGTTGAGCCGTCATCTATACAAATCACTTGAAAATCTTCAAATGTTTGTGCCATAACACTATCTAAGCACCGTTTCAAAAATGGTTCAGAATTATAAATAGGTATTATGATTGAGAATTTCACCATATTTTATAGATTGTAGCCTTATTCTAAATATTAATTTTGTGCTGATGCACCAGATACGATTTCAATAAGTTCTTGAGTGATTGCACCTTGTCTAGCCTTGTTATAAGATACAGTCAATGAATTAATCATTTCTTCTGCGTTGTTTGATGCAGCAGACATAGCAGTCATTCTTGATGCTAATTCACTAGCGCCAGCTTCTAATATCGCTTGATAAATAGAGTTTGTGATAAACATTGGTACGATTTTTTGTATAATGGCGCTACTATTAGGCAAAAATTCCATTAAGGCTTCTAATTTATCAGCTTTTTTGTCATAATCAATTTTTACTGGTAAAACTTGCCATTTTTGAACAGAATATGACATCATATTGTTGAATCTTGTTGTGATTACTTCGATTTTATCAATAATGCCTTCTACAAAATCGTGCGCAATATCTTCTGCAATAACAATAGCACCTGCAGAAGACGGATTATCTATTATAGATATATATTTTTTGCAGATAATAACATTGTCTTTATGTTGAAGTGCAGAAACACCTTTTTGACCAATAACGTAGAGTTTTGTGGCTATCCCTTTAGCAGAATTTTCTTCGATTTTTTTAAGGGTTTCACGTACGATATTAGCATTATAAGCACCTGCTAGACCTTTGTTTGATGTTACAATAACAAGTCCTTCGGTTTTAACCTCACGTTTTTGTAGTAGCTCAGGATAATTATCTAACGCACGTTCAAAGACTTCGCCTTCTGACTTTAGTTCTCCGACAGTTGCTAGCATTCGTTTGAACATAACTAACAATTCTTCGGTGAACGGTCTAGACGATTTTACAGATGACTCAGCTTTTTTAACTTTTGCTGCTGCAACCATTTTCATAGCTTTTGTTATCTTTTGTGTGTTTTGAACACTTTGTATTCTGCTTTTGATATCTTTTAAGTTAGGCATTTTTTTATCCTTTTATATCGTTCGTTATTTAGAGTGAACGGAGTTACTGAAAAATTCCTGCGTAGATTTTGTTGGACGAATATGTCCAATCTACAGATTTTTCATTATCAACTTTTCAACTCACTAAAACTGTTCAGTGAAAATTTTAAGTTGTTTACGAAGTTCTTCTGCATCAGCATCTTCAAGGTTAGCACCAGAATTCAATTTGTTTACAAGTTCTGGCATGTTAGCTTCTAAATGTTCAAACCAACCTTTTTTGTACTCGCCAATACGTTTATTGTCAATGTTATCAAGGAAACCGTCATTTCCTGCAAACAAGATAGATACTTGTTGTGCCACGCTCAAAGGTTGATATTGAGGCTGTTTAAGAATTTCTGTCAACTTTTGACCCTTCAACAACTGTTTCTTTGTTGTTTCATCTAAGTCTGATGCAAACTGTGCGAATGCTTCTAATTCTCTGTATTGTGCCAAATCAAGTCTTAGTTTACCTGCAACTTTTTTAATAGCTTTAGTTTGCGCTGCACCACCCACACGTGATACAGAGATACCAGCATTGATTGCAGGTCTAACACCTGAATTGAACAATGATGATTCTAAGAATATTTGACCGTCAGTAATAGAAATTACGTTAGTCGGAATGTATGCTGAAACATCACCTGCTTGTGTTTCAATGATAGGTAATGCAGTAATACTTCCACCACCTAATTCATCAGATAACTTTACAGCACGTTCTAATAATCTTGAATGAAGATAGAAAACATCTCCAGGATATGCTTCACGTCCTGGTGGTCTTCTCAAAAGCAAACTCATCGCACGATATGCTTGTGCTTGTTTTGTCAAATCGTCATATATAATAAGAACGTGTTTTCCTTGTTCCATAAATTCTTCACCAATCGCAACTCCTGCAAATGGCGCAATATATTGTAGAGGTGCAGGTTCGTTAGCCGTAGCTGATACGATAATCGTATAATCCATTGCACCGTGGTTTTCTAATGTTTTTGCAAGGTGTGCTACAGTTGATGCTTTTTGACCAATCGCAACATAGATACAAATTACGTCTTGACCTTTTTGGTTAATAATAGTATCAATTGCAATCGCTGTTTTACCTGTTTGTCTATCACCGATAATCAATTCACGTTGACCACGTCCAATAGGTGTAAGTGCATCAATCGCTGTTAAACCTGTTTGCAAAGGTTCGTGTACAGATTTTCTTGCTACAATCCCTGGAGCTACTCTTTCAACAGGTCTTGTTTTTGAATATACAATATCACCTTTACCATCTAATGCTTTACCTGTTGGGCTAACTATACGACCTATTAGACCTTCTCCAACTGGAACAGATGCAATCCTTCCAGTTGTTCTAACTGTCATACCTTCTTTAATATGTGTATATTCGCCTAAGATTACGACACCTACGTTGTCTTCTTCAAGGTTTAAGGTTATACCTAAAGTCCCTTTGCCATCATCAAATTCAACAAGTTCGTTTGACATAACGTTTCTTAACCCGTAAATTCTTGCAATACCGTCACCGATTTCTAAAACGCTTCCGACATTAGAAATCTCTGTTTTTGCTTCGTAGTTCGTAATATTTTCTTTTATTATTGAACTGATTTCATCAGGATTTATTACTGTCATTGTTTTCCCTCTTATTTTATTATCTTTCTGCTTAATTCTTGTAATTGATGGCGCAAACTGTTATCAACAATATTATCGTTAGCCTCAAATACCAGTCCCGCAATAATATCTTTGTTTACATACCAATCTAATCTTAGTTCTTTGTGTAAAACATTTTCTAATTTTACTTTTATCATAGCTTTGTCAGAATTTGTTAATTCAATCGCTGAAGTAACATTTAAAAGCAATTTATTGTTCATTTTGTTAACTTCTTGAGAAAACTCTTTTACAACAGAACTAAGGATTTCAAATTTGTTTTTATCAACAAGCAATTGTAAAAAATTAACAACAATTTTGTTATTATCCTTAGAAAACAATTTTATAAGCACATTCTTCTTTTCATCAGTAGAAATAACTGGTGAACACATAACTTTGTTTAAATCATCAGAGTTTTGAACAGAAATCAAAATGTCATTAAGTTGGTTAAGTATTTCTTCGTTTGAAAGATTATTATCTTTTACCAATTCTAACAACGCTTTTGCATAACGTTGTGCTACTAATTTATTTTCATTTTCAATCGCTTTATTCATTAAAATTCTACCCCATCTAGAGCGTTTATGCTTTCATTTATAAACTTGATGTGTAAACTTTTATCTTGTTCAAGTTTATCTTCAATATAGTTTTGAGCAATCTTAATCGCTGTTTTTGCAGTTTTTTCAGTCAAACCATTTTGAGTTGCAACCCTATTGCTTTCAACTATTTTATCAAGATTTTTACTAAACTCACCTGCTTGTTTTTTAGCATCATTAACGATTTTTTCACCAACCATTATTGCGTTTTCGTTAGTTTTTTCAAGAATACTGTGAACTTCTTTATCAACCTCTTTGGTCTTTTCTTGTAGTTCATACAACTCATTTATTGCATCTTGTTTAGCTTGTTTTGAAGCGTTAATTTTATCCTCAATACTTTTTCTACCTTGTTCAAGTTTTTCAGACATATTACATTTTTTCAATATCCAGTTCAATAAAACTAACATCAACATAAAGTTGAACAAGTTTGATTCAAGAATTTTTGACCATATATGTAAAAATGTATTTAACATAGCTAATTTTCTTCCTAACTTACTCGAAACAAGAGTTCAACTCTTCCTCTGATACCTCTGTTATTTTGGTATCTTCACCCAATAACTTTGATGTAATAAGGTTTGCTAAAGACAAAACTCTAGATTTTAAAACAATTTTTGCAGACTTTTCTTCACCTGCAAGCTCTGTTTGTGCAATAGCCAAATCTTTTTTAGCTAATAATTTTGCACTTTCTAAAATTTCATTTTTTTGTGCCTTATAATTATTCAGTTTTTGGTTAAACTGTTCTTTTGCAAGAGTTCTTGTTTCTTCAATATTTGCCTTATGTTGTGCTGTGATGTCTTCTATTTTTTCGTTTGTTAATTCTGCATCAGAATAATTTTCACGAATAATATTCTCACGTTGCTCAACAATCCTTGATAACGGTTTGTAGAGAATAGAGTTCATCATCAACATAAATATTATAAAACTAAACATCGCAACAAAAAAAGTTGCATTAAATTCTAACATTTTGGTTCAGTACCTTTCTATAGGTGAAATCTGATGTGAGTGTCATGTCAAATTCGTTGGTAATTCCTGAGTGGATTTCCTTTGAGCAGGTATGCCAAATTTCTGAGATTTTGTTGGGTGGAAACCCCAACCTACAGAAGTCTTTATTGGGATTCTGAAACGAGTTCAGGATGATATTTGAATATCATTCCGTCATTCCAAATTTATTTCGGACTCTCTGTGTAGATTTTATGCCTCAATCTACAACAATTCAATCAAGCTCACATCTTTTCACTTAACAATTATGAAAAAATAAGCAATAATGCAATAAATAAAGCATAAATTGAAGTTGCTTCTGCAAGACCAGCACCAATGATGAAGTTTTTGAAAGCTTCTGCTTTAATTTCAGGTTGTCTAGCGATAGCGTCTAAAACACCTTTTGTAGCAATCCCTAAACCAAGACCACCACCAAGTACACCAAGTGCTGCAATACCTGCACCTAATTTTGATGCGTCAAATGCTTGTTCTACTGCCATAATTTTTCTCCTTTTATTCTTAATTTAACTTTTTATTTTTATTTAAGTTTACAACTTCTTTAATGTTCTTCTGCAACTGACATCGTTATATATGTTGATGACAATAATGCAAATACAAGTGCTTGGATTAGAGCAACAAACAACTCAAATAGCATAAATGGTAACGGTAAGAAACACGCTACCATACCAACGAATGTTGCAATCATAATTTCGCCTGCAAGAATATTCGCAAAAAGTCGGAGTGCTAAAGAAAATGGTCTTACAAAAAGTTCTAAAGTATCAATCAATGTGATAATTAAATCTCCCATTGACCAACCTTTAAAGAAGTATTTTGAACCGTTTACCTTAACGCCGTAGTACATACAATATAAAGCAACTACAATAGCCATCGCAGCTGTCATATTAATATCATTGTTTGGCGAAGCAAGTTCACCGTGTGCTAAATGCACTATCTTAAACGGGATTTGTCCTACAAGGTTTGCTGTCAAGATGAACATAAATAATGTCAAAATCAAAGGATTATGTTTTTTTGACTCTTGTTCACCCATACTACCTGCAGTTATGCCTGAAAAATATTTTATAATAGATTCGCCAACAAACTGTAGTTTTGTAGGAATAATTGATGCGTTTTTAACTATCAAAATAGCGCCTAGCAAGAGAATGCCCATTGACAACCACATTGTTAGTATAGTATCGAAATTGACACTTATTGCATGGTTACAAATTATCTTTGAAACTACCCAATGGCTACTTTCACTCATGCAAACCCTCTCTTTAACATAACATTATCATACTTAATATTCGCTCATATGATAACATACTTAAAAAGATAATGCAATAAAATTAAACATTTGCCATAACATCAAAGATATCAATAAACTGGCATTTTGTAGTGTCAAAAACGCCTTTATCAGTTATTTTAAGTTCTGGTATAACAGGAAGTGGCAAAAATCCCATTGGCATAAAAGCGTCCTCAAGTTCGCAACCAAGAGATTTTGTTGCTCTTGCTAATTCTTCACCTTTTTCAATTACATAATCTGAATCTTTATCAGAAATCAAACCTGCAACAGGTAATGGCAAGTGTGATATAACTTCACCATTATTAACAACAATCTTACCACCGTGAGATTTAATCAAAGCAACAGCTGCCTTGTACATATCTTCATCATTTGTACCAATGATAACCATATTGTGTGAATCGTGAGCAACAGTTGATGCAATCGCACCTGATTTAAGTTTAAACCCTTTAACAAAGCCTTTACCAATATTTCCACTCGCTCTGTGACGTTCAATAACACAAATTTTTAATGTATCATCTTCTATATTACTTTCTGCAAATCCGTCAACTACACGAATTTTTGAAACAACACTCTTTGTTAAAAGTTGTTTTGGTATAAGTTGAATAGCTCGAACTGTATCAGATTTAGCTTCAATTTTGAAATCATCGTACTCAATCCATTTAACATTCACAGAATTTCTTACACCCATAATTTCTTTTCTTTCAGAGTGATTAACCAAGTGACCTTTATTTGCAACAAGTTCACCATTTTTGAATACTAATTCAGGTTCAAAATCAACAAGGTTAGGGAATACCAAGAAATCAGCCTTGTATCCAGGTGCAATTGCACCCAAGTTTTTGATATTGAAATATTCTGCTGTGTTCAAACTTGCCATTTGAATAGCTTTGATTGGGTCAACACCGTATTCTACAGACTTTTTAACCATACCGTTTATATGTGTGCTTAAATCTTCTGGGTGTCTATCATCAGTAACAAAGATACATTTTCTTGTATTAGCCTTTACTAATAATGGCAACAATGCTTCTAAATCCTTTGCGGCTGTTCCTTCTCTAATCATTAAGTACATACCAAGTCTAAGTTTTTCGTGAGCTTCTTCTGGCATAGTACATTCGTGGTCTGATGAAACACCACTTGCAATATAAGCGCACAAATCTTTGCCTGATAAACATGGTGCGTGACCATCAATTTTTTTGTTATACATTTTTGCTAAATCAAGTTTAGCCATAACATTTTTATCTAAATTTAAAACCCCAGGGTAGTTCATCATTTCTGCCAAACCAAGAACCCAAGGCTTGTCTATTAACAAAGATAAATCGTAACTATTTAAGTCAAAACCTGATGTTTCAAAAGGTGTTGCAGGAACGCAAGATGGCAACATTGTATAAACGTCAAGAGGAAGTCCTTGAACAGCTTCGTGCATAAAACTAATCCCGTGAAGTCCAAGAACGTTTGAAATTTCATGTGGGTCAATGATTACTGTTGTTGTACCGCAAGGAACAACCATTTTAGCGAACTCATCAGGTAACAACATTGAACTTTCAATATGGACGTGACCGTCAATGAACGATGGTGAAACATAAGCACCATTAAGGTCTATTGTTTTTTCTCCTTCATAGTTTTCACCAATACCTGCAATTATACCGTCAGCTATTGCAATATCTGATGTGTGAATTTCTTCTGATAGCACGTTTACTATTCTAGCGTTTTTAATAACTAAATCTGCTTTTTCTATTCCTCGTGCTACTTTAATTATACGTTCGTCCATGTTATCACCTCTTTTTGAAATATTTTATATTGTAAACGCAAAAAAGTAAAGCTAAGGTTTTGTTGAATTTGGTATGTTGCTGAATAAACGTCATTATGAGTTGTAATGACGGATTAAAATTATCCAGTAGTGAAAACGGGTTTGGAATGATGCATGAGGTGGCACGCATTATGAAAAATCTTATCTATTTATCGCAAGCCATCTGTAAGCTTGTTCTGTTGATTCTGGCATGCCAATAACGTATGTTCCACCATAACGTCCACGTGCAAATCTCAAAATTCCTTGTTTGGCTAAGTTGTTTAAAGCTTTTCTAATTGTGTTCTTGTTTACATCTAAAACTTCTGACAATTCATTGATTGATGGTAGTTTTGAGCCAATGTCATAATTATTTATAATAATGTTTTTTATCTTGTTCTGTATTTTTTCGTAATGATAAAATGCTGTTTCTTGTGCAGGTGCAAAAATTGACATTTCACGTCTTGGTTCAACTGCTGGGTTTTGAGAGTTGCTTATAACAGTTGTGCCATAAGAACCACGTCTTGTTAATAACATCTTTTCTTTTACCAACGCTTGTATTGCATTGTGCATTGTCTTCATACTTACATTGAACTCTTTTGCTAATTCTTCGTTTGCAGGTAGTCTATCTCCGATTGAGTAGTTTGAGCAAATATGTTGTTTTAAATCGTTTGTGATTTTACTTACAAGTGTTTCTTCATCTGCATTTTCGTTTATTATAAATTGATTGTTTATCACAATTAGATTTTTCTTTTCATCATATTTTACAATTCCATCTGTAATAAGTTTTGAAATCGCTGACATAACAGTATTTACTGTCATATTAATTTCTCTAGCAAGTTGTCTGGTTGCAGGCATTTGTGAACCTACTTCCATTTTATTTGTTAAAATATAGTTTTTGATATGTTCTTCTGCAATATCTTTTTTAGAAGTACGTTTTCTTAATTCTGATGCGTTATCATTTTTATCTTTAATTATAGAGCCAATTTTTTGTTTTGAATAAATATACTCTCTGTCTTCAAGTATTTTTAAAACATTTTGGATAGTCCCAAGACTAACTCCAAGATAGTAGGCTAAATCAGACTTTTTAGGTAATAAATCACCAATTTTTGCAACATTTGTTTTTAACGCTGTATCAATGCTTTTCATTATCAAGTTAGCTATAGTTTCTGTTTTGTTACTGTTTTGAAGGTTTGGTACACTCATATTCATATCAGATACTTTTAAGTGTCTAAGTTCGTTTTTCTTGTATGTTACGTAAGTCATAATCGCCTCATTATTAGTTAATACTTCTACAATTCATAGTGTACCATAAATAAAAAAACAAACATACTTCAAGAATATGATTTTTACATTTGTTAATAATGTAAAAGTAGTCAGGTTATTAGTTTTTGTCGTGTTCAATCAAGTTGTTGAACACGAGACACATATCGTTACTCAATCACAATATCGCCTTGTCTGAATATCTTAACTTCATCATCAAAAACACCTGCGACAGTTGATGCAGTACCTTTTGATTTTAATCCGTAATCTTTGACAACATAATCAACCTCATCGCCAATATATTCAACTGCCTCGTCATAAGTTAATGCAGGTGGACAAGAAGAAATATTTGCACTTGTTGTTGCTAAAACGCCACCGTCTATGCATTTACATATCTCTTGAAAAACTTCATTATCAGGGACTCTTATCCCTACAGTATCAAGGTTTGAGGTGATATAATTAGGTGCTTGTTCTTCTTTTTTTAAAACAAGCGTTAATGCACCAGGAAAATATGATTTAATGAGCTTATGCGCTTCTTTTGGTAATGGTTTGACGTATTTTAACAGTGGATAAATATCATAAGACATTAATATTAAAGGTTTTTTCCCGTCACGATGTTTAATATCATAAATTTTTTTAACGGCTTTTTCACTTTCTGGCAAACAACCTACACCCCATACGGTGTCTGTCACAAACGCAATAACTCCATCGTTTGCCAAAATTTCTTTGATTTTCTTTTGTTCTTCAAGTTCCAACATTATGATATCCTTCTTATCATTTCGTGTGCTTCTTCGCATTCAGGGAAGAAATTTGTTAGTTCGTCTAAAGTTTTTAGTGCATCTTCGTTTTGTTCTAATTTTTCTTGGCACTTTGCTTTGCTTAGCATTAAAGATACATTTTTTGAATTTTCTTTTAAAAGTGCATCAAAAATATTTAATGCTTTTTCAAATTCGCCTAATTCGTAATATGTTAGTGCTAAAAGATTTTTAGTTTCTTTATCTCTATTTTGTTCTAAAGATTTGATAAAATAAATTTTTGCACAATCATAATCTTTTAATGAGAAATAAATTCGTCCTGCAACAAACTGAATATATTCGTGTTCAGGTTCATCTTCTAAAGCACTTTCAATCAGTTCCTTAGCGTTTTCGAGTTCATTAAGTTCAATTTTATTTAGTGCCCATAAAGATTTTGCAACCACATCATCTTTGATATCTAGTGATTTTTGATAATATTCATCAGCTTTTTGGTATTCAGAAATTGAATACAAGAAGTTTGCATATTCAAGTAATATGTCAAAGTTTTCAGGTTCAAGTTTTAATGCTATATCAAATTCATCTTTTGCATAATCAAATAATCTTTGATTTAAGTAGATTATACCTAAATCTTTGTGAGCCATAGCGTTATCTGGGTTCATGCCTATAACTTTTTTAAAGATTTTTTCAGCAGTAGCCGTATCATAGAGCTGTGTTGATAAAATTGCATATTGATATAATGTTTCTGAAGTTGGAGAGGCTTTTAGAATGATGTTATCATAAAGTGTTTTAGCTTTACGTAGCTCTCTAACCTCAATATATAAATTCGCTAATTTTTGTGCCATTGTAACTGATTTAGGGTTTCTTGTTGTCAAAATCTTAAGGATTGCAATAGCGTGTTCATAATCGTGCAACAATTCATAACAGGTCGCTAAATTATATTGGAACGAATCTTTTTCAGGGTGTAAAATAGCTAATGTTTTATAATGTTTTAAAGCGTTAGGTATTTGTCCTGCTTTTAATTCGGATAACGCCAATGATATTAAGTAGTTTTCTTGGTTATCAAGTGCATACGCTTTTGCAAAATAGTCACTTGCTTGTGCGTGTTTATTTTGGATTTGATAGATTGATGCAATATTATAAAAAGCAACAGAATCGTTAGGGTTTAACTTGATTGCTTTTTGGTAACATTCAATGGATTTTTCTCGGTTTCCTGTTAAAAGATAGGCTGTTCCTAGATTGTTATAAATTTGTGAGTGTTCAGGATTTAATTCTAAGGCTTTTTCAAGATATTCAATCCCTTGATTATATAGTTTTAAGGTTACAGATGCTGTTCCAATTAAATAATCGAAAGTGTAATCAGTTGAATCTATTTGTTTTGCTTGATGAGCAACTTTTATTGCGCTTTCTTCTTTCCCTGTTTTCATATATATAATACATAAGTTTTTGTATGCATCTACGAAGTTTTCTCGAAGTTCAAGCACTTTTACATAGCATCTTTCAGCGTCTTCAAGTTCTCCAAGATTGTCATAGCAGTTACCTAAATAAAATAAGGTTGTTGCATCATCTGGCAATAGTTTTGTCGCTTTTAAAAAGTTTTCTTTTGCTTCTTTAAACTGATTGAGATTGACATTAACAAGTCCTAAAAGTTTTAGTGCTTCTGGGTCGTTTGAATTTTCTTCTGTATATTTAATCAATCTTGTTTTTGCTTCTTCATAACTTTTTTCTGATATTAAATCTTGGATTAAATCTATTTCACTCATTTTCTTTTTTTACCTTCTTTATTTTTTCTTTTTGTTTTGTAACTTCTTCTGTTAATAGTTTTTGTGATTTTCTTGAACTATCAATATTATAATTCGCTAAAGAGTCATTAATAACATCTTTAAATTTTTTCAGAAAATCTGATGGGCCAATGACTTTGCATAAACTATCATAACGCAATAGTCTGTGAATAAGAACTGTTCTGTCCTCATATTCATTTAAAATTACTATTGTACCATCATCTTTATATTTTATTATTCTTTCGTTTTCTCTTAACTGATAACGCTCTGCTAAATTTCCGTATAACTCAAAAGTTACTCCTGAGTTAGAAAAATCTATTTTTGATTTTTTGCTTAAGAGTTCAACATTATATATGTGTTCTGGGTTAATTTCAGTTGAGCCGTCTTTATTTGAAGCAATAAAGAAATATTTTCCGTTATTTATTTTTATATCTCTTAGGAAGAATTTTTCTTTATGGTCATCAAAAAATGTAATAATAACTTCTGTATTTGTTTTATAAGCGTATTCAAGGCTTTTAATAACATTGAAGTTGTGGCTTGATAACAAACCATTCCCTGATTTATAAAATGACAAATGGATTTTATCAAAAAATTTTTCAATGGTGTAATTCATGTTATCAAGTGCAATTTTTGAACCAACAGATTTTATATCATATAAGAGTTGGGTATCTAGGTTAGAAAATTTCATTCCAAGAGGAAAATTTATTATACAATAGCGCTTGTTAAGTTTTTGGATATCAATTCCACAAGCTCTTAGAGTATGAATATATTTTGAAACGATATAGTTGTTGTATGGTCCATAACCAACAGATTCCAACTCTGCCACTAGTTCTGGCATAGTCAAATTGTTATGAAACAAACATAATAGAGTTTGTAGAACTCTATATGATGCGATGTTCATCTTTTTTGCTATTGGCATATTTTTCCTTCATTTCTAATAATTTTTCTATAATTTGTTCTCGTATTTCATTAGGTTCAAGAACTGTACAGTCACTTCCAAAACTAAGCATACGTTGTATAGCAATAAAATCGTTGTAATATCTTCCTTCGATAATTGCTTTGTCGTCTTGAGTTTCAATAATAGATTCGTTTTCTTCTAACGGGTGGAGATAACTCCTTGTTAGACTGAATTTTACATAGCTGTCCAACCCAAATAAAGAACTTTTATCAAAAAATTTGCATAAAATTTTACGAATTTTAGATACTCTTAAAAAAGTTCGTTTTTTAAAGGTGTGGTTGTAGCAGAACGCATAAAGTTTTTCGCTTCTTAACCCTAGTCGTTCAAGCGTAATGTCATATATTTCTGTTCTTTTTGAAGTTACTGCATATTCTATTTTGATTTTATTATGGTGTTTTTCATCGGAAACAAGTTCTTTTATTAAATTTATATCCATACCCTTTAGGATAGAGATTCCTAACAACGATTCTTTTGCTTCTTCAGAACTTACGATTTGTGCAAGTTTTAAAAACAAATAGTGATAATTTAACAATGTTTCAGGAGAGCAAGTTTTGGTTATTTGTTTGTATGCTTCTTTTAAAAAGAAAATCTCCATCGGCATCATTTTAACTTTAAATGGGTGTGAAAGGATTGAATATTTGTAATTATTAGTTTTGATTGCTTTACTTATTTGGCAACCTATTGCTTTTAGAGTATTCAAATCCATTCTAACGGTATCAATGGAATATTGTTCGTTTGCAAACCCACATTCTATTAAAAATTGACGAATTTCTTCAAATGATCTAGGTTTCATCAACAGGGAAACCAAAACGAGTAAGGCTCTTGCTCCAGTTGATGAAATTTGTTTAGCTTCATCTTTATATTTTAAGTACTCTTTCATCTTTTTTCTTCCGTTTTAATGGTTATTTTAGCATAAAATATTATATAATTTTAGAGTGAATGAAAATTAAGTAATATAAAATTATGTAAATTCATGTTTCGTTTTATGGTTGAATTTTTGCATGAAAAAATTGCTTATATTAAAATCATTTTATGGATTCTTTAGAAATAAAACAAATTTGGGAAGATACAAAAACATATTTACAAGGCAGACTAAATGAAGCAGAATACCCGTGGTTAAATAGTTTTTATCCAACTGGTTATACTGATGGCACGTTTACTGTTATAACGGATATGCAACTGGCTATAACAATTATTAGAAAGAATTGCTTAGGAGATATTAAGTCTGCTTTAAAACATGTAACAGGTCATGATGTAGATTTTCAGATTATTTTAGATAAGGAATCTACAAAAAAATTAAAAGCAGAACGAAAAAAACTAGAACAAAAATTTAAAAAAATAAATACTGAAGAAAAAGTTGAAAATCCGATGTTACAAATGACTCAAATGCAGTCTAATGTTAATTTAAACTTAAAATATAAGTTTGAAAATTTTGTCGTAGGTGAAAATAATAAAAACGCTTGTGCAATAGCAAAAATAGTAGCAAAAAATCCTGCTGAAAGATACAACCCATTATTTATTTATGGTGGTTCAGGGCTTGGAAAAACTCATTTGATGCAAGCAATCGGTCATTATGCAATATTTAATCTTCCAAGAAAAAAGGTTAAATATATTAAAACTCAGGATTATGTCAATCAATATATAGATAGTACAAAAGGCAAAGATGCAAAAGAGATGATGTCGAAATTCCGTCAAAGATTTAGGAATGTTGATATTTTATTGATTGACGATATTCAATTTATTGAGTCAAAGAAACAATCAATGGAAGAACTTTTTTATACGTTTGAAACATTACAACAGTTGAATAAACAAATTGTAATAACTTCTGATAGGTTACCAAAAGATATTCCAACTTTGCCTGATAGACTTAGAACAAGGTTTGAGATGGGTATAGTTGTAGATATTCAACCACCTTCATTTGAAACAAGAATGGAAATCTTAGAAAAATGGTCAAAAGACACAATGGTAGATATTCCTTTAGATGCTCTTAATTTTATAGCACAAAATTTTGTGAATAATGTAAGAGAGCTAGAGGGTGCGTTTAATAAAGTTACTGCTTTTTCTGATATTGAGGGTAAGCCTATTACGTTAGAGTTTGTGAAAGATGTTTTAAAAAGTGAAACTTTATCCAAAAAAATAACTATTAATAATATAGCTCAGACTGTTGCAGAGATTTATAATATTACGGTTGATGATTTGAAAAGTCCTGCAAGAAGTCATAATATTTCTGAACCAAGACGTTATGTTGTATATTTAGCTAGAGAGATGACCCAGTTGAGTTATCAAGAGATTGCAGATTATTTAAACAAAAAACATACAACTATGCTTTATTCTTATGAAAAAATGGTTGAGGATACAGATAGAAATATCAAGTTGAAAGAAACCATGAGAGAGTTGAAACAAGCAATTAAATGTAATGCTGTGTAGAGTATATAACGTCATTGCGAACGATTGAACGGTTTTCAAAGTAGTAAGTGTGGCAATCCATAAACCAACAGTTCTGCGAATTGTAGGTTGGGGTTTCCACCCTAACAAAATATGTTCAGTGGGATTCTTCGCTTGCATTAAAGAAGTACTTGCAAACCACTCTGAATGACGTTTTATGTTTACATAACAGTTGATTTATGGATTGCCACAAATTTGCGTTGCAAATTTTCGCAATGACGAATTGAATTATCATGATAAATTTAACACTCCTGCAAGCAAAAAAAAGAGTCTTTTAGACTCTTGGAATTAAGAATAGCTGGAAGTATGAAAAAGATTTAATGATTATATTAAATATCTATCTTTTTATTTTGTTAATCCCCAAGATGTCTATTTTTTTTATAATCAAGTATTAGGTGGATTGACTAAGTTTGAAAAAATGTTACGATAACAATGGGTTAGTTTACGCTAACGTCATTATTTTATATCTTGACTCAAGTTAAAATCTTTAAGATAAAGTTTTAGGAAAATTATGAACATAAAATTGTTAGCACAAGCAAATAATTTGATAAAAGAACGAAAATTTGACGAGGCAGAAAAGATTTATCTTGATATGCTCATTAAAACTCCTGATGACCCTATTTTACAAGCGTTTTTAGGCAGAATTTATATAAAAAAACACAAGTATAAAAGTGCTGAACGTATTCTTCAAAAATCTTATGATAAAAGAAAAACTGCATCTTCAATTTCTGGACTTGCTTTTTGTAAGTTTAAGCTACAAAAGTTTGATGATGCGATAATTCTTTATGAAGAACTTTTTAATTATGATAAAGACAATCCTAAAATTTATAACAAGATAATTGATGCTTTTAAAGAACTTCAAATGTATGATTTTGAAATTGCTTATGCAGAAAAATTTTATGCTAAACACCCTGAGTCAGACAATGCTATGGTTAGGTTAACTCAAAGCTATTTTGATAAAGGTGAGATTAAAAAAGCAGAGAGTTTTTGTGCAAAGACTATTCAAAAGTTCCCGAAATGTCCTGAAATATGGATTATTGCAGGTACATTACAAGAATTTATGTATTGTAATGAAGAACTTGCTAGAGAATGTTATATAACAGCGATAGAAAATGGTAATCCATTAGGGTATTATCATTTAGGAGTTAGTTATATAAAAACTGGTAATTTTGATGAAGCAGAAAAAGCTTTGAAAAAGATTGTGGAAATTCTACCAAGAGAAACTTATCCTAAAGCTGCTCTGGGAACTCTTTATCTTGTAAAAAAAGAGATGAAAAAAGGTTATGAACTTTTTGGTTTTAGAGATAAAGCACCAGAAATTTTGACACTTAAAAATAATTGGAACGGTTCAGAACAAAAAGATTCAACATTACTTTTATATTGTGATCAAGGACTCGGTGACCATATTCAGTTTATTAGATATTTACCGTTTCTTGCTCCAAAATTTAAAGCTGTTAAGGTCTTAACAAGAAAGCCTTGCTTGGAGTTATTTAAAAGAAGTTTTAATATTGAAAACGTGACTTTTTATGACAAATTATCTGATGTGTCTGATTATGATTGTTATGTATTGTCTGCTGACTTGCCTTATTATTTAGATATGGATTTTGACAATATTCCTAGTAAAGATGGATATTTGAAACTTGACCCTGAAAAAGTTCGTTATTTTAAAGAAAAGTATTTTAATAACGATAAGTTAAAAGTAGGTTTATGCTGGAAAGCTGGTGGCATTGGGGTTCGTGGTGCTATTAATAGAACTGTTAATATAGAATATTTTAAAAAGATGCTTGATTTAGCAGAAGAAAAAAATATACAGTTTTATTCAGTGCAATTAGAGGATATTTTTGATGGTTGTAAAAAATATTCTCAAATTATTGATTTGGCGCCTGAGATAAACGATTTTGATGATACTGCAAGTATTATAGAAAACTGTGATGTGTTTATTACTGTTGATACGTCTTGTGCACACGTATCGGGTGCAATCGGAAAGAAAACTTTTTTGATGTTACCATATTGTGCCGATTGGAGATGGTTTAATAATGACAAGGTGACAGAATGGTATTCATCTGTTGAATTGTTTAAACAACAAGATAGACAAGATTGGTTTATTGAAGTTGATGAGATGATAGAAAAATTATTAGAAAGTTAAGAGATATATTATGAATTTTCAACAGAAACGATTGATAGATTTGGCAAACAAATGTGTGAATTTCGGGAAATATGATTACGTAAAAATCATTCTTGTAAGGCTTTTGCAAAATAATACTAATAATGCTGAAATTTTGTCTGAAATCAGTAAACTTTATATAAGAATGAGAAAATACGACAAGGCTATGGGCTATGCAAGACGTGCTTTTGAGTTAGAAAAAAGTGTTGAAACATTAGAGGCTTTGGCAAATGCTTGTTATGTCAATAAAAACTATCAAGATTCTGCCATTATGTATGAAGAATTAACTAAATATAAAAAAGAAGAGATTATTTATTACTATTGTCAGAGAGCATACAAAAATCTTGGTCTTGAAGAAGAAGGAATTAGAGTTTTAGAAGATGGTGCAAAAGAGTTTAAGACACCTGCTTTGTATGGAACGATTATGTTTGAATACCTTGAACTTGGTATGGACGACAAGAGCAAGGAATGGCTTGATAAGTTAAAAAAAGAATTCCCTAATAATGCAATTACTGAGAACTCATTAGGGTTTTATTATGAGGCATCTGTTAATGACTATGAGCAAGCTAAAAAACACTTTCTAAAGTCAGCAAAAATGGGGTATATTGAAGGTTATTATAACCTTGGGGTTTGTTGTAAGCATTCAGAAGATTATGCAGGTGCTGAAAAGTATTTGAGAAAACTTCATTCTATAAAAAAACGTGTTGGTGCTGATTATAACTATACTTTAGGCTCAATTTATATGGCACAAAAAAAGATGAAATTGGGGTATAAGTATTATTCAGAACGTGAACCAAAACAGTATATGAATTATCGTGAGCGTAAGAATTATTGGGACGGCAAGGATTATCCTAATGAAGTTTTGTATATCACATCAGAACAAGGTTATGGTGATAATATTCAGTTCTCAAGATTTGTACCTTATGTGGCGAAGAAGTTCAAAAAAGTTTATTATGCAGTTGACGAGTCGCTGTATGATTTGTTCAAGAGAAGTTTTAAAAAGTATAAAAATGTTGAGATTATAAAGTTTGGTGTGTTTAAGCCTTATAACAAGTTTTTGATGATAATGGATATTCAGAATTTGTTGAATATTTCATATCACAATATTCCACAACAAGAACCTTATATGATAACAGATGAAGAAAAAGATTATAACGATAAGATACAGTTTTTTAGAGGTGATGAATTAAAGATAGGTTTGAACTGGAGAGCTAAGGGTATGGGATTGCGTGACGCTGTTTATAGAACGATTGACGCACCATATTATTTTAAAAAATTGTTTGAGCTTGAGGGGAATAAGTATTATTCTTTTCAGATGAATGATATCTTTGGAATGTGTGAAAAGTATCCACAGATTGTGGATTTGGAAGAACATATACAAACTTTTGATGATACAGCATCTTTGTTGAAAAATCTTGATGTGTTGATTACGGTTGACACTGCTTTAGCTCATTTGGCTGGCGCAATGGGTGTTAAGACATATTTGTTGTTGTGCAAAGCACCTGACTGGAGATGGTTTGACAACGATAAAAAGACTGAGTGGTATCCAAGTGTGACAATTATTAAACAACACGATAGAAGAACGTGGGAAGACGTTGCAGAAGAATTGTTTAATGAGATTGCGGGCAAGGGAGCAGAGGCACGAGCAAAGCGAGAGTGAAACGTGCGTCAGGCAAAATCACACTTTTGCCTGCAAACGTGAACGTTGCCGTTTAACGCGACCGCAGGAGTTGACAAGCGAAGAATCTCTGTAAAGACTTTAGTTGTTGGGGTTTCTACCCCAACAAAAACATGTTCAGGGGGATTCTTCGCTTGCGACATAAAGTATTTATAGACAACCCTGAATAACTTTAAATTCTTACCAAAAATTAACAAGGTGCATTATTAAAAATATGTGCTAGAATATTTTTATAATTTTAAGAAGGAGGACATTATGGCAGAAGAACCAAAACTATTAGCAAGAATTGAACGTGCAGGTAATCAAGAATTACACGCATCAATTACTGAATACAAAGGAAAAACTTATCTTGATTTAAGAATTTTCTACACAACAGATGATGGCGAAACTTGGCGTCCTACTCAAAAAGGTGTTACAGTTTATCCAGAAGATTTAGACACATTAGCAAATGCAATCGAAGATGCTAAGAAAGAATTGTTGGCATTAGACTAATGAATTATGCAAATGTTCTTGTAAACATAAAAGGTTTAGGGGTAAAGACTTTTAGTTATGAAATACCTGATGCCTTAAAAGATGTTATCAAGATTGGTCAAGCTGTTTCTGTACCGTTTGGTCGTCAAGGTTCTATAAAAGCGTTTGTTGTCGGATTTACAGATTATGTAGAGGACGGGTTAAAAATAAAAAAAATTCGTTCGATTCTTGATGACAAACCTTTGTTTAACCTTAAATATTTTAAGTTATTAGAGTGGGTAGCAAACTATTATTGTACGGATATTGTAAACGTCATTAATCTTGCTATCCCTGTAAAACTTATTGAAAAAAATTCTAAAACTGAATATTCAATCGAATATGTAAACTCTGACAATGCCACAAAACGTCAGCTTGCTATCCTTGAGGAGCTGAAAAAGAAAGGCAAAATGTCTTTAATCATCTTTGAAAAAGAGGTAAAGACTACTCGTGCTACTATTAAAAAACTAGAGGCTCAAGGAAATATTAAACTCACAGAAGAATGTATTTATAGAAACCCTTTGAGTATATTTAAGGATAACAAACTTGAACCACTTTCAGAATTATCAGGTGAACAGTTGTCAGCTTATGAAGGGATAAAAAGTAAACTTAATTCTAGAAACCCTATTTTGTTGCACGGGGTTACTGCATCTGGTAAAACTGAAGTCTATTTTAAACTTATCCAAGACACTATAAACGCTGGGAAGAATGTTTTATTTTTAGCACCTGAAATTGCTTTGGCTTCACAACTTACCCAACGTATCGCAAGAAAGTTTGGGATAAACGAGGTTGCTATTTGGCATAGTAGTATTTCTGATGGTGAAAAATATGACGTGTGGAATAGATTGTATAATAACGAGATAAAAATCCTTGCAGGTGCTCGTTCTGCAGTGTTTGCACCATTACAAAATATCGGACTTATTATAATAGATGAGGAGCACGAGGGGGCTTATAAACAGTCTAATCCTGCACCTAGATATGATGCAAAAGTCGTTGCTAAGAAACTTGCACAGTATCATAATGCACCGTTGTTGTTAGGCTCTGCAACTCCTGATATTTCTACATATTATTATGCTTCAAACAACAATACTTTGTTTGAGATGCCACATAGGTTTAATGACGCACCTATGGCATCTATTGGGATAATTAATATGCAAGAATATTCACGAGCTGCGTATAAGGGAGTTATCTCAAAACAATTACAAACAGCTGTTGAGGAAACACTTGATGCAGGTCAACAGATAATTATATTAATTAATAGACGAGGGTTTTCTACCTCTACGATGTGTAAATCTTGTGGACATGTGATAGAGTGTCCAAATTGTGCTATTCCGTTGATTTGGCACGCAAAGGATAAAAAGCTCAAGTGTCATTATTGTAACCACGAGGAAGAAATGCCTGATATTTGTCCAAATTGTGGAAGTGATGCGTTAAAAACTTCGGGGTTAGGCTCGCAAAAAGTTGAGGCATTGTTTAAGGAGTTATACCCTGAGGTTAATATTGAAAGAATTGATAGCGATGTTTTATCAAGGAAGAATACTCATATTGAGATTTTGAATAGGTTTCAAAAAAAAGAGATTGATATTTTGATAGGAACGCAGATGATTGCAAAGGGGTTGGATAACCCTAATGTTACTTTAGTTGGGGTTATTAGTGCAGATTCTACCTTTAATTTGCCTGATTTTCGTTCGGCTGAACGTGGGTTTCAACTTTTGACACAGGTAGCTGGCAGAGCAGGACGTGGTGAGTATACGGGAAAAGTATTGTTTCAAACTTATAACCCTGATTTTTATGCGTTGGACAGTGCAAGAGAACAAAATTATTTGAAGTTTTATGATACGGAAATTAAGGCTAGACAAGAGTTTGTATATCCACCGTTCACGCAGATTATTAGAGTTATTATAAGCTCTGAAACAGATGAGAGAGCTGAAAAGTGCTTGGAACAGATTGCAGATAGACTGGAGCAGTTGATTGATAAATACGGGTTTGATGAGTATGTTGAGATGTTAGGACCATCGGCTTGTGTGATTGAAAGACTAAATGGGTTCTATCGTTATCAGTTGCTGTTGAAGAATAAGATTTATGAAAAAGGTCATAAGTTTATTACACAGTTCTTTAGGTCTATAAAATTGCCAAAGGATATAAGAATGGCGATTGACGTTGACCCGATTGATATTTTGTAGAAGATTGTTAGGTCGTTAAGGATTATATGACGTCATCCTGAATTTATTTCAGGATCCCCCTGAACTTTCAAAACCGTTTATTTCTGGATTGTTACGGCTCTCACTACGTTTGAGCCTCGTAATGACGATTAATAATTATGCATAATTTATAATATAAATAACAGCATTTTTTAACTCTTTTTTTCTCATTAAATTTTATAAATTTTTCCTTCAAAAAATCCTTGACATTGTACTATGTTAGATTTAAAAAATTAATTGTAAAGAAATGGGAAAGAGATATGAATATTTATTTTATAGGTTTAGTTACCCTATTACTAGGAGGGTTAATATCATTATTTTGTAGCGAAAATTGGAAGTTCAAAATCGTTTCAATTTTTACAGGCATGAGTGCAGTGTTATGTTCAATACCTGCAATAAAAGTTATCACAACAGGTGAAACTTTATCACACACTTTCGCTTGCACAACACCGTTTGGGCTTGTAGATGTTGTGATTGACCCGTTGTCTGCATTCTTTGTTCTAGTAATCTCTTGTATGAGTTTTCTTGGCACAATCTATGCTAACGGTTATATGAAACACTATCTAAACAAAGGTATGAATGTTTCTTCACACTGTTTATTCTTAGTTATGTTAATAGCATCAATGCTTTCAGTAGTTACTGTTCAAAATGCGTTGATGTTTTTAATTGTTTGGGAAGTGATGTCATTGTCATCAGCTTTCCTTGTTATATTTGAAGACAACAAAAAAGAAGTGCTTTCAGCAGGTATTAAATACCTTGTTTATATGCACATTTCAGTAATATTTATTATATTAGCTCTTGCTCTAATGACTATTGGTTCAGGAAGTATGGAATTCTCAAGTTTTAAAGAATTCTTAAGCCACAACCAAGCATTAGCATCTATAGTATTTATTTTATCATTCGTTGGTTTTGGAACAAAAGCAGGTTTTATTCCATTCCACAACTGGTTACCAGATGCTCACCCAGCTGCTCCATCTCACGTTTCAGGGATTATGTCAGGGGTTATGATTAAAACTGGTATCTATGGTATCCTTAGAGTGTTGTCACTAATCGTTGCACCTGCTGTTTCTCTAGGTTATTTTGTTTTAATAATCTCTGTTATTTCAGCATTATATGGTGTATTATATGCGATTACTCAACACGATTTGAAAAGATTGCTTGCATATCACAGTATTGAAAATATTGGTATTATCGGTATGGGTATTGGTGTTGGTATGTTAGGTTTAGCTTATCATTGTACACCAGTTGCAGTGTTAGGTTTTACTGGTGGTATTCTACACATTCTTAACCACTCTATCTTCAAAGAGTTGTTATTCTTAGCAGCAGGTTCTGTTTATTCAAAAACTCACACAAGAGATATAGAAGTTCTTGGTGGTTTGATTAAATCAATGCCAAAAACAGCGTTAATGTTTTTGGTTGGTTCTGTTGCAATCTGTGGTTTGCCTCCATTCAACGGATTTGTAAGTGAATTTTTAATCTATTTCGGTATGTTAAAAGGTCTTACAATCAACACTTTAGGTTCATTGGTTACTATAATTTTAGCGATTGCAGGTTTAGCTCTTGTAGGTACATTTGCTATTCTTTGTTTCACTAAAGCATTTAGTATAATTTTCTTGGGTATGCCAAGAAGCGAAGTTGCTGAAAATGTTAAGGAAGATACAACTATATCATTTATCTTTCCAATGTCTATTTTAGCAATCTTAACTTTAGTAATTGGTGTTTGTCCAAAACAAGTATTCAATTTCTTAACAGCTCCTGTTTCAGTATTTACAGGTCCTGTAGAAGTTCCTGAAATTGTTACTTTGATGCAACACTTGTCACTTGTTTGTTTCGGTTTGATTGCGTTCATCGTTGTTCTTGCAGTTATCAAACTAGTTATCGAAAACAAACGTGTTCAACATTGTACTTGGGGTTGTGGTTTCGATAAACCAAACAATCATATTCAATACACAGCTTCATCTTATGCAAGTCCATTGTTATCAATGATGACACCATTATTCAAAAAAGTGTTTGATATCAAAAAACCAAAAACATTGTTCCCTAAAGATGCTCACTTTGAATTGCATATAGAAGATGTTGAAGAAGCTTATTTCTTGACACCATTTATTAAGGCAACAGAAAAGTTCTTGGTTAGATTTGAAAAAATACAAAACGGTAATATCCAACAATATATCTTGTATGGATTGATATTCTTGGTATTATCTCTAGTTGGAGTGGTTTTATTAGGTTAGATTTAACCCTCTGATTTGTAGTTCCCATATTTTATGGGGCATAAGAATAAAAAGGAAAGAAAAATGAAAGACAGTTTAGTAATAACATTATTTAATATATTGGTTTTATTGATTGCACCATTCATTGTACTAGGTATAATCAAGAAAACAAAAGCGTTCTGGGCAGGAAGAAAAGGTGTTTCTATCTGGCAACCTGTTTGGGATTTCACAAGATTGTTTAAAAAAGATCAAGTAATTAGTACCACAACTTCTTGGGTATTTAGATTTGCACCGATTGTAGTTTTTGCTACAACAATGGTTGCAGGTTTGTTTGCTCCAATGTTAGGTGGCAATTCAGTAATAAACATTGAAGGTGCTTTCATTATCTTCTCATACATCTTAGGTTTGGGTAAGTTCTTTGCTCTAATCTCTGCTATGGATACAGGTAGCAGTTTTGAAGGTATGGGTGCTAGTCGTGAAGCTTGTTTCACAACTATTATTGAACCTGCGTTCTTTATTATGTTAGCATCTATCATGGCACTTACAGGAAATTATACATTCGGTTGTTTGGGTATGATTTTAGAAAAAGCTGGTAGCTTTGGCATTTTGATTGCTGTATTAGCAGTTTTGGCGATGTTTATTATGCTTGTTACAGAATGTTCAAGAGTTCCAGTTGATGACCCTACAACTCACCTTGAGTTGACTATGATTCACGAGGTTATGATACTTGATAACTCTGGTCAAGATTTGGCAGTTCTTACTTGGGCTGCAGGTATCAAGATGGTTATTCTTGAATCTATTATTGCTAACTTTATTCTTCCAGCTAGTCTTGTTTCTACTTATGGATTGGGTTGGACAGCGTTAGCATTCCTTGTAGTAATCGGTTTGATTGCATTCGTTATCGGTACAGTTGAATCTGCTATTGCAAGATTGAGAATGTCACACGTGTTTGAATTTATTTTTGCAATGAGTTCATTTGCGTTGATTATTCTTTCATTGGTTGCTATCAAAATTTATGGTAACTAATAAAAAATTCAGTATAGGTACTGGGTTTTAAAAAGAAATTTTGGTCAGAAAGACCGATTGAATAAAAGTAAAAGGAAAGTAATATGGAAAATGCACTTATAATTTTATTCGGATTAACAATGTTGTATATGGCTGCAACAAGTCGTATGTTGGCACATATCAGAATACTTTGTTTGCAAGGTATATTGTTATTCTTGATTTGTTATTTTGGTATAGCAGAACAATCAAAACTAGGGTTCTTGTTCCTTGCGTTTGAAACACTTATTGTTAAGGCAACAGTTATTCCAATGTTTTTAGATAAGATTGTTAAAAAGACTCACGAATACAGAGATGCAGAAGCTAATATTCCACATTTTTATTGTTTGTTTATCTCAACAATAATCTTGTTCACAGGGTTCTTGGTTTCTGATTTTAATTTCCCTGCTATTAAGATGATTAACCCTGTATACTTTGGTGTTTCAATTTCAGTTATTATTATAAGTTTGTTACTTATTACTATCAAAAACAAGATTATTACTAATATTCTTTCATTTATCACAATGGAAAATGGTATCTTCTTGTTATCTTTGTCAGTAGTAAAAGAAATGCCTATTATCGTAAATCTTGGTGTATTGCTTGATTTGTTTATCGCAGTATTTATCTTAGGTTTGATGGTTAATAGCATTAATAAAAAGTTTGATGGCTTGGAAGTCACACACTTATCAGATTTAAAGGATTGTGAATATGATGATTAATTTACTTTTAATATTTCCATTAGTTGCCTGCTTGTTGTTGGCATTGTTTAGAAAAAAATTGTTTAATAATATTATGTTGGTTGGATACTCATTAATACATATGGGCATTTCAGTTGCATATTGTATTAACCCAGAATTAGTTCCTGCGACAAAATATTTTTCTATTGACCATACAAATTTCATCTTTTTGATTTTGTTATCAATAGTTTATCTTGCAGTTGCTATTTATAATTGTGGATATATGAAGAACGAAGATATATCAAACAACAAATTGACAAGATATTCTTGTATGACTATGATATTCGTTCTAGCAATTACGGGTGCTATCTTGAGTAATAACTTAGGTTTAGCTTGGGTATTTATAGAAGCAACAACATTAGCAAGTGCTTATCTAATTTGTTTTGAAAGTACAAAACATTCTATTGAGGCAGCTTGGAAATATGTATTCATTTGTTCAATAGGTATTGCGTTAGCATTTGTTGGTATTATTCTTTTGACTGTTTCAAGTGGTTCAATGAACTCACTTGCATACAACGATATTTATATTCACGCATTATCATTTAACCCATATTGGTTAAAACTTGCGTATGTATTTATATTATTCGGTATAGGTACAAAGATGGGACTTGCTCCTGTACATTTTTGGTTGCCTGATGCTCACTCAGAAGCACCTACTCCAATTTCTGCTTTATTATCAGCAGGGTTATTGAATTCAGCATTTTTGATTATTTTGAAGGTTTATAGAATTGTAGTTATTGCAAACTGTGGTGGTTTTGCTCACGGTATGATGTTGACAATGGGATTTTTATCATTGTTTATTGCTGCAGTATTTTTATATTACATTTCAAATTACAAAAGAATGCTTGCGTATTCTTCAATCGAAAATATGGGTATTTTGATGATTGGTGCAGGTTTAGGTGGAGTTGCTTTGTATGCGGCTATTCTTCATATGATTGCACACTCACTTGTTAAAGCATCTTTCTTCTTAACTTCAGGTAATGTTTTAACAATCTTTGGTTCAAAGAAGATTAAATCAGTTTCAGGTATATTGAAACTAGATAGAAAAACAGGTTGGTTATGGGTTGCATCATTCCTTGCTATTTGTGCATTCCCACCATCATTGTTATTCATAAGTGAATTTTTAATGATTAAAACTATGTTAGTTCAACAACATTTTGTATTATGTATAATGTTCGTTGTTCTATTAACAATTATATTGTTTGGTTTGGCTAAGTCTGCTATTAAGATGAGCTTTGGCGAACCTAACAAGAATAAGTTAGAAATATATGAAACAAACGCTAAAAAATTGACGTTTGGTATGTATGCTCCACAAGTAGTTATGTTGACATTGGCATTCGTTTTGGGTTGTTATATCCCAACTTGTTTGGATAATGTTATCAGTGCTGCGATTGTAGGGTTTGGAGGTTAGAAATGAATTGGTTCGTAACAACTAATAACAGAACTGTTGATATAAATGATATCCCTTGCTTAGATATGGATACATTAAGACAAGAAATTTTGGATATCAAAAAACGTGTTGTAGGATTCTTCGGCAAACGTGAATGGAACGGTGTTAGATTGTTTGTTGTAATGGCAGACGATATTGAAGGTAAGTTCTATGTGTCTTCTACGTTCTTTGATAACAACGGAACAAAAGAATATCAATCAATTACACCGATTATTCCGGCTTTTCACATGTTTGAAAGAGAATTTTATGAAGATTTTGGTATTAAACCTGTTAATCACCCTTGGTTGAAACCTGTACGTGACCACAAAAAAGAATATCCATTTTTTGAAGTTGAGGGTGAAGAAGTCCACCAAGTAGGTGTTGGTCCTATCCACGCAGGTGTAATTGAACCAGGACACTTTAGATTTATGTGTAATGGTGAAAAGGTTTATGATTTGGAAATCAGATTGGGTTATCAATCAAAAGGTGTTGAAGATTTGTTAGTAAAATCTCCATCAAACCAGTTGGCTGAATCAATTTGTGGTGATAGCGTAATAGCTTATAATTTGGCTTATTCAAGAGCTATTGAATCATTGAAAGGACTTAAGATTTCTAATAAGGCTGAAATCATCAGACTTATCGGTTTAGAAATGGAGCGTTGTGCAATCCATATCGGCGACTTGGGTGCTATTGCTGGTGACTGTGCATATTTGATGGGTGCATCTATTTTTGGTGTTACAAGAACTTTGGTTATCAACACTATGTTAGAAATCTGTGGAAGTAGATTTGGACGTGGTTTGGTTACTGTTGGTGGTGTAAATTTTGATATCACAGAAGAATATGTAAAAGAAAAAATCTTGCCTATGTTAGACAAGGTTTTGGCTGATGTTAAACGTACTTTTGCAGTTATGATTAAGTCACCTACAGTTATCTCAAGATTAGAAAGAACAGGTGTTGTAAGCAACGCTAACGCTCGTGACTTAGGACTTGTTGGTATGGTTGCAAAAGCATCTGGTGTTGAACTTGATTCAAGATTTAATTTCCCTGAAAAATGGTTAGAAGGGGTTGAGGATAAAAAAATTACTGCAACAGGTGATGTTTATTCTAGAACAAGAGTTAGATATAAAGAGGTTCTTCAATCTATCTTTATTATTAAACAATTGTTGAAGAAGTTGCCTGAATACAAAAACGAACCACTTTGTGTAGATGATAATTGTGGTTATAGAGCAAACAGCTTTGTTGTATCAGTTACTGAAGGTTGGAGAGGTGAAGTTGTTCATACTGTAATGACTGATGAAAACGGTAACCTTTCTAGATACAAGGTTAAAGACCCATCATTTAATAATTGGTATGGTTTAGCAATGGCAGTTAGAAATAACGGAATTTCTGATTTCCCATTATGTAACAAGAGTTTTAACTTGTCATATTGTGGAAACGATTTATAAGGAATAGAGAAATGTTTGATACTTTAAAATTAAGATATTATCAAGGAAAACAGTTTATAAAAGATATAGAAAACGCTCCAATGAGAGAAAGTTTTAGAGGTTTTCCTGTTTTGAACCCAGAGGTTGAATGTCAAGGTTTAGAAAATATTTGTCCTACAGGGGCTTTGAAAACTAATCCTTTGTGTATTGATATGGGTAAATGTACTTTTTGTGGCAAATGTGCTATGAAATCAGAGGCAGTTAAGTTCACAAACGGGTATAAATTAGCTTCCACTTCTCGTGAAAAACTTGTTGTAACACCTGATATGACTTACGAAGAATATTTAAAATCAGCTGTTGAAGTTAAGAAAGAGATTGTTAAAGTTTTTGGCAAATCTTTGAAATTAAGACAGGTTTCTGCAGGTGGTTGTAACGGTTGTGAGATGGAATTGAACGCTTGTTCAAACTGTAATTTTGATATGGGTAGATTTGGTATAAACTTTGTTGCATCACCAAGACACGCTGATGGTTTGGTTATCACAGGTCCTATATCAGAAAACATGGCTTATGCACTTGAAGATTGTTATAAATCAACACCAGACCCTAAGATTGTTATATTGTGTGGTGCTTGCGCAATTAGTGGTGGTGTTTTTCAAGGTGCTGAAAAAATCAATAGAGAGTTTCTAGATAAGCATCATATTGATTTGTATATCCCAGGGTGTCCTGTTCATCCACTTACATTTATCAATAGTGTGCTTAGTTATATCAAGGATAAAAAATAGACTTAGATTAAGAATAGTATTGGAAGAACTCGTTAGATTTCTAGCGAGTTTTTTATTTGTATGAATATTTGTAAAACGGTTTTGGGTTTAATTCGCAAAAATATTATTTTAGAGGTTTATATTTAATAGATATTACTATTTGGTGTGTAATGATTAATTCAGTTTTTTCAGTCTATCCTAAAAAAAATTTGTATAATTGTTTGAAGTCACAAGCTAAAATGTGGCTGGGTTTGAGTTCTTCAAAAACGGATTATAAATTATTAGAAAAAACTAAAAAATTGTCTGTAGATAATTTCCCAAATGATTCTTGGGCTTTACCAACAGAAGCAGACAAATATACTCGTGTGAGGATTGGTAAAAAATCCGATAAGAATTATGAACGAGAGGTTGTGACGTTTTATAATTCTAAAGGAGAGATGATTAGACGTTGTTTTCGTGGAACTGATATGAAAAACAAAATACGAGAGTACACAAAAGATTTTTTCTTGCCTCGTAAGGATACAGAGTTAAACGGCGCATTAGGAGTTGATAAGAGAAAAATTAAAACATCAGAGTTTTTTCCTGTTGTTGCAGTAGACCAAGCTTTAGGAGAGTGGAAAACAGTTTCTGATGAAGAACAGTTTGTTTATTCTATGTTTGATAAAACAAAAGGATATCGTTCAGCTAAAAAACTTCATATAAACAAAAATCAATATGATTATGAGGGCGACAAAGCACATGTTAAGGCAACTTGTGTTGAATATCCTATTAATTTGGGTTTCGAAAATCCTAAGGATAAAAAAATATTGTCTGTTCAAGTAGGAATTGAAAATAATCGTGCAAAAATTGAAATTGTTAATAATGAAACAAATGTTGAAGTGCCTTTGGGTGACGATTATTTGCCATACAGAATGTTAGTTGGAGACAAAAAACAGGAATGTTTGGCTCAACATTTTTTAGATAAAAAAGATGTTGGTGATTTAGGTATAAATATTAAAACGAATAAATCTAAGGTTAACAATAATGCGACTGCTTATTTCTCATCACAAAATAGAGAAATTGTTTTTAAAGAGGTGCAAAAGTATGCTCATCCTGTGTTAATTGCTTCACATGAAGTAGAACATGCTTATCAACATTCGTTGATTGGCAGATTGGGAAGAGGTAAAACTTATTATGAAAAAAATTGTCGTTGGAAGAAGGGTTCATTAACTGCTGAAAAAGATATAGAAGAAGCTAAAAAATATGCCATAGCAAGAGATAATTATCCTATATTAGATTCAAAAGAAGATTTAAGTAAAAATAAGGACTATGTGGATAATTACTTAGAGGTAAAAGCTAGAGACGCCTCAAAAAAAGCAACAGAGATTTATGAAATTGGGCGTAAGAAATTGATGGATATTTTTAAATATGTTGGTGGATATACTTCTTTATAGTATATGATTTTCTGTTAAAAATTTGTCTAAAACGGTTTGTTTGATATAAAATAGAGTTAAGGTAAAAAGTAAGATAGAGGGCAGTATTATGGAACGTCAGCATCCAAAAGAACAAGATAAAATTAAACGTAGAAGCAATTTTGAACCTGTAGAAGAAAATTTTACAGATGAACAAGCATTAGCCGAAGCATCAAGATGTTTGAATTGTAAAAATCCAAGATGTGTAAAGGGTTGTCCTGTAAATATTCAGATACCTAAATTTATTCAAGAGGTTAAGGCTGGTAATATAGATAAGGCAGGTGACATAATTCGTGAAACAAGTATGTTACCATCTGTTTGTGGTCGTGTTTGTCCACAAGAGCGTCAATGTGAAGGTAATTGTGTTTTAGGTATAAGAGGTGAAGCAGTTGCTATTGGTGCTTTGGAACGTTATGTTGGAGATTCAACAAAGGCTAAGACTCCAGAGATTAAACCATCAGGTAAAAAGGTTGCTATTGTTGGTTCTGGTTGTGCAGGTATTACTGCTGCAAGTGACTTGAGAGCAGCTGGACATGAAGTTGTTGTATTTGAAGCGTTGCATAAATTAGGTGGTGTTTTGAGATACGGTATTCCACCATTCAGATTGCCAAGAACAGTGCTTGATAGAGAAATTGAGAACCTAAAAAATATGGGCGTTGAGTTCAAGAAAAACGTTATCGTTGGAAAATCTATTACTTTAAAACAGTTAGAAGATGATGGATTTGATGCTATATTCATTTGTTCAGGTGCAGGATTGCCTAAGATGATGCATATTAAGGGCGAAAATTTGAACGGAGTATTTTCTGCAAATGAATTTTTGACTCGTGTTAATTTGATGCAAGCTAATGATGAAAATAGCGCTACTCCATTAAAGGTAGGCAAAAAAGTTGCTGTAATAGGTGGTGGCAACGTAGCTATGGACGCAGCTAGAACAGCCGTTAGAGTTGGTTTTGAAGAAGTTTATATTGTATATAGACGTACAGAAAAAGAACTTCCTGCTCGTTTAGAAGAAATTAGACACGCCAAAGAAGAAGGCGTTATATTCAAGTTTTTGGAATCGCCTGTTGAAATTCTAGAAAAAGACGGTTATGTAGACGGTATGAAGTTTGAGGTTTGTGAACTAGGTGAACCTGATGAATCAGGTCGTCAAAAACCAGTTGGAACAGGTGAATATGTTGTACTTGATGTTGATACAGTAATTGTTGCATTGGGTACAGGTCCTAACCCTATTATTCAATCATCTGCAAAAGATGAAGGTTTAGAATTTAATACTGATAAAAGAGGATATTTCGTAGTGAACGAAGAAACTCGTGAAACATCAGTAGATAATATTTATGCAGGTGGTGACGTTGCTCCTGTTGGAACTTCAAATGCCATAAATGCTATGGGTGCAGGTAAGAAAGCGGCTAAAGCAATCAATGAGTATCTTGCAAAATAGTTTGAAAAAGAGTTTGTTAGTTGGAATTGTGGCTATGCTCATTGTTAGCCCTGTATTTGCGTTGGATTTTGATACAGTTGATACAAATACTTCAAGAAAGACTTATACAAAGCCTGCTACGACTGTGACAAAACCACAGTCTACAACTGTTCAGCAGACTACTACTAAGCCTGTTCAAACAACTCAGGTTGTAAAGCCTGCTCAAGCTCAACCTACTCAAACTATTAAGGTTCAGCAAGCTACAAATCAGACTGTTCAACAGTCAAGTTCTAATATAATAAATGCTGTTCAAGAAAATGTGACAAATACTCAATCTGAACAAACAATAAATAATTATGAAAAGTTGCCTAATGTTCCAAGATTACCTGAAAAAGCTCACAGTAAGACTGTAGCACCATTGAATACTATGTACACAGGAAAAGTCATTGATAGCAATGCTTATATTCCGTGTAATAATATAAAAGTTGGCGATTTGATTATTGATAAATCTTATAAGTCAAAGTTTGCAGGCATTATTGCTCCAAAAACAACTACGACAAAGACTGCTAACACAAAGACTCAAAAGGTTGCACGTGCTAATTATAGATATAGATTGTTACCAAAAGGGGTACAGTTTAGAGTAGTTAATACAACGAAGATGAATGATTATATGACAGAGGGACAAAGAGTTATATTTAAAACAACCCAAGCTGTAACGACACCATATATTAATATTCCTGCGAATACTAAATTCATTGGAGTTATGGAAGATGTTCATAGACCTCAGATGACCTGTAATGGTGGACTTATTGCTATAAGGTTTGTTTCTGCTGAGATAAATGGCTTTAATCAACCTATTGACGCATCTATCATAAAAGTTAAAAATGACAGAGTATTGTTGGGTAATTTAAAAGGTAGACATACATATTTTAAAACTACAGTTAAAAAAGCTAAATGGGGTCAAAATAAGTTTAAACAGTATTCAAAGACTTCATCAAAATTAGCTAATAAAGGTGCAGGAGTTGTAATAGCACCATTTCCATACTTAGCAGGTTGTGTTTTGGCTTGTGCAAGTACGGTATCATCACCTGTCACTGCATTGTTGGGCAAGGGTGGAAGCTTGACAGTGCCAGCAAATACTGTGTTTACGATTAAGTTAAACGAAGACGCAAGGATTAGGTATTAATAATTATAGGTCGTGTTTAACTATTTCATTGAACACGACAAAACTTTATACAAAATATTGTATATTGCAAAAGTATTTATAACTTTACGCATTCACAAACTGCACACCGAACTTGGTTCTGAACAAGTATCTAACGGTTTCACCTTGAACCTCGTGCATCATTGTATTATACAAGTCGTACGCTTCTCGTTTATATTCGATAAGTGGGTCTTTTTGACCATACGCACGTAAACCAATGCCGTCACGCAACATATCAATATTATGCAAGTGGTCAATCCATTTGTTATCAACTACTCTCAATAATACGTCACGTTCTAATCCACGCATTACATTATTGTCTGCATACAACACTTGTGCCTCAAAATCTTGGTCATATTGAGCCATAATATCGTTATAGAAAGTTATAATCTCTGCCTCGTGGTTGTGATATGCGTTTATCATAGCCTCTCTTAGTGAATCATACATTTCGCTAAATCGTTTATTCTTGATATCTTCAACTTTGATAAAATCAATCTGTGGAACAACTGAATGTAATTCTCTCAACATAGCTTCTAAATCATCAGGAACGTATTCTTCTGGGTTCAATTCAGGAGCAATATAGCTTTTCATAATTCTATCAAGCTCTTTATCCATCATATATAAGATATCTTCTGTCAAGTTTTCTTGGTTAAGTACACGTTTTCTTTGAGCGTAGAATTTTTCTCTCTGAATATTCATAACATCGTCATATTCAAGTACGTTCTTACGGATATCAAAGTGGTATGTTTCAACTTTTCTTTGTGCAGATTGGATTTGCTTAGAAATCAATGGTGATTCAATAGCCATATCTTCTTCAACATTCAACATAGTCATAACCTGCATAAGTTTATCGCCACCAAAAATTCTCATAAGGTTATCTTCAAGTGATAAGAAGAACCTTGTAGACCCTGGGTCACCTTGTCTTGCAGCACGACCTCTAAGTTGGTTGTCAATACGTCTTGATTCGTGACGTTCTGTACCAATTACGTGAAGTCCACCTGCTTCAACAACTTTTGAGTGTTCTTCTTTTGTAATTGCTCTAGCTTTTTCTAATGCTTCATTTTTCTTTTCTTCATAATCAATATTTGTTTCTGGTGTGATACCTTTTTCATCAAGCATTTCTTTTGCAAGATATTCAGCATTACCACCAAGCAAAATATCTGTACCACGACCTGCCATATTTGTTGCAATCGTAACAGCACCATATCTACCTGCCTGAGCAATAATATATGCTTCTTTTTCGTGGTATTTTGCGTTTAAAACATTATGTTTAATGCCACGTTTTTTCAAAAGTTTTGACAAATATTCAGATTTTTCAATACTAATTGTACCTACAAGAACAGGTCTGCCTAATTCGTGTTGAGCAATAATGTCTTCTACAACTGCGTTGAATTTCGCACGTTCTGTTTTATAGATAACATCTGGATAATTCTTTCTTATATCTTTTTTGTTTGTAGGAATTATTGTAACTTCAAGGTTATAGATTTTACCAAACTCTGCTTCTTCAGTCATTGCAGTACCTGTCATACCAGAAAGTTTTGGATACAATCTGAACAAGTTTTGGAAAGTGATGCTTGCAAGAGTTTGAGTTTCGTCTTGAATTTTCACGTGTTCTTTTGCTTCAACTGCTTGGTGAAGTCCGTCTGACCAACGACGACCTTCCATAAGTCTGCCTGTGAACTCGTCTACAATCATAACCTCGCCGTTTTTAACAACGTAGTCTGTATCCTTGATGAAAAGTTCTTTTGCCTTTAAGGCTTGCAATAAATGGTGTGCAAACTGGTTTGAGATATCAAACAAATCTTTGCAACCAATAAGTTTTTCAGCCTTATCAATACCCTCTTCTGTAAGGATAACGTTTTTGTTCTTTTCATCAACTTCATAATCAATATCTTTTGTCAACTTAGGTGCAATCTTTGCCATAAGTTTATAAGTATCAGCAGATTTTTCTAGTTTCCCACTGATAATCAAAGGGGTACGAGCTTCATCAATTAAAATACTGTCGACTTCATCGATTATGGCATAGTTATAAGGTCTTTGAACAAGCATATCATTACTTGTAGCCATATTGTCACGCAAATAATCGAACCCAAACTCGTTGTTTGTACCATAAGTGATATCACATTGGTAAGCTGCACGCTTGTCTTCAAAATCTGATTCTGAACGGTCAGCAAGGATTACCCCAACAGTCAAACCTAAGAATTTATATACTTTTCCCATCCACTCACTGTCACGTTTTGCTAGATAGTCGTTTACGGTGATTACGTGAACGCCTTTCCCAGTTAGTGCGTTTAAATAAGCTGGAAGTGTTGCTACAAGTGTTTTACCTTCACCAGTACGCATTTCAGAAATTTGTCCGTTATGTAAGAAATATCCACCCATAAGCTGAACGTCAAAGTGACGCATGTTTAAAACACGTTTTGAAGCTTCACGGACTGTTGCAAATGCTTCTGGTAAGATTTTATCTAATGCTGCTTTTTCAAGTTTTCTATCTTCTTTAAAGTCTATTGATGTTTCACGGTTCGCTAAAATTTCTTTGAATTCTTGAGTCTTTGCTTTTAATTGCTCGTCTGAAAGTGCTTCAAATTCAGGCTCTAGTGCGTTTATATGGTCTATTATTCCTGCAATACTTTTTATTTTTTGTTCGTTTGAACCACCTAATAATTTCATCAACATTTTTAACATACAATATCCCCTTCTTGTAATATTATAATGATATCATGAACACGTGAGTTTGTGAAAGTAACCTGTTAGTTAATAAAAAACTTGAATTTAAAATATTTTTATAGTTTAATCGATGTTACTGAGGTTCAACCTCTAGTCTTAATGAAAGGTGCCGAAAAGAAAATAGTTAGTAGAGTTGTTATAAAACTTGAATGGCTTTGAAATAGATACTTTTCGGAAACAAAACGAATTTGAAACAACGAAATATAAAGTTAGCAAAGTTTGCAGGATTCTGTTACGGTGTAAAAAGAGCCGTTGATACAGTTAAAAAATTAAAAGCAGATAATCCTGATAAAAATGTTTATGTTTTAGGTGAGCTTATTCATAATACTCAAGTTATCCAAGAACTTGATGAATTAGGGATAAAAACCATTGATGAGTTGCCTGAAAAAGGAGAAGGTATTTGTGTAATTCGTAGTCACGGTGCATCTCCAGAAGTGTTTGAAAATATTAAAAATGCGGGATTTGAGATAGTTGATTTAACTTGTCTTGACGTTAAAAAGGTTCAACAACAAGCTATTGAGTTAGCAAAAGAGGGATATTTTTTAGTTATTGTTGGGAAATCAGAACACCCAGAAGTTGTTGCAATCAAGGCAAATGCTGAATTGTGGAGTGAAAACGTGGTTGTTGCGAGCAACCCTGAGATACTTAAACAGTATGAGGATAGAATAAAAAAACACAAAAAAGTCGGTGTGGTTGTTCAGACAACTCAACGTGTTGAGAACCTTTCACAGATTGTGGATTATTTAATCCCTATATCTAAAGAATTAAGAATAAAAAATACTATTTGTTCAAGTACTTCTATGCGTCAAAAAGAAGCAAGAGAACTTGCGCAAAGTAATGATTTAATGGTGGTTGTAGGTTCTAAGAAAAGTGCAAATACAACTCACTTAGCAGAGATTTTAAAAGACGTTACTAAAACAATCCATATTGAGAATGTTTCAGAACTAAAAGATTATAAGGATATAATTGGTAGTGCAGAAGACATCGCAATTACAGCTGGTGCATCTACTCCACAGTCTGTTATAGAAAAAGTTGTTAATGAATTAAAAGGAGGAATATAAATAATGACTACAGCAGAAAAAACTTTAGATGAATTTGAAAAATTATTGGAAGATTCATTTTCTAAGCAACACGCTGTTGCTGATATCGTAGAAGGTACAGTTATCAAGAAAGAAAAAGACGGTTATCTAATTAGTGTTAAGGGTGCTAAAATGGAAGCATACTTACCAGAAAAAGAACTTTCTTCTGACGAACCTGAACTACAAGTAGGTGACGAAAAAGAATTTTATGTATTAAAAGAAGAAGACAACGATGATGCTATGTTATTGTCATTGAAAAGAATTGCATTTGCTCAAGCTTGGGCTCAACTTAATGATGCAAAAGTTCAAGGCGATACTATCCTTGCAAAAGTTGTTTCAACAGTTAAGGGTGGTGTTCTAGTTGACGTTGCTGACCTTAAAGGTTTCATTCCATCTTCTCAATTAAGAACTGGTGTTCCATTTGATGGTCTTGTTGATACAAAAATCGAAGTTAAGGTTCTTGAAGCTGATCCTAAGAAAAATAAACTTATCTTGTCACAAAGACAAGCTGTTGCTGAACAACGTGATCAAGTTGTTGACAACGTTCTAGCTTCATTAGAAGAAGATTCAGTTGTAAAAGGTACTGTTGTTAGAATTACTGACTTCGGTGCTTTCGTTGACATCAACGGTATCGATGGATTGTTACCAATTTCTGAAATTTCTTGGCAAAGAATCAAACACCCATCAGATGTTCTTACATTGGGTGACACAATTGAAGTTAAAATCATTAAACTTGATACAGAATTGAAAAGAATTTCATTGTCATTAAAGAGAATGGGCGAAAACCCATGGCAACAAATTGAAGGTAAATTTGAAGAAGGTCAAATCGTAACAGGTACAGTTAATAAAATCACTACATTCGGTGCATTCATCAACATCTTCCCTGGTGTTGAAGCATTATTACCTGTTGCTGAAATGAGCAATGAAAATGTTAACCCATTCAATATGTTCAAAGTTGGTGATGAAGTTAAGGTTCTTATTAAGAGATTCACTCCACAAGAACACAGAATTGCTTTAAGTATCAAAGATATCGAAGAATAATTTGAGAAAAAAGTAAAAGGTTTTGAAGTGCAGACAAATTAATTTGTCTGTACTTCTTTTTGTTGAGAATTTTATTGTGAATTTAGTTGAAGTAGTTGACGTATACCTGTTGAACGAAAATATTTTTGTGTAATAATTGATTATAAGTGATAATAGATAGATTATCGAAATAGTAAAAATATAAAGGAAAAGAGAAATGGCTAGAAAAACTCCATTAGAAAAAATTAGAAACATTGGTATTGCCGCTCACATCGATGCTGGTAAAACCACAACCACTGAACGTATTTTGTTCTATACAGGTAAAACACACAAAATTGGTGAAACACACGACGGTGCTGCTGTAACTGACTTTATGGAACAAGAAAAAGAACGTGGTATTACAATTCAATCTGCTGCTGTAACAGCATCTTGGAAAGGTCACCAAATCAACATTATTGACACACCAGGCCACGTTGACTTTACAATCGAAGTAGAACGTTCACTTCGTGTATTAGACGGTGTTGTAGCTGTATTCTGTGCTGTTGGTGGTGTTCAATCACAATCAGAAACAGTTTGGAGACAAGCTAACAGATATGAAGTACCTCGTATGGTATTCGTTAACAAAATGGATAGAACAGGTGCTGATTTCTACCGTGTAGTTGACCAAATTAAAAACAGATTAGGTGCTAACGCAGTTCCTATCCAATTACCTATCGGTGCAGAAGACAAGTTTACTGGTCTTATCGACCTTATGACTATGAAGGCTGAAATCTATACTAACGATTTAGGTACAGATATTAAAGAAGAAGATATTCCAGCTGATATGCTTGAAAAAGCTAAAGAATACCATGATGCTATGGTTGAAGCAATCGCTGCTGAAGACGATGCTTTAATGGAAAAATTCTTTGAAGATCCAGATTCAATTACTATTGATGAATTAAAAGCTGTATTGAGAAAAGCAGTTTGTGACAACAAGATTGTTCCTGTAACTTGCGGTACAGCATTCAAAAACAAAGGTGTTCAATTATTATTGAACGCAGTTGTTGACTATATGCCATCACCAGTTGATGTAAAAGCTATTGAAGGTGAATTAGAAGATGGTACTAAGACTGAAAGACACTCTTCAGATGACGAACCATTCTCAGCATTGGCATTCAAAGTTATGACTGACCCATTTGTTGGCCGTTTAACATTCTTACGTGTTTATTCAGGTAAGTTGACTTCAGGTTCTTATGTATTGAACGCAACAAACGGTAAGAAAGAACGTATTTCAAGAATCGTTCGTATGTACGCTGACCAAAGACTTGAAGAAGATGAAGTATATGCAGGTGATATTTGTGCAGCTGTTGGTTTGAAAGAAACAACAACAGGTGACACATTGTGTGATGAAAAAGCTCCTATTATCTTAGAAAGAATGAGCTTCCCAGAACCAGTTATCTCAGTTGCTATTGAACCAAAAACAAAAGCTGACCAAGATAAAATGGGTATTGCACTTCAAAAACTTGCTGAAGAAGATCCATCATTCAGAGTTAAATCTGATACAGAAACTGGTCAAACAATCATTTCTGGTATGGGTGAACTTCACTTGGATATCATCGTTGACCGTATGATGAGAGAATTCAAGGTAGAAGCAAATATTGGTAAACCACAAGTTGCTTACCGTGAAACAATCAGAGGATCTGCTGACCAAGAATCATTATTCAAAAGACAATCAGGTGGTAAAGGTCAATATGGTCACGTTAAAGTTAGAATTTCACCAGCTGGCGAAAATGAAGGTTTCGTATTTGAAAACAAAATCGTTGGTGGTGCTATTCCTAGAGAATACATTGAACCTGCAAGAAAAGGTATGGAAGAAGCTCTTGAAGGCGGTATCTTAGCAGGATTCCCAATGATTGACGTTAAAGTTGAATTGTATGATGGATCATACCACGAAGTTGACTCTTCTGAAATGGCGTTCAAAATCGCTGGTTCTATGGCGATGAAAGAAGGTACAAGAAAAGCACAACCTTGTATCCTTGAACCTATGATGAAGGTTGAAATCGAAATCCCTGATGAATTCACAGGTACAATTATTGGTGATATTTCTAGAAGACGTGGACGTGTTGAAGGTCAAGAACCTCAAGGAAACACTGGTAACGTAATTGTTAGAGCACTTGTTCCATTGGCTAACATGTTTGGTTATGCAACTGACTTGAGATCAAATACTCAAGGTCGTGGTACATTCTCTATGGAATTCCATAACTATGAACAAGTTCCTGCAAACATCGAAAAAGAAATTATCGAAAAATCAGGATCAAAAGAATAATCACGAATGATTATATAAATAAAACGGGGTGGCTAAACAGCCACCCCGTTTTTTTATTAAAATTTTATGACTTATAAAACATACTGTTTTCTTTCAATGCTTTTTCGTTAGATTTTTGACCAGAGCTAAATGGCTGAATAGCATTATTTAAATCTTTTTGTATATTAGCTTTTTCTTGTTTTAATATTTCAATTTCTTGGTTTAGTTGTTCGACTGCTTCATTATCTTCATTTTTTTGTGCTTGAGCGATAAGCTGTTTTTTTAATTCTATAATTTTATTTTTGACTTCAAGTCCATTTTCTAAGTCTTCTTTTGAATGTGCTTGTTTAGGAATAGAATTTGCCAGAGCTTCAATTTGTGCATTTATTGGATCTAGTTTCCCAAACTTTGTATTATCTGTGTTACCAGCATTAACTGAATTTATTGATGACATATTTCTCTCCTTTGTTCTTTTCTACGTACTTTATTATAAAGATGTATTTTAAACACCAAATTTCATAAAAATATGAATTTTAACAATTAGTAATAAAAAAGGATAACCGAAGTTATCCTTTGAATTTATATATTATGTTTGGGATTTGTTTTATGCTATTGCTGTGAACATGCCTCTTGTTGCTGAACTCCAACCGTTCGTTTGGCTAGATGCTTCGTATGGTTCACCGTTTGTGCTGTTTTCTACTTCAGTGATTTTTGCGATGATATTATCAAAGTTTTTGGTAATATCATTACTAATATAAAACCAACTTCTTAATTCGTTATCAATTACTGCGAAATCTTCTCTACAATCTTCGAATACTCCTGCATTGATTGCTCTTTCACGAAGTGCAGATGCGATTTTTTGACCGTATTCTTTCTTTTGGTCACCGTCAGCATCCCACATAAAGGCTTCCATAAATGACTCACCTTTTTCTGTAGAGTGAACTAAGTTCCAAGATTTCATTACGTCCATAACATTTGAGCTATTGATGTTTTTAAGAACTTCTTCCATTTTTGTATCATCAGTACCCCATTTGTATGTTGCATGGTAGAATTGGTCAACCATTTCTAGAATATTGCTGTTTGGTTTATATTGTTGTGGACTGTTTGTTCCATTAGTGCCACCGTTATTATTGTTATTGTTAACGCTACCATTGTTGTTATTGTTATTGTTATTGTTAACGCCACCATTATTGCCGTTGTTACCATTGTTATTATTGTTATTGTTAACACCACCATTATTGCCGTTGTTATTGTTTCCGTTATTATTATTTACGCCACCGTTGTTGCCGTTATTATTGTTATTGTTAACGCCACCATTGTTGCCGTTGTTTCCGTTGTTTCCATTGTTACCATTGTTACCATTTACGCCGTTGTTGTCGCCATTGTTACCGTTGTTACCATTATTGCGATTGTTACCTTCAACAAGTGGAGTATGTCTATAGTATGTGTATTGTGGATCGATTAAATATGCCATTTTTATTCTCCTTAATAATTTCCCGTGTACTTAATTTTAAATCTCTGTGTTTCTCGTGTGTTTCTCTTAAAATAATTTAGTGTGTAATGATTTTGTCTAAAATTAGACAGTTTAAACTATTGGCGAATAACTCATTACGTATTATTCACTCAGTTTTAAAAATGTTTTAATAAATATTATGAACATCTAGTTCAAATATTTAACTTCAATAAAATTTCTTCATCATCTTAAATCCCCTTTTTTTAATTCCCTCTTTTATAAAGTTTTTATTTTTGTCAAAATTGACTTTTTAATTTAGCATGTTTACAAAACTTAACAACATGGAAACATGCTCATAGCATGGGTTTTGACATGATTAAGGCTGGGATTGAGTTAGCGAAATTTGAGTAATTTTTAAGTTCATCATCTTTTTGTATAGTTTGTGGTTTTTAATCTCGTACTTTTCAACGATTTATTTTTTTAGGCTAACTGCTAATATTTACATATACTCCTTAAAGAGAAAAACGATACACATATCCCTAATCAACGCTATGTATTTACATAGCTTTTTTTTATGTAAAAAAGAGGTATTGCAAAAAAAATTATGATTTAATATACTAAAAGAGCTATTATTGAAGATTATGGGATAAAATTATGAGAATATTGGTTTCAAATGATGACGGAATACATGCAAACGGGATTAAAGTTTTAGTTGAAGCGTTGGGTAAAGAGCATGAAGTTTATGTTGTAGCACCTGATAGAGAAAGAAGTGCCTCAGGACATTCTTTAACAATGCAAACTCCATTAAGGGTTGAGGATGTTGAGGTTATGGAAGGTGCAAGACAATGTTGGGCAACCACTGGAACACCAGGTGATTGCGTGAAATTAGCTGTAAGTGCAATTTTGCCAAAAGATAAAAAACCAGATTTAGTTATTTCTGGAATAAATCATGGTCCAAATTTAGGTGGAGATATATTGTATTCAGGAACTGTAAGTTGTGCGATGGAAGGTGCATTGATGGGCATTCCAAGTGTTGCAGTATCACTTGCAAGTCTTGAACATGACATTGAAAATTTTAGAGTGCCTGCTGAGTTTATGGTTAAACTTTTAAAAAAATTAGAAAGTTATAAAATACCAGATAAAACAGTTTTAAATATTAATGTCCCTGGACTTGCAAAATCTGATATCATTGATGCAGTTGCAACAGAGCTTGGTGGACGTATGTATACTGATTGTTATGACAAACGTATTGACCCTCGAGGTAAGGTTTATTATTGGCTTGCAGGTGAATTAGTCACAGAAGCAGAAGATTCTTCAACAGATATTGCAGCTATTAGAAATAACAAGATTTCAATAACTCCGATAACTTATGACATGACACGTCGAGGATATTTAGACGAACTTGAGGCAAACTTGTGCTGTAATATTGAGAGTTGGTTTTAATCTAAAATTATTTAGTTAAAAGTATAAGATAAAAAATGGCGATTTGATGAAATCAAATCGCCATTGAATTTATTTTCTAATTCAAAATTAACCGTTAACAGTAGCTTTGAATTTTTTACCAGCTGAGAATACAGGAACTGTTTTAGCTGGGATAGAAATTTCTTTACCAGTTTGTGGGTTTCTACCAGTTCTAGCAGCTCTTTTTCTAGATTCAAAAGTACCGAAACCAACTAAAGTAACTTTGTTACCTTTAGCAACTGTCTTTTGAATTGTATCAACTAAAGCGTTTAATACTTCAGCAGCATCTTTTTGAGTAACTTTAGTTTTCTTTGCAATTTCTTGTACTAATTCTTCTTTGTTCATTGTATAAAACTCCTTTCTTATATATTACATCTCTTATTATAAGTGATACAGAGCAGATTGCAAGAAATAAATTTTATTTTAATAAAAGTTTATAAATGGATTTAGGTAGATATTAAGGTTTTATAAAAGGTGATTCATGTTTAAGGTATAATAAACATGTAGAGTATGATTAGAGGATTTTAAGATGAAACTTAGTAAAACGACAGCACAGAATTCGTTTAAATATAGTTGGTTGTTAGCAAGGATTTATCCTTATATAAAACCTTATTTGTTTAGAATAATTTTAGGTTTTTTGATTGCTATTCCATTAGGTTTGCTTGATGGTGTTACTGCATTTGCGTTAAAACCTTTTATGGATTATGTTGTTGGTCAGCATGATTGGATATTTCATCTTTTTGGAAGGGAATATTCTGTATCATATATGACACTTGCTGCGATTATTCCGTTTGGAGTTGTTTTGTTCGCTGCGTTCCAAGGCATAATGAGGTATTTAAATGATTATATCTCTGCTTGGACAAGTCAAAAAATTACAAACGATGTAAAAATTGATTTATTTCACAAGCTTGTTTATATGAATCCTCAATTTTATGATGAAAATCCGTCAGGTATTGTTATTTCAAGATATATGAATGATCCACAGACAGCATCAAGCGGGATTGTTGAAAAAATAAAAGTTTTTACAACAAGTCTTTTTGGTGCCGGTGGACTTATTGCTGTTATGTTATATAGTTCATGGAAACTTGCTATAATTGGTGTGTTAGTACTTTGTATAGCATTTATTCCTGTGGCTTTAATTAGAAAAAGAATTAAATCAGCTTCTAATCAAAATATGGTTATTAGTGGTAATTTAACTACGGATATAAATGAAACATATAATGGCAATAAAGTAATTGCAGCATATCAGTTGCAAGAAAGACAAGAAAAAGCTTTTAATACCCAAATTCATGAAAGTTTTCGTGTAAATATGTCATTAACAAAGCGTTCTGCGTGGATGAGTCCGATGATGTATACAATCGCATCTATGGGTATTGCAACTGTGTTAGGATATGGTACTCACCTTATTACTTCAGGTCAAATGACAGCTGGTTCGTTTGCATCTTTTGTAACGTCTTTGTTACTTTTATACAAACCTGTTAAAACTCTTGGTAATACTCTTACTAGTATTCAAACTATTTTTGTTGCGATGGGTCGTGTTTTTGAATTGTTTGATTTAAACTCTGATATTATTGAGGCTGAAGCACCAAAAACTCTTACCGAATTTAATTCAAATATTACATTTAAGAATGTTGATTTTGAATATATAAAAAATCAACCTGTTTTAAATAATATTAATTTGGTGGTAAACAAGAATGAAACAATAGCTGTAGTTGGTAATTCAGGTGGTGGTAAGTCTACTTTAGTAAATCTAATTCCAAGATTTTATGATGTTAAAAATGGTTCAATAACTATTGATGGAGTAGATATTAGAGAGCTTTCTATAAATTCTTTGAGAAACAATATTTCTATGGTATTTCAAGATAATTTCTTATTTACCGGTACAATTAGAGAAAATATATTGATGGGTAATCCAAATGCAAGTGAAGAAGATTTGGTTCAGGCTATTGAATCTGCTCATTTGCAAGAAGTTATTGCAGAATTGCCTGATGGATTAGATACGTTGCTTGGAGAAAGAGGTTTGACACTTTCAGGTGGTCAAAGACAAAGAGTTGCGATTGCAAGAGCGATGATTAAGCATGCTCCTATCGTTATTCTTGATGAAGCTACAAGTGCATTGGATAATAAATCAGAAGCTGTTGTTCAAAAAGCGTTGGATAACTTGATTCAAAACAAAACTGTTTTTGTAATTGCACATAGATTATCTACAATCCAAAATGCAGATAGAATTGCAGTTATAAATGAAGGTCATTTGGTGGAATTGGGTTCACATGATGAACTTATGGAAATTCCTCAAGGACAATATAGATTGCTTTATGAAATGCAGTTCAAACATCAAGAAGTTGGTGTTTAGGAATTAAAATTAGAAATTGTTATTCTTCGGGTACAAAAGTATCCGAAGAATTTTTATGTACATATAATCATGCACGATACATTACGGATTAATATAAAATTCCTTCAAACATAAACATTTAATCAATAAGTTGCGTAACCCAACGTAAAAGGTTTGAAAGTTCATAAGGTTTTGGTAAATATAAATCAGCGCCTGTATTTAGGATAGCAGATTTGTCGTGTATGTTTGACGTTGCGATGATTTTAGAATTTGCGTACATTGTTTTAAGGTTTTTGCATAGTTCAAGGTTGATTTTATTATCATCAATATCTATTATGAACATATTGGGGATTACGTCTTGTGTTAATTCAGTTATAACATCATAACCTTGAAGTTCTAAGGTTGTTCTTAACAATAATTCAAGTGCTTCATCGGGTTCTATGACAACGATTTTGTTGTTTGGGATTACTGTTGCAGAACCTTCTCCTGATAACTTTGGTCTATCTACGATGTAGTTTGATTTTGCTGGTCGTTTTGCGAGATACTTTATTCTACGCATTTGGTTAATTATGTGTTCTGGGTTGTTGAATTTGTTGTATTCACAGGTTATTACACTAATAAGAAGTGATAAAAACTCAATTCTACGTTCTGCTTCGTCATCACCTTGAAGTAGCATGTATCCTCGTGTGCTATCTTCTTGAGAATAAAACTTTGGTGCAACTGTATCAAAAGCAATTGCGAGATATGATGCTATTTTTTCAGCTATGGTTGAATTTGTGATTATCATAAACTCATTTTCTGATAGACGACTTAAGAAATCTGTGTCATTTATTGACGATTTTATGATAGCGATAAGTGTTTGAACAACTTTGTCACCAGCAAAATCGGTGTATAGTTCAACATATTGTTTAAAGTTTTCTATATTAATAAGTAGAGTCGCCCAGTTTAAATCTTTGTTTGCAAGCACACGTTTTAGCGTTCTTGTGGTATATTTTTCGTTTGGTAAAAGAGTTTTTGTGTCGAGGTTTGTTTCTATCTCACGTCTTAGGTGTGCTTTTATCCTAAATTGAAACTCTTTTATGTTAACGGGTTCGCTAATATAGTCATCAGCACCTGCTGAAAGCACTTTTATTTTGTCATCAGTGTTATCAGATTTTGATAGTGCAACAATGATTGGTCTTATGTTGTAAGTTAAGACACGTATTTTTTCACAAAAATCACTTAATTCTTCTGGAATGCTGTCTGATATTATTATTAAATCAGGTTCGTTTGTTTGAATGTGAGAGAGTGCATCTTTTATTGTGTACGCCACATTAACTGTTGTATTCTCATCAGAAAGCGACTTTTTGTACTTTGTTGAAAGTACTTTTCTAATATCTATTATTAAGACGTTACACAGCATTTAACTTGCTCCTCAATATTATAGATAGGAAATGTTATTTTGAATTCTGTACCATTTTCAAGGTTTTTGAATGAAATAGAGCCATTCATTTTTTCAACGAGAGTTTTTGTTATGTATAGACCTAATCCACTACCTTGAACCTTTCGTGTTAGGGGGTTATCTATACGTGCAAATTTTTCAAATATTTTTTCTGCATATTTTGTATCAATACCTGTTCCTTGATCACGGATTAAGATAGTTATGTTGTTGTATTCTTCTTTTGTAGAGATGAAAACGGTTGTATTTTCTTCTGAATATTTGCAGGCATTTTCTATTACGTTTAGAAAAATTTGTTGTAATCTATCGACATCTGTTGCGATTGGTGAAATATTTTTTTTAAAATTTGTTTCAAATTTGTGGGTTGAGTATTTTTGTTTAACTAATTGAATGACATTTGATAGGATTGGATTAACATCAGTTTTTTTGAGTATAAGTTTTTCATCTTGCATTTTTGTAACTGATAGTATATTTTCTACAAGATGGATTAAACGGTTTGATTGTTGCTCAATTATTTCAAGAAATCTTTTTTTTGAGGTGTCGTCGAGTTTATCCCAAGATGTGAGCATGGTTTGAGCGAACCCTCTAATACTTGTAAGAGGAGTTCTTAATTCATGTGAAACGGTTGATATAAAGTCATCTTGCTTAGTCATACTTTGATTATAACACGTGATAAAAAACTTACTAGACATTTTTTTATGTTTGTAATATTATGGTTCTGTAGAGAGTAGATAGTGAGTATACTGATTTACTTTTTACAGATTGAAAATTAAATATAAAATGCAATAAGCCCTTGTGGCAAGGACTCCACGAGAACGATTAAGTATCGTTCGAGAAGGAGGGGAGAGTAGACGCCGCGTCTAGCGAGTCCGCTTTCCAAAATAATTGAAAATTAAATAAAAAATGCAATAAGCCCTTGTGGCACTCTGCCGACGAGAAGGTGACTAAATGTCACGTTCGAGGAGAGGGGAGGTAGACTTGTCTACCGATTCCACTAAGGCAGTAAGCATGTAAAAACTTTGAAAATTAAATAAAAAATGCTATAAGCCCTTGTGGCGGAATCGGTAGACGCGTTGGACTTAAAATCCAATCGGGGTTCACCCTCGGTGCCAGTTCAAGTCTGGCCAAGGGCATTTTTAAAAAGACTCACAGTATGTGGGTCTTTTTTTGTTGAGAATATAGTTTATTAAGGTTGATGATGATAAAGATGTCGGTGTAAATATAGATAATGTCGGTGTAAAAACAAAAGATAAAGTTTTAGCGTTAATAAAAGATAATAATAGAATAACTATGAATGAATTGGCTAGCCAGTTAGAAAAGAATCCTAGAACTATCGAACGAATTATTGAAAAGTTGAAGCAAAATAATAAGATAAAACGTGTTGGCTCTGATAAAACTGGTACTTGGGAAATTGTCTAAGTTATATGAATCAAGATTTTGAGTGATTTTCGTGTAAAAAAGTGTAACGTAAGGTTGATTTATATGGCTAAAATTCAAATATTATGTATAAATTAATAATATAATATCTTTTAAACAATTTCTTTAAATATTTCTATAAATCGTGTTGCAGGTTTGATTAAGAACTTGTCTTGTTTATAAAATACTGATAAATCTCTTTCATAATCAATATTTTTTATTTTCTTGAAGCTAATATTTTTCTGTTTGGGTAAAAATTTCATATAGAGTTCTGGTAAAATTGAAACTCCTAATCCCTCTCTAATCATTGAATAAACTGTTTCTGCGTTATGACATTCAATGTTTGAATGTATTTCAATTCCTTTTTCTGAACATAATTTTCTTATCAAATGTCCTAAAGTCAAAGATTCTTCAAATAATATAAAATTTTTATCTTTAAAAATCTCTAGGTGGATTTCGTCTTCGTTGCAATTTATTCCCCATATAGTTGGAAAAACAAGATAAATCCCTTCATTATAAATATGTGTTTTAACATAATTTTTTGAGTTTGGACTTTCTGTTCCGATAAATAAATCTATTTTATCTTCTTCAATCATTTTCTTAAGAACATTTGTTGGGTATTCTTCAATAACAATACTGAAATTCGGAAATTCATTCTGTAAATTTTTCAATATTTTAGGAATGAAATAATAACATCTATGCGACGGAACACCTACTCTCAAGTGTGATTTCGACTCATTTGTGATATCAGATATCTGAACTTTAGTGTTCTCTATATCCTTTAAAATATTCTTTGCTTTTTTAACAAAAATTTCACCTGAATACGTTAGTTTTAATGGGTTTCGTTCAAATAGTTCTGTCGCTAATTCTTCTTCTAAAAGTTTTATACTTTTGCTCAATGATGGTTGGGAGATAAACAGTTTTCTAGCTGCTTTTGTGAAACTTTTTTCTTCTGCTAAAACAATAACATATTTCATTTGATTAATATTCATAAAAATATTATACCTAAAAAACATAATAAAAATAATAAATTATAGTTTAAAGTTATAATTTTTATAAATATTAACAATTATACATTTAAATATAATTATTTTATAATTTAAAATGGTAGTAGGATTTAGAGATGAAGAAGTTTATAGCACTATTTATAACATTAGGAATGGCTTTGCAGTCAACAGCTTTTGCAATTCAAGAGCCAACTACGACCTCTGTAAAAAAGATTAAAGTATCTAAAACCAAAGAAAATAAACCACGTAAGGCTAAAAAAGACCAAGTTAAACAATATACCTTGCCTGCATATTGGTCAAATTATAATGACGAATATTTAGATAAATATATTGATGAAGCATTGACAAATAATTTTGATTTGAAAATTGCAAAATCAAGAATAAAGCAATCAGAAGCAATCTTAGGAACAATAAACGCTCAAAGATTACCTCAATTAAGCATAAATCCTAGTGTTTATCCTTATAAATCGATGTCAAAATTTACAGGTAATTTTTCAAGTCACAACCATTTGTATTTTCCATTATTATTGAACTGGGAATTAGATATATTTGGAAAGTTGTCCGATAAAGTTAAATCTTCAAGATATCAAGTTAAAATCTCGGAAGAAAATTTGAATATCGCAAAACTTGCTATAACTTCTGAAATTATGGCATCATATTTTAACATTATATTGTCAGATTGTTTAATTAGAAACTACCAAGAAATAATCACAAATCTTGATGAAACAATAAAACTAAAACGTCAGTTGTATGAAGGTGGAATTATTCCTTATGATAACTTATATACTACAGAATATGAAGTTGTTGTTCAAAGAAATACTCTAAATTCATTGTTGAAACAACGTGAAATTTTATTGCATCAATTTGCTGTATTAAGAGGACTTTCACCAGAAAGTGAGTCTGATATAAAAAGAAGAAATATCAATGAATTAACTTTACCTTTTGAAGAAAAAAAGAGTGTTAATTCTGATTTAATTTTCAATAGACCAGATGTTGTTCAATCAGAATTAGAGCTTAAAAAAGCTGCTATTGATGTTCGAGTTGCAAGAAAAACATTTTTACCGTCAGTTAATCTAAATGAGATGATAGGGTTTGAAAATATTCGTGGTGGTAGAATATTTAATTGGGAAAGCACTGTTTATCAATTAGGTGCAGGATTATTGTTTGATTTGTATACAGGTGGTTATAAGATGTCATATTTAAGATACAATAAAGAACTTGCAAAAGAAAAATTGTATCATTATAACAATGTATTATTAAATGCTTTTTGTGAAATAGAAAATAATTTATCAAGCTTTAAAACAGATTATAATTCTTATGTAGAATTCAATAAAGCAACCGAAAAATCTGAACATTATCACGATGTTGCAATGATTAGATATAATAACGGTATTGGTAACAAAATTGATGCACTTGATGCAAGACGTCAAGTGTTGAACAATTTGAATTCAATGTATGGAGCAAAAGTTAGTACGTTAGTGGATAGTGTTAATATTTATAAATCATTGGGAGGTTCTTTATAAATATGAAAAACTTTATCAAAATGGTTTTAAAATATCACTATACAGTAATTGTAATGGCTTTATTTATCTTGATTATGGGGATATTGACTATTGTAAAAACTCCGATTGACGTATTTCCTGAAATCAATACTCCGGTTGTTACAGCAGTATGGACATATACTGGTATGCAATCAAAGGATATTGAACGAAGAATTGTAACTATTGCAGAAAGAGGTTATGCTGCAAACGTAAATGATATTGAACATATCGAATCTCAATCATTGTTGGGTGTTGGGGTTATCAGAGTATTTTTGCATCCAGGAGCAAATATAAATACTGCGATTACTCAAATCAGTGCATCATCTCAGGTAGCAATGAAGAATATGCCTTTAGGTATTCGTCCACCTGAAATTTTGAAGTATACTCCTACTACAATTCCTGTTTTGCAGGTTATTATTTCGTCTGCAAAATTGCCACTTCAAAAGGTTACCGACCTTGCACAAAATAATATTAAGGTTCAACTCACAAAGGTTGAGGGTGCTCAAGTTCCACTTCCTATGGGTGGTAAAGTTCGTCAAATAATGGTTGACCTTGATATGCAAAAAATGGAAGCAAGAGGCTTGACTCCTGCAGAGGTTACAAAAGCTGTTGCTTCTCAAAACGTAATTATCCCATCTGGTAATGCTAAAATCGGTGGTAAGGATTATTTGATATCATTGAATAACGCTGCACAAACAGTCGATGAGATGAATGATTTTCCTATTGAATCACCTCATAGTAATCAAATTGTTTATTTGTCTGATGTAGCACATATCCATGATGGTAACGCAATTCAGACAAATATTGTTCGTGAAAACGGCTCTCCAGGGTCTTTGATGGCTGTATATAAAGCTGGTAAGGTTTCTTCATTGAATGTTGTTGAGGGTACTAAAAAATTGTTGCCAACGATTGCAAAAACAATTCCTGAAAGTGTAAAAATGCAGGTTTTGTTTGACCAATCTATTTTTGTAAAAAGTGCTATTCGAGATGTAATTTTTTCTGGTACACTTGCAGCTTTGTTGACAGCGCTTATGGTTTTAATCTTCTTAGGTAGTGTTCGTTCAACTTTTATTATCGGTATATCTATTCCGTTATCAGTACTTTTTGCGATAATTTGTTCTTCTTTATGTGGACAGACTATAAATATGATGTCCTTGAGTGGTTTAGGTTTAGCGATTGGTATGTTGGTTGATAACGCAACTGTTGTTATTGAAAACATTTTAAGAAACAAAGAAATTTTAACAAAACAGGGTAAGGATATTGAAGAAATAATATATAAATCAGCAGTCGAGGTTGCTACTCCAACCCTTGTTTCAACATTGTCAATTTGTACGGTATTTGCACCGATATTTTTAATGGAAGGTGCTACAAAATATTTATTTATACCGTTAGCTATGTCTGTTATTTTTTCAATGATTGGTTCATATATGTTGTCAAATACGGTTGTTCCAGTTCTTGTTGATAAATTATTGAAAGACAAAGAAGTTTTAGATGAAAACTCTTTATTGTATCAGGTTAATAATTTTATCAATGTTAATTTTGGTAAATTCAGAGAAATTTATAAGGCATTCTTAGAAAAAGACATTTTTACTAACCCAAAAAGAGTTGGAAAAGTTTATGGTTTGATTATTTTATCTGCATTAGTTTTGATACCGTTTATTGGACAAAACTTCTTCCCAGAGGTTGATGCAGGTCAGATAAGATTGCATATTTACGCTCCACACGGTACAAGGATTGAAGAAACAGCAAGAGAGTTTACAAATATAGAAAAAACTATAAGAGAAGTTATTCCACCGTCAGAACTTGAAACAGTGTTGGATAATATTGGTTTACCTGCAAGTATGTTGAACCTTGCGTTTATGGATAACTCTTATTTGGGTGTTGGCGATGGTGAAATCCTTATAGCATTGAGTGAAAACCATAAGCCTACCAAGAAATATGTTAAAGAGTTGAGAAAGCGTTTGAATAAAGAATATCCTGATACGCAATTCTTCTTCCAAAATGCTGATATGGTTGGTAAAATCTTGAACTTCGGTTTGGCGTCACCTGTTGATATTAAGATTCAGGGTAAGAATTTGAAAGAAAACTATAAGTTGACTACCCAAATATTAGAAGAAGTTAAAAAGGTTAGAGGTGTTGCAGACGCTCATATTCACCAAATTACTGACGCACCAGAAATCAGGGTGACTGTGGATAAAAATAGAGCTGCGATGATGAATTTGTCACAAGAAACGATATCAAAAAATTTGTTGACATCATTGACATCTAGTGGAATGGTTGCACCAAATTATTGGGTTGACCCAACGAATGGTGTGAACTATGTCTTGGCTTTACAAGTGCCACCATATAATGTTGATACGGTGAAGAATGTTACTGATGTACCTGTTTCATATAACAATCAAAACCCTGTTAGATTGTCAAACGTAGCATCTGTGGCATCTGGTACTACTTGTAGCGTTGTCGACCACTACGATATTATGCCAGTGTACGATATTATGTTAAATATTCAGGATAGAGATTTGGCTGGTGTATCTAGGGATATAAATAAGATTGTAAAAAAATATCAAAAGATAGCTCCAAGAGGTACGTTTATTGATATTTACGGTCAAGCAAAATCAATGGATTATGCGTTTACTTCTTTGATATCAGGTTTGTTGTTGTCATTGATACTTGTATATTTGTTGATTGTTGTTAACTTCCAATCTTGGAGAAACCCATTTATTATCATTACTCCAGTGCCATTAGCGTTGTCTGGTATATTATGGACTTTGTACGTAACAGATACTACGTTCAGCGTACAAGCGCTTATGGGTTCAATTATGGCAGTTGGGGTATCGTGTGCAAACTCAATTCTTGTTGTGTCATTTGCGACAGATAAGATGAGAGAGGGATTGACTTCAACGCAGGCTGCTATTGAAGCTGGTTATACAAGAATACGTCCAGTTGTAATGACTGCATCAGCTATGATTTTGGGGATGTTGCCAATGGCTCTTGGTATTGGTGAGGGTGGAGAACAGAATGTTCCTATTGGTAGAACGGTTATCGGTGGTTTGTTGTTTGCAACATTTGCAACTTTGATTGTTGTGCCTATGTTGTTTGCAATATTGAATAAGAATAAAAAATATGAAAAGGTGGTAGATGATGATTAACCTTAAGGATATAAAAATTAGTGATATAAAAGGGAAAATTGTTGATTTGTGGTTTAAGGTTACTAAACACGACTCAAAAAGAACTGCGATTTTAATTTTTGCGATATTCTTTCTTGTTGGGCTTTTACCAAAGGCAGTTAGATTTGTGACTACAGCTATGAATGCCCGTTCAGTTGAGTATGTTGCATTGACAGAAACACCTACTATATCAGATGGGGACAATGTTTTAGTTTTGTCAGGGGAATTAAAACCGTTTTTACATACAGAGATTTTTGCAAGGATAAATGGACTTGTTAATCAAAGATATGTACAGTTAGGTCAACATGTTCAAAAAGGTCAAGTATTGGCAACTATTGATACGCCTGATTTAGATGCTGAGGCACTTAGTGCAAAATCTGCGTTGATTTCTGCTGAAAAACATCTTATGGAAACAAGATATCAGTATAATTATGCAAGACAAACGTATGATAGATATAAAAAATCTTCTGTAAATGGTGCTATATCAAGACAAGAACTTGATACGAAGTATAATGATTTTAAGACATCTGAGATGAATTTTTTGAGTGCTAAAGCTGATGTTGAAAAGGCTAAGGCAGATTTACACAGATTAACAGCTTTACAACAGTATAAAAGGGTTGTAGCACCGTTTAGTGGAGTTATTAGTAAGTATAATATTGATGCAGGGGCGAATGTTGTCGCAGGTGGTAGCACAACAAGTACAAGTTTGTTTGAGATACAACAGATTGATAAGTTTAGGGCAACTGTTTTTGTGCCACAGAATTATGTAAGATTTATTTCTGATGGTCAAGCCGTTGATATTTATATACCAGAAAACCCATCACAAAAGATTAGAGGTTATATTTCACAGATATCTGGTAAGTTGGATAATGTGTCACGTGCTATGGAAGTTGCGTTGGTTGTACCTAACGATAACAAGTCAGGGTTGTATAGTGGATTGTATATAAAGACTAATATTGATATTAAGAATAAGCAAAAGGTTATGACTATAAACCCTGCGTGCTTGACAACATTGACAACACCTGATCAGTATGTTGTAGAAGTTAGACCTGATTCTACTATTCATTTTATAAAGGTAAAACAGGGTCGTGACTTGGGCGATAGAGTAGAAATACTTGAGGGCTTGAAAGGTACAGAACGATTGATTACTAATGTAAATGACAACCTAAAAGAAGGTCAAAAAGTTAAGTTTAAATAATTGATTTTAAAAATTTGATTTTGATTGGAAAGTTCGTTTATAGTTTGTTATTTATTTAACAATCACTATTATCGTGGTAAAATTTGGGTGGAAAATTTAAAATTCAATCAGGTTCAATTTAATTAGACTAATTAAATCAAAGAATTAAATTTAAAAGAGAAGAAATTATGCGAAAATCACTCTGTCTATTACCATTAGCATTAGGCACGTTCGGTCTAGGGTTAACCGAATACGTTATGATGGGCATTCTTCCAGACACTGCAAAAGCTATGCACTGCTCCATACCAATGGCTGGAAATTTCATCTCTTTTTATGCTCTCGGTGTTGTATTTGGTTCAATCTTATTAGTCTGTATAGGCAGAACTCGACCACTAAAGCAAATTCTTATAGTCTTAGCAACGATATTCACTCTTGCTAACATATCTCTTGTTTTTGCTCAAAACTATTTTGTATTCTGTGCTTTAAGGTTTATAGCAGGTCTACCTCACGGTGCGTTCTTTGGTGTGGGTGCAATTGCAGCTGGCAAACTTGCAGACAAAGATAAAACTAATCAAGCAGTTGCCACAATGGTTTCGGGCATGACTATAGCGAACCTTTTAGGTATTCCTCTAGGAACATTTCTAAGCCACAATTTCTCTTGGCGAATAACCTTCTCAATAATAGGAGTTTTCGGGTTCCTCGTACTTTATTCAATCTTTAAACTAATTCCAAATATAAAACCTTTACAAGATACTGGATTTAGAGGTCAATTTAAAATCTTTAAATCATTATCTGTTTGGTTATTAATCCTTGCCGTAATAATGGGTAATGGCGGAATTTTCTGTATGTATAGTTATATAAACCCACTTTTAGTAAAAGTTTCAAACATAAAACCTCAATTAATTTCTCTTATAATGGTTCTAGCAGGGGCTGGCATGTGTTTAGGTAACTACTTAGGTGGTAAACTATCCGATAAGTTTTCACCATCTCTTATTGCAGGCTATATTCAACTGACAGCCAGTATCTCATTATTAGCGATGTTTTTCTTGTCATCAAACCCAATTCTTGCAACTATTTTGATGTGTGTTTGTACAGCTTGCTTATTCGGAGTTTCTGCTCCTCAACAAGTATTGTTGATAGAAAATGCAAAAGGTGGTGAAATGCTTGGTGCGTCTTGTTCTCAAATCTCGTTTAATCTCGGTAACGCAATAGGTGCTTTTGTAGGGGGACTCCCTATAACTCACGGGTTTGGTTATAAGTTTACAACTCTCCCTGCGACTTTGTTCGCTTTTATTGGTTTTTTGTTATTAATGTACTTTTACAGAAGATACGAACTTCATTAAAGGATTTGTGCTACGTCCTTATTGAGTTGGTATGAAATATTTAAGTAAATAAATATTTTTATTGATATTTAATGAAAATTCTTAAACAAGAATGATTCCTTAACTTAAAAAAAAACTTTGTTTGTGCTATTTTATTATTACTTAAACAACAAAAAGAGGAATGAAAATGGAAGATATTAAAAAGAAGATTGAAGATTTACCAACCGTTTACAACGCACAAGAAACGGAAAAACGTATATACAAATTTTGGGAAGATAATGAATATTTTAAGGCTGATGCATCTAGCAAAAAGCCACCTTATTCAATCGTAATTCCACCACCAAATGTTACTGGTGTATTGCACATGGGACACGCACTAGACGGTACTCTTCAAGACATCTTGACTAGATATCATAGAATGAGTGGTTATGAAGCACTATGGATTCCTGGTACTGACCACGCTGGGCTTGCTACTCAAAATGTTGTTGAAAAACAATTAGCAAAAGAAGGACTTACTCGTCACGATTTAGGACGTGAAAAGTTTATCGAAAAAACTTGGGAATGGACAAATGAACATAAATCAGCTATCCTTAACCAGTTTAAAAGACTTGGTGCATCTTTTGACCGTTCTAGAGAAAGATTTACTTTCGACAAAGGTTGTTCAGATGCTGTAAAAGAAGTTTTTGTTACTCTTTATAACAAAGGTTTAATCTATAAAGGTTCATATATCGTTAACTGGTGTCCTCGTTGTCAATCTGCTATTTCTGATATCGAAACAGAATACAAAACAGAACAAGGTCACTTGTGGGAAATCTCTTACCCATTGAAGAACGAACGTGGTGCAATCATTGTTGCAACAACTAGACCTGAAACAATTTTCGGTGATGTTGCTATTGCTGTTCACCCAGATGATAAGAAATATTCTGAACTAATCGGTAAAACCGTAATCATTCCACTTTCAGGTAGAGAAATTCCTATTATCGCTGATGAATATGTTGATAGAAACTTCGGTACAGGTGCTGTTAAAATTACTCCTGCACACGACCCTAACGATTACGAGGTTGGTAAACGTCACAATCTTAAACCAATCTGGGTTATCGATGAAGAAGGTAAGATGAAGGCTTGTGGAGAAGTTCCTCAAGAATTACACGGTCTTGATAGATATGAAGCAAGAGAAAAAATCGTTGGTATGTTAGAATACAATCATTTCTTGCTAAGAACAAAAGACCACGAACATAATGTTGGTAAATGTCAGCGTTGTGGTACAACTATTGAACCACTTCTTTCTGAACAATGGTTTGTTAAGATGAAGCCACTTGCTGAAGAAGCTGTAAAAGCAGTAAAAGATGGACGTATTAAATTCGTTCCTCAACGTTGGGAAAAAGATTATCTAGGCTGGATGGAAAATATCCGTGACTGGTGTATCTCTCGTCAAATTTGGTGGGGACATCAAATTCCTGCATATTACAACAATGAAACTGGTGAAATTGTTGTGGCAAAAGAAAATCCTGATCCATCAAAATATACTCAAGAACCTGATTGTCTTGATACTTGGTTCTCATCAGGATTGTGGCCATTCTCAACAATGGGATTTCCAAACAGTAATACAGAAGATTTCAAAAAATTCTACCCTACTTCAGTGCTTGTAACTGGATTTGATATTATCTTCTTCTGGGTTGCTAGAATGATTACTATGGGCTTGGAATTTACTGGAAAAGCTCCATTCCCTGTGGTTTATATTCACGGTTTAATCAGAGATGAAAAAGGTCAAAAGATGTCAAAATCTAAAGGTAACACTATTGACCCTGTTCAAATCATTGATAAATACGGCTGTGACGCATTAAGATTTACTATGACATCACTTTGTACTTATGGTGGACAAGATATCAAAGTTAGTGATGATAGATTTGAATATGGACGTAACTTTGCTAACAAGATTTGGAACGCATCAAGATTTGTACTTATGAATCTTGTTGGTGAAAATCCTGTTGACGGTAAAGATATGGATATGGACAAATTAACTATTGCTGATAAATGGATTTTAGATAAATTGAATTCTGTAGCAAAACTAGTTAATAGTAATATCAAAGACTTTAGAATCGGTGAAACTGCTCACGTATTGTATGATTTCTTCTGGAACTCATATTGTGACTGGTACGTTGAAATTGCTAAAATTCAGTTGAGAGATGAAAACTTGAGAGCTAACACTCAAAGAGTTTTGAGATATGTTCTTGATATGTCATTAAGAATGTTACACCCAATTATGCCTCATATTACAGAAGAAGTATGGCAACTGATACCAAAAGCAGATAGTAATACTGCTCCTGCAATCATCGTTGCTGAACATCCTGTATTTGAAGAAAGATTGGTGTTCTCAAAAGAAGCTAAACAAATGGAAGTTGTGTTTGACACAATCACTTCATTGAGAAACGTAAGACAAAGTTTCAATATCCCTACTTCTGCAAAGGTTAATATTGAAATCAGAGCTAATAAAGAAGAAAAAGAAATCTTTGAAGCTATTGAATCATATATTCATACTTTAGCAAAAGTTGAAGGTATAACTTATGAATCACCTGATAAGGAAGAAATTCCACCAAAATCAGCAGTTGCAGTTGTATCTGCTTCAAAAATATTTATTCCTTTAGCTGATTTGATTGACTTGAACGCAGAAGTTAAACGTCAAGAAAAGAAAATGGCTAAATTGACTAACGAAAAGAATTCTTTAGAAGGAAGAATGAAAAATGAAAAATTCGTTGCGAATGCACCTGCTGAATTAATTGAACAGACAAAGTCAAGAATTGAAGAATTGACAAAACAAGAAGATGTAATCAAAGATTTGATTAAGTCATTGTCTGAGTAAGTATTGGGGTTATACCACAATAAAATAAAATAAATAACAGGGGCGAATTGGTAAAACCAATTCGCCCCTGTTTAATTAAAACTTCTTTAAAAACTTATGCTTCAGTGTCTAACTTAGCTTTTTTAGGTTCTTCTTTTGCTAATTTAGTATCTAAGATATCAGCTTTTGGTTTTTTAAAATGGTCAACGATTTTACCGATACCTGCACCTAACAATGAACCAATACCAACACTAACTGCTAAACCGATTGCTGTGCCAACTGCAAATGATGCAATCGCCTTGTTTCTAGATAGACCTGCTTGAGTGACTGTGTTAAGAGCTTCTTTTAATGCCCCTTTACTTTTAAATAGGCTAGCAGCTGTGTTTGCTACACCTAGACCTGCACCAATCATAGCACCTTTTTTCGCATTAGACGTTTTTTTAGGTGCTGTTACTTGATATGCACCTGCTTGATTTCCAGCAAATGATACAGAATTCATCATATTTGAGTCCCCACTATTAAATTACACACGTTTATATAATGTAGTTCATAAAATTTTTTTGTTAGTTTTATAGATTTTTGTAACATTTATATACATTTTGGGGATTTAATTATTGATTAAAATTTTGGTAATATTATCTAAATATGTTAAGATTGTTGGGTTTTCTTTAATTAAATTAAGTCTTGTAATTATATTTTTGTACATTTTTTCACAGTCTTTTTCTGTGCTAAAGTCGAACAGTTCTGAATATTCTATTTGAAAAATATTAGAAATTTTTTCAAGAGTTGATGAGGTCATAAATGCGTTTCCACGTTCAATATTACTTAGAGTATTAGTTGCAATATTTAATTTCTCAGCAAGAGTTTCTTGACTCATTCCTGCGACTTTGCGTAAATTTTTTATTTTTTGACCTAACTTTTCTTGAAGTTTATTTTTCATGTGCGCTCCCAAGTTTAATATAGTTCACTCAAACATTTATTAGAACAAGGTTAAACATATTGACATCACATGTTAGACATGTATAATAATAATGTTAAATATTGTTATAATAATATAACGCTGTTTAACACAGGAATACGGGTTTTCGGGCTTAGGAAACCCGATTATCCCTTTTAGGAACTCCTATTTGGCAACGAGATAGGGCAGGGTGACGGCATCGAGTCGTCACTTTTGCAAATCTTAGGGTTTTACTAATTAGGAAAAGTGTGCTATAATTTCACTCAAGTCACTTGGATTTTGTCCAACGTGTATAATGGTTTAATAGTTAGCTATGGAGTGATGTATGCAAAGATTTGTTGGTCTTATTGGTATAGTGGTTATTTTGGCTATTGCTTATTTAATGTCAAATAATAGAAAGAAAATTAATTTTAAAACTGTTGGTATGGGGTTTTTGCTTCAAGTTGCACTAGCAGTTTTTATATTTAAAGTACCTGTCGGTCGTTTGATTTTTCAATCAATAGGTAGTTTTATAGAAAAACTTTTGACATTTGCTATAGAAGGTGGACAGTTTGTATTTAGTGGACTTATTAAACCTGATTTTGAAAATATGTTCTGTGGTGGAGCACACATTTTTACATTACAACTTATTTGTTCAAGTATTTTTATGATGATTTTGGTAAATGTACTTTATTACTATGGAATAATGCAGAAAATAGTTGCTTGTTTAGGTAAAGCAATGAATAAATTGATGAAGGTATCTGGCGCAGAAGCGTTATGTTCTGTAGCAAACTCTTTTGTAGGTCAAATTGTTGCACAAATTATGATTAAACCATATTTGAAAGAGCTTACACGTTCTGAGGTTTTGACTTGTATGGCAGGAAGTATGGCTTGTATTTCAGGTGCTATGATGCCAATATATATTGGTATGGGTATCCCTGCTGAATATGTTTTAGCATCATCAGTTATGGCGGCTCCAGGTGTGTTTGTTTTAACAAAAATTATGTATCCAGAAGATAGTGAACCTAAAACAGGTAAAAACATTGATATTGAAGTAGAAAAAACTCACGTTAATGTAATTGATTCGATTTCTGCAGGTGCTGCTGACGGTATGAATGTTGGTATTAGTGTTACAGCTATGATTATAGCACTTGTGGCTTTGGTTGCTATGATTGACTGGATTTTAGGTGGTATTGGTACTTTCTTGTATACAACTTGTCATGTTGGTTTGGCTTGGTTACCTGATTTATCACTTAAATTTATTTTAGGCAAGATTTTCGCCGTATTTGCTCTTGTTATGGGTGTTCCATTACATGATGTTACTACTGTTGGTGGTTTGATGGGTGAAAAGATTGTGTTAAACGAAATGGTTGCATATATGGATTTGACATCAATTCCTGTGGAACAGATTTCAAAGAAAGCATTTTTAATCGCAAGTTTTGCATTGTGTAGTTTTGGTAATATTGGTTCTATTGCAGTGCAAATTGGTGGTATTGGTGAAATGGCTCCTGAACAAAGAAAGAACCTTGCAGAATTGGGTGTTAGAGCTCTTATTTGTGGTACTTTAACTTGTTATATGTCTGGTACTATTGCAGGTATCTTGTTCTAATTATAATTAAAGTTTTTATTCAGGGGTGGACGTTTACGTCCACCCCTGAGTTTTTGTGTATACAGTTTTGGAATCCTTACAAATTTTTCTAGACATTTGGCTAATTTATTTTTAATCTTCAAAAACGATAATAATATTTAAAGAGCACATATCAATTTATTAGTACTACAAGGAGGGTTTATGTCTGGAATTTTTACGTCACAGGTGAGTGTTTTGAAAGAATTAAAAGATGTTTTTATAGAATTAACTGCAAAAAATTGTAATAAGCGTTGTAAACAGTGTTATATTGATTTTCCATTAACTAAAAATGTTAAAGATTTTATCAAACTAGATGTAATTAAAAACGCATTATCTGATTTGAAAGATGAAGATTTAAACTGTATTTATCTAACTGGTGCTGAACCTATGACTCACCCAGATATGAATGCTATTTTGAGGCTATGTTTAAAATATACCAATGTTTGTATTTGTACAAACGCAACTATGATAAATGAGAAGAAGGCTAGGTTCTTAAAACGTGTTGAAGATGAATCTGAAAACCAAATTTTATTTAAACTTTCTTTTGCACATTATGATGAGATAAGAAATGACGATGTTCGTTCTCGTGGTTCTTTTAGACAAAATATGTATGCCTTAAAATGTTTGGATAAATATGAATTCACTAATATAATTAGTGTTGCAAACTATTATAACGAGCCTGATGAAGTTTTGATTGAGGAGTTTAAATCAAGGTTGATTGATGCAGGTGTTGAAAATGTCGTTTTACAAATAAATAAATGGAATGATAAAAATAAGGTTGAAAATATTGAAGACGTATCAGGTGAGCTTGATTGTATGTCAAGCCGTACTTTGACAGCAAACGGTGTTTATTCGTGCCCATTTTTAGCAAATGATTATAGAGGACGATGTGGTAGTGATTTTTCTAGTTTTTCAAAAACTGTAAGACTAGAAACTTCATATTGTGCAACTTGTATTAAAAATAAAGAAAAGATGTTAAGTGTTGATTTTGATTGATTTCATTCTGTTATTTGTCGGGTTCAATAAAGTCGTTGAACCCGACCTAAAGTTTGCAAAAACGTAACTAATTATTTGGCATGTACACTTGCAACCATTTCCAACGCAAAAAAAAACTCCTCATTTTGAGGAGTGAAATTTTCATTTAGGAAGGGTTTTCTCTCTTTAATTAAACGGAATTTCTTGTTTGTTAACCATTTATTTTTTCATCTTACATGTATATAAAGAGTATATATCCTATCCAATTTCAATAACTGATTAAATCTTTACAAATGTTCATATTCTATTTTGTTTTATACGTAAGTAAAATATCAGAATCTAATTTTTTTGTATCTATAAGTTTAAAATTCTTGCTATCATTGATTTTTAAAATATTGTCGCCGTCAAAACAAGACCTGCCACTGTTGTCATTTAATATTTTTGGTGCAATAAAATGATATACTTTATCCACAAGGTTTTCTTTGACAAATTCTCCACAAAGTTTTCCACCTGCTTCGACAAAGATTGATTTAATTCCTGATGTGTAAAGCTCTTTCAAAATGTAGTTTAAATCTAGTTTTCCATTTTTTTCAGGGCAAAGCATTACTTCAAAATTTAAAGGATATTCATCAACGCAATAATCTTCTGATGTAACCAAAATTATTTGTCCTTGTTTATAGATATCAGAGTTCCAGTCTGTTCTCAAATTTCTATCTAATATAATTTTTGTTTTGTGTTTCATTGTCGGATTGTCTGCTATAACTGTGTTTGAGCTTGTTAAGATTGCATCATAGTATGTTCTTAATTTTCTTGCATAATTTCTTGATTTATCTGATGTAATCCATTTTGAATCACCTGTTTTTGTGGCAATTTTTCCATCTATAGTTGTTGCAGTTTTTAGTGCTACAAAAGTTCTTTGTTCTTCGATATTAGTAAAAAATATTTCGTTAAGTTCTCGACATTCTTTTTCTAAAACATTTAAAACTACTTCAATTCCTGCGTTTTTAAGTTTTTTTATTCCGTTTCCTGCAACCTTTGGGTTGTTGTCAACGCAACCTATAACGACTTTTTTCAAGCCTCTTTCAATTATTAAATCAGCGCAAGGAGGGGTTTTACCGTAGTGGGAACAAGGTTCAAGGTTCACAACAAGTGTACCGTCTTTTTCTGAGCCGTCTGTAAGTTTCAAAAGTGCATCTCGTTCTGCGTGGTTTTCGCCGTATTTGTGGTGATATCCTGTCGAAATTATTTCGTTATTTTTATCTAAAACAACACACCCAACAAGTGGATTTGGTGCTGTTTTCCCACGTCCTTTTTTTGCTAAATTTATACATTTTTTCATTAATTTTTCGTAATTTATCATATTTGTATTTTAACTTAAACAATGATAATATTTAAGTGCGATATTTAAAAGTTATTTTTAAAAAATTAAAATATTCGATAGAAAGGGTAAATATGAAACTTAAATATTTAGGACACAGTGCATTTGAAATAACAACGGGTGAATACAAAATTTTGATTGATCCATTTTTGGTTAAAGCACCTGATTATGATTGTAGTGGTGTTACAGATATTTTTGTTACGCATGGACACGCAGACCATTTAGGTAAAGCTCCTCAGATAGCTATGAAAACAGGTGCTGTTATTACTGCTATATTTGAACTTGCAAAACATTGTTCAAGATATGGAGTTGACGTAAATGGGATTTCTTTAGGTGGTTGGATAGAATACCCTTGGGGTCGTGTAATTGCAGTTCCTGCCTTTCATTCAAGTTCTTCTGATGACGGTGCTTATACAGGTTCTCCTGTAGGATTTATTTTTGATATTGAAGGTAAGAAAATTTATCATGCAGGTGATACTTCGCTTAATTCTGAGATGAAGGTTATTGGAGAAATTTATCACCCTGAATATTCACTTCTTCCTGTAGGTGGTCATTTTACTATGGATATTCCACACGCTTGTATTGGTGCTCAGTGGTTGAATACAAAAAATGTTATTCCTATGCACTATAACACTTTCCCTCAAATTGAAACAAATATTGATGGGTTTAAGCTTGGGATTGAAAAATTGGGTATGAACCCAGTGGTTATGAAAATAGAAGAAAGTATTGAGATATAGTTATGACAAAAAAAATAGTAATAGCTTTGATATTGACGTTGAGCCTATCTTGTTTAAATTCTTTTGCAGAAGATGTTGTTCCAAACTATAATGAAATGGGAGTAAATTACACAAACTCAAAAGAATACGACAAGGCGATTGAGTGCTTTACAAAGGCTATATCCGATGTTCAACGTTCTGCGTATCTTTATTATAATCGTGGGATTGCAGAGTTTTATGCTGGGAAATATGAGCTTGCTTTAAAGGATTTTACAAAAGCGATTTCTTTTATGCCTGATAACTCAAAATTCTATTTTAATAAAGCTTTAACCGAAGAAAAATTAGGTAATGATAAAGCTGTTATTTTGAACTGTACAAAGGCTATTTTATTCGATGAAAAGTGTTATCAAGCCTACGTTACACGTGCAGGAATTTATATAAAACAAAAGAAATTGAATAAGGCTGTTGAGGATATAAATAAGGCGATTGAGCTTAACCCTGATGATACGCAATCTTATTATAATAGAGCGTTGATTTATTATGCACAAAAAGAATATAGATTGGCTTTAATGGATTTGGACGTTGTGCTTGAGGTTGAACCGAATAACGTTGATGCCTTAATCAATCGTGCAAGTATAAAATTCATTGTTCGTGATTGTAGAGGTGCAATTCTTGATGGCGAAAAAGCTGTAAAATTAAAGCCTGATAGCGAATCTGCGTGGTTTAATTTGGGTATGTCATATCTTGCTATTCAAAATTATAAAGATGCAGAACGCTCGTTTGAAAAAGCTTATGACATCAATCCACAAAATCGTGAAGCACACAAGTATATGATGCATTCTAAAAGAATGATGATAAATTTTAAAGATGTGGTATAGTGGTAAGAATAAAACATAGGTCATAATTTTGTAAATTATAAAAGGTGAAAAATGAAAGTTGCAATCGTTACTAATCCGAATATAGAAAAATCATCTGATTTAAGCCATAAGATGTCTGAGAGGTTCAGGCATGAGGGACTTGAAACAGAGGTTTTGGATATAGATAATTTGAGGTCTGGGTTTGATTTTGTGTTTGCGATTGGTGGCGATGGAACGATGTTAAAAACTACACGTTTTTATTCAGAATTTGATACACCTGTTATGGGTGTGAATCTTGGTAGACTTGGTTTTTTGTCTTTAATAAAACCGAGTGATATCGATAAATTGGTTGAGATATTAAAAGAAAAACAATATGAAATTCAAGAACGTATAATGCTCAAAGGTACTGGATTAAAGGCTCTTAATGACTTCGTTATTAAAGGTTCTACGTGTAACCGTACATCAAAATTCAGTTTGTTTATAAACGGAAACCACGTATATGATTGTATTGCTGATGGGCTTGTTGTTTCAACACCTACAGGGTCTACGGCTTATGGACTTTCTGCTGGGGGACCTGTTTTATCTCCAGAATTAAATTGTATGGTTATTGTTCCGATATGTCCTCATACAATGACGGTTCGTCCACTTGTTATTCCTGATGATGAAACTGTTACAATAAAAAGCGAGGGAATGAATATTTCTGCTGATGGTCAGCAAAATATAAGTGACTTAAATGAAATAGTTATTGAAAAAACAAAGACTAAAGCAAAGATGGCATTTCCTAAAAATGAGTTTTATTCTATTTTGAAAAATAAACTTTATTGGGGTGTATCTGCAATTTCTGAATAAAGGTCAGTTCTTGTAGGGATTTTGAAACAAGTTTTACTACTGTCTATGATAATTTTAAACCGTCATTGCGAACGATTGAACAGTTTGTAATGTATTAAGTGTGGCAATCCATAAATCAACTGTTATGTAAACATAAAACGTCATTCAGAGTGGTTTGCAAGTACTACTTTAATGCAAGCGAAGAATCCCCCTGAACATGTAGAATTATTAATTTATGTTATTACTTAACGCAGGCATGGATATTTCTTGTGTGACAGATTGCAATAGCTATAGCATCAACAGTATCATCTAGTTTTGGCAAATCATCTGTGCCAAGCACAAGTCCTACACGTTGTTCAACTTCTTTTTTCTCTGCTCTACCATAGCCTGTCAAAACTTGTTTAACCTCGATTGGTGTGTATTCTGCAAACGGTACATCATATTTTTGGAGTGCCGTTAAAATCACACCTCTAGCCTCAGCAACAGGTATAATTGTTCGTTGGTTTTTGAAGAAAAATAGTTTTTCTATTGATGCAAAATCAGGCTTGTATTTTTCGAGTATTACTGATAGGTCGTTATAAATTTCTAATAAGCGTTCGCTATCTGTCAGGTTTTTGTTTGTTTGGATAGAACCTGATGTTTCTAGTGTTATTTTGTCCTTTTCGTAATTTATTATTCCGTATCCGACAATCGCCATTCCCGGATCAATTCCCAAAATTCTCATAGTTATAATGATATCATATTTATAAATATTTGCCTAATAATATCGTTTCGTAGTACAATTAAATGACTAAAACTGGGGGAATTATGACAAACGATTTGACTAGATATGATGTAGGGATAATTGGTGGTGGACCAGCAGGTTATACGACTGCTTTCTATGAGGTTTCTAAGGGTAAATCTGTTGTTCTTTTTGAAAAAGATAAGCTAGGTGGAACTTGTTTGAACAGAGGTTGTATTCCTACAAAAGCCTTTATGCATGTGGCTGACTTATATACTGAGATGAAGTCTGCCGATAAATTAGGTTTGATGTGTGAAAATATTGATGTTGATTTTGAAAAAGTTGTTGAATACAAAAACGGTGTTGTTCAAAAACTCTTGAAGTCATTAGAGTTGATGGTTAAGAACGCTAAAATTAAGGTTGTTAATGCTGAAGCAAAGGTTGTTGCTGATAACAAGGTTTTTGCTGATGGTGAAGAATATTGTTGTGATGAAATTGTTGTTGCGACTGGTTCTAAACCACGTGTTATAAAAGGGCTTGAATATGACCATGAGTTTATTTTATCATCTGATGATATTTTAGCTATGACAAAGTTGCCTAAAAGTATTGTTATTGTTGGTTCGGGTGCTATTGGTATTGAATGGGCAAGAATTTTGTCAGCGTTTGGGGTTGAAGTTAGCGTGGTTGAGTTGGCAGAACGACTTGTGCCGTTGGCTGATTGGGAAGTGTCAAAACGTGTTGAACGTATTTTTAAGATGAAAAAGATTAAGACTTATTTGTCGACTTGTGTAGAGAAGATTGTTGATAAAAAAGTTGTACTTTCTAATGGTGAAGAACTTGAACCTGAGTGCGTTTTGGTTGCTGTAGGTAGAGAGGCTGTTCGACCTGATACGGAATTTGATGTTGAGTGTATTGGTGATGCTTGTGGAGAAATCCAGCTTGCACATTATGCTATGAGTCAGGCAAAGGACTTGGTTTTGGGTATTCCGTTTGATAAAAAACTTGTGCCATCTGTTATATATGGAACTCCTGAAATTGCGTGGGTTGGTGAGGTTTCTAAGTGTAAAGAAGAAGATGAAAATTATCAAAAATCGGTTATACTTGTTTCTGCGTTGGGTAAATCTCAATGTGATAATTCTACAGAGGGGTTCATTAAGATACTTGCAAAAGATAATAAGATTGTTGGTGCAAGTATTGTTTCAAAAGAGGCTTCTTCATTGGTTCAACAGTTGGTTATTGCAATTCAGAATGAGATATCAGTAGATGAGTTGAAAAAGGTTTGTTTTGCACACCCTACATATTCAGAGGGTATATTTGAGGGGTTGATGAGATTATGAAAGAAATAACAAAAAGATTACCTGATTATTTGAAACGTCCGATTATTGATACTGATAAAACAAAGACGGTTAGACATATATTGAAATCAAAACATTTGAATACTGTTTGTGAGGGGGCAAGATGTCCTAATAAGAACGAGTGTTATCAGCATAATACGGCTACATTTTTGATTATGGGAAATGTTTGTACAAGGAACTGTAAGTATTGCAATATTTCTACAGCTAGACCTGAACCGTTAGATAAGGACGAACCTAGACGAGTTGCTGAGGCAGTTGCAGAGTTGGGGTTGGATTATTCTGTTATTACTTCTGTTACAAGAGATGATGTTGAAGACGGTGGTGCTGAACATTTCGCTGAGTGCATAAGAGAGATTAGACGATTGTCACCTAATACTAAGGTTGAGATTTTGACTCCTGATTTTAGAAGTAGACATTCTAGATATGAGTTTAATAAAGAATCATTGGATACTATTATTGAGGCAAAGCCTGACGTGTTCAACCATAATATAGAAACTGTGAGGGGAATATTTGACGAGGCAAGACCTTTAGGAAATTATGACTTGTCTTTATCTGTGTTGGATTACGTGAAGAAAAATAGTGATATTCCTACAAAGTCAGGGTTTATGATAGGGCTAGGTGAGAGCTTAGAACAGATAGAAGAAACTATGAAGGACTTGAGGAGTGTTGACTGTGATATTTTGACGATAGGACAGTATATTAGACCGTCAAAACAACATTTGGAAGTGGTTAAGTATTATAGACTTGATGAATATGATTATTTGAGAGAAAAGGCTAAGAAGCTTGGGTTTAAAAAATATCAGATTGATCCGTTGGTACGTAGCTCTTATCATGCAAAAAAACTCTGCGAGGAGTAAATGAGGAAGTTTTAAAGAAGAATTCCTGTGTATATATAACAATAAACGGCTCTTATCTTTACGATAAGAGCCGTTAGACTTTTTTCAGAGTACTTAACACTTTCTCAAGGTGTCACCCTGTATTTTTATCATTTATTATTTTCCCATTTTGTCAAGTCTATAACAACAGTATTTGTTATTATCCCCCACCACAAACTTTGCAAGATCTACCGCCACGCATTATGGTATCTTTATTTCAATTTTGCAACTGAAATTGAAATAAAGTGTTGTTATAAATGTTTTTATTTCAATTTAGAAAATAAATTGCTTATAAAATACAAAAATCCTTCTTCTTATTTAGTTTTTAATTGATTGAATAGGTATTAGCAAAAAATATTTTTATATGCTTTTTATAAGTATGGATTTATCTGTATCACCCAACATAAAATTTTCATACGATATCGTAAAAGGCTCTGCTGAAGACAGAAGACGTTTTGCTGAACGTCTAAATGAACAAATTTATGAAAAAATAGAACCTCATATAAAAAATAACGAACTATCTGTAGATGTGTTTGAAAAAAGTCTTAAGGAAACCATTCCTGAACAAAAAAGAATAGATATAATTCCTTTTGAATCTGATGAAGAAGATGTCGAAGGTTGTTCTGATATGATTGAAGCTGATGACGGTACTTTAATAGGTCAAACAATTGAAATTCCAATGAAAGATGGTAAAATATCAACCGAAAATTTAGATACAGTTTTTCACGAGTGCAGGCATGTTTTAGATAATTTATGTAACCCTAAATGCTCTGCAAGAGTTAATAAAATGACAATTGATAGATCAGGTGGTCGTGCGTATAATAATTTGTTAGATAAAGTTTATCATGATGTAGACGATTTATCTCCAAAATCAAAAGAAAAAGAGTTGAAAAATACTCGTAAGGCAATAAATGATTTCTTAAAACAACGTCCAGAAAGAACTCACGTAGATTGTCTTCAAGACCTACGTCATTGTATGGAAACAGAACGTAATGCATTTTCTGATGAGGTAAAGGTTAGAGAAAAGATGTATGAAAAAAATATAAAATTCAGTGATGATGAACCCTATGACGATGCACCATTTTTCATGTTTGATGAAAAAATAGAACTCATAAAAAATATGACAGCAGAAATTATTGCCAAACAAAGACGCGAACATAAGTTGTCACTTGAGGGATAGAAATATATAAATGCGTAAGTGTTGAATTCGTTTCAATATTTTGTATTTAAGGCATACTTACTCAATAAATGTATATAATAATTTTTCTAAAAACAAAAAAAAGCCGTCTTTTTTCAGAGCGGCTACTAGACTTGGGGAGGAGGTATGAAAACCATTTGGCTTTCATATTATTGTTTACGTCATTATTTGAAAAAACATTACAAAACTTATCAAAAACTCATCTTTTTAGAGGAGATTAGCAAAAATTATTTTGTTCATACTTTATATTGTGTGTGGTGGTGTAATGAATACAATCAATTTAGTAAATTTAAAATATCCAACAAATACCCAAAATATAAATAAGCCTGTTATAACTCCAAGTTTTGAAGCGAGGTTTCCTAACGGATTAAAAAAACCTGAACATATTAAGCCATATTTCGCATACAGAGATTTTGCTAGATATAATCCTGTAAAAAAGAATTTCGGTAACTACGAAATCCCTGTGCACAATGAAGAAATCTCAAAACGTCTAAAACCCGAATATAAAAAATCAGAGTTCCAATCCCTATTCGATTTTACTAAGTCAAAAGGTACTTTTGATTACATAATGGATAATAAAACAGGATTTATAAAAACTTCTTTAATCAATCATAAAGAAAATGAACTTATGTCAGATTTGATATGGATTACAGACTCTTGTCATAATATGGAATTAATCAAGAAAAATGATCCAAAATCTTGCACAAAGGTTCTAAATAAACTTGCTGAATTGTATGAAGGTCAACAATCAAAGTTTGATGAAGTGATAGCTGAACCTTCAAAATACAAGCACAACGGTTTTTGGCCACATGAAGGTCAAGTCGGTGTGGGACATTGTTTTGAACCAAACTCAAAACAACCTCACAAGTGGTTTGCAAAGACAAGGTTGGAATCTGTAGGAAACTATCTTCAAACTTCTGCAGATATAATAACAGAAGGCTTAAATGGTGGTAAATACGGTTATAAAACAGTAGAAGAAATTCCTCAAAATGTAGTTGAGTCAATTTCAAACTGTACAAAATATTTGAAAGCTATTAATTATCCAAATGCTCGTTCTTGTGGAGCTTGGGAAGAACAAACTTTCGTAAACTCTTTGACAAGTGATACTTCAATCGTTAATGAAGGATTTAGAAAAGTCATGGATTTGATGTATGCTCCAACTGATAATAAAAAAATGGTAGAGTTTAGAAATCGTGTTTTATCATCAAAAAATGGAGATGTGTTTGAGGATAAAAAAGGGTTGGAAAAAGTCTTGAAATCAGGTGAAGAAAGAATTCTTGAACACCCTGATTTAGAAACAGTTAAGGGAACTTATAACAAAAAAGTTAGACCTGACCAAGAAAAATGTTTGTCTAGAGATGAAGATGCTAGTTTGAGTTTCTTATATCAAACAGAAAAACTTAGTAAAGATGTTGAAAAAGATAGTGCTAAAAAATTGCTTTATCTAAAGAAATTGACAAAATCAATTACTAGACCAAATGGGGCAATTAGATATAAAGGTGATGAATATCTTAATCTTGACTATCACACATTGAAAAATCAATGGACAGATAACAAAAAAACAAATGAAGCTGAGTGGTTTTTGGTTTCAGAAATCGCAAACGCTTATGGTTCAATCGCAGGTAATCTACTGAACCATGTTGAAAAAACGGGCGAAATGAGTGGGAAAACTCAAAAACTTTTGAAAATGGCAATAAACGGTGAAACGGAATACATAAACAGAAGTTATGCGAGAATAACACCTAAAAATATGACGAAGTCAAATCATTATTCTTGTCCGTCATATAGATTACCTGAAGCCTATGAAGCAGTTACTACTAAAAATGGAAAAATAAAATATGTTCCTGGTGCTCACAGTCCTTTAACTTGGGCTGAGTCATCTCTGTATAAAGCCTCTGAACAATATCTTTCTAATTTAGAAAAAGTGGAGAAATTAAAAGCCTTTGATTGATATTAATATTATCTAAAGACTTGTTATTTTCTACTAAAATTGCTTTGACAACAGTTTTTTTGTTTTATAATATTAGTGTATAAATTACACAAAATAACTACTATGGATATAAAATTATGGATTTAAAACAAATATTTCATTACATAAAAAAGGAGAAAAAAATGCCAAAGACTGAAAGTTCAAATGTTGAAAAACTAGAAAAAGACTTAGCAGCAGGTACTTTAGTTGACAGTGCAGAATCATTGGAATTATTGATTCAAAAAGTTAACAAAGCACAAAGAATTTTCGCTACTTATTCTCAAGAACAAGTAGATAAAATTTTTAAAGCTGCCGCTACAGCTGCTGATAAAGCACGTATTCCATTAGCAAAAATGGCTGTTGAAGAAACAGGCATGGGTGTTCTTGAAGATAAAATCATGAAGAACCACTTCGCTGCTGAATACATTTATAACAAACATAAAAACACAAAAACTTGTGGAATTATTGATAACGATAAGGAAAACGGTGTTAAAATCGTTGCTGAACCTTTGGGTGTGTTAGCAGGTATCGTACCTACAACTAACCCTACTTCAACAGCAATTTTCAAATCATTGATTGCTTTGAAAACAAGAAACGGTATCATCTTTTCACCACACCCAAGAGCTCAAAAATCAACAATTGCAGCTGCAAAAGTTGTTCTAGATGCAGCAGTTGCTGCAGGTGCTCCTGAAGATATCATTGGTTGGATTGATGTTGCTTCTATTGAATTATCAGGTCAGTTGATGAAACACAACGACATCGCTTGTATCTTGGCTACAGGTGGTCCTGGTATGGTTAACGCAGCTTATTCATCAGGTAACCCAGCATTAGGTGTTGGCCCTGGTAACACATCTGCTGTAATTGACGAAACTGCTGATATCGAAATGGCTGTTTCATCAGTTCTTATGTCAAAAACTTTCGATAACGGTATGATTTGTGCATCTGAACAATCAATCGTTGTTGTTGACAGTGTTTATGATGCTGTAAAAGCTGAATTAGAAAAACGTGGTGCTTACTTGATGAGCGAAGATGAAATGAACAAACTTATTGCACTTCCATTCATCGATCCTCAAAGAGGTACTGCTCACCCTAAAATCGTTGGTCAATCAGCTCACACTATCGCTGAATTGGCTGGTTTTAGTGTTCCTCAAAACGCTAAAGTTTTGGTTGGTCAAAGACCAGAAGTAAATTGGGAAGATCCATTCTCTCGTGAAAAATTATCTCCAATTTTGGCTATGTATAAAGCATCATCATTTGAAGATGCAGCCGAAAAAGCATATACTCTTGTTTCTAAGGGTGGTGCAGGTCACACTGCTGTATTATATACAGATGATCGTAAGAAAGATAGAATTGATGCTTACGCTCAAAAAATGCCTGCTTGTAGAGTGTTGATTAATCAACCTTCTTCACAAGGTGGTATCGGTGATTTGTATAACTTCCGTATGGAACCATCATTGACTCTAGGTTGTGGCTCTTGGGGTAACAACTCTGTTTCTGGAAACGTTGGAGTTCGTGATTTGTTAAACTACAAGAGAGTTGCAGAAAGGAGAGAAAATATGTTATGGTTTAAGGTTCCTCAAAAAGTTTACTTCAAACGTGGTGCTACTGACTTAGCTTTGAGAGAATTAGAAGGCTGTAAGAGAGCATTTATCGTTACTGATAGATTCTTGTTCAACTCAGGCATGGCTAATAAGATTACTAATGTTTTAGACGAAATGGGTATTGACCACGAAGTATTCTTTGATGTTAAACCAGACCCAACATTGTCTACTATTGAAGAAGCTTATGCTATATTGAAACCATTTGAACCAGATGCAATTATCGCACTTGGTGGTGGTTCTCCAATGGACGCAGCTAAAATTCTTTGGTTACGTTATGAACAACCTGATACAAACTTCTCTGATATTTCAATGAGATTTATGGATATCAGAAAGAGAATTTGTCAATTACCAGAATTAGGTAAGAAAGCAAAAATGGTAGCTATCCCAACTACATCAGGTACTGGTTCAGAAGTTACTCCATTCTCAATCATCACAGATGATAAAGAAGGCGTAAAATATGCAATCGCTGATTATGCGTTGACACCATCTATGGCTATTGTTGACCCTAACTTCGTTGACTCTATGCCAAAAGGTTTGACATCTTCATCAGGTATCGATGCTTTAGTTCACGCTATTGAAGCCTATGTTTCTTGTATGGCTACAAACTTTACAAACTCAAACGCTTTAGAAGCATGTAAATTAGTATTCAGATACTTAAGAAGAAGCTATAACGAAGGTGCTAATGATCCTATCGCTAGAGAAAAAATGCACTATGCTGCAACAATCGCAGGTATGGCATTTGCTAACTCATTCTTAGGATTGTGTCACTCAATGGCTCACAAACTTGGTGCTATGTTCCATGTACCACACGGTGTTGCTAACGCATTATTAATCAGACAAGTTATTAAATATAACGCAACTGATTGTCCTAAGAAACAAGCAACATTCCCTCAATACAAGTTCCCATGTGCAGTTAAGAGATATGCTCAAATAGCTGATGAACTTGGTTTGGGTGGTTCTTCAGATGCTGATAAGACTCAAAGATTGATTGATGCAATCGACGAATTGATGAAGGATATTCAATTACCAAATTCTATTAAGGACTTTGGTATTTCTGAAGAAGACTTCTATGCAAAATTAGATGAAATGGTTGAATTAGCATTTGACGACCAATGTACAGGTGCTAACCCAGTATATCCTATTATGAGTGATATGCGTCAAATCTATATCGATGCATTTGAAGGCGTTGTTAGAGATTATTACAACAACTAGTTTGTTGAAAACTATAAATAGAAATGACGGTTTCGTTTTCGAAACCGTCGTTTCTTTTGTTATTGTAAAAATAATATTATTTAATAATTTAATAAATTGTTATATTAAAAGTAGTATTTGTTTCAAAATGTAAAGAAAATTAAATATTTATTGTATTATTTACAATTAAAGTAGCAAAAAACATTTTTTACGTACGTTAAATTGGTGGAGAACATGTTGAATAAGGAGGTTAGTATGCCAGAATTAGTATCAAAATCAGCACAATTTTTTGATAAGCCAACAACTGTTACAGTTGCAGATAAACAATTTAAGAATATAAATTCTGTAGATACAAAGAATTATACAGATTTACCTGATACAAAGGTTAAATCAGTAGCATATTTAGATACACCACGTTCATCATATTCAGTATATGTTGAAGATGGAAAGGTTGTATCTACAGTAAAATCATATAATGAAGCTGTATCAAAGAATTTAGGTGGCAAAGTTTATAAGAATATCACATCATATAAAGCAACATCAGATGGAACAAGGGTTTATGAAACTATTAATCCAAATACATTTTCAGTAAACCATATTCAAGTTGATGCAGATGGTAAGGTTACTGATTTTGCGAAAGAATCAAGAAAAATGATGATAGGTAAACTTACAAAGCCTATCAAAAAATTGATATCTATGATTAAAAAATAATTAAAATTACTATAAATAAAGAAAAAGACAGGTTTGTAATAAACTTGCCTTTTTTTTTTGTATGTGTATAATGATGATATACTATATGGTAGTGAACTACAGAGAGAGTATGAAGAAAGGATAGTATACTATGAAAAACCAATTAAAAGTTTTATCAGTTGCTGCTTTAGCATTAGGCTTAGGAGTAGGTATCAGCAATTCAGCTATGACAAATGCAACTACAGTTACATCTGTAGCAGTTGTTGATGTTGCACAAGTTATCAACAACAACAGCCAAGTAAAAGCATTAAAAGAAAAACAAGAAAAGAAATCAGCAGATTTAAAAGCATGGGTTGAAAGTGCAAGAGCTGACGTTGAAAAACAATCTACAGATGCTCAAAAAGAATCTTTGACTCAAAAATACAACAAAGAATTACAAAACAAAGTTGAATCACAAAGAAATGAACTTTATAAAGAATCAGCTAAAATCGATGCAAAAATCGGTGCTGCTATCTCTAAACAAGCACAAGCTGATGGTTATTCTTTAGTATTAGTTAAAGGCGCTGTATTATTCGGTGGTACTGATATTACTGAAACAATCAAAAAAGCTACTAAGTAGTTTTTAAATATTGATTTAAAAGAAAAGAGGAAATACGTGAGTATTTTCTCTTTTTTTGTTTGATGTTGTGTGTACGCAGGGATTCCACGATTAGTGTTTGCAGGGATGCTGAATCAAGTTCAGCATGACGCATACACTACCACTACGAGCGTGGAGTAAATTCAAGACAGTTTCGGAATCCTTATAAACTTTCCCAAAATCTCACCCCTAACTACTAGAAAAAAATAGCTCAATTTCGCTATTCAAAATTATTATAAATAATTCTCAAGAGTGATACAAAAACTTGAAAAATTTGCTATTATGTCAGTGTAAGTTAGTTGCTTATACGAAGTAATTATTTATAATAATTGACGTAAATCGTCGCTGGGGCTTGAGGAGTGGCTAGCTTACCTAAAAAAATCATCCGTATGGATGATTTTTTTATTTTTAAAAGGTAAAGAAGTGTTAACATGGTTGAAATTTGCTAGACTATAAATTATAATATCAGTATAAAGTATAGTATAGAGTTTTGAGGACTAAAATTTAATTTATCTTATGTTATGGAACATATCTGTAGGACGCTATTTGATATGCTCATAAGGTTTGTTAACTTATTAATGCAGAAGTATGATAAACATTAAAAAAACCTTTATTAAATATATAATATTACTAGCTATGTTATTTGGTATTAGCATTAGTACCGAAGTTTTTGCTGCACCTATTACTCTATCTACTTCTTCTTCTGCAGGTTCTTGCTCTATTAATATAGGTGGTACAACTTATTACTTTAATCCAACTGGTACAAACTTTGAAGGCATGACTTATATTAAAAATACTACACAAACAGCTTCTGCTGCTGATGCAGACTTTGTTGTTGGTGGTACTTATTACAAATTAGTTAATCCAACAGTTTCTGAAGCTGAAAATACAATAGAAAATAGTTATTTTAGTGGTGTTACATCTACTACTGCTGGTTCTGTTAAAAGTGTAACATCTGGTAATTTTTCAATAAAAAATTCTAATTTTGTAGGAAATAAAGCTGAAAACACATCAGGTGGTGTTGTTAATGGTGGTGTTTTTGCGATCTCAAGAGTTTCTCCGGTAATAATTTCAAATGCTCTTTTCAAAGATAACTCTGCAACAGGTAATGGTGGTGCAATTCTCTTTGATAATGATAGACAGGTTAGTATTTCTGATACTAGATTCCTTAATAATACAGCTAATAGTGGTGGTGCTATTTATTTAAAAGATGTTAAAAATGCAATTATTTCTAATACAAAATTTATAGGTAACAATGCAACAGGTAATGGTGGTGCAATTTATTCATTAAACGCATCAGGTAGTACAAATACTATAACAGTTTCTGGTTCACAATTTGGTGATTCAACACATAACACTGATGATATATATTTATATGATAATAGTTCATTAATTTTTACAGGAGATGAATCTTTAGTATATTCTCAAATTTTTATAAAAGATAATTCTAGTGTTGCAGTTGGTAATACAGTTAATGCAGGGACACTTAGCTTATACGGAGTTATTGACTCAAATACAGATAGTATACTTACAGTAAATTCAGGCTCGAGGTTGAATTTAAAATCTGGTTCACGGATAGGTGATACATTAGGACTGGCACTTAATGGCACATTAGGCTTAGAGAATGATTTTACGTGGAAGCAAAATTATACTTCCACAAATTCTGCTATAGTAGATATAGCGTCAGGTGCTAAGTTAATATTTGACAACAATTCTGGTACTGATATTACGTTAAATAATATTACTGGTAGTGGTACGGTTCAATCTACGGGTAATAATTTAACTATTAATAATATATCTGATACAACAAATATGAATTTGTCTACAGGTACGGCATCTGTTTCAGCAAATGATGTTGCATCAGCAAAACTTGGTCGTTATACACTTGATAATGAAACATTGACTCTAACAACTACAAACGGTGGTGTTATAGGTGCTCAAAATGCTAATCTAATAAACGCTGGTTCAAGTAATAATAATATATTAATATTAAATAACGATTCTAGTGCAACAGCATATCAGTTGGCAGATGTAAATGCTTTGGGTAAACTTACTCTTAAAAATTCAGATGTAAAACTATTAAATACTAGATATATTAATAATACGTATGCATTTGACAATGTAAACCTTGATTTGATTGACAATACTATTCAATCATACACATTTGACAATGCAGAGTTTGCAAATACAACATTGAAAGTTGATTTAAACCTTAATCCAGTTGGGGTGGATAATTTAGTAATCAACTCAGGTTCAGGTAATTTAACATTAACAAACCTAAATATAATGGGAGCAATAACTTCTGATTTTGAACAGAATTACGAAATTGTATCAGGAACGGCTATTTCAGGTGGTTCTGTTACTTTTGATGTTGATGCAGGAATTTTGGGAACATCAGATTTTGGGCTTGGTACATCTAGAACAGTGACTAATAGTAGTGCCATTGGTTCTCAAACAGTTTCAAAATATACTAATGTTGCAGGTAAAATCGTTGGGGTTACAGTAAAACTTGTTCTTAAAGATATACTAGCAGCTATAAATCAAGCTGATGGGGCTGATAGATTTTTTAATTTTGATAATAATGGTGATGTTTATACTTTACGTGAAAACACTGGGGTTACAGCTGATGGAACACTTAGTATTAATGTAAATAATTCAAAATCAGACGTAGTTTTTGATGCTGGACATACATATTCAATGTTTGTTGTAAATTCAGAATTGGCAAGAGTTATTGCACAAAACGTAACCTTTAAGGGTGCTAAAAAAGGTACAAACGGTTCAGTATTTGATATTTCAAACGGTATTGTATATTTGAACAATGTTCGTTTCCAAGAAAACGAAGATTATGCTTTGTATAATGAAGGTGGTACAGTTACTTTAGTTGCGCCTACATTTGAATATAATACAATTTATGAAAATGCTTTGTATAACAAAGGTACAATGACTATTAATGGTCTTGTAAATATTGCGACTAATATCAAAAATGAAGGTGGAACATTAACGATTTCTGCTGCAAATAATTCAATTCTTGGTAATAATGATGGTGGAGTTGCAACTTCTATTACGGGTACAGCTGGAGAAGTTATTATTAATAATGTTTCAGCTATTAAATCAAATATAGATAATAAAGAAGGTTCTATCTTTAGAATAAATACAACAGCACCAGCATCAAATACTCAATTGAATGGAACTATTGATAACGCAGGTGAATTACATATTTCTTATGCTGATATTCTTAATACGATAACTACAGCTGACAAGGGTAAAACATATTTTGATAATAGTGTAAATATATCAAACAAAACAGTTAGTGTTTCAAATGGTGGTACATTATATATTGGTGGTTTGAACTTGAACGACGCAATCATTGATTTAACGGCAGGTTCAAACGGTGTTATTACAGGTACACTCAATGTTTCAGGCGCATCAAGGGTTACAATCAATACTGGTGCTGTTATGACTATTTCAGGTGCTACCTCAAATATTACTGAAGCTGATGCAAATAATTTGATTTGGTACATATTTGGTGAATTACATCTTGAAAATGGTTCAAAAACTTTAAAAATTGATAATAGTGATACTTGGCAAGGTAAGATTACCTTAGCTGGTGGTAGTAGTTTTGAATATTCTGATAATTCAGGTATTCCTCTTACATTAACTTCGTTATTGATTGAAAGTACAGACGAAACTTCTACCTTCAAAAATATGGGCGTTGATATAGAATTAAGCAGTACTGATAGTTTAGCTGGATTTATGGCTAAATATTACCAATATCAAGGTTCATTGACTTCTTCTACAAGTGCCTTGTTTGGCGGGGTTAAAGAATTTGAAGGTACAAGTGCAAAACATTCAGTTGCTATAATTACGGGTGAATTAATTGATTTGTCTGGTATTGTATTAAATAAATATGCAGATTTGAATGCCACACTTTCTAGTGGTGATATTGATAATAATGTTTTAGCTTTCACAGGTCGTAATTCAACAGCAACCTTTACTGGTGCAGGGATTGATTTAACAACTTATAATTTGGCTAATATCAGTATGATAGATAATACAAACAAGTTGACAATTAAAGATGCAACAGTTACGTTTAAATCAGAAGATATTACTTTCAATACAGGTGTTTATAATTTTGAAAATGTTACAATGAAGCTCCAAGATGATGATAGTAAAATGAATACATATACATTTAATTATCTGACAGTTGGAGGTGTGAATAACACATTAGATTTGACTGTTGATATGGATTTAACAGCAAAAACGATTGACAACTTGGTAATCAAAGCTACTGATTCTACAAAGACTCAAACAATTAGACTTTCTGATATCAATGTTATGAACATTCCAACAGGCACTTTAACAGGTGCAATTGAGCTTACACTTTTGACAGTTTATAGACGTGGTATTACAGATATTACTGATAAAGTTAAATTGACTATATCTGATGATATTACTGATAGAACAACAACAGGTGGTGCTAGCGCTGAGGTATTTTGGAACTCAGTTTGGGCAACAAAATACGAGTACACTATTAAAACTGTTGAAAGTGGCGATTTCATGCTTTATAAACTTGTGTGTTCTATCCAAGATTACAAAGATTTGTTAGACGAATTGAATATGTATGATTCAAGTGGTGTAACTAAAAAATTCATGTATGATAACAAAAAAGCTGAAGAAACATATGAAATGAATGTTGACTTACATGATATGGTTGGTACTCTTCAAATTCTAGGTCTTGAAGGTGGACAAAGAGCAAATTATATAATTGATGCTAAATCGCACTCTATGTTCAAATTTTCTTCAAGTTCTACAAATATACAAGATTTGTTGATAAAAGATATGACAATCAAAAACGCATTGTCTACAACCACTTATGGTTCAGTTGTTAATATGAATAACTCATTAGCAGGTGCAACCTCAAAGGTAACGATTTCAAATGCTATTATCACTACATCAGGAACAAATACAGAATACGGTGGTGCTATTTATCATAATATTGGTACATTAGACATTTCAAATACAACGATATCTAATAACTATATCGCATCAACAACTTCTGGTTATGGTGGTGCAATATACAAATCTAATAATACAGATGCAGTTTTAACTTTAACAAATGTTAAATTTACAGGTAACTATATTACTTATGCTGACGGTATTGGTGTTGGTGCAGCAATATATACAGCAGGTGATATTACAATCAAAGCCGATAACAGAAAGAGTTCAGATTTCACAGGAAACTATGTTCGTGGTGCTGACAACTCTCAAGTTTCTAATGCAATATTTGTTGCAACAACTACAACTACATCACCAACTATCAATTTAGTAGTTGATAATGGTACAATCAATTTTGCTGATGCAATCACTGGTGGTAGAATTTCAGGTAACAATGTTTATTATGAAAATCAATATAATATAGATATATCTGGTGTCGGTACAGTAAACTTTACAGGTGGTATTACAAATGCTTATGTAAAAGTGACAAGTCCTGCATCTGTTGTAGGTAATAAACTAAATACTACATTTAGGGGTGTTTATGAATATACTAATATCAATCTAACAGGTGATAATCTTGTTAGTTTAACAAGTTTAAATATCTCAAATGCTTCTTTAGGTAACAATCCTGCAATCTATTCTGATGGTGGACAAATCACAATAAATGGTGTGAATGTACACGATAATAAAGCAGGTGGTATATATATACAAAATGCAGGTGTTTCATTTGGTGCACCTACAAATATAAATACTTTTAATTCAAACAAAATTACTACAAGCACAGCTACATTGAAAGGTGCTGCTTTAACATTGATTGATTCTGTAGTAAATAATGGTAACAAAATCTTGAGAGGTGATTTTAAAAATAACTCACTTTCATCAAATACATCATCAGCTTTAGGTGGTGCAATATATATTGAAGGTGGAGATGCTTATATCACTCTTGTTTCAGATTTGATTGGTAACAGTGCTCAAACATCAAGCACAATAAACAAAGCTCTTGGTGGTGCAATATTTACCAATCTAGATTTGACGCTTAGCGCTAATGCTAACAAATCAGAAATTACAATACAAGGAAACTATACTCAAAGTGGTTCTGAAAAAGTTTATAACGCTATTTTCTTAGCAAATGGTGCAGAACTTATTATGAACTCTGAAGCTGCAAACGGCATTATTAATATATACGATACTATTGAAGCAGGTTATGTTGGTGATAGCATTGGTGATGTTACAGATGTTACTTATAACGCTGATGCTAAATCACAAGTTACTATACTTGGTGCTGCTAATACTTCAAGAATTAATATCTATAACAAATTTATTAATACAGATATTACATCAAATACTGTTTCTCTTGTATTTGATGGTTCAAGTAAGAATAACGTTGAACTTGGTGATGGTGTTGAACAAAGTGATTTGTTGAATACAAGCCACAATTCAGCTTATTCAACTTTAACAGTTAATAGTGGTAATTTATATTTGAAAAATATGATTATCAATAAAGCTGATCAGGTTCTTAATATTTCAAATGGTGTTAATACAACTATTCTAAATTCTATAATCAATATGCAGGATACTGGAAATGTTCAATTCTCTACATTAAATCTTGGCAAGCTTTCTTCAGATGCATCTTCTATTTATAAGATTGATTTCCAATTTGAAGATGGTATTGTTTCTTGGGATAAGTTTGATGTTGATGCAACATCAACAGGTACATTAACTTTAGACATCAACTTTATTGCTGGTGATAATAAATATATCACAACAGGTGAATATACAATTATTAATACTGAAAGCAATATCAAGCTTGCTTTATCAGAATATACAAAACAACACGGTGTTTGGAACTACAAAATTGAAAGAAACACTGTAAATTATGATGATTATATTGGTAGTAAATCAGCAGATGTTTTAGGTAACAAACTTATTATTTCTGAACAAAAAGAAGATACTTTATTAGCAATTCTTAAATACGGAAATGGTAAGAATAATGATGATACTCCAGAAAACCCTGATTATAACGTAAACGATCCGACAACAAATATCAGATACTTTACATTTAATGGTGGAACAAGAGATAAAGTTTATTATTTAACAAGTGATGTAAGAAGTGATGAACCATTACCTGCAGGTATTTTATATATAAAAGGTAATGAAAATAAAGGTGGAACAGTTTCTAACGATGTAATTGACGGTTCTTATGTTACTCATGTTGACGGTGGTGATGATATTGTTGGAAATTATGCGTTATTCAATATCCAAAAGGATACTGAAAACCCTAATAGAAAGATTACAATTGATATTAGCAATTTGACAATTCAAAATATTGGTATATATACTAATTTGGGTTCATCTGTAGTTACATTAAATGATGAAAATGCGACTGTTAGAATGAACAAGGTTATATTATTAGATAACCTTGGTAACGCTATTTTGAACAATGCTGGTTATGTTGAACTTAATTCAGTTACTTTTGCCGCACCAACTGATCCAACAAAGGATATTAATAATATAAGTAACTCAGCAAATAAACAAGATGAAAGCGGAAATGTAACTCAAGGGCTTTATGCAAAACAATCTGAATTCAATGTTAATATATTTAACGCAGGTTTGTTTAAATCAGAAGTATCAAATTTCTATTCAAATATTACAAACAATGGAACTATTATCTTTGCAGGTACTGGTAACCAATTTGTGTCACTTGACCCTGACAAACAAATAACATTGTCTGCAAGTAGAGGTAATGGTACTTTAGATATTTTATCAGGTGCAAGTTTGATTCTTGGTACAAATGCAACTATATCTACAAACCAAATTGTTAAGATTAGAAACGGTTCAGAATTAGCATTGAATGGTGGTACATTATTCCTTGAAAATAATGATATATTTGAAGCAGGTGGTGTACTTAGCAGTAAGTTAGAAAATTCAACATCAACTGTTTTAAATTATGATGTTGCATTGAATGCTTCTACACCACGTCCGATTTATGATACTGAAGGTAATATGCAGTTTGAAAGAGGTTATTTTGATTTCGAATCAGGTACAATCAATATCGGTATAACTCAAGCTACAACTCTTTATGTTACTGAACTTGATACAATCGCTCAAGCTGTTGTATTAAATATGAACCGTGCTGATAGTATATTAGAAATTTATAATCACCACGATGATTCAACGGCTATATATATTGATCTTGGAAAAGTTGCTGATGGTGCTGATTCTTGGAACGATGGTACAATTTCATTACATAATTCTACTTTGGTTATGACTCCGATTGACCCAGCTGATAGAGATAATTCTCAATTTAGATTTACTACTCAAATCTTGTATGGTGATGAAACATCAATATTTAAGAATATCAATTCTGATATTGCTATTGCAAACTCACAAAAATCAGGTTTCTTTGGTGAATATATCCAAGAAGGTGACGATGCCGTAACAACAATTTATGCAACAGGTTCGTTCTGGGGCTATAATAAAGTTACTAATGAGGATGGTTCTACAACAGTGAGTGTTGCTAAAAAATCAATTAAAGGTGGCTTAGTTGATATTATTTGTTCAAGTGCATTAGAAAACAACGAAACTGTTAGCAACATTGATTTGTATTCAGGTGTATCACTTAAAATTGGTGCTTTAGGTGGGGTAATAGATAAAAATATCTTCAAATTTGCTTCAGGAGCTTCAAACGCTACTGCTAACTTCTATTTCAACTCAAATGTTGTAGATGAGAATATATACTTTATGTTAAACCCTATTAACAATAATAGTAGCAATACTATTGTTATGGGTTCAGATGATTTCATTACAAATGTTCGTCTAGGATTTGATAAAGATAAATTAAAATTCTCATTTGGTGAAAATGCTGCTGGTGCAACAACATACAAGTTCGTTAATTCTGTTCTTAACTTGACAAAAGAAAGTGAAATTTTCGCAGATGTAACATCATCAAAAATTACTGATTTCAATACATATACATTTGCATATTTAGATGTTGATGAAAATACTGTTATTCATTTAGATTTAGACCTTGCAACAGAAGACAAGTATAGTGTTTCTGATGTTATTCAATTGTTGGGTGTTTTGACAGATGATGCAGGAGCTCCTGTTGAAAAAGAAATGAAGATTTATTTCCATATAACAGAACCTTCTAAAATCTCTGATGAACAAAGTCGTGTTATTGAAATTCTAACAGGCGCAGGTGCTTCTTCATACAATATTAAGATAGCAAATGACCCAGAAGATATTAAATGGACTTATTCAGTTGGCTCTTATATTGTTGATGGTGCTGCACAAGTTAGTTATGATACATTTATGGGCACAAAATCACTTGATACATTCGATAAAAACGGTGATGGTAAGGACGATTCTGTTGAATTGACAAGTAATCAAGAAGATACATTACGTGCTGTGAATGTATATGAATATTGTGATGTTAAATACTTCAACTTTAGAACAAAAGATGATCCTGTTGATGCAGTAATTGAAGATGTAAGAGTTTATAAATTAATTGATAATTTAGGTGTAACTAAAAAACAATTAAACATTGTTGGTATAAATAGAGAAAGTAGTATAATAGATGGTTGTGCAAACCTTGACCCAGAAGGTGATCCTGATGCAAATAAAGGTTTCACAATGTTCCAAGTTACAAATGCAGCTACTATTCTTAATATATCTGATGTGACAATTAAAAATGCTGATCTTGGCGATGGAACAGATAATTCTGATAAAGCATCTGTTATGTATATTACAGGTTCAAATGCTAATGTTACATTGAAAAATGTTACATTTGTCAATAACGAAGGTGTTGTTGATGTTGATGCTGCTGCTGGTACTATAAACGCTACTTCTGCAGCTATTTATAACTCTAGTAATTTGACAATGACAAATGTTAAATTCAATTCAGGTACAAACGATCAAATCGCTAACAATATTATTAATGACGCTGGCACTATTTATATCAATTCTGAGGGTAATGAACCTAACATATTTGGTTCATATATCACAAACACTGCAACTGGTAGAATTACGTTCCAAACTGATTCATATTCTCAGTTGACATCTACGATGATAAATGACAATGCAAATGCTCAAATAACAATCGACACTGGCGCTGAATTAGCTATGGACGGTGCATCTAAGATTATGTTGAATGACGGTCGTATGTTTGTATATGGTAAAATTACTTCTAATTCAGGTAATATAGTAATTTCAAAAGATGCTACATTAACTCTAAGAGGTGAAGATTCAAAAATTTCTGACTTTATCAACATAGATGTTATGGGTAGTTTGGTTGTAGATAATAATACGGTATCAGAAGATAATAATACGGGTGAAATCAATTATGGTTTAGTTTTAGGCGATGGTGACAGCTTGATTAATGACGGTAATACAATGACTGGTAATGTAGAGCTTAGCAGTAATGGTGTTCTTTCATTAAGAAGAGGTTTGAAAGATGCAGTAGATGACGACGATACTACATTATTAACTTTGAATAATTCTCAAATCAAGGGTTCTGATACTTCAATTCTGTATAACGGTCGTTCTCAATATGATGACGGTTTGACTATCAAAGTTGTTTCTGATGAAGCTGGATTTGCTGGTACTTATTATCAGTATGGTCGTTCTTCAAAATTGATAATTGGTTATGAAACAGATAAAGATGATCCTAAAACAATTACAAGTAGAGGTACTATATTTAGTGGCGCAAAATACATAGATGAGGGTTCTTCATTAGACGTTTATGCAAACACAATAAACTATAGTAAAGTGTTACTTGGAACTGATGCAAAATATACTCACTATGCTATGTCTACTCAAGGTGGAACTATTGATAATAACTTATTAACTTTCTTCAAGTCAGGTGCGACAGCGACATTCACTTATGATGATACTCAAATTGCTGGTCCTGCTCCAGATGCTGACCCTACTACTTTGACTGATGCTGAAAAATTCCCTGTAACTTATAATCTATATTCAATAGCATCATCAGCTGGTATTACAACAGAAAGAATTTATAATAATATCGTCTTTAGTAAGGTTCAAGTAAACTTTGCAAATACTGATTATACAGGTCATAATGCTTATACTTTCAATGATTCATTATTGAACTTTATGGAAAACACAGAATCAGCAGATTATAGAACATACAAATTCACAAAAGCAACTTTCAATAATACTGAAATGAATATTGATATAGACCTTGTTTCAGGTAATTCAGATAAGATTGAAATTGCAGCAGGTGGTGAAGCAACTGGTGTTATTACTATTACAGGTTTGAATTTGGTTAAGTTTGACCCTTCTCAACAAGGTACTTATCAAATTATTGTGAATGGTAGCAATAATTTCTATTTACAATTGAGTGATAAACTTACTACAGACCAATCTGGTTACACTTGGGATTATAAAATCGATGAAAATGCACCGATTGTTTATAATTCTCAATTCATCGGTAAGAAAGGTATTGATGTAGCTACAAAAGAAACTTATCAAGATAGTATTAGAATTTATAATGAACAACAAGATACACTTTCTGCAATTAGTACTTTTGTAAGTGATTTAGAAAGAAGATTTGTGTTTGATGAGTCTGTAAATCAAACATATAGCTTGATTTCTGATGTCGGAGTCGTATCTGCAGGTACTTTGACAGTTCAAGGTAATATTAATAGAGATAGTATTATTGATGGTGAATACGTTGGAACAGACGGCAATGTTGCACACCATTCAATGTTTAATATTACAGATGTTACAGAAAAAGACGGTGCTGTAACTAAAAATCCAGTTAATTTAACAATAAACAATGTTTCAATCCAAAATGCAGGTGTTATTGGTGAAACAGGTGCTTCTGCATTATATATCAATAACGCAGATTCAACTGTAACTTTGAACAGAGTTACTTTAAGAAATAACGACCAACGTGCTATAAGCAATATTATGGGTATTTTATCACTTAAGAATGTTACATTTGAAGAAGCTGATTATGGAAACACATTGTATAATACAGGTTTGGTTGTAACTTCTGGTTCAAACGTGTTTAATACAGTTATTACAAACGAAGTTAAATCAAATACTGCTCCTGAAAATACTACATTGACAAATATGTTGCCAAATAACTTCAATGTTGCTGCTCCTGACGTTACATTTATAACTACTGGTATCAACGAGTTTAATGCTGATATCGTAAATAATGCAACAATCCAGTTTGCAGGTACTGATGATTCTTTGATGAATATTAAAGGTAGAGGTACTGTATACTTTAGTGGTAAAGCTACTTTATACGGTGATATTGATAACGATATCGTAATAAAGGTTTCTCCAAACGGTCAGCTTATACTTTCTGGTATGGAAGAACAAATTGAAGATGGTGAAGGTAATGTTACTTCAACGAATTTCATACCTTCTTCTATAACTTTAGACTTTGTTAACGGTGGTGATCTTTGGGATCCTGAAGGAAAAATCACTTTAGATGGTGGTATATTTGAATTCTATGGACGTGATGCAGCTGAAGGTGCTGGTATTGATGATAAGAAGGGTATGAATGGTTACTTCTCATCAACTACAAGAGGTGGAGTTTTAAATATTAACAGTGGTTTATTCGTTGTTAAAAACGCTTCAACTTCAACTGCTGAAAGAAAAGATTTGGTTGATGAAGTAGAAGTTACAATCAATAAAGGCGCAAGATTACTTGTTACAGGTTATGAAGTTGTTAATTTCGGTACTGATGATACAATCCACGAAGGTGCTGAAATCGAACTTGTTGATAACGCTAAATTTATATTAAATGGTATTACATATATCAATGAAAATGGTGATGAATTACACGATTTAAGATTAGATAATGATGATTTTGTTTCAGGTGACTCTAAGACAGCTAGATTTATAAACAATGGTATAAACATAGTAATTGCAAGTAATCAATCTAATTATCAAGGTATATATGAACAAAACAATGACGCTGTAATAAACGTATTAGCTGGTGGTGCTATATTCGGTGGCGATAAATATATTAATAGTGGTGAATTATCTATTGATGCTGATACAATAAATTATACAGGTATTTATCTAGGTAATAATGTAAAATTCACAAACACTATAAATTCTGCTGATAATGTTGCTCAGATTACTACAAATGGTGCTACTCCTGATGTAGCAGGTGTTTTAAACTTTATTGGTGAAGGTGCAGTTGCTATATTTGGTAACAGTACTCCTAATGCTAAATATGCTAAATATGAATTAGCTAACAATATTGAAAATGACAAAACAAATACTATCAAATTTGAAAATTCAGAAGTGAGATTGACTGCTACTGGTACTCCTCAAAATGGCAGATTAGCTCATAATTATACAGGTTCTACAATCTATCAATTTAATAATTCATATATCAATTTAACAGATTATGAATTGGCTGATTTTATTGATGGTAAAGTAAATGCACCTGCTGGAAATGATGCTGATGGAAATGCTGGCGCAGGTGCTGTAAAAGGTACTTGTGATATCTTCCAGTTCACAAATCTTGTTACTGATAAGGACGATATAAATAAAACATATATTGCAATGGACATTGATTTCAAGAATAGAGTTTCAGATTCTTTTGTTATTAAATCATTAAACTCATCTGGTTATTTATATATTGATGCTATAAATATTATGACTGAGCCTGTAAAAGATGATGGTCAAGACCCTTATATACCATTAAGAATAATTCAATATGATAATTCATTGTTAGCAGGTTATACAGCAGAACAATTATTATCTGGAGAAGGATTGAACTTGGTTGAGTTAGTTCTAACTCACGAAGGTGGTTATGTTTGGGAATCAAACATTGATGATACATATACTGATCCTCAAGGTAACGTACTTGTAGATTATACAAACTTTATCGGTTCAAAAACTCTTGTTATTACATCAATTGTTACTAAAAATGATGGATTAGCATTTAATTACGACAGAAAAGATTTGTTGAAAACTGTAAACGAATATGTTGTAAAAGACACTGAAAAAAATACAAAGACTTTCCAATTCAATGATGCAGGTCAGATTTATACTATGAGTGATAATTCTGGTGAATCAGGTGAAGGTAAATTCATCATTAAAGGTTTTGATGAAGGTTCAACAATTGATGCAGTTGGACAATATTCATTATTCAATATGAGAAATGTTACTGATATGAGTGTTGATAACATAACCTTTACTAATGCAGTATTGATTGACGACGACAAAGCAACCTCTGTATTCTATATTAATAATACTAAGATAACTCTTGCATTAAACAATGTTGTATTTAGAAATAACAAAGGATATGCATTATATAATAACGGTTCTTCAAATGTAACATTACAAGACGTTACTTTTGAAGCTGTTGATAAAGATGATTTAGTTACTACAGACAACTCAATCTATAATAATCGTGGTATGATTTCAATAACCACATCAGCAGATGATAAAGAAAACCTTTTTGCTACAAATATAAGTAACGCTCGTGACGGTATATTTAATGTAGCTGGCACTAATACATTTAGTGGTGCAATTATCAACTACGGAACAATGAATATGGGTGGTACAACTACTATACAGGGTGAATTGACTCATAATAGTGGTTTGTTGTCATTCGCTGATAAGGTTACTGTAACTGGTATATTGACTAACAAATCTAATATTTCAGTTGAATCTACAGGTGATGATATAGAAACAGTATTTATGAACACAATTAATAACTTTGGTACTATTTCTATCGGCGGTAATGCTAAATTGCAATCAGAAGTTATTCCTGATATAAATTCGCCATCTGTTATTCAAGTAAATGAAGCAGGTGTATTTACTATTTATACAGATGGTAAAGTTACTAAAGGTAATAATTTAGTATTTAAAAACGGTTCTACTGTTAATGTTGATGACGGTGTTTTAGAAATCGATGAGAATGATACAATTTCTGGTGAAATTGTGTTAGGTGCAAGTCTTAATGGTTTGCCTGTTGATCATAGTGTTATCAATTACTATGGTTCAAAAAATTATTTTGAACAAGGTAGAAAATATACATTGAACTCTGGTACATTTAATTTGTTAGGTGGTATTTGGAGAATATATGAAGGTGATACATTCGCACTAAATCCGCGTTATGATTTAGTGATTAATCTTACAGAAGGCGAAATGCAATTGATGGCTTTCGGTGAAACCTTTGTGTTAAATGGTAAGGACACATGGACAAATTCTGTTGTTGCTTTGTCTAATTCTGCTTTAGAAATTGGAGTTGGTTTAAATGCTAATTCTTCATTGAATTTATCTAAAGATGCTCAATTATATAATAATGATGATCCTGATGGAAATAAATCTTCACTTACAAATACTGGTGTTGACTTGACTATCAGCGCAGATATGAGTGAATTTGATGGTAAATATACTCAATCAAAAGATGTTGAGGCCAATAGAGTTCCTTCATTGACTGTAACTGAAAACGGTCTTGTATTTGGTGGTGAAAAAGAAATTCAATCAGGTTCTGTAAATATCACTACAAATGGTAAAATTTATTATAATAACTTCAATATTGTTGGTGCAAAAGATGACAAAGTAACCTTTACAACTGCATCAACTGGTGGGGTTATTGACGATACTATAATCAAATTTACAGGTGAGTCTGCTACTGCAACATTTACAAATTATGTACCAGCACAGGCTGGTGATACTGTTCAAGATGGTGATACTGTTCAAGCTGATACAAAAGCTAATTATGAATTAGGTAATTTTGATATGGCTAATGGTGGTACATCTACTACAATTATCTTTGAAAATTCAAATATTGTTCTAACAACCACTGATTACAGTACTATTTCAGCATATCAATTTAATAATTCTGTTATTGATATGCAAAAAGATGTAGATTCTATCTTTAATCAATATAATTTTGCTAAATTAAACAATAGTAATTCTACATACAAAATTGATGTTGATTTATCTAAATTTACAGCAAATACAATGATTGATATAGCTTCTCAAACAGATGATAATAGAGTTTCTGACTTAATTGTTATAAACGATGCAAATTCTGTTGGAAATATAGTTATTTCTGATATCAACTTCCTTAATACATTAGATCCAAAAGCTCTTGGTGTTGTACAAATACTTTCAACTCCAACGGCTAATGTTGGTCTTGAATTATCAGAAGAAGTAGCTAATAAAGTTTGGTATTATCAAATAACAGATAGAAAATTTGTTCAAACTGGTAATACTGTATCGATTGATTCTAATGAATTCTTGGGTGAAAAATCATTAAGCGTAACTAAATATGGAGTTGATTCTTTAGCAAACGATAGTTTGAGAATTGATGTACTGAAATATTATGATGTATTGAGAGAAATCAATATGTATGATGCTGGCGAAGATGTTATCAGAATCTTTAATATGGTTAAAGATGATGCTCAAGCTGGTAATGGTGGTAATGATGCAGGTGCTGACGATGCAGTAGTTACAACAGGTGCTGTTTATACTCTAAAGAAAAGCACAGGTAGTACTGCCGTTGGAACAATGAACGTTGTTGGTACGTTAGGTGCTGATAATGCAGTAATTGATATCATTAATGCTGACAATCATTCAATGTTTGTTGTTGATAAAGACGGAACTAAATTGAATATTTCTAATGTTTCAATAAATGGTGCAAACAATGTTGATGACGATGGAGTTACCTTGAATGCATCAGTTATTGATATATCTTCAGCATTAGCTACTGTAACTTTGGAAAATGTAGTATTTTCTCAAAATAAAGATGATGCTGTATACAACGCAGGTTCATTAAATATGTACAATGTTGTGTTTAATACAGGTGGCATGTTGAGTGCAAACTCATTTAGAAACGCTGGTATTGCAAAATTGTATGGTACAAACGAGTTTGCAAGTGATGTTGATAACTCTGGAACAATCAATGTTCAAGAAACAACTAACCCTAAATATACTGATGATGTTAAAAATACATTTAATATTGTTACAAACTCAGGTCATATGTACTTTAATGCAGGCGAAGTAGAATTCTTGGGTAATGTTAATAATACGGGTGATATTAAATTATATGTAAAAGCACTTATTTCAGCACAAATTACAGGTAACGGTACTTTGTATATTCAAGGTGTTGTGCCAACAGCTGAAAATGCTGATGTGGTTTCAACGGTTGTAAGTGCAACTGGTAATATCACAGAGGATGTTGCTATAGACTTAGATGAAAACGGTATTTTACAACTACTTGGTGGTAAGGCTACGTTTAATTCTAATGATAATTGGAAAGGTACAGTTCTTTTAGATGATGATCCAGATACTCAAACTGGTGCAACTATGGTATTCAAAGATTTGACATCAAATGGTTCTATAACATCTACAACTACTGGTAAATTATCTATCGAGTCATCAGGTGCTGAAACTATCTTTACATTGGAAAAAGGTAGCTTGTTGAACGATGAATTACAACTTTCAATCGGTCAAAATACAAAATTGAAACTTGATAATTATATTGATGATCAAGATGCTATGCAAGTATTGACTCTTAGTGCAGGTGATACTTGGAACGGTACAATCGAACTTGTTGGTTCTTCATTGAAAACAACTTCTGATTTGGTTGCAAATTCTAATTTTGAATTTGCGTTTAATAATCAGTTGATTGGTGACGAAGCTTCTATATATGAAAACAGTGGATTAAATCTTGTTATTAGAAAAGATCTTTCATTATTTAAAGGTACATATAATCAAACAGCAGATGCTAACAATCAAGGTGGACAAGTTAATCCAGATGGTGCACCTCAAGCTAATGCTGGAAGCTTGACAGTTTATATGAACAATTATGGTGATAATGAAAACAATAATGGTAAGATGTTTACTGGTACTAAGAATATTAATAGTGGTACAGTTACTATTTATGATGGTGGAACAAATTACTATAACGAAAAAGATAAAACTGCATATTACGGTGGATTTGTACTAGGTGCTAATACTCAATATACAAACTATTCTGCAGGTGGTTCTGTAAAATCAGATATCGTTAAATTTGCTGATGCTGGAACAGGTGCAGTTGCTTTATTTACTAATTTGACAGATTCTAAGGAATCAGCTAATGCTGAATACAATCTTCACGCATATACATCAACTGGTGAAAATATAATCAGTTTTAGAAATTCAAATGTTACTTTAAAAGATACTGATTATTCTGACAAAACTAATTATACTTTTGGTTTGAATACATTGGTTAACACTCAAGATAACGAGTTGAAATCATATAATTTTGAAACATTGACACTTACTGATAATGCTAAATTCAATATTGATATTGATATGAAAAAAGTTGTCGATGGTGCTAAATTCCCAGTTCCAGCAGATGATACTGCTGATGTTGTTGCTGATACATTCAAAGTTGGCGCTAACTCAGCTGGTAACTTCATCATATCTGATATTAACTTTAAAGACTTTGATATAAACCACTCATTAGGTATTATTCAAATATTGTCTGGTGCATCAGATAAAATCTCATTAGTATTAGATGCAACATACAAAGCTAATAAAACTTGGGCACAACAAATTAAAGATGATTGTTTAGATGCAGAAACAGATAGTTATATAGTTTATAATGATACATTCTTAGGTACAAAAGGTATCAGAGAAGCTAAATATGAAGGTTCTGCTGCAAATGATAGTGTTGAAATATTTATAAAAGAACAAAAAGATGCCTTGAATGAAATCTCTATAACAGAAACTTCTAAACAAAGAGTATTCCAATTTAGAGCATATCCTGATGTAGACAATCAAGACCCTGATGCACCAGTTACTGAGTATGTTTATAATATGACTCAAAATCTTGGTGTTGTTACAGCTGGTAAATTAAAGGTTCAAGGTTTAGATAAGACAAACTCAATCATTGATGCAACAAATGTTGATACAAATGACAGATATTCAATGTTTATGCTTTCTAATGCTACAGAATTTGTCCTTTCTGATGTAACAATTAGAAACGCAATTTCATCTATACCAAGCTATAATACATCAGTTCTTATGGTTTTAAATGCAGGTGCAAACGCAACTGTTAAGAATGTAATCTTTGAAGATAATGAAGGTTATGCAGTATATGTCAATGATGGTGTTGCGAAGTTTGATTCTGTAACATTTACAGCTCCTCAAACAGCAGATGCTGATAATACAAATAACTCAATCTATGTTTACAGTAATAAAGCTACATTAAACATTGATGGAACAAACGTATTTGGAACAATGATAAGAAATGTTTCTGGTACAGTGAATGTCAACGGTGCAAACGAATTTGGTGCAAATATTTTGAACACTTCTGGTACTATGAATTTTGATGGCGTAAATACATTTAACGCATCAATCTCTAACACTAGAAATGGTAATATTACTATGCAAGGTAAAAACATCTTTACTGGATTAACCGGTGAAAATGGTTCTGCGATTTCAAACATTGCTTCAACATTGAATATTTCAGGTAATACTACCTTTAAAGGTAACACTGCTAACCAATTTGGTGGTGCAATCTATTTAGGTAGCTCATCTACTGCAAATATAAATGCAGATTTTGGTGGTTTGAATGCTGGTGATGGCAACACTGCTGAACGAGGTGGTGCAATCTATATTGATACAGTGAAAAATGTCGTAATTTCTAGTAACTTTATCAACAATACGGCTAATCAATTAGGTGGTGCTATCTATTCTAATTCTGATTTTACAATTGCTGCGTTAGATGACACAGAAATAACCTTTAGTGGAAACACTGCAAACGGTGTATCTAATGCTATTTACATGGATAACCCAATTTCAACAATCCCTACAATTACATTTAATTTGTCTGGTACAAGTTCAATGACTTTCTATGACATAGTTACAGGTTATGAAGCAGCTACTCCTATTAATAGATTTAATATTAATATCACTAACTCAACAGCTGAAGGTATTGATAATAATCCTACCGTTAATTTCTATAACTATGTAAATAATGCAAATATTACAATTGATGATATAGCAGTTACGTTTGATGCTTCAAAAGCATTGATAACAGGCACTACTTCTGATGACGATAAGAAAACAATCTCTCAAGATTTCTTGAAAAATTCATCAATTAAGTTGGTTTCTGGTCAATTGACTTTGAACACAGTTACTCTTAACAACTATTCAAAAAATACTGCACTAAATACATTACTTGTAACACCAACTGATGATATTGTTCAAACTGTGATATTGAATAATTCATCTGTGAAACTATCAAATGAATTATCTGTTACAAATACTGTTGATAACACATATTTCGGTAAACTTTCTTCAAATAATACAGAATACAGTATCGATGTTGTTCTTGTAGGTGAAGGAGATTATCATTTTGATTATGACGGTACACTTGTTGTAACTAAAGGAAAAGAGAACGCTGCTGACACAATTGAAGTTCTAGCAGGTTCAAATGGTACTGTTTTATTGACATCTATCAACTTTATTAACGAAAATCAAACTAATCAAGGTATAATCCAAATATTGAAGGGTGATTTACAAAATTCTAACATTACATTAGAATTAAGTGATGCTTTGAAAGACAAAACTTGGGATTATTCAATCGATAAATACGTTGTAGATAATGTTAATGACGTAGTATCAGTTATATATACTGATTTCATTGGAACAAAAGGTTTAAAACTTGCTCAATACGACAAAAATTTAAAAGATGGTATTTTTGATGCTATTGAAATTACTTCTACTGAACCATCACTTGATTTGTTGGCTACAATTAACCAAGGTTGGTCATCAGATAAGACATTTATGCATAAAGTAAGAAATTTCAACTTTACATTAGCTTATGATATGGAATTATACAGATTAACTGCAAATTCAGGTGAAACTGGTACTGGTGAAGTTACAATCAGTGGCTATGCAGGTAGAAAAGATATTTTAGATGCTATGGGTGAATATTCAATGTTCATAGTTAAGCAACAAGGTGTTACATTGAACTTGAATAACGTAATTATCCAAAATGCTGTTATGAACGATAAAGCAGATAAGTCAGAAAATGCATCTGTTCTTGATATTACAGCAGAAGATGCAGTAATTAATTTGAATAATGTAACTTTCAGTAATATTGGTGGAAACGCAATTTATAATGCAGGTGTTGTAAATGCTAAAAATGTAACTTTTGTACCAGTTGACGCTGATAATAATAATGTTGGTGGTGGCGTAATCGTTAATAATGGCGATATGAATGTTATCGCAGGCACAAATAAATTCGGTTCAAGTATTATCAATAATCTTCAATGGAATTTTGGTTCTGTTACTAATGTTGATAATATTGAAAACATCATTGATGGCTTGTTTACAAACAATGCTACAGTTACTTCATATCAGTTCGTAACGACAACTTATAATGGTGGTATTATTGCAGGAAATAACGCTACATTTAATTTTGGTGGTGTTGATATATTAAATTCTTCATTATCATTAGCAAATGCTGCTACTGCAATATTAAATATCATGGGTGATGTTACAGTTACTCAAAATTCTGGTATAACTGATGACAACTTTATTGTTAATGTTGTTGCAAACGGTGTATTGAATATTGTTGGTTCAGAAGTTGATATCAATTTAGCAACTAATGATATTTGGGAAGCTAATGGTAAGATAACATTAAGAAATTATGTTGACCTTGCTGATGAAAACAATAATTCAACAGGTTACTTGAAATATATCGGTAAAGATGTTGGTGGAAACAACGGTATATTAGTAGCTGAAAGTGGTAAATTTGAACTTGTTGAAGGTGTATTCGATTATGAAGGTACTTCTTCTATAGCTGATACAGTTGATATAGTTTTGACAGGTGGCAATTTGAACTTGAAGAAAAACGGTATAACTCTTTCAGCTGGCGATGTTTGGACAACTAACGGTAATGTAGTTTTAGATGATGGTATTACTGTTACTGTAGCAAATGGAATAAATAATGGTGGTGATTTAGAATTAACTGATAATTCTACTATTGCAACTGAATTCGCAACATCTAATTTTGTAAATGACGGTGCAAATATTATTGTTAAGACTGATGAATCAGAAATTTATAAAGGTATTTATACTCAAAAATCAGGTTCATTAAATGTTATAAACGATGGTAATCTTACTGGTAAAATCTTTGGTGAAAAAGACGGTAATCACGCATTGAAAGATATTCAAGGTGGTAGTGTTACTGTAAATTATACTGGTGCAAAAACAGAAACTTATGATGCAACAATTGATTACGGAAACATCAAGTTAGGTTCTAATACTCAATTAACAAACATAACTTATGGTGGTCTTATCAATTCTGAATTATTAAGCTTTGCAGGTGATTCTGCAACTGCTACTTTCACAGGTATCACAACTGATGATGTATATTCATTGAACGCAATTGATTCTCCAAACGGTGTGAATACAATCAAGTTCTTAGGTTCAGAAAAATTATTTACAAACGTATTATTATTAGATACAGACTATGCAACAACAAATTATATCTTTGAAAACTCTGTTGTAAGCTTTAAAAATGGTAATATTCCTGCAACAAACGACAAAGTTGGAGTTGTTGTTCTTAGTCAATACCACTTCTCAACATTATCTTCTAATAATTCATTGTTTGAAATTGATGTAGATTTGGCAAAATCATTGGCTGACACAATTAAGATTGATTCTATTGTTAATGATAGCTTTGATAATATAATTAAGTTATCTAATATTAACTTCATCAACCCTGCTCAACACGATAGTGCAGTAATTAAGGTTCTTGTAGACAAGATTGACGGTGTTACTCTTGCATTGACAGACGATATGGCTGCAAAAACTTGGGTTTATGGTGTTGATGCAACAAGATTATTTAATGATGGTACTAATGATGTTGTAAGAATTACAAATGGTGACTTCTTAGGTACTAAAGCTATTAGATTGGTTAATTCAAATGACTTAACTTCACAAGATTCATCAACATTCGATAGTATTCAAATATACAATAGTATAACTTTAGATATTTTGAACGAAATAACAAAATTTGATACACCTAATAACTTAGATGGTAAAGATGTATTCTCAAGACAGTTTGTATTCACTGATATCAATAGTAATTATAATATGACAATGAGTCTTGAAACTGTTGGTAGTGGACGATACGACATTGTTGGTGTTGTAAAAGCTGATGCACCATATTCAGTGATTGATGCTGGTGTTGATACAAACTATTCTATGTTTGATATAACAAAAGTTACTCAAATGTATGTAAATGACGTTCAATTCAAAAATGCTGGATTGATTGCTGACAAAGATGCTTCTGTATTCAATATAGAAAATGTTGATAGTAACGTATATTTAACAAACGTAAGATTTACTGATAACAAAGGTTATGCAGTTTCAAACAAAGGAACTTTGGTTTTAGATAACGTAATCTTTGACGCTCCAAATGCCACTGATAATGAGGGTAATGCTATCTATAATGAAGGTACAATATATACTTCATTGATAGTTAAAAATGGTAGAATTGAACTTAATTCTGTGGTTGAAAATATTGGAGAAATTAACTTAGGTGGCGATGTATACTTGAATAACACCATCAAGGGTAAAGACGGAAAATTAAACATTGGATATAATACAAATGTTAATGGTGTAGCAACTGATATCTCATCAAAATTATATGTAGGAGCAGGAGCTATTGTTACGGGTGACCAAGTTGTTAATCTTGCAGAAGGTTCATTGATTGATAACGCAGGTAATGTTTATTTGAACATTGGTGATACTTGGAACGGTGAAATAAATAATACTGGAACAATTGAAATTGAAGGTGTTGAAGCTGGTGCTGTTTCAACAATCAATGCAACAGCTGGTACTGTTTCTATAAGAGATGTATTATTAAACGATGTACTTCATCACAGTTCAATCAATGTAATAAGTACTGATGATAAAGCTCGTACAATTGCAAAAGAGGTTGTATTATCACTTGATGAAAATTCAGTTATCAATTTGACTGGTACAGCTGTAAATAATGCTTCTGTATATATTGATAGTGCTGATAGCTGGGCTGGTTTTATTGCTCTTAAAAATGAACATACATTGTTAACAATAGATGGTGTAACATCAAATGGTAAGATTTTAGCAACTGCAGGTAATATCAATATTTTAGGTGCTAGCACAATCTCACTTGATGAAAATTCAGAAATAAATAATGTTACAAATATAAGTCTAACTGATAACAGTAGTTTAGAATGGAAAAACCATAAAGCAGATAAAAAATTAGTATTCTCAACGGGTGATAGTTGGAATAATGCCACAATTAAACTTGTAAACGCTGATTTAGAAATGGCATCAGGTTTGAATAATGGCGCAACAAACTTTGTATTCAATACTAATAACGTATTATCAGGTGATAGTGATTCACAATTCACAAACAAAGATTTAGATTTAACAATCGATGCTGATGAATCAGTATTTGGTGGAAAATATGTTCAAGATGGTGGAAATCTTGTTGTTAATGCTACTGGAAAAATGTTTGGTGGCGAAAGTTCTATCAATAGTGGTTCTGTAACTATTACAAGAGATGGAGTTATCGATTACTCAAATATTATTATGAACGGTAATAATACAACATTTACAAATATTGCAACTTCTAATAATGGAGGTATTGTAAATTCTGATGTTGTATCACTTGGTAATGCAGTGGCTGGTGTGGATATCAAGTTTACTTCTACATCAAATACTGAATACGTATTAACAGGTGGAATTGAAAATGGTTATAGAAACAACGTGACATTTGAAAATTCACGTGTATATCTTGGCAAATTCCAATCTTCTGATAATGACTATGATATTTCTGGTCAAACTGTTTATAAGTTCACAAATTCTATAATTGATTTAACTGCAGGTTTAGGTGATAACAAAGGTTATATCAATGATTATAGATTTGGTAATATGCAATTAGATAGTCGCTCTAGTTATGTAATTAGTTTTGACTTGTTTAATATTAAGTCAGATACTTTGACATTTGATGCAAATATGATTGATACAACTACAGAAGGTACAGTATTGATTTCAAAAATCAACTATTTATTACCTGATGCAACAACAGAAGCTGGTGATAGAGTTGTTAGAGTGTTGTTTGCAAATGACGATAGAAACTTGAAACTTGGTAAGGATGTTCAAACAAGATTTGTATATGATGTAACAAATGATATTACCTTCAATCAGTTCATTGGCTCAAAAGAATTGTCATTGGCTAAATCAGATGGAAATAATAATTATGACAGCTTGTTATTGAGAATTGCTGATAGAAAAGACGCACTTCAAACGTTGAATATGAAAAAATTTGACGGTACAAATATTAGAAACTTTAATTTTGTTGATTTGTACGATACAGATGTTGATGGATATCAAACATATACATTGATAGGTAATACAGGTAATTCAGTTCGTGGCACATTGAATGTAAACGGTAAAATTCGTGGCACAAAAGACGATACAGTACTTTACGATGTGATTAATGCTGATAATAAATATTCAATGTTTGTATTGTCAGAAATAGGTATTATATTAAACATCAATAACGTAAATATTAGAAATGCAGTTATGAATGCAGGTCAATATTCATCTAGATATGCTTCTGTACTTGATATTATTCACGAATCAGCAAGAGTGACATTGAACAATGTTGTATTAACAAACAATGGTGGCACTGCTATTTATAATGCTGGTACATTGAATATGAATGGTGTTAAGATTGATGCTTCTGCAAACGGAAATACTGTATCAAACAAAGGCACAATTAATATTGCTAATTATACATTCACTAATGACTTAGGTAATGAAAGTTATATAGCATTTGATAACTATGATGGCGAAGATATTAGAAACGTATTAAATTCTGAAATTACAAACACTGGTGAAATTAACTTTAGTGCTGATTCAACAACATTAGTAGGCGCTAATATCTTAGGAACTGGTACATTGAATGTTAATGGATTGCTTGTATTGAAGGGCACTGATATAACACCTGTTTCTATTGATGATTTACAATCAGTAAATATCTTGGCTGGTGCAAGATTAGTTATGGATAAAGCAAGCTTGACAATGTCAACAGGCGATTTGTTAAGTGCAGGTGCTACTGTTAAATTGATTGATTCTACATTCAAATTCACTGAAATAGAATCAACAGACGTTAACTTGTTTGCACAAAGTGGTAAATTAGTATTAGATAAGAAAGCTAAATTGTCATTGACATCAAATTCTACAATTTCTGATGAAATGGTTGTTGAATTGATTAATGGTCAATTGACATTAAATTCAACTACAGTTGGCGATAATGTTGTTGGAACAGAACTTAAACTTGCTCAAAATGACAAGATGACTTCTGATTCAAAAGTTATTTTAAACGGTGTTGGCACATCTTTAACTTTAGAAAAAGGTGTTAATGGTAATGATAAAGTTGAATTAACAAATACTAATATTCTAGGTACAGGTACTTTAAATAACAATGGTATAAATATTGTTATTTCATCTGATGAAGCTAACGCATTTACAGGTGCTTATTATCAATATGGTGATAGCACAACTGCAAGATTAGATATATTAAGTAATGTTCAAGCTGATAGAGAAACATCAAACGTATTTGGTGGAAAGAAATACATCAATAGTGGTGATGTGAATATTGAAAGAACATTCGGTATTAACTATAAAGACTTCATCTTGGGTGATGGTGTTAGATTTACAAACAACTCATTGACTGCAAATGGTGGTATTGTTGATAATTCAGTAATAACATTGAAAGGCAATAATATAACTGCTTTGTTTGGTAAATCAGTAAATGCTCCAAGTACTGTTGAAAGAGTAAATTATACATTGACTGAAAACATTTTCTCTACTGATGAATATGGTAATACTGATGGACATAACTATAATACTATTCAATTCAAAGATGCGGTAGTTACATTGGGTATATTTGATTATGCAACTGATGGTAAAGGTACTGATATTTATACAAATTATAAGTTTACAAACTCTGTAATTGATTTGAAAAATGCATCATTTGATGAATACAGATTTACAAGTTTGGTATCAGATAATTCATTTATTACATTAGATTTAGATTTTGCAAATGGTAAGAGTGATACATTAAGATTAGGTAACACATCTCAAGGTGTTCTTACGATTTCTGATTATAATGTTAACTTAAGACAAGAAGATAACGGAACTGTATTACAAATATTGTTTGCAGAAAATAGTTCAATGAGATTACAATTATCTCAAGAATTAGCAAACAAAGGATATGATTTCACTATTTTGGGTAACGATTTTGAAGGCAATCGTCACGTTGTTGATAATGGTGATATCAGATATATCAAGATTTTGGCAAATGACTTTATAGGTCAAAAGAAATTAGAAATTGTATCTCAAAATACAACAAACGATAGTATTAGAGTTTACAACAGCTTTGTAGAAGATGCATTAAAAGTTGTAAACAGATACGATAATGGTGCTTATGGTTATGCACATAGAACATTTACATTCGACGGTGTATCTGATAATTACGTATATTATGTAAAAGAAGATGCAGGAAAAACTGCAAGTGGTGTATTTAACATTATCGGTCGTGAAGGTAGTAACGATGTATTAGATGGTGTTGGATATACTATTGTTAACGGTGTTGTTACAGAAAATACAAATGTTTACCACTCATTGTTTGAAATTACAAACGCAAACACAACTTTGAATATTAGTAATGTAACTATTCAAAATATGGGTACAATTTCAGATGCTAAATTGATTTCAGCATTAGATATTGAAGCAACTGATGCGATTGTAAACTTGATAAATGTTAGATTGAATAATAACCAAGGTACAGCAATTTATAACAAAGGTAACTTATCATTTACTAATGTAGAAATCGGTAGAGCAGGTGCTATAGGATTTGAAAATTCATTAGAAAACGCTGGTACATTGACTACATCTGGTAATAATACATATTATTCAAGCATAATCAACAATGGTACAATCGAAATTTCTGGTACAGATAATGTTTATAACTCAATTATCAGAACAGATGATTCAAAAGATGCAGTAATCAGTGTTGTTGACACAGGTGTTCTTAATATGAACTCTGACGGTGCTTTGAAAGCTATTATTTCAGATAATATAATTGTTAATGTTTATGAAAATGCAACAATAAATATCAATGGTGCTGATTTATCATTAAATACAGGTGATACTTGGACTGGTTCAATTTATTTGAATTCAGGTAGCTTGACTTATTCTGATTTACAAACTAATGGTAATTTTGTAGCTCAAGGTGGTGTATTGACTTTGAATAATAATGCTATCTTGACAGTTAATTCTAAACAATTAAAATTGGCTGGTGACGAAACAATTAAAGAAACAGAAAATGGTTATATTGCGTATGATGTTACTATTGCTGATGATGTAAATGTAATAATCAATGCAGGCACAATACTTAATGTTAAAGGTTACACAAAACCAGAAGCAGTTGGTGGTATCAACAGAGATGTTTTACATTACAATAAATTGACATTAGGTACTGGTGATGTTTGGGATGGTAAGATAGTATTAGAAAAAGCATACTTGACTATTGCTAAGGGTGTTACATATTTAGGTGCTGATAATGACTTTGTATTTAATGACTATAATCATTTACAAGCAGATAGTTATTCAGTATTTGAAAACAATGGTTTAAATATTACTTTGACAGCTGATTTTGGTACTAAGTTTACTGGTCGTTATGAACAAAACGGTAATGCTACAATGACAGTAACAAAAGACGGTGTATTGTTCGGTGGCATTAAGAATATCAATTCTGGCAAACTTATTATAACAACTCCAACTGATTCAGTTGATTTTGATGGTAATCCTGTTGTTTCACAAGGTATTAATTATGATAATGTAAATCTTGGTAGCAGTGTTGTATTTGAAAACTATGCTTCAACTATAATAGGTGGTAACATTACTACAGATACAATTAGATTTGTTGGTGATAATGGTTCTGCATTATTCACAAATTCTTCAACACTAGATATTATCAATTTCGAATATGTAGTTGATAAAGAGTTTGTTGATGCAGATGGTCAAATATACTTGGTAACAGGTTATTTAGGATACTATGCAAAAGATGATGTTGATGGACAACATAAATATATAACTAATGATGATGGCACAGTTAAGATTGTTTATGACCCATCAGAAGAAAAAGTAACAACAGTAAATGGTTTTGTAAATTATGATTTAGATATTGTTTCATCAACTGGTGTTGGAAATGAAATTACCTTTAAAAATGCAAATGTTAGATTAACAGGAACTGTTCAAGACAAAATTGTTGATTATTCTGTTGGTGGAATTAAATACAACTTCTTGAACACATACCTTGATTTAACAGCTGATGACAACGCTTATACATACAAATTCGATTCAATAAATATTGGTGGTAAACAAGATTCTTCAATGAATTTGATTATTGATATTTGTGCTGATAAATCAGAACTAGACAGTATTTATGTTGATGATAAAAATGCTGTTGGTATAATTTATCTTGCTGAAGTTAATTTGATTAGAGATGTTGATGATCAAAGCCAAAACTTCCAAGAATTTACTAGAAAAGTTATCAAAGGTGATAACAAACTTGAATTAAAATTGTCAGATTATATTGATAATAACGCTGGTATTTTGACAAAAACAATTAGTCAATATGATACAAGAGGCGTTTATGAAATGAATGTTCCTTGGAATGCTTATCTTGGTAAAATTCATATTTCATTGGCATACTTAGATGAAAATGACAATGTAATTCAACCTGACGATCCTAAATATAGCGATAAAGCAAATGGTATCCGTGTAGCACAAATGTATACAAAAGATTTGCTACGTGAATTATCAATGTACGAATCAAAAGACACTACAATTCCTTATAAAGTACGTAACTTGAACTTTACAAGTAGTGTTAGAGAACAAAAGATGACATTGTTGGCAAATACCTCTGGTTATTTGAGAGATGATGCTGGTAATCTTGCTGATAAAGATGGCGAATTACTTCCAGAGGGTGCATCTCCTGTATTCAAAGGCGTTTCATCAGGCGTATTGAATATCAATGGTAAAGATTCTACACATAGTATAATTGATGCTTATGGAAATGTGATTTGTCACGATACAATAAGTAATAAAACTTCTACTGATTCTAAAGGTAACGATACCATCACTGTATTATCAGAAGGCAAATATAGACATTCAATGTTTGTATTGAATGAAGAAACTAACTTGTCTATTAAATCTGTAACAATCCAAAATGCATACAGAGGTAACAAGACAACGTTTACTTATGATTACAAAGTTCTAACAGATCAAAACAAAAATGCATACGAAACAAGACACGTATACGACCAAGTATTGTATGAAGATTTCGATACAACGGGTGGTAAAGGTTCTGTTATTTATCAGTCAAATGCAAATTCAAAAATTTATTTAGAAGATGTAGTAATTAAAAACAACGCTTCTTACGGTAATGGTGGTGCAATTTATGCAGCAAAAGGATTTACAATCAATGCTGTAAATGGAGATGTTCTATTCAAAGGTAACTACCAAAATGTTACAAATACAAAGAATGCAGCAATATCAACTGATGCTATTGTTGGTACTGATAAAAACGATATCTATATCGGAAGTAATTCAACAAATACTAATCTTGTTATGAACTTGAACTCAGCAGCTGGCAAAACTATTCAAATCGCTGATGGCATTGAGTTTAATGGTGGCGAAACTGGTAACAAGTTAGTTATTGATGTAAACAGAGGTGTTTATCAAGATATAAATACTAATGAAATCAAGAATGCAGGTAGCACAGGTAAAGTATTTATTGGTGGTGACTTTGGTAATGAAACTAACTATGTTCCTAAATTTGATAACTTAGTTGATATCAATATATATGACGGTGAGTTCGGTTTTGTTGATGGTGAAACAAGAGTAATGAGCCTTAATAGCTTAACATTGATGAAGGATATTATTTATCACATTGATGTAGACTTGAATAAAAATGCAACAATGTCTACTGATACAATTTATACTAAGAATCTTAACTTCAATGGACACAAGTTCTTGTTGACATCTGAATCATTCCATAACATTGGTTCATTTGATTATACTGTATTCCAACCAAGTTATTTGGCAGTAGAATTGAAGTTGTTAGATGTTAAAGAACATTCTTCAAACTACTTTAGTTTAGTATATGCAAACGATATAACAACTACTTGGAACTCAATTTCTTGGTTGGGTAATGACGGATTAACATATTATGCTATGTTAGGTATCAATGGCACAATTATTTATGGTACAAGCATAGATGATTCACAATCACTATTGTATCAAGCAGTTAAGAACTCTAAATCAAATACTTTCAAAATGATTTCATCATATATGATGTATGGTATATATGGTACAAATGCGGACGGTACTGTTTCATTGATTGACAATTACTTGACGTTGAACAATCCAAAATTGACAATCAATGGTCAAGGTAAATATGAAATTGCTACAAACAACCAAGTAAACGGTTTTGTTGTAGGAACTTATGTATCTAAGAATAAAACATTGCCAAAAGCATTGAATATTTCTAAGGTAACAGAAATTTCTGGATTTAATGGAGCATTGATTAACCAAGGTGGTAAAATTTCAGCAACAGGAACATCTTTTGTAGAAAACCAATCAGACACATTCGGTGCTGTTGCAAGAAACGAAAAAGGTACATTGTCTATTACAGGTGCTTCAAAATCTTATGTAGACATTATAAATAACATTTCAAATGAAAAAGCTGGTGCTATTTATAACGCAGGTACATTCACTGCTAAGTTTGTAAACTTTGGTTTAGCAACAGAAGCAGGAAAACCATATTCTAATACATCAAATATTGGTGGTGCTATTTATAACACTGGTAAAGCAACAGTTACAAGTTCAAACTTTACAGAAAACAGTGCAGAAACATTAGGTGGTGCAATTTATACAGAAGGAATATTGTCATCATCAGCAGTTAAATTCATAGGAAACAAAGCACAATCAGGTGGTGCAATTTATCAAAAAGTTCCAACAGGTTTAATGACTTTGAACTTGAGTAAATCAACATTTACAGGTAACTCTACATCAATTCGTGATGAAAATATTACACAAAATGATGAAGGTGAATATGTACTTACTAATGCAAATGGTGGTGCAATCTATTCAATGGCGTTTGTAACTGATAATAGTTCAACATATCAAGGTAATAGTGCATCTAATTTTGTAGAAACAAATGATTTGATGAAATACGCATCTGCAGATGGTGGTGCAATATACTTAAGTACTGTTAATGATGCAAAATTAACTAATAAATTTACTTCAACTAAGTTCTATGGTAATAGTGCTACTAATAAGGGTGGTGCAATATACATTGAAACAAGAGATAGAGCAGACGTAGCATTGATAACAAAGGCTACATTTAATAAAGCTGTATTCGGTTCAATAGATTCAGCGATGGGTAATTATGCACAGTATGGTGGTGCTATTTATAATAACGATGCTAATTTAACAATTACTGCATCAAACTTCATTAAAAACTATGCTTCAATGTATGGTGGTGCATTGTATAATAATGATTATGGTATTACAACAATCAGTAAAGGTACATTTGGTACATCAGATAAGACTGGTTCAGTTGTAAACGGTAACAGCGCAGCGTTTGGTGGTGCTATTTATAACTTAGGTACATTGAAGGCTAAATCAACAGCGTTTGTTGGAAACAGCGCAATTCAAGGTGGCGCTATTTATAATGGAAGCAAAGAAGCTGTTACATTATCTGGTACAAGTTTCAAATATAACTATGCAAGCAAAGTTGATTACGATGGATTTGATGATGATTTAGTTCTTGGTGGTGCAATTTATAACGCTGGTGATATTACATTGAGCAAGGCAACATTCACTGGAAACTATGCTTTGTCTGGTTTAGGTGGTGCAATATTTAACTCAAAATCAAGCACTAATTTGACAATGACTGGTACAAACTTCTCTGGTAACTCAGCTCAATATGGTAATGCAATCTATAACGAAGGTATAATTGCAACTATATCAGCTAGCTTCAAAGATAACGTAGCTGCTAAGAATTCATCAAATATGGGTGGTGCAATTTATAACACTGGAAAAATTTCTAGTATTGTAAGTTCAACATTTACAGGTAACCAATCAGGTCGTGGTGGTGCTATTTATAATGCTGATTATGATGGCGTAGACGGTGGTTATATTACATTGATTTCAAAAGTTACTGCTGGTAACAATAAGAAAACTGCTTTACGAAATGTTGCAACAAGTGGTGGTGTTATTCATAATGACGGTTATATTTCTAGAATTGAAAACTCAAAATTGTCATTTAACACAGCTGATAAGGGTGGTGTAATATACAACACTGCTACAATAAGAGAAATTGTTGCTACAACAATGTCAAATTCAACGGCAAGTGCTAACGGTGGTGCTATCTATAACGCAGGTACAATTGGTTATGTTGACAGAAAATCAACATTGTCATCAAATACTGCAGGTGCTGACGGTGGTGCTGTTTATAACGGTTCTACAGAAGATAATATTGCAAGTATTACCCTTCAAGGTTTGACATTGTCATCAAACACAGCAGGTAATAACGGTGGCGCTATTTATAACAGTGGTGAGATGATAATCTCTTATGCTAATGAAGGCACAAGATACTATTATGCAGGATTTAAGTCTAATAAGGCTGCAAAATCTGGTGGTGCTATTTATAACGCAGTAGGTGGTAAAATTCAGATTGCTAGTGGCACAACATTCACATCAAACTCAACAACAAACGCTCTTTCTGGCAGTGGTGGTGCAATTTATAATGCTGGTAAATTAAGTATTGGTTCAGGTAGTAAGTTTACTTCGAATACATCAGTAAATGGTGGCGCTATCTATAATGATAATAATACAGATGAAAATATTGTATTGACATTAGACACTGTAGTATTTGGTGATAACAAAAACTCAAAATTAGCAAACAAAGCAACTAATGATGGTGGTGCTATTTATAACGCTGGTAGAGTGAACATTACAAATTCAGTATTATCTAGAAACAGTGCTGGACGAAATGGTGGTTTGATATTTGCATCAGCTACTTCTGAAACAGTATTTAATGGTTCTCAAACAATATCATACAATACAGCTACTAATGGATTTGGTGGTGCTATCTATACAGCAGGTGTATTGCAAATGACATCAGTGGCAAATCGTTCTATTATGTCATATAACTCATCAACTTATGGTGGTGCTCTCTATGTTCTTAATAACAGCAATATTTCTAGCAGATATGATAGACAAATTGACATTAATCAAGTTGACTTCTTATACAACTCAGCAACAGATGGCAATGGTGGTGCAATTGCATTAAGAAATAATGGTACAGTACTTAATAGTAGTAGTGCAGATGATGCAAACGTAATTAAAAATTCTAAGTTCGAAAATAACACTGCAAAACGCGGAAGCGCATATATAAATGGTGCTGGTGTTGCAAGTATGGGTGGTGCTATTTATAACGAGTTAGTATTAGCTATCCAAAATGTAACATTTAAAAATAACTATGCAGGATTTGGTGGCGATATTTATAACAATGGTATCTTGTATATCGGTTCTGGCGTAGTATTTGAATTTGTTCCATCTAAAAAGGTAAAACAATCATATACTTTAAATGGTGGTGCTATTTATAACAAAGAGGGTACAATAAACTTCACAGATTCTACAGGTAGAATAGAAATCAGTGATTACAATGTATCAGGTTCTGGTGGCGCTATTTATAACGATAATGGTGATATATATATTGATGCAGAAGCTGTATTCTCTAACAATAAAGCAGGTGCAAATGGTGGTGCATTATATAACGGTAAGAAAACAGTAATTAGTTCTGCAACATTTGATGGAAACTCAGCAGCAAGTGGTGGTGCAATTTATAACGCTGACGATGGCGTTCTTGAATTAAATAATTCATCAACATTTGTAAATAACAGTGCAGTAAAATCAGGTGGTATAATTTACAACTCAGGCACTTTGAATATAAATGGTTCATCTAATACTGTTCGTGTAAGTTTGAGCAACAGTTCAGCACAACAAGGTGGTGCAATCAGCAGTGGCTATAACGTTAATCAAAATAAGGGCAGTGATTCTATATTGTCAATTAACTGGGCTAGATTTGAAGGCAATACTGCTATTGTAAAAGATAATAAAGATACAGCAACTTATGGTGGTGCTATTTATAATGGTGGTAATGAAAAACCTTCATATACAAAGATTTATAACACTGACTTTATAGATAACAAGTCATTAGGTAGAGATAGTTCAATAACTACTACAGCAGGTGGTGGCGGTGCTATTTATAACAATACTTTAGGTTATATTCAAAACAAAGAAATAACAGAAAATTCAGGTAGTGGTATATTGACTGCTGATAAATATATTGAATATGCTGGCTTAAAACAATCAACATTTGAAGATAATTATTCATCAACTTATGGTGGTGCAATTTATAATGCTGGTCAAATGATTATTTCAGGCAACGGATTTAACGGAAACTACTCAGCAAACGGTGGTGGTGCTATTTATAACAAAGCAATTGATAAATTGTTTGTATCAGTTGCTGATCAATTTGTTGGCAACTACTCATTAAATGGTGGTGCTATTTATAATATCGGTAAATACTATTCATTCAACGGTATATTTGAAGGCAATTATACAGATTATGTAGTTGATACTAAAACTGGTGTTGTGTCAGGTGGTTTTGGTGGTGCTATTTATAATGGTAAGACTGCAACATTGATATCAAATGGTGATAACTTCAGAAATAATAGTGCGCTAATGGGTGGTGCAATTTATAATGAATCTGCAACTTCTAAGATTTCAAATGCTACATTTGATAACAACTATGCAGAAACTAAGATAAATACAAAGACTGGTGAAAAAATTGGTGGTATTGGTGGTGCATTATATGTTACCGGTGGTACAGAAGATAGTCACTTAGTTGTATCAAATTCTGTATTCAAGAATAACACAGCTGACGGTTATGGTGGTGCTATTTATATCGCTAATGATTCTCATTTAGAATTAGTTGATACAAATGTTGTTAATAATAAAGCTGTAAACGGTGCATTTGGTGGTGGTATTTATTTATCAGCTGGTTCAATATTAGATATCTTAGCTAAAAATCAAGATGTTACTATATATAACAACTTCGCTAACGGAACTATGGTAGATATCTCACTTGAAGATAATTCAACTCTTAATTTGAAATCATATAATGGTCATAGTTTCTATATTGGTAGAATTAATAAAGTTTCTCAAAGCGCTAGTGTTAATTCAACTATCAATTTGATAAATGAAGATACAACAAAAGCAGCAACATATTATTTTAAATATAATACAAAGACTGAATTTAATACAACAGCCTCAAAGGGTGAAGTAATTATAAGTACTGTGAAAGATGGAACTTGTGCAGACGACATCTTTAACGGATTAAACTTGAATTTATCACAAACTACAACTTTAAGTATTTCTGACGGCATGATTAATAATATTTCACTTGAATCATTAAATGTAACAAATGGTGGAAGTGCAAGATTAGCAATTGATGTAAGCTTAAAATCAAGACAAGCTGATAGAATTACAGCAGGAACATCAGTTGGTTCATTAAAGGTTGGTACAATAAATGTTGTATCAAACAGCAAAACTCCAGTAGATATAACAATAGCAGATAAGGATTCAGTAATTGGTTCTGTTACTACTAACAAGGCAGAAAGTGCTGAAGCAACATACAAATTAAAGACATATTATGATGAAAACGGCTTGTTGAGAGCAAGAATAACAGGACAAAGAGCAAAAGCATCAGCAGTTGCAGCACCAGTTGCAGCACAAATTGGTGGATACTTAGCTCAAATAAATTCTTATGACCAAGCGTTTGCAAATCTTGATATGGATATGTTGAAGACAAGAGAAGAAAGAAAAGCAGAAGAAATGATGAACAAATATGCAGTAGCAAGTTCATCAAATGCACAACAACCATATCTAAACAAAGACGGAATGAACTACAATTCTAAAGGATTGTGGAACAGAGCATTTGCGACATTTGAAAACGTACCATTGAATAATGGACCAAAAGTTAATAATGTTGGATACGGCAACTACTTTGGTGGCGATATGGGTAAGAAAGAATTGTCAAATGGTTGGAGCAGACAATTTAGTGCATATATCGGATACAATGGTTCAACACAAGATTATACAAAACAAAGTATTGACCAAAACGGTGGTACATTGGGTATAATGGAAACTTGGTATAAAGGCAACTTCTTTACAGCATTGACAGCAAACGTTGGTGGAAATAATGCAGAAGCAAACACTGACCTTGGCAAAGAAAGAATGGCAATGTTGATGGCAGGTGTTGCAAGTAAGACAGGATATAATTTTGAATTCAAACAAGGCAAGTTCATTATCCAACCAAGTATCTTGATATCATATTCATTTATCAATACATTTGACCATAACAATGGATTGGGTCATAATGTAAGTTCAAGTCCAATCCATGCAATCCAAGTAGCACCAGGAATCAAGTTTATAGCAAACTTGAAGAACGGATGGCAACCATACTTTGGTATCAATATGAGATGGAACATAATGGATAAAGCAAGCTTTAGCATTCCTGATGTAACAATCCCAACAATGTCAGTTGATCCATACGTAGAATACGGAGTTGGTATACAAAAACGCTGGGGCGATAGATTTACAGGTTACGGACAAGCTATGATAAGAAACGGTGGACGTAATGGTGTAATGTTGAACATCGGTTTCAGATGGGCTATTGGAAAATAGTTTTGTCTTTCCAAAAACGTCATTGCGAACGATTAAACAGTTTGTAATGTAGTAAGTGTGGCAATCCATAAATCAACGGTTCTGCAAATAGAAACTGTCATTCAGAATTTATTTATTTCCAGTTTCGTTACCTGCAACGCACAATGCAAGAGGAATTATTCTTGATACACTTTGTGTAATAGGGTTGCCCTGTGCAACAAAGGTTGCTGCAAGACAAATGTCATCAATATGCGCTGCAAAATCTTTTATTTTTACAGGTCTATCGTCAACTTGTTTGTTAAAAACGTGTTTATTGATTTGGTGAGAAAGTCTGTTACCAAGATACATACCAGATACAAGACCAACCATTGAGCCAAAAACTTTTGGAGTTTCTGCCATAATTTTTCTTGTTATTCCACCTTTTTTAACCCAAGGTTGTAACGATTTAGTAACTTTACCACCTACAGATGAAAGTCCTTGAACAAATGCGATTGGAAGTGAAATGTTTGTTATTTGAACAATACCTTCTTCAACTTTTTCTTTGAAGTTCTTTTTGCGTTTGTCAAAAAGCGCACCACCTAATAAACCACCAAGACAAGAGCCTATGCCCATTCCAATAACTTCTTTTGTTTCATAGTTTACTGAACCAAGATAAGTATCTTTAAGTGGAGTTGATAACATTTTTTTAAGTGATAAAGAGTATTTTTTCGATTTATCGAATTTAGATAATACTGCAAGACTTAATGCCACACCGAGTGCCGTACATAAAGCAATTCCATTTTTTCTCTTATGGTATTCTTGTGGAGTTTCTTCTCTCTCTTTAGAAACAATGTTTTCACCAAAAGATTTGCTGTGAATTGTTTGATTTCTCAGCATTTGTTGGTGTTGATACATTCTGTTTATGTTGTTGTTAACTGCTAAAACCATGGTATACCTACACTTTGTATAAGTATCCTAAAATTTAAAATTGCTATTTTAACTCGATAATTTAACAAATGTTAAAAGTCTTGTTTTGGGTTTGATTACAAAGTTTGTAGGTCGGGTTCAACGATTTTATTGAACCCGACAATGAATTTTACAAAGAACATTCTTGTTCTTTTAAAACATCAATTAATCTATCAAGGTGTTTCATTAGTGTTTTAAACTGTGGGATTGTTAAACTTTGAGCACCATCAGAATATGCTTTGTCAGGATTGTTATGGACTTCCATCATAATTCCGTCTGCTCCTGCAACAATAGCTGCCTTTGACATTGGCTCAATTAAGTATCTTTGACCTGTTGCGTGACTTGGATCAACTATTATAGGTAAGTGTGAATATTTTTTGATTACTCCTACAGCAGCCAAATCTAAAACATTTCTTGTATACCCAGAATCAAATCCTTTAATTCCTCTTTCGCATAAAATCACATTAGTATTCCCGTTATACATAATATGTTCTGCTGCTAATAAAAATTCCTTAATCCCTGCTGCTGGACCACGTTTCAAAATCACGGGTGTATTACATTTCCCGATTGCTTTTAGTAATTTAAAGTTTTGCATATTTCTAGCACCTACCTGAATAACGTCTGCATAATCACATACTAAAGGTAAATCTAGTGTGTCCATAACCTCTGTAACTACAAGTAATCCAGTTTTTTCTCGAGCTTTCGCTAAATATTGTAATCCTTTTTCTTCTAATCCTTGAAAATCATAAGGAGATGTTCTTGGTTTGAATGCTCCACCACGTAAAAATTGAGCACCCATTTCTTTTGCAGCATAAGCAACTTCTAATAAACCGTCAATATTTTCTTCAACACTACAAGGGCCAGCGATTACAACAGGTCTATTTTTACCACCAATTTTAACTCCGTTTGCAAACTCAATAACAGTATCTTCTTTTTGAGATTCACGGCTTGCCATCTTGAATGGGTCTTGAATTATTTTTACTGCTTTAACACCATCAAAAGAATTTAATGAATGAGGTTGAACAAGCCTTTTATCACCAATCGCAGCAATAACCGTCAACACTTCACCATAGTTAATATTTATCTTAAAATCTAAACTCTCTAAATGTTCAACGACTTTGTTTATCTGTTCTTTGGTAGCCCCAGGCTCCATAATTATAATCATATTAAATCCCTTTCTCTTGTGTTAGACACGCAGAAATTGCATCAATAATTCTTTTAACTTTTATAATCTCGATTCCTTCAAATTTTTCCTCAACGTTATTAGACTCAGGTATAATTATTTTCTTAAATCCTAATTTAGCAACTTCTTTTATACGTTTATCAATGTTATTTATGGCACGTATTTCGCCAGAAAGTCCGATTTCACCAACGATAGCTGTATGGGAATCAATAACGACATCTCTAGCGCAAGTTGCAACGGCTAACGCAATCCCTAAATCTGCAGCTGGCTCTTGAATATCAAACCCACCAATAACATTTACATAAACATCTTGTTTTGAAAGGTTTAATCCAACACGTTTTTCTAATACTGCTAAAATTTGTAGAACTCTGCTGAAATCTACCCCATTAACAACACGTCTTGGAGATGGATATGGTGTTGTTCCAACAAGCGCTTGAATTTCAACAAGCATTGGTCGAGTACCTTCATTAGTTACGATTATTACACTACCAGTTGCTTGTGATTGGTTATATTCTTTTAGGAACAGTTCACTTGGGTTGGATACTTCTATCAATCCTGAATTGCCCATCTCAAAAATTCCAACCTCTGATGTGTTCCCAAACCTGTTTTTAACAGAGCGTAAAATTCTATATGATTTGTATTTGTCACCTTCAAAATGAATAACTGTATCAACCATGTGTTCTAAAACTTTAGGTCCTGCTATGTTACCCTCTTTTGTTACGTGTCCGATAACTATCATAGTTATATTTTTGCTTTTTGCAATATGGATAAGTTCATTACAACACTCTCTGATTTGAGAAACACTTCCTGCTGAACTTTGAATGTCAGGTGAATGAATAGCTTGAATACTATCAACAATTACAACATCGGGTGCGAATTCTAAAATTCTTGATTTGATTCCTTCAAAATTTGTTTGAGCATAAATATAAAGATTATCAGAGTTAACTTTTAATCTATCAGCTCTTAATTTAACTTGGCTAGCAGATTCTTCTGCTGAGATATAAAGTATTTTTTTATTATTTGCTGATAACTCTCCTCCTGTTTGTAGTAAAAGTGTTGATTTCCCAATTCCTGGATCACCTGCTAATAATACAACAGAGCCTTGAACCAATCCTCCACCTAGCACCCTGTCAAATTCAGAGATATTTGTTGCTAGTCTTATTTCATTTCCAACAGTAACGTCTTTTATTAATACGGGTTCTTGAGCATCATCTATAAAATTTTTATGTTCAACAGAACCGTGTTTTGAAACAATCTCCTCAACAAAAGTGCCCCAGCTATTACACTCAGGACACTTTCCGATATATCTTGCTGTTTCATAACCACATTGTTGACATACATATTTTGATTTAACTTTAGCCATATATTTATTATAGCTTAAATGTGATTATCTGACATTTTCTTAATTATTCTTCATCTGGAGTTTTGTCTTCGCTAGGAACTTCAGGTTCTTCTGCTCTAGCTAACAATTCTTCATTTTCTTTTTTCAACGCTTTGTTTTCTGCTGAATAAGTATTAACAAGCGCTTTTGCAGTATCAAATTGAGCTTGTTTTACTTCTGCTTTCATATTTGCCATTTTTTTAGCGTCAGAGCTAGCTTTTCCTATGATAGCTCCTAATGTTGCAAATACTAAAACTGCTGGAGCATTTTTAATTAAATGTTTGCCTGCTGTTTTTGTAGCATTTGCGACAGTTTTTGTAATAGGACTTTGAGCTACTGCTTTTGTAAATGATTTAACTGCTGTTGGTATTCTAGCCCCAACTTTTTCAGCAACTGTTCCAAGTTTTGAAGCACCTTCTTTTATAAATCCAGAAGATGTGATTTTAGATGCAATATTTTCTGCCATTTTCTTGCCTGCATCTAAGGCAGGATTTAGAACTTTTTTACCTGCATTAACGATTTTTGGATTAGATAATGCTTTGTCAGCTAAAGCAGATAATCCAACATAAGCACCAATTGATGCAGCTATATTTGCCATTGAAGCTGCAACTGGGTGTTTTGTTTCTTCCTTAGCCATTTTAGGACTGTTTTTTACAATAGCTTTATTAGCACCTGCAACTAATGTAGGAGCTACTAATGCCAATCCCCAGCTAAGACCACTCATTAAAGATCCTTTTGCACCTTTTTTCATAGCCAAACCTGATGCTACGGCAACTAAAGGTAGTGTTTTTAATGTTGCATTTACATGTTTATCAAATTTTTTGTTTTCTTCACCATACGCTTGGTTGAAGCCTTTTTTAACTAAACGGTTGATTGATTTATCACTCGCATTTACAAATCTTTCTGCTCTTGCCATCGCTACATTGTTGTAACTTGTATTAGCACCTATTGAATCCACTGACATACACATCACTCCTTTTACACTATATTCATAATAATGCTTATGAACATATTTTTTGCTGTTTTTAAAATGATTTTTTACATTTCTTAAACATGTAGCAATTTTCATGGGAAAATCTACTTTATATACATGAAAGGTTAGGAAATAAAAGGTTTACGTATATGACTACCCCTATTTCAACAGGTTTTAACAATAGTGCACAAAACTATGCCGGTATTGGTATTTACTGTAACGTAATTGACCCTAGTAAATTACCACCAGATCACCCATTGTTAAAAGGTAACATGCCAAATTGTACAGTTGTTGGTCCTGGTGGCTCTCAACCAAACTATGGTCCTGGATATTATGTAAACAATTATGCAAATAATGTAACGAAAAAACGAGTTACAATTTTAACTGATGAATATCTTCAAAAGTTAGATAAGATGTTAGATGGAAACGATACAACACTTAGAGAATATGCTGCAAGTGAAGTTGTAAAAAGGTTTCAAGAAGATAAAACAAGAATGGACGATAAAGCGTTAAACGCTCTTGTAAACAAAATGTTGTTAGACCCTTATGACCATAAGGTTAGAGGTCGTGGATTAATGTTACTTGACACAAATCTTGCATCAGGTGATGATAATACTATGGCAGTATTGGATAAAATTTCGCAAGATCCTAATTTACAAGATCAAGATAAAGGTAAGATTGAAACTTGTAAGCTTCAATTAAGTGCTAAAACAACTTTGGTTAATACACCTGTTTCTACTCCTGCTTCGTTAGGAGGTGATGTATAATGGCTATTTCAAGTTTAATTGGAAGGTATGCTGTTAAAGCTGCAGGTGCAGTCGGTGTGGGTATTCTTACTTATGATGCACACAAAAGAGGTGTACTTCATGGGAAAATAAATAAAAATAAGCATGACTTTCAAGCTCTTGATTATTATTATGAAAACTCAAGAAATCTAAATTCCGACAGTCATTTTAATTCAAATATGAAGGATAAGCTCTTTAAATGGGAGCTTGATAATAATGTTAGAGGCTTTGTTAACAAAGGTCTTGGCTATGTAAAAGGTTTTGCCGGCATGGTTACAGATGATATATTGCCTTGGGCATTATCGATAGCTGCTATCGGGATAAAAGGTGCTAAGAAAATCCCAGCACCAACTGCAGCTAATCCTTATGCTACAAAAATAGTTATGTCTACAGGTTCAAAAGTTGCTGGTGCGGCTTTAGGGTTGTATTCAGCCTATGCCTTTATTAAGAATATTTGTGGATTTGGTATTACTGAACAAAAATAACTAGGTTAATTATTGATTTTCATATCAATATAGAATTTTGTGTATTCACCTTCTTGGCTTTCTACACCAAGTTTTCCACCGTGTGCTTCTACTATTTTTCTAGATAAATAAAGCCCCAACCCTGTTCCTATTTTTCTAAATTTTTTGCTTGCAGAAAAATATTTGTTGAAGATTTTTTCTATATCCTCTGGTGAAATTCCTTTACCATAATCTTTTACGGTAATTTGTGAATTATCATTTGTAATTTTTGCCATTATTTCAATATTGGTATTGCTTTTCCCATATAAAATAGCATTGTTTACTAGATTTTTGAGTACACGTTTAAAGTGTAAAAAATCAATTTTTATATCGTAATCTTCTGGTACAATTACGACTATCTTATTATTGGTCTTTTGTGCAATATATGTCATTTCATCTGCTACAATATTCAAGAATTTTTTAACAGATATTTTTTCTAAATTCAAATCAATTTCATCTTCTTTTAATCGGTATGTTTCAAGTACAATCTGAACTAAATCTAAAAGTTCTTTATTAGATGCTTTCATATTTTCTAACGCTTCTTTTTGTTTATCGTTAAGTGTACCAAATTTTTCTTGTAAAAAGAATTCAAGCATATTAGATTCTGCAATAATCGGCACTTTCAAATCGTGGGTTAAAGTAGCAACAAAATCTTCTTTTAAAGAGTCTATTTCTCGTTGGTTTGTGTAGTTTGTAATAACCAACATGTATTTATCATCGTGTTCTTTTCCTTTTATTTGTCTAACACTTGCTCTAAAATACAAGTCTTTTATCCCTTTTATGAATAATTCATCACTTTTTAAATCAATGATGTTTTTATCGTCAGGCGTTTTTATATAATCAAAAATGCTTTTACCAATAAAATCTTCAGTTTTGAACCATTTTTTTATTTTGGCGTTTGCTCTTAAAATGACATATTTTTCATCAAGTACTAAAACACCGTCAGATAGTGAGTTAAAAAGGGCCGCAAGAAGTTTATACTGTCCAGTTAGTTCTGATTGATATTCAACAATCATTTGTTCTCTATCGTTCAAGGTTTCAATCATACGATTTACGCTTTCAGAGATATTTTTCATCTCTGGGTGGATTGAGTTTTCAACTCTTGCCGATAGATTTCCGTAACGTACAGATGTGATGATATTATTGATATCACTCATTGTTTCTATAACACCATCAAGTTTCTTTTTTTGTTCAGTACATTTTTTCTGGTGTAAATACAATTTCACACCAAGTACAGCAATTATTAATATTAAAATTATGTTTGTAATCATACCTAAATAAATTTTTCTATATTTGAAATAATTGTTGATTTAGGCATTACACCTGCCATACGTTCAACGGATTCACTATTCTTAAACACTAACAAACTTGGTAATCCACTCACTGAATATTGAGTGAGTAATTCTCTATTATTATCTGCATCAACTTTTACAAACTTGACTTTGTTAGAATATGTTTCACTAAGTTCTTCAAGCATCGGCATCATTTTTCTACAAGGTCCACACCATTTTGCATTGAAATCAACTACAACAGGTAGCTCTGAATTTAAAACTTCTTCTGCAAAATTTTCTGAATTTATTTCTTTAATCATTGTGCTTTTTCCTAAAATTCACTATAAACCATATACTGTTCAATAACTATAGCATATATATCATTTTTATGCTATTATTCTTTTGGGGAATTAAAATAAATTAAGGGATTATAAGGGAATGGCAAGAAAAAAAGTTATAGAAATTGTACTTGATACAGAAACAACAGGACTAGATTTTACAAAAGAAAAAATAATCGAGTTTGCAGCAGTAAGACTTGAAAATGGAAAAATCAAGGATACCTTTCAAACTCTTATAAATCCAGAACAACATATAAGAAAATCAAGTATGGCAATACATGGGATTACTCAAGAAATGGTTGCAGATGCACCAACAGAAGCTGAAATTTTGCCTAAAATAGCTGAATTCATTGGAGATTACCCAATAGTTGCTCACAACGCAATTTTTGACCATTCATTCTTAAATGAGGCATACAAAAGAGTTTTTAAGAAAAAATTTGAAAATGAAAAAATTGATTCTCAACAAATGTTTAAAGAAATTTGTCCTGATTTAGAATCACATGGACTTGTAGCATTGACAGAAAAATTTAATGTGACTATGGAAAATCATCATAGAGCTATGGACGATACAATGGGTTTGGCTCTTGCTTATCCAAAATTAAAAAAACTTTATCTTCAAAAATATGATTGGCAAGTTAAACAACTAGATAATATTGATTATTTGTTTGAAAGATATTTGAGAATTCAACAAAGTATCAATACAATGCAAGCTGAACTTCAAGATTTGAAATCTATCTTTAAACTTCATTTTGAACTTGGTGGAAAACCGATTGAGGCTGAAAGTGGTGATACGATGATTTATCAATCAAAAAAATCGTTCGGTTACAAACTTGCTGATATAAAAGGTGTTTTAGAAGAATTAGGCGCTTTTGAAAAAGCTGTTAAGGTAAATAATGGCTTTATTGACAGACTTTGTAATGGATTGAGTCTTTCTGATGAAAATAGAAAAACCTTAAGAGATGCAAGAAGAACTTTATCTGAAACAAGAAATTTACAAATACTTAAACCAAATAAATAATTGTTTGTAAAAATTTGATTGAATGAAGAAAAGACATAGGTTTTTGTTTAAATCTTAAAATAAAACGCCGTTAAAAATATAACGGCTTGGATGAAAATATCTAATATTTGGAATTTTATTTATTGATTATTTATTATTTATTATTGTTTTAATATTTTGCCCCTGTTACTTTATACAAATTGATTTTATCCAACATACAATCTATTGTGTTTGATGCGATTAAATTTTGTATAGTTAACAAGTTTTCTTGCATTTGGTATAAATCCAATTTTGAAATTACACCCTCTTTGTATTTCTTTTCGGATAAAGAATAATCTTTTTGTTCAAGTTTTAAGTGTTCTTTGTTTTGATTAAGCTTTTGGTTATTTAATCTTGAAGAATACAAAGCATCATTCACTTCTTGAATAGCTACTAGGTTAGTTTTTTGGTATTCTTTTAACGCTTTTTCAAGTTTAATTTTGTTAATTTTTAAATTCGCTATTCTTGAACCACCTGTGAATAATGGTAATCCAGCTGAGCCACCAAGCATCCACAAAGCATTATTTGTGGTGAATAAGCTACCTAAATATTTTGAGCTAAATAATGCTAAACCTGATATACTGATTGTTGGTAAGAATTCTTTTTTGGCAACACGCACATCAACCCCAGCTTTTTTAACCATAACTTCTGCTCTTTGATAATCAGGTCTTTGTACAATAATATCTGACGGTATTGTATCAGGCGTATTATATACATATTTTATTTTGTCATAAGAAATTCTTCCAAAAGTTTTTGCGTTTTCTGGACTTTCACCAATCAAAACGGCTAACTGGTTTAAGAGTTCTATCCTTTGACGTTTCAAATCAACCAAATCGCTTTGTCCTGCAATATATAACTTTTGAGCCTTAATCATATCGCTTGTTGAAACAACGCCCTCTTTATTGCTCAAAGCCATTAGTTCATAAATATTTTTTCTAAGTTTTACGATATCTTCTTGAAGTTCAATCGCTTTATCTAATCTCACAATATTATAATATACAGTCCCTACTGAAGAAACTATAGCGATATATGTAGCTCTTTCATCAGAGATACTTGCTTGATACAACTTTCTAACAGAAGTAGTTTTATCGTGGTTTTTTAAGAAAATATCGGCTTCATAGCTTGCCATAAATGGCATTCCCATACCATGACCATTTTTTGGTAAATAACTATCTTTCGGAAATCCCATAACACCCAATCCATATTGAGTGCTAACTTGTGGCAATTCATTCGCCATCTGAGCTCTAACATTTTGGAAATATTCATCAACAGTTAATGAGGCAATTTTTAAGTCAAAATTGTGTGCCATCGCTTTATTAATATATCCTGTAAGGTATTCATCATTCATACCTTCCCACCATGCAAGGTTGATATATTCATATTTGTTTTTTGTTCTTAATTTTTTATAAGGAACATCTTTTTTCTTCGTTATATCTTTATAAAGCTTTTTATCAGCTTTTTGTTCTTGTTTAACTGCGTCTGTTTTTTCAACACCCATTTTGAAAAACGCTTGTGCTGGTAATGTTTGTAGACCTACAATACTTGCTAATAAAACTGCCGAAATAATTTTTTTCATAATCTACTCCAAGCTCTTGAATTTTTTATAAATTGATGATAACATAATACTGTTGCAAATGCAACACATAAAACTTAATATAATTATATCAGTTAAAAAGATTGGAATCAAAATTGATGGAAAAGTATACAGAGTCGATGTATTACCAGATTAAATTAACAGAAAAATTGTGTAAAATTTTCTGTAAACAACTTGAAGATACATTGAATTTGCCAATAACAATGGACGAATTTACAATGTTAAATATAATTAAAGATCATAATGGTGATATTCACCAACGTGATATTGCCAAAATGCTTTTTAAAGATAGAGCTAATACTGGTAAAATGTTGAATAAACTTGAAGAAAAAGGTTATATTGAAAAATTTGAAAAAGTTAGAAATAAAAGACAAGTTAATATTTTAACACTAACTGAGGAAGGCTTAAAAACTATTGAATATATGCGTTTAGAATTAGAACCAATATTTAATGGGATAGAAAAAAGAATTTCTAGAGAAGACGAAAAGATTGCAAAACGTCATCTACAAAATGTTAGAGATGTGATAACAGAAGCAATAGAATTAGATATATAAATTATAATTAAGATAATGAGGTAAAAATGGAAGAAAACAAAAACGTAACTCCTGAAGTAGAAACTACAGAAGAAAATGAAAAAGAAAAGAAGAAGAAAAAAATCATTCTAACCGTATTGGGTATTTTAGCCATTGTGGTATGTGGATTTTTATATGATATAACAAGATATGAAACCACTGATGATGCTTATGTTGAAACAACAACTGTTAGTGTTGCACCAAAAGTATCAGGTGAAATTGTTGAAGTTTATGTTAAAGACAATGATTCTGTAAAAGCAGGTCAACCAATCGCAAAGATTGATGATAGGGATTATCAAGTAGCATTTGACCAAGCTGAAGCGGCTTATCAAAGAAAAATATTAGACCAAAAGAATGCAAAAGCATCGCTTGAAGCAGTTAATTCAGAAATAGCTGTTGCAAAAAAAGATGTTGAGAGATATACAAATCTATACGCTGTAGGTGCAGTTTCTAAACAAACTTTAGATAATGCAAAAACAAGATATGCAAATCTTTCTGCTAACCAAACACAAGCACATCAAAATATTTTCTCAGCAGGAAACAATGTTGCTGATGCTGATTTAAAAGCTTTAAAAGCTCAAAGAGATGCGGCTGCACTTAAGCTTTCATATACAACAATTTATGCGCCTCAAGATGGTACAGTTTCTTCAAAACGTGTAGAAAAAGGTATGCAGGTTTCTGCAGGTTCACCTCTTTTCACACTTGTTCCAAACGAAGTTTGGGTTGTTGCTAACTTCAAAGAAACTCAGTTAGAAAACATGAAAGCTGGCATGAATGTTACTATGAAAATTGATACATACCCACACCACAAGTTCAAAGGTAGAATTGATAGTATCCAAAGAAGTTCAGGTGCTAAATCAAGTTTGTTCCCACCAGAAAATGCTGTTGGTTCATTCGTAAAAATTGTACAAAGAATTCCTGTGAAAATTGTTTTCACAGACTCTAATGATGTTAAAAATTATCTTATTGCTCCTGGTATGTCTGTTGAGCCAAAAGTTCGTGTAAGATAATATAGACAAATGTCGGATAAAAATTTTAATAAAACAGTTTATAACCTCCTTATAACATTAAAAGGAGGTTATAATGTATAAATTTTTTAAAATGTCATCATTTGTATTGGTTCTAATTGGTGCTTTGAATTGGGGTTTAGTAGGTTTATTTAAATTTGACCTTGTTGCTCGTTTGTTTGGTGAAATGTCTATGTTGACTAGGATAATCTATATCATAATAGGATTGTCTGCAATTATTTCAGGGATAATGAGTTGTTTGTGTTATAAAAGACATCATCATAATTATTAATAAAAGTTCAAGTGCTTGCAGTATTACTGCAAGCACTTGAGTTAATAAAAGTAAAGTAGCTCATAAGCCGTGTTCTGTTTCTAGGCAATCATCTGTCTGGTATTACGATTACTCGTAATCTCTAGCGATTTTTTAGGAGTTGGCGAACAACCTTAATCTCCAATTCAATCTTGCATTCGGCTTGGGTTTACCTAGCTAATATTTCTCAATATTACTGGTGAAGCTCTTAACTCACCGTTGCACCATCGCCTGTGGTTTTGCAACCCATCGGCAGTCTACATTTCTGTGGCACTATCCACCGATTCACATCGTCCGGAGTTTCTCCGGAAGCCTGTTCTTGAATGCACGGACTTTCCTCACTTATAAATAAGCGCGATTACCCGACTACTTTACTTTTTTAGTATAACATAATTCTTTAATTCAACATAGTCTTATCCAGTATTTCTGTGTTGTTTGGTTAATAAGGATTAGTCAATATCTATTGGTTCACGCTGGATTGCATCAATGGCTTCTCTTGCTGTAAATACTATGCTTTCTGGTACGTTATCAATCGTGGTAAGTTGTCTAAGTACATCAATAACACGTTTGAAACATCGTACTACGTCACCTTCACCTTGTTCAACTTCGTTCATTATATCTTCCCATTCTGCGCCATTTACCCACATTTCAATAAGTACTGAATAGAACGAATTTAAGTACATACAGTCATCAACATTATATTCTGTTTGAACCTTATCTACTCTACGTTTTATGTCCTTAATTTTGTTCAAGGTTTTTCTTACTTTAGTTGATAAAGGCAAGTGTGAATACATTTCAGCACGCATATCTTCTGTTGTGACTGTGCAAACAACTGCAGATAACTCAGCAGGTGTCAAACCTTCTAGAACTCCTGAAAATACTATTTCTGCTAAGAATAATTCGTTTTCTGAACGAATTTGAGAAGCAGTTTTACCTTTTTCTGTTGGAAAATCATCTTTTAAGTATCCAAAATGGTTTAATACTGCTCTATGCGACAAGAATTTGTTCCAGAAAATATCTCGTTGAATGTTTATCTCTTTTTCTAATTGTTCTCCTCGTTTTTCATAACGCTCGCATAAATCAATCGATTTCATGTGTTTTTTATATATTTTACAAGTGTCACATTTATAAGAGTGCATTTCGTGTAGTTTTTCCTTAACGAATTTTTCAAAATTGATAGCTTCTTCTGTCAAAGGTCTATTTTTGTCACGTTCTTGTTTTCTGATTGTTTTTGCAATCTTTCTATTTTGGACATAAATATCTTTTGCTTTGTTATAATTTTTCAAGTCTTCGTTAGTCAACTTGCACCAACAGTTGAATTTAGATGCTTCTTCTAGTTTTTCGTTATTCAATTCTTGTTGGGCTAAAAGTCCTGTTAAACGTGAATTTGATGAAAAATATCCAAAACTTTTTAAGATAAGTTCTTTTGCTTCTTCAACGCTAAATCTTTGTAATAGGTTGAGAACCATAGAATAACTAGGAGAAAATCTGCTTTCAAGAGGGTTAGATTTGCTCAAAACAAGGTCTGCAACATCTTGAGGTGTTTGGAACGGTGTTCCAACTATTACGACATATCCAACTTTGTCCATACCACGACGTCCTGCACGTCCTGACATTTGTAAGAACTCATTTGCAGTCAAAATTCTGTGACCCTCATCTGTTCTTTTGCTAATAGAACTTATAACGGTTGAACGAGCAGGCATGTTTATACCTGCCGCTAATGTTTCTGTTGCGAATACTACTTTGATAAGTCCTTTTTGAAATAGCTTTTCAACTAGAACTTTCCAAGATGGTAACAATCCTGCGTGGTGCGATGCAACACCTTGTAATAAATATTCAATGTGTTTGTTTTTGTATAAATATGGGTTTTCTGCAATATATTCGTCAATAATTTCTCGGATTTGTTCACGTTCTTGTTTTGTGACTAAATCTAATGAAACGCATTTCTCCATTTGCTCATCACATTTTTTTCGTGAGAAAGTAAAATATATTGCTGGTAACATATCTTTTTCGTGTAAGTTTCTTACGACATCTTTAACGTGTGATTTCTGCTGTGCTTTCCCTCTTGGTCCACGCTTAAACTCACGTCTTTCTGGACGAATTTTTTTGTTTAACAATCCTCCTGGTGATAGAAGTGGAAGAATTGTATTTGGTTGTGAACTGTCAAAATAATAGTATCTTAATGGTACTGGTCTAAAATCAGTATTGATAAGTTTAGTTTTTGAATGTACTGTATTTATCCAATCTGTTAATTTGTCTGCATTAGCAACTGTTGCCGATAAAGCGATTATTTGAACATTTGTAGGACAATAAATTATGCTTTCTTCCCAAACTGTTCCTCGTTGTTCATCATTCATATAGTGAACTTCGTCTAGTACAACATATTTAACTTTTTGCATATTATCGCTGATAGAACCGAAGTTTGTACAATACAACATGTTTCTGAAAACTTCAGTTGTCATAACTACAATTTGTGCATCTCTATTAAAAGAAGAATCACCTGTTAGGAGTCCAACTTTATCAGCACCATATTTTTCTGAAAAATCGTTGAATTTTTGATTAGATAATGCTTTTAGTGGAGTTGTGTAAAATATTCTGTCACCGTGTTCTAATGCACAATGAATTGCGTGTTGTGCGATTACGGTTTTACCTGCGCCTGTCGGTGCACATACCACAACACTTTCACCTTTTGAGATACAATCACAAGCATCTTTTTGGAAATCATCTAATTCAAATGGAAATTCGTACATATTTTCTTCCTAACTATTCTGTGTTCTATTCATTATGACATATTACTCAAGTCTGTTCAATAATTCTAAAAGATGATAATTCTTGATAATTATTCAACTTCGACATCTAGAATTTTAAAAATTGGTTTTAGCTCAGGGTAATAGTCGTTTTTATATAATTCAGAAAACTTTTGAAAACTCATTGGTGCGAGTTCTTTTGTAAATTCTTTATCTAAATAAACACCTTCAATAAACCTTGCAAACAATTCAGTTGGACTAGAATAATATTTGTTTAATCTTGCGATACGTCTTGTTATTCTTGCACGTTTACGTTGTTTCGACCTTAGGTTTAGGTAATTGACAAACACATCAGGAATGTTTGGAAAATCTTTTCTTACATTAGTTATTGAGTATGTTTTAGGGTTAAACCAACTAATAAGTTTTACTCTGTCATATTTTTCTAAGTATCCAAGATTTGACCACATTGCATACCTTTTAAATTGTTTGAATTCTTCTGTAAGATTAAATTTCGGGTAAACTTTTTTTATTTTTGAGCTTAATTCTTTTATTGATTTATTTATTATTTGTCGTTCTTGTATTAGGTTTTTGCACAACGAATTTTCATCAACAAAATTGGTTACACAGAGGAGTTCTTCTTTTAGTTCTTCAATATTTGTATCAAAAAGTACATAAGAATTTTTAAATTTGTTATCTAACAAAGAATTGACATAGTGTGCAAATTCGTGCAATATAGTTTTTATGGCAGAACAATCATCAAGGTTTTTAGAAATATCAATTCTTCCTTCTTTGAAAAACCCGTTATGACCTCTTGCTTTTGTCGTGGTATGGATATCAAGTCCTATTCTTGATAAATATGTAATGAGTTCAGATTTTAAGACTGTTTCGTTTCGTGTACTAACCATTGAAGATATTCTTTACTACATTCAACTATCGGTAATGCTATAATTTCTGGAACATTGTATGGGTGAAGTTCTGTGATAAGAGTTTTAATCTTATCGAAGTTGCATCTTAGAGTTTTAATAGTTAACAAAACTTCTTTTTCTTTTTCTATTTCACCGTCCCAAGAGAACAATGACTCAACTCTCTCAATAGCACTAACACAACCTGCCATTTTGTATTTTAAAATACATTTTGCAATATCCTTTGCAATTCTTTTGTCAGGTACTGTACAATGTATTACTATAGCGTCCATTTTTTACTCCTTTTATTCGTCTAACTTAAAAATTTTGTTTGGGTTGAGAATATTATTTTTATCCAATGTTTTTTTAATAGTTCTCATCAATTTCAATGTTGAATTATCTATTGCTTTATTTATAAATTTTCTTTTTTCTAGCCCAATGCCGTGTTCAGCAGACAAGTTTCCACCAAGTTTTAAAGTCAATTCATAAAGCTCATCTTTAATTTTTTTGTATCTTTCAACTTCATCTTTGTTGTTAAAATCAAGTGCGATTTGAGGGTGCAAATTGCCGTCCCCTATATGCCCAACTGTTGAAACAGGTAAATTATATTTGTTGCAAATCTCGTGAATACCCTTTACTAATTCTGAAATTTTATCTCTTGGAACGATTAAATCATTAGACATAACATCAGGTTTTAAACTAGCTGTTGCAGGAAATGATTGACGTCTAGCTTGCCAAATCTTATCTTGTTCTTCTTTTGTTTTAGAAATAATAATTTTTGTTGCACCTGATTGTTCAAGAATTCTTTTAGAGCGTTCAATTTGGGTATCCATAGAACATTCAAACCCGTCTATCTCAACAATTAAACCTGCTTCACTTCCTACGACAAGTAATCCTGTAGGGTTGAAGTTTTCAATCGTTGTTATTGCATTTTTGTCCATAAACTCGATTGTTGATGCCCAGATGTGTTCATCTATCAAATTATTTACTGATAAAGTTGCTTTTTCAACGTCATCAAAAAAAGCAAGCATTACTCTTGAAGTTTCTGGTTTTGGGATAAGCTTTAAAGTAGCTTCTACAACAAGTCCAAGTGTTCCTTCGCTCCCGATGAATAATTGTTCTAAGTGATAACCTGTTGCATTTTTAATCATACTTGAACCTGTCTGAATGATATCACCGTTTGCAAGTATAACTTTTAATCCGAGTACAAAATCCTTAGTGCTTCCGTATTTAAAAGTCTTTGGACCACCAGCACTTTGTGCTATTGCTCCACCAATCGTTGATACAACCAAGTTTGATGGGTCGAGTGGAAAAAATAATCCTACTTCTTCAACTGCCTTTTGAATTTCGCCAATGACTGCACCTGCTTGAACTTTTATTGTCATATTGGTTTTGCTGACTTCTAGAATTTTATTCATCTTAGTAAAGTTAAGAATAATTCCACCAGTTTCATTGATACAGCCACCAACAAGGTTTGTACCTGCACCACGTGCAGTCACTGATATTTTATTTGCATTAGCGAACTTAACTATTTGTTGAACTTGTTCAACTGTTTCAGGAAAAACCACCACAGAAGGTGGAATATCTCCTGAAATTCCATTTGTACCATCTTGAGAATATACATAACATTCTTCTTTTGTAGAAAGTATATTTTCTTTTGGTAAGATATTTTTAAGCTCTGATGTTATTTTATTCTTCGTCAACATAAGATGTTAGTTTTCCAATACTGTTGTTAAGCTTTTCTAATTTTGCATCAATGTTAGTCATTTTATCCATAACCACTGATGCATCATTCTTAGCTGAGAACTCTAAGATTGTTGTCATTCGTTCGTCCATTTGTTTCAATCGTTCTTCTAGTGAAGCAATTTGTTGATTTTGGTTTAGAATAACAGCCAATTTTTCGTCCATTGAACTTATGTATTCTTGTTGTTGAGCAATTTGTGCGTTTTGTTCAAGAATTTTTTGTTCAAGTGCCTCTATTTTTGCGCTGTAATCAATTGTTTCAGGAATTTGGATTGAATCAATTCCGTTTCCTAACCTATCTGAAATATTTGTAAGTGATTCACCTGCGTTATCAACCCACTCAGCTAACATTACTAAAGATTGGTTTATCAATTCGTTGTAGCTTTTGTTGTCATCTAAAACTTTGTTTATTTGTTCTAATGCTGATTCAATATTGCTATATTGTCTAGCATTTGTTTCTGACTTAAGTTGAGAATTGATTTTTTCAAAACAATTTTGGAATTTATCCAATGATGTATTTAAAGTTTCTGTATCTTTATCTGATGACAATAATAATGTGTTTACTCGAGTGCTTATGCTCAAGATGTCTTCTTGCATTTTTTTAATATTATCAGTAACTTCAAAATTTTCGTCTTTTTGAACTCTTTGATTGATTTTATCAAGAGTTATATAGATGTTATTTAATTCTTCGTTGTTGTTATTTAATGCAAGTGTATTGATGTGTTGACCAAGTTCATTAAGATATATTCTTATTTTAGCTAGGTCAGATTCAATATCTTGCATACTGTATGTATAATCTGAATCTTCATCACTTGATTGAAGATATGAAATATTTTGTTTAAGTTCGCATATTAAATCTTTGATATCTTTTACAGAATCTTTTGTGAACGGTAATAATTCATTAACTTTAGAGTGAATTTCTTCTTTTGTAGTATCTTCTTTTTCTTCAACTTCTGGAGTTTCAGAAATAGTTTCTAAGATTTTGTTATATTGTTGAGTTGTGTTGACGTTAAGATTGTATAATCCATTTTTAAGCATCTCTAGATTTTCTTGAAGTGCTTCGACATTTATTCCACCAACACCTGCTACTTTTGAAAAACTAATAGAATTGATGTTTTCTTGGATTTTAGAGAAAATATCAATTACGCTTTTTTTAAGGTTTGCATTTGATTTTTCAATATTTGTTGATAACAAAAGAATATCATCAGAAATTGAACTAACATTGGACTCATTAGAGTTTTCAACTTTTGTTTTGAAAATTTTTTCTAGATATTGAATGCCATCTTTTAAATTTTCGTTTAGGGTTTCGATATCTGTTTTAACAAGGTTTGTAGCTGTATTTGACTGATTATATAAAACTTCTGCGTTTTCATTAAGCTTTGTTCCAAGATTTTGTTCTAATTGAGCAGAGATGTTTAATAGTATTTGTTTATCTATCCCAGAATTGTTTGCGATAATATCTAATCTGTTTACTTTTTCAGTTAGTTTGGTAACAAGAGGTTCAAATTCAGCAAGGTTTGTTGAATCAATACTTTGGTTGAGCCTAGCTATTTCGTTACGAACTTCTAGAAGATTCGTTTGTAATACTGTAAATTCTTCTGACTTAGGTTCTTCATTTTGTTCAAGCCTTGAAATATAGTTCCCTATACCGTCAAGAGTTTGTATGATAGTGTATAATTGGTCGTTACAATTTTTTTCACTCATCATGTTTTCTTTAATATCTGTAACAAGATTTTTGATTTCTGTTAAGCTCTCTGTTGTCATTTTCTCGTTCCCTAACTCAGTCATATCAACTATTCCAATAAATTATACTATTATTCTATCATGATTTTATCATAAATCTGAAAATACGTCAGAGTGTTAAGTTGCGTTAATAATTTGCGTAAAAATGATTTTAAAAAGACCTTGAAATAATTTTCATTATTCTCCGTGATAGGATAGTGATAGCGAAGCAATCCATAAACTAACAGTTCTGCGTACATAAAAAGACTTTTTCTGGATTACCACGGCTCTCACTACGTTCGAGCCTCGTAATGACAAGCAACCGTCATTGCGAACGATTGAACGGTTTTGGAAGTGTTAAGTGTGGCAATCCATAAACCAACAGTTCTGTGAATTATGAATTAAACATAAAATCCCTGTAGACATTTAATCCTACACATTTTCTGCAACTATATAAGCAGTAGACCAGCAGTTTTGTAAATTAAATCCACCACAAAACCCGTCTATATCTAAAACTTCTCCACAAAAATAAAGGTTTGGAATTTGTTTTGATTCCATTGTCTTTGGATTGATTGTTTTTAGGTTAACGCCTCCTGCAGTTACTGTTTCTCCGTCTTTTTTTGTTCCTTTAATTTTTAGTTTGAAATTAGTAATTGTATCAAAAATTTTATCACGCATTTTGCCATCAATTCTGTGGCATTTTGTTTCTTCTTGTACATTTGCATATCCTAAAATAAGGCTAACAATTTTGTGTGGGAAAATTTCTGACAATATATTTTTAATCTGTTTATGTGGGTTTGAGTTAAAAATTTCTTGTAAATCAAGCTCCTTATTATATAGATTAAATTTTAATTCATAAGGGAATTTGTCATAAGCTTTTAATGAGGATATTTTGTAAACTAAAGGCCCTGAAATTCCAAAATGAGTAAATAAAATATCTCCACTTAGACCTGTTTCATAGTTGTAAACATCTTTTAGTGTCACACCCATTTGTTGAGAAAACCCTTTTTCTGTAACAAGTCCGACTAGAGCAGGTTTAGTTGGAACAATCTCTATTCCAAGTCGTTTAATCATATCATAGCCATTATGTCCACCTGTTGCATAAACAAGCTTGTTAAAATAATAGCTGTTCATATCTGTAACGACCTTGAATCCGTTTTCGGTTTGTTCAATTCTCAATGCTTTTTCTTTTATAAATTTTACGTTTTTCAAATGTTCAAGAAACTTTGTCCTAACCTCTTTTGCAGAATTTGATTTTGGAAAAACTCTCATATCTTCTTGAACGTAGGTTGGAACTCCGATTTTTTCAAAGAATTCTATAGTGTCAGCTGTTGAAAACTTTGAGAAAATAGAGTACAAAAATTTTTCACCACGAGGGTAGTTTTTGGCTAATTCTTTAAAGTCGAATTCATAATGTGCAAGGTTGCACCTTCCACCACCTGTAGGTAAAAGAGTTCTTAAAAAGTTTCCATAATCAATGATAGAAACTTGTATCTGTGGAGAAAGTTGGTTTATAAAATATGCACAAGCACAGCCTGATGCACCACCACCGATTATTCCAATACTAGATATTTTAGATGAATCTTGTGCCATACAAACAAACCGTTTCAGGATCATCAATATCGTCATAGATATCTGTTATAGTTTTCTTTAAAACAGGGTGTACAAATGCAGGTGCAATTTCAAGCATTGGTACTAACATAAATGCTCTTTGATGTATTCTAGGGTGTGGAATTATTAGTTTTTTACCGTCAATTTCTTCATCAATAACTTTGTTATCATAGAATAAGATATCAATATCAATGGTTCTATCTTCGTATTCTGATGAATTGCGTTTTCTACCTAGCTGGTTTTCAATACGTTGACAAACTTTTAGTAATTGATAAGGATATAAAGGTGTTGAGATTGCAACAACTGCGTTCACAAACCAATTCTGTGAATTAAAGTGCCAAGGTTCTGTTTCATAAAAAGATGAAGTGCTGACTAATTTTATATTTTCGTCACCACCTAAAAGGCTTGTGGCTTGCTGAATGTAGCCAACTCTGTCACCTAAATTTGAACCTAAACCTAAATATACTAAAGCCATAAGATAATTTTATAACTCAATTTCTTTTCCGTCAAGTGAAAAATATTAACCTTTTACAGCTCCGTCATTTTCGCCAGAGATAAAATATCTTTGCATAGCAAGGAAGAAGATGACAATAGGTATAGTTGCAAGAATTGAACCTGCTGCTATAAATCTCCAGTTAGAAGAAAACATTCCTTGTAGATTGTTTATACCAACTGGCAAGGTGTACATACTGTCTTTTGTTAAAACAATACTTGGCCATAAAAATTCGCCCCAAGAACCGATAAAGGTGAATATCGCTAGTACTGCAAGTGATGGTCTAATCATTGGGACGCACACCTTCATAAACATTTGAAATACGTTGCAACCGTCAATGATAGCAGCTTCTTCAAGTTCTCTAGGAATTTTTAGGAATGCTTGTCGCATTAAAAATATTCCAAATGCGTTTACTGCAAACGGCAAAATTAAACCAAGATATCCCATAAAATTGTTTACGCTATCTATTAGATTTAGTTTGATAGTGATTAGATAGACAGGTAACATAATTGATTGAAACGGTATCATAATTGTCGCAAGTATAGAGAAAAATACTATTTTTTTACCCTTAAATTCCATTCTTGCAAGTGGATAAGCTGCGAGTGCTGACAGGATTAGGTTTAGTAATACAGTAAATCCTGCAACCACCATACTGTTTATAAAATAGCCGATAAAATCAACTTGATGCCATACACCGATGTAGTTCTGCCACGTAAAATCTTGTGGGATTATTGTTGGTGGATAGGCAAAGATGTTTTCGTTCACACCTTTTAGTGAGGTTGACAATAACCAGATGAATGGAAATATTGATAACAATGATACTAGTATCAACACTAAATGGATTGTGAATTTAGAATACAGCTTTTTTAACATACGATTATAATAGCATAAATTTTGAATTGATAGAAGAAGTCTTGAGAAAAATTGTTGAGATGTGGAGTAGTTTATGGGTGAAGAATTTAACCAAATATAACAAAATTGACCAAAGTTTTGAAAACTTATAGAATAAAGGGTATGAAAGACGAAACGACATCTTGTAGTTATTATATTAGAAATATTGCGCATTTAATGGCTAATATGCAGAATAGGTGCTTAACTATGTTTGGATTGACGAACCAGCAGGCACGTATTTTGATGTATATTGATAAAAATATTAGAAAACAACGAAATATAAAAAGAAAAGATTTAGAAACTTTTTTGAATTTAAAGGGCTCATCTGTAACAAGTTTGATGCACGGATTAGAAAAAAACGGGTTTATTGAGCGTTCACAATCTTCAAAAGATGCAAGACGAAAAGAACTTATATTGACCTCAAAAGCAAGAGCTTTGGTTGAACAGATGGATTTGGTATTTGAGGCTACGGATAATCAACTTCAAGAAGGTATGACAGAAGAAGAAAAAATGACTTTTAGGTTGTTACTTGGTATCGCACATAATAATATTAATGTGTAAACATTAATCGTCATTGTAAGTATTTATTTATGGCAAGCGAAGAATCCCTGTAGGCATAATTCTCTTACGCAACGGCTGGAGTTTTGGTGTTCAAGCTATTTACATACCCAACTAATGCGTTATAAACTCGTGGGTTTACGTGTCCTTCTTCCACTTGTGTTTTTAATATACTTAATGCTTTTTCTTGTGACATTTCTGGCTTGTATGCTCTTTTTTCTGTCAATGCAGAATATTTATCAGCCAAAGAAACAATTTCTGTATTGATATCATATCCTCTTGATGCGTTCTTCATCGCAGGATAACCTGTACCTTGCTTGTTCTGGTGGTGGTATTTTACGATATTCAATACTTCTGGCTCAATGTTTTGCGTAGATAAAATTTCTTCGCTTAATCTTGAATGCAAATGCATAATTTCGTTTTCTTCAGGAGTTAATCGAGTATTTTTATTTAAGATTTTTTCAGGGATAAGTACTTTGCCAATGTCGTGCAACATAGCACCTTGTTGGATATGTTTGATATTCGCTTCTGCCTTCAAATCAACGGGTAAATAATTATAAATCCCAATAGCTTTATTTCTTGTGTCGATTGAGTGGTTGTAAACGTGTTGTTTAAAGTTCTCAACATTAACAACAGGTCTTAAATTCTTCTCTGCTAAAATCTTTGTGATTACTGGGTTTGATGCGATAGATTCTGTGATAACTTGTGTATTAAGCAGTCTATTTAATTCCCCATTGACATTGATTCTGTCATTTTGAGGACGAGAGATAGCGCCTCTGTTAATTTGTGGCAAATTAACAGCAAACACACGTGATATTGGGGTATTATTTAACACACTAAAATTCATCGTACACTAACCTATATACTATATAAGTATTTTTTTTAATGTGGATTGCATGAATTTCAACATTTTTTCTTTAAATGTTACGAAATAGTAACAAAATGACGAGGTTTTTATTAACTTAGTAATTCCTATTAATAACTATATTCTTCAACTCAAAAAAATGGCAGATAAATCTTCTCATATTATAAGTGACAGGTTTTAATTTTTGGTTTATAATAACGTATATAATTTGGGAGAGAAGATGAAAATAGATATAGAAAAATTGTTGAATTATACAAAATCACTTGCTGATACAAGGGTTTTAGTGGTTGGCGATTTGGCACTTGATGAAATGGTTTATGGTGATACAGAAAGAATTTCTAGAGAAGCTCCTGTGCTTATCCTTAGACATACTCATACAAACCTAATTCTAGGTGCTGCCTCAAACGCTGCTCACAACTCTTCAACAATAAACAACGGAAAAGTTAGTGTGCTTGGGGTTATCGGTAATGATTATCAAGCAAACGATTTGAGAAAAGCATTTTTTGATGCAAAAGTAAATGATGAATATTTGGTGGTTGATGAAACTAGAAAAACTGTTACAAAAACTAGAATTTCTGGTGCTTGTTCTCAATCAATTACTCAACAAATAGTAAGAATTGATAGACAAGATTCAACTCCGATTTCAACTGAAACAGAAGATAAGATTGTCGAACAGTTAAAAATAGCTGTTCCTGAACACGATGTAATTATTTTGTCGGATTATCATATTGGAACTTTGACAGATAAGGTTATCTCTGAAACTATAAGATTGGCAAAAGATTATGGAAAACCTGTTATAGTTGATGGTCAAAAAGATTTACAAAGATATCGTGGTTGTACTTCTATGACACCAAACCTTCCTGATACTCAAAAACATGTTGGGTTCTATATCAAATCAAACGAAGATATGCACAAAGCTGGTAATAAACTTATCGCTGACACAGATTGCGAATATGTACTTATCACTTGTGGTGATGAGGGTATGGCATTAGTTAATAAAAACGGCAAAATGTTAAGAGTGCCTGTATTTAATAAGTCAAAAGTGTTTGATGTGACGGGTGCAGGAGATACAGTTACAGCTCTTTATTCACTAGCTATTGCAAGTGGAGTAGAGCCTGTTTATGCTGCAATCATTGGTAACATCGCTGCAGGAATTGTTATTAAACAATTTGGTTGTGCAACCACAACAATTGATGAATTGGTTGATTTTATCGAAAATAATACAAAGTTATTAAATAATACTGAAATTGGAGAATATTGTTATGAATAAAAGAATAGTTGATATAATTATTGTTATTGGTTTGTTATTGGTGTTATTTGTAGGTGTAATTACTGCAAAAAATATGCGTTCAACTGCATCAAAACAGATTGAAACTACTTCAAACATTGAGTTTGATGTATTACTTAGAAGTGTTTCACTTTCAACAACAGAATGTCCAATTAAGGTTGGTGACAAGACTTTTATCAGTATCAGAAATGTTCCTTATTCTGATTTAGATGTTGTTGGAGTAAAATTCGTTCCTAAACATATTATGTTACCTTCAAAATCACCAAAAGGTTATATCTCTGTTTTAGATGAAGGTCAGTTTGATATGTATGACATCATTGTTAGAGTAAAAGACAAAGCTCAAATCACAAAAGACGGTGCTGTTGTTGGTGGTAACAAAATTAAAATGGGATTGCCTATTACTTTAGAAGGTAAATTATATAAGTTTACGGGTTCTGTATCAGATGTGAGTATTGAAGGTGAAGAATAGGCTATGTTTATAAACAGTATTCTAGATTTTGTACATCAATATACTGGTAGAGTTTATGATAAAAGTGTAATTTTGCAGAATTTGGATAAAGCTATTTTTGCGATTATTATAGCATTGTTTGTTTTATCTACTTTTGTGAGTTCGGATATGATTGGTTATTTGGCACTTGGTGTTGTGCTATTAACTTTTGTGAGAGTAATTTTTAATAAGACAGATAATTTTAAATGCGAAACTTTTGAGATATTTTTGTTGGCATTTTTTATGCTTACACTTGTTAGCCTTGCAGGTTCAACATTATTTCATTTGAGCTTGAAAGGATTTATGAAAACATTTACATATATCTCATTTTATTTATCTGTAGTTCATCATTTGAAATATAATCCAAAGAATATTTTACCGATACTTTCAACCATAGCATTATGTGTTAGTGTTGAATCTTTAGTTGGAATTTCACAGAGTTTTTCTAAGGTTGATGAAATATCTGGTTGGCAAGATGTTTCTAATCTAAATCCAGAAGAAGTTATGACAAGGGTTTATGGAACATTACAACCATTAAATCCAAATCTTTTGGGTGGATATTTTGTTTTGACTATTCCGTCTGTTATTGGGTTATGTGGTTATTTCTTATATGAAAAACGATATATTTTGTCAGCAATCTTTGGTGTGTTGTCTGCAATTACTTGTACAGCTTTATTCTTGACAGGTTGCAGAGGCGCATATTTGGGATTGTTTACTGTTTTGGGTTGTTTCTCTTTAGTGTCTTTAAAATTCTTTTGGAAAAATTATAAAAAGTTATATTTGAGCTTTATTTCTGCTGTTATGGCATTAGGTGTAACTGCAATTTTAACTATTACATCATTAAGAATGAGAGTTTTATCTATATTTGCGATGAGAAGTGATAGTTCAAATTCGTTTAGATTTAATGTTTATAAATCATCAATTCAAATGTTTAAGGACAACTGGGTTTTAGGGATTGGTCAAGGTAACCAAAACTTTAGAGAAATCTATGGTTTGTATATGAAAACAGGGTTTGACGCTTTGAGTGCGTATAATATTTATCTAGAAACAGCTGTTGAAAGTGGTGTTTTTGCTTTGATTGCGTTTTTAGGATTCTTGATAAGTATATTAAAAGATGCAGTTCGATATATTAAAAATTCAGATAATTTGAAAAATATAATATTAGTATCAATTCCTACTATAGCGATTATGGGTACAATGGTTCACGGGTTTGTTGACACAGTGTTCTTTAGACCACAATTACAGATTGTTTTTTGGACAATGGTTGCTATTTTGTCAAATAGATTGTATTTGGAAAAATAAAAATATTTGTAGCACCACAGGAGTTGGTAAGCATGGAATTCCACTGAACATAAATTAATATCTATAAATATAATCGCATCTAAATAAAGGATAGAATACGTAAATTATTCATTTAACAAAACAAGAAGTATATTATAAATTTTCTTAAGTTTATCGGACTTAAAAGAACGTAATAAACGTTTAATTTCGTTATAGTATTCTTGTTGATTAGGGTCATAAAGATTAACCTTTTTAATGAAAAATATAGATGGGTCGACATCAAAGTAGTTCGCTAATTTTTCAAGAACTTCACAAGAAATAAAAGTTTTACCATTTTCAATCGCTGTAATACTTCTAGGTTGAAGTTCTAAATATTCAGACAATTTTTCTTGTGTAATATTTTTTTGAAGTCTTAATTCTCGGACTATTTCACCCAAATTCTTTTTAATATCGCTTCCTTTAATCATAAGAATATCATAATGTATTTTTTACGCCTTTTCTATCCAGTGTGATATCATAATTAAGAAGTTAAAATGTAAGTATGTGCATTAAGAAAGTAAAAATATCAAATATAGATGTAAATAAAATGTATAGGAGTAAATTATGAAAAAATTTTTTATGGCATTAGTAATTATGGTTTTAAGTTTATCTGCATTTGCAAGTGAACGTGTTCAAGTCACTTTATCAAGAATTTATGATGGTGACACAATAGAAGTAATAAATGAACAAAATGTAAAAGAAAATATCCGATTGATTGGAATCGATTGTTTTGAAACTAAAGAAATTCATAGAGCATATACTCAAGCATATAAGAATAAAATGTCTATTGAAGAAGTAACTGCAAAAGGTGTGCAACAGAAAAAAGCACTCGTTAAACTTTTTGAAACTAATAATAAAAAACATTTATATCTTCTTCGACAAGGAAAAGATACTTACGGGAGAACTCTTGGTATAATTTATTTGGGTAGATTAAATATAAATCAATATATGCTTAACTCAGGTAATGCTATGGAATATGTTTATATAAAGCAATAGACTTTTTTACAGAGATTCCACGATTTTGCGAAATCTCGAATAATCCAAGATAGCGTGCAAAAAATATTTTATATTGCAAGCGAAGAATCCCACTGAACATATTTTGTTGGGGTAGAAACCCCAACCTACAATTTACATAACCGTTGGTTTATAGATTACCGTATTTAATACATTGCATATCATTCAATCGTTTGTAATGACGTACACTGTATCTATACTTAAACATTTCCTGTAGAGCTGTTTCTATCGTCCTCAAGTTGTTTCAACTGTTTCATATCGACATTTTCATCTTGAATGAAGTTGTTAACAGGAACATCAATATCAACATTTACATCTGCATCAACCATTTCAACATCAGCTTTTGGATATTCATATACTTTGCCATCTTCTAATTTAACAGCAACAATTCCACTTAAGAATTTAATGAAACATACCCTTCCTAAACCTTCTGGAGTCATAACAGACGAGCCAATAGGTGGCATACCTTTCGCTTCGTTGATATAGTTTGAGTACTCATAAGTCAAACAACAAAGTAATCTTCCACAAGTACCTGAAATTTTGCAAGGTGAGATAGGCATACCTTGATCTCTTGCTAATTTAACATTGATAGGTTCAAACTTACGTTTGAATGTATTACAACAGAATGGTTGTCCACAACAGCCACAGCCCTTCATAATTGAGGTTTCATCTCTTACCCCAATATGTCTTAAATCAATTCTAATACGTTTAAAGGTTTGTGTTAAATCCTTTAACAATGCCCTAAAGTCAACCCTTTCTGGCGCAGTATAATAAAAAGTTATTTTTCTTCTGTCAAACGTCAATCTGCACTGTGTTAATACCATGTTTAACTTGTGTTGTTCAATTAATGCTTTACATTTGAAGAATGATGTAACTTCTTCTTTTTGTATATCTTCATAAGTTTGCAAATCACGTTGCGACATAACCCTCACAAACTCAAATGCTTCAGGTTTATGTTTTGCATTCTCCCATTTTTCAGCTACTTTTTTGCAAACGATAGAAACCTTAACTGCTTCTTCCCCTTTTTCTGTTCTCACAAGTATCATTTGACCGTGTTCTAATTTCACGTTCTCTGGAACTTTTATTGGGTTAAAACTATCTTTAAGATAGTGTGTCGCATATTTAATCATTATTAATAACTTTCTTCTTCTTTCAATTTTCTATTCATCAATTTTGATAACACTTCTTGAGGAGTGATATCAGTATAAACAGCTTCATAAATAGCTGATGAAACAGGAACTTCTTCTCCTAGTTTTTCTGCCAAGTCGCAAACTGCTTTAGAGGTTTTTACACCCTCTGCAACAGAGCCTAGTGTAGCCAAGATATCATCAATTTTTTTGCCTTGACCTAACATTGAACCTACAGTGTAGTTTCTAGACATAGGGCTTGAACAAGTCGCAATCAAATCTCCCATACCTGAAAGTCCATAAAGTGTTGATGGTTTTGCACCTAACTTTACACTTATTCTAACGATTTCTGCCATACCTCTTGCAAGTAATGTACCCATACAGTTGTCGCCTAAATCCATTGCGTGCGCAAAACCTGATGCGATAGCAATAACATTTTTTAAGCTTCCACCTAATTCAACCCCGATTACATCAGTGTTTGAATATAATCTGAATTTGTTAGGTACGTTACAAGCTGTTTGAACGAATTTTGCAGTTTCTATGTCTTCACAAGCAACAGATGCCGCAGTTGGTTTTCCCATCAAAACTTCTTTTGCTAAGGTTGGCCCTGATAGGATAGCTAGTTTTTGGTTAGGAAGAACGTCTTTTATAACTTCTGACATTCTCATTAATGTGTTAAGTTCAAGTCCTTTTGAAGCATTAACAACAACTTGTTCGTCTTTGATACCTGCTTTTTTTAACTTTTCACAAACATCTCTTACCCCAGCTGTTGCAACTACAGATAAGATAATATCAGCACCATTTATTGCTGATTTTAAATCGTCTGTGATAACTACTTTGTCTGCAAGCTGTACTTCTAACGGTTTTGAACAATGTTTATTTTGTATTAAATCTTCTGATAAGTCGCATGTTCTTCCCCATACGCAAACTTCTTCAAAATTATCTGTTAACAACCATGCAAGTGTTAAACCCCAACAACCTGCTCCCAATACTGTTAATTTCATACGTTTATTTCCTCTTTTAAAACCCTTCTTAAAACTCCACAATATGATTTTAGTTTTTTATCTGCTTCTTCTATATCAATCTTTTTAATTATAGAAACAATAGCAGTTTTAATTCTCCAATCACATTCGCTTAATTTCTCAAATGCTACTGAGTTTTCTACTTTTGCAATCTGAGAAACAATTCTTATGGCTCTATCTTTTAATTTTTCGTTTGTAGCTTTTAAATCAATCATAAAGTTTTCATATGTTTTGCCAATCTTAATCATAGAGCCTGTTGTAATCATATTAAGTATCATTTTTTGAGCTGTACCAGCTTTTAATCGGCTTGAGCCTGCAATAACTTCTGGTCCAACCTCAGCACAAATTAGTGTACCTACTTCTTCTGCGATTTTTGCTTTAGAGTTACAAGTAATACCAATGGTTTTACAGCCAATTTTATCTGCATAAGCAAGCACACCCAACAAATATTTAGGATTACCACTTGCAGAAATAACGACTGCAACGTCATTTTTATCAAGTATTTTGGCATCTTCAAAACCTGCTTCAAAATTGTCTTCTGCGCCTTCAACTGCAAATCTTAAAGCATTATATCCACCTGCAATTACTCCTTGTACCATATCAGGTTCAACACTAAAGGTTGGTGGACATTCTGAAGCATCAAGCACACCTAATCTGCCAGATGTTCCTGCTCCAAAATATATTAGATGACCACCTAACAAAAACTGACGAGCAACTGTATCAATAGCTTTGGCAATGTTTTCTGATTCATATTCAACTGCTTTTGCTACGATTTTGTCTTCCTCGTTCATCATACGTACCATATCAATAGTAGGCACTAAATCGATGTTTTTGGTGTTTTCGTTACGGTATTCTGTAATTATTTCTGTCATAATTCCCTTTTAATAATGTATAACTACGCCAATTCTGACATTAGATTTGCCATTTCAATAGCAGTTTTAGCTGCATCAGAACCTTTGTTTCCAGCTTTTGTGCCAGCTCTTTCAATAGCTTGTTCAATATTGTCAGTAGTAAGAACTCCAAATATAACAGGTACTTCTGTTTCAAGACTAACTGAAGCAACACCTTTGCTAACTTCTGCACATACATAATCGTAGTGAGATGTAGAACCTTTGATTACTGCACCTAATGTAATAATAGCGTTATATTTTCCTGATTTTGCACATTTTTTTGCAATAACAGGAATTTCAAATGCACCTGGAACCCATACTACTGTGATGTTTTCTTCTGGAACACCGTGTCTTACTAATTCGTCTTTTGCACCTGACAACAATCTAGAACAGATGAATTCATTAAATCTTGATACTATGATACAGAATTTTTCATCTTTTGTTGTCAACGCACCTTCTATTATTCTCATAATTTCCCTCTAATTATATTACCCCTGCTCTTATTCTATAATATATAATGCTAATTTACAAGTTATTTTTAATTGTAAAAATAACTTTTGAATTTTAATTTTTTAATTCGTCATTACGTTCTTCGTAATGACGTGTAGAAAGACTTTTGGGAGACCCTGTGAACAATCCTACACTGTTTCTGTCTTAAATTGATATCCTGTAGATTGGACTGGTTGAGCAGGTTTTACCATTATTTCAGGAATTTTACAACCAATATTTTTTGCTATTTTTTCTTCTATATAGTCAACAATTTTCTTTTCTATGTTTGTGCAGAAGTTGTTGTTGATTTCTTTTATGAAGTAGCAAGGACTTGTTACGTTTATCTCAATGATTTTTTCATCAATGATATCTAGTCCTGCCATATAAATTCCCATACTGTTCAGAATTTTTGCTACGTTTGTAAAATTGTTTTTTTCTGAGTCTGATAAAACACCTTTTTTGATATAATCATCACTATGCGTATTAAATTTAAAATCATCTTTTGTAGGTAATTTTATAACAGTTTCATCAAGAACAGTATCACCTAGCGTTAGAACACGTTTATCACCATATTTTACAGCTGGTAAATATTGTTGAACCATAACAAGTGAGTTCTCATCTTTTGTCATTGTTTTTATTATTGATAATGTATTTAAGTCGCCTTGTTTAAGGTACATAACTCCACTACCAAAACATTTATCAAGTGGTTTTAATATTATTTCTCCACATTCATTTAAAAAGTTTTCGATTTTATCTTTAGATGCCGTAACTATATGTTTTGGCATATATTCTGAAAATAGTGTTGAATGAAGTTTTTCATTGAAGTTTCTAATAGCTTTTGTGTCGTTAATTATTTTTGCGTTTTTAACAAAATCCATAACATAAGTTGCATTGATATAATCGTTGTCAACTGGTGGGTCTGGTCTGAATAGTACTCCGTCAAAATCATCAACTTTCATATCAACAGATGTTTTGTTATAAAAAATGTTTCCAGATTCGATATATGTTTCAAAACAAATTGCAGAGGCTAGTTTATTTTCTAAATATAGCCTGTTATTTGTTGTGATAAATACTTTATTGCCACGAGCAAGAAGTTCTTTTATTATCCAAAAGTTTGTAACAAGATTGTTGAATTCAAAATACTTAAACTCTATTTTATCAATGACAACAAGAATATTCATAATTCACCTCATCTAAATAATTTCACAGGATAATATTAGCACATAAGTAGATGATATCAATACCTGATTGACTACAAAATTAAATTGCTTTACTATAGTAGATATTATAAGAGCATATAGGTATCCAAATGAAGAAAAATATATTAATAGTTGGTAATTCAGCAAAAGAATCTTGTTTAGCAAAGATGTTATCAGAAGAGTTTGAAGTGTTCGTTGCCCCAGGGAATGTAGGCATGAAAGACTTTGCAACTCTTGTTGATATAAGAGAAAATAATGTCATTGAGCTTTTGAACTTTGCGTTAGAAAATGACATTTATTTTACAATAGCTTGTTCTGAATCTGCAATTAAAGCCGATATATCTAATTTATTTTATGATAACGGGTTATTAATTTTTGCACCAACTGCTGACTCTGCTGAGTTTGCGACAAATAGAGCTGTAGCTAAAAAACTGTTTTATAAACTAAGATTACCGACTCCAAGATTTGCTATATACGAGAAGAAAAATCTTGCGATTGATTATTTGAAAAAATGTGAATTGCCAATAGTTATTAAAACAGATGAACGTAATATAAAGAATTATGATATGGTTTGTCCAACTTATAATATTGCAAAATCTTATATTGAGGATTGTTTTGCAAGTGGTGAATCAAAGGTTATTATTGAAGAATATGTATATGGAACAAATTTCTCATTTTTTGTATTGACAGATGGTTTTAAGGCATTACCGTTAGGGAGTGTAAGAGATTATAGATATTCTTTAGATGGTGATGGTGGCGTATTAACTGACGGTATGGGTGCTTGCTCTCCATTTATAAAATTATCTTTTGAACACGAAGATTATCTTATGAATGAGGTTGTTTATCCTGTTATAAATTACCTTTCTGATAATGGTAAGCCATATATGGGTATTTTAGGTTTTGAGGGTGTTCTTACTCCAGAGGGTGATATTGCAATTACAGAAGCACTTCCATTTTTAAAAGACCATAATGCTCAGGCAGTCCTTTCTTTGTTAGAAAATAATGTGTTTGAACTTATGCACTCTTGTGCTATCGGAGCTTTTTCTGATGAGTACGAAATCATTGATATAAAAGACGAGTTCTCAGCTAGTCTTGTTTTATCAAGTGGAAAAGTTGTTAATGAAGTGATTACAGGACTTGATGAAGTTGATGAAAATGTATCAATAAATCATCTTAATACAAAACAAAATGAATACACTGAGTATGAGGTTTTAGGTGATAGAGTTTTGGTGGTTTCAACAACTGCTAAAACTTTAGGTAGAGCTGTTTCAAATCTATATGATGAGATTGAAGGAATTAAATTTAGAGGAAAACATTATAGAAAAGATATTTGTAATGTTCCATCAAATGTTTAGAAAATAAAATAAGGGTAAATTATGGCTATAAAATTTGGTACAGATGGCTGGAGAGCTATTGTAGGAGAAGATTTTAACGAAGATAACGTCAAGTTGGTTGCAAACTCTATTGCAAAATATGTGTTTGAAACTTACGGTATCGAAAAACCTATAATTGTAGGTTATGACCCAAGAAATATGGCAGATACGTTTTCAAAATTGACAGCTGAAATTATCGCTGGATATGGTTTTGACGTTTATTATAGTGATAAAGTTGTTCCTACACCAACTCTTGCATACTGTGCAAAAAATAGAAATGCCTGTGCAGTAATGTTCACAGCATCTCATAATCCACCTGAATACTTAGGTATAAAATTTATTCCTGATTATGCAGGGCCTGCTACTCAAGAGATTACAGATAAACTTATGGAGAATTTGGGTAAGGAATTTTCTTCTGGTTGCGCTCCAAAAGAGTTTATGTATGACGATTTTAGCAAGGAATATTTTGAGCATATCGAAAAACTTGTCGATTTCGATTTGATAAGAACTTTAAAGCAAAACATTATATTTGATGGTTTATACTCTGCAAGTATCGGTTATTTTGACAAATTGTTAAAGGATAATGGTATAAAATTTAGCTCTCTTCACATGGAACACGATGTGAATTTCGGTGGTGGAATGCCTGAACCAAAACCTAAGTATTTGAAAGCTCTTATTGAAACAGTTAAGGCTGAGCCAAACTCAGTGGGTTGTGCAAATGACGGTGACTCTGATAGATTTGGGTTTATAAATGAAAATGGTGAGTATGTTACTCCAAACGAGATTATTTCAATTTTATTGTATCATCTTGTAAAAAATAAAGGCTATACTGGTTGTTTAGTTAAGACTGTTGGTGCAAGTTTGATGTTGAATAAGACGGCTGAAAAATTGGGAGTTGAGGTTGTAGAAACAGCAGTTGGATTTAAACATGTTGGTGAAGCAATGAGAAAAAATGACTGTATAATTGGTGGTGAAGAATCAGGCGGTTTGAGTATAAAAGGTCATATTCCTGAAAAAGACGGTATACTTGCCAATTTGTTGATATTAGAAGCTATGGCATATACAAAAAAATCTATGGTTGAATTGCAACAGGATTTGAAAGAGTTTGTTGGTTGCGATTTTGTGAATGATAGAATTGATTTTAAATTGAATGACCGTTCAGAAATTGATGTAGTCATAGAAAAATTGTCCAGACTAAAATCATCAGCTGGAATGGAGTTAAAAAAAGTTGATAAAAAAGACGGTATAAAACTTTATTTTGGTGATGACAGTTGGGTTTTAGCTCGTCCAAGTGGAACTGAACCACTTATGAGAATATATTTTGAAAGTGGTGATGAAAGTAGTTTAAAACGACTAGAGGACGATATTTTAAAAGTTATAAACTAGGTTTAATTACTAACTTTTGTTACAAAAACTTGCAATATTTAGAAAAAAGAGTATTATAAAACTACGATTAAAAATAAATATTAAATTTTATTAAATAATTGTTTTAAATACATTTATTCCGCTTGACTATGAAGTTTGAAGTAGTACGATGTTGTAACATGCTCAAAGTATGGGGTATTGTCATGCTTTGACGGTGAAAATATAGTGCAAGAGGCACAATACAATAGCGAAACAGCCTATATTAACCAAGTTTAAAAGTACGTACATCAAAATAGAATAGACGAGGTAATTTAATGTCGACAACAAAACATGCAAAAAGAGTTACTCCGATGGGTATACCTAATACTCGTTTGGATTACTTACCTGACTTAATTGATATTCAAAAGAAGTCTTTTGAATGGTTCTTAAAAGAAGGTTTAAAAGAAGAATTACTTGCTTTTAGCCCTGTTAAAGACTACACAGGTAGATTAGAATTGCATTTCTTGCCAAACTATACGTTTGACAATGCAAAATATACTATTGAAGAAGCTAGAATACACGATGCGACTTATGCAAAACAACTTCGTGTTATGGTTCGTTTAGTTAACCGTGACACTGGTGAAATCAAAGAACAAGAAGTATATATTGGTGATATTCCTACAATGACTGATAAGGGTACATTTATTGTAAATGGTGCAGAACGTGTTATCGTTTCTCAAATCGTTCGTTCTCCAGGGGTTTACTTCAAGAGAGAAACTTCTCCAACTGGTAAACGTTTGTACAACGCAACCATGATTCCTAACAGAGGTGCTTGGTTGAAGATTGAAACAGACGCTAACGACTTAGTATATATGAAGATAGACAAGAACAGAAAAATCTTGGCTACTACAGTGCTTAAAGCAATGGGTATCACTGTTACAGAAATGGAAACTTTGTTCACTCACTTCGATTTCTTGAAGAAAACATTGGATAAAGATACAACTGAAACAACTGATGATGCTTTAATTGAATTATACAAAAAACTAAGACCTGGTGATCCTGCATCACCTCAAGGTGGACGTCAAATCTTAGAATCACGTTTCTTTGATGATAAGAAATATGATATCGGTAGAGTTGGTCGTTATAAATTAAACAAAAAACTTAACTTGAACATTCCTAAGAATGTTAGAACATTAACAAGAGAAGATATCATTGCTTCAATCGAATACCTAATCAATCTTACTTATGATGAAGGTACATTGGACGATATCGACCACTTAGGAAACAGAAGAATACGTTCAGTTGGTGAATTGTTACAAAACCAATTCAGAGTTGGTCTTTCAAGAATTGAAAGAATTGTAAAAGAAAGAATGACTTTGCAAGATTCTGAAACATTAACACCATTGAACTTATTAAATACAAAACCATTAGTGGCAGCATTGAGAGAGTTCTTTGGTTCATCTCAGTTGTCACAGTTCATGGACCAAACTAACCCATTGGCTGAAATTACACACAAAAGACGTATCTCAGCTCTTGGACCTGGTGGTTTACAAAGAGAAAGAGCAGGCTTTGCTGTTCGTGATATTCACCCTTCTCACTACGGTCGTATCTGTCCGGTAGAAACACCTGAAGGTCCTAACGCAGGTTTGATTGGTTCACTTGCAACACACGCTAGAGTTAACGAATATGGATTTATTGAAACTCCATTCTTTGTTGTAAAAGATGGTAAGGTTACTGAAGACGTTGTTTATATGACAGCTGATGAAGATGAAAACTTCCGTTGTGCTCCAGCTGATATCGAGTTGAACGAAGATAAGACAATCAAGAACAAAATGGTTCCTGCAAGATATCGTTCAGAATTCATTATGACAGAATCATCAAAAGTCGACTACGTAGCTGTATGTCCTATTCAGATTATCTCTGTTGCGACATCAGTAATTCCGTTCATCGAACACGATGATGCGAACCGTGCATTGATGGGTTCAAACATGCAACGTCAAGCAGTTCCATTGTTGATTACAGAACGTCCTGTTGTTGGTACTGGTCTAGAAGCTAGAGCAGCAAAAGACTCAGGTATGGTTGTTGTATCTGGTGTTGACGGTACAGTTGAACGTGTAGTTGGTGAAGAAATTGTTATTAGAGATGTTGAAGGAAAAGCTCATCTTTATACTTTAATGAAATATGTTCGTTCTAACCAAGACACTTGTATTAACCAAAGACCTATCGTAAATGAAGGTGATAAGGTTCACGTTGGTGATGTAATTGCTGACGGTGCATCTACAAGTTGTGGTGAACTTTCATTAGGTAAAAACATTTTGGTAGCATATATGCCTTGGGAAGGATATAACTTCGAAGATGCTATTTTGCTATCAGAAAGATGTGTACACGATGATATCTTTACTTCATTACACATTGAAAAATTAGAAATAGATGCAAGACAAACAAAAATCGGACCAGAAGAAATTACTCGTGAAATTCCTAATGTTTCAGAAGAAGCATTAAGACATTTGGACGAAAGAGGTATTGTTCGTATTGGTGCGAGAGTTTATGCAGATGATATTTTGGTAGGTAAAGTTACACCAAAAGGTGAAACAGAACACCCACCAGAAGAAAAATTGTTGAGAGCAATCTTTGCTGAAAAAGCAAGAGATGTAAAAGACAATTCATTGAGAGTACCTCACGGTGAAGGCGGACGTGTACTTGATGTTAAGGTATTTGACAGAGAAAAAGGTGATGAATTACCACCTGGAGCAAATACAGTAATCAGAGTATATATTGCTCAAAGACGTAAGGTATCTGTAGGTGATAAATTATCAGGTCGTCACGGTAACAAAGGTATCGTATCAAGAATTCTTCCAAAAGAAGACATGCCATTCTTACCAGACGGAACTCCTGTAGATATAGTATTGAACCCACTAGGTGTACCTTCTCGTATGAACGTAGGTCAAACTTATGAGTGTTTATTAGGTTTGGCTGCATACTTGACAGGTGAACACTACGAAGCTCCATCATTTGATGAAAGATATGGTGCAAACACATCAGAAAGAGTTACTAGAGAAGAACTTCTTCGTGGTATCAAAGAATCTGGATGTGATTGGGTTAGAGAAGATGGTAAAGTATACTTGATAGATGGACGTACAGGTGAAAAATTTGATAGACCTGTAGCAGTAGGTTTGTCATATATCTTGAAACTTGTCCACCTTGTAGATGACAAGATTCACGCAAGAAGTACTGGACCATACTCATTAGTTACACAACAACCGTTAGGCGGTAAGGCACAGTTCGGTGGTCAAAGATTCGGTGAAATGGAAGTTTGGGCACTTGAAGCTTACGGCGCTGCTTATACATTACAAGAAATGCTTACAATTAAGTCTGATGATGTGAATGGTAGAAACCACGCATACGAATCAATCGTTAAGGGTGATAACATTCCAAGACCTGGTATTCCAGAATCATTCAAGGTACTTGTAAGAGAATTGCAAAGTATAGGTTTGGATATTACCGTTGCTAAGAAAGATGGTGTTGAAGTTGATTTGATGACAGATATGGACGATATGCGTAAAGCTGCTCCAAAAAGAGTGTTGTCAGACATGGATTCAGAGTTGTTGAACATCAATTTCTTTGATACTTCAATGTCATCAGGTGAGATATAATAAGCGTAAACGAGTGTTAGGCTCGGCAAAAGCCGAGCCATAGACACACTTAACGTAAGCGAACAAGAAAAGGAGAAGTTAAAATTGTCTACAAGTATTGATTATTTTGATTATATAAGAATAAGCATTGCTTCACCGGAAAGAATCTTAAAATGGTCTTATGGTGAGGTAACGAAACCTGAAACAATCAATTACAGAACTTTAAAACCAGAAAGAGATGGTTTGTTCTGTGAAAGAATTTTTGGACCTACAAAGGACTGGGAATGTTTCTGTGGTAAGTATAAAAGAGTACGTCACAAAGGTATTATCTGTGAACGATGCGGTGTTGAAGTTACTGATTCTAAGGTAAGACGTCATAGAATGGGTCACATCAAGTTAGCTGCACCTGTATCACATATTTGGTTCCTTAAAGGTATTCCATCATATCTTGGTTTATTATTAGATATGACATTGAAAGATTTGGAACAAGTTATTTATTTCAACAACTATGTTGTAATGGATGCTGGTGACAGTGAATTCAAAAAACTTCAATTATTAACAGAAGAAGAATATGAAGATTATATGGACACACACGAAGAATCTACATTAAAAGTAGGTATCGGTGCAGAAGCTATAAAAGAATTATTGGCTGAATTAGATATTAATGCTTTAGCACACGAAATCAGAACAGAGTTGGATAACGGTGTTACATCAGTTCAAAAGAAATCTAAGTTGATTAAGAGATTAAGACTTTTTGATTCTCTAATTTCATCAGAAACAGACCCAACTTGGATGATAATGGACGTATTGCCTGTTACTCCACCAGACTTAAGACCAATGGTTCAATTAGATGGTGGTAGATTTGCTACATCTGACTTAAACGATTTATACAGACGTGTAATCAACAGAAACAACCGTCTACAAAGATTGTTAGAAATGGGCGCACCTGAAATCATTGTAAGAAACGAAAAACGTATGTTACAAGAAGCAGTAGATGCTCTTATTGATAACGGTAGACGTGGTAGAACTGTTGTTGGTCCTAATAACAGAGCGTTAAAATCATTATCTAACATTATTGAAGGTAAACAAGGTCGTTTCCGTCAAAACTTGTTAGGTAAACGTGTTGACTATTCAGGTCGTTCAGTAATTGTTGTTGGTCCATCATTGAAGCTTAATCAATGTGGTTTGCCAAAAGAAATGGCTATTGAATTGTTCAAGCCATTTGTTGTAAACAAACTGATTGAACGTGGATATGTTCAAAACATCAAATCAGCTAAGAAGAAGATTGAAAGATCAGATCCAAAAGTATGGGATATCTTAGAAGAAGTAATTGATGGACACCCAGTAATGTTGAACCGTGCTCCAACCCTTCACAGACTTGGTATTCAAGCATTTGAACCAAAATTAGTAGAAGGTAGAGCTATTCAACTTCACCCATTGGCTTGTACAGCGTTCAACGCCGACTTCGATGGTGACCAAATGGCTGTTCACGTACCTCTATCTATTGAAGCTCAAACTGAAGCTAGAATGTTAATGTTAGCTACAAACAACATCTTAGCACCAGCGAATGGTAAACCTATTATTACTCCATCACAGGATATGGTTTTGGGTATGTATTACCTAACAATTATTGAAAAACCTGATATGGAACCTAAGGGTAACTATTATAGTTATACTGATGCTCTAGCAGCTTTAGAAAGTGGTGTTCTAGAATTACACGACAAGATTGTTGTTCGTGATGAACACGGCAAGAGAATAGAAACTACTCCTGGTAGAATTATTTTCAATGAAGCTGTAAGAGAAGCTTTGGTGTAGTAGATTAAGTTAACGAAAAGAATTTATAAGGGAAATATAGAAAATGGAAAATACATATTCACGTACAAAAACAAAAACTCCTGAATTCATTAACAAGTTAATGGATAAAGGTGCGATAAGAAAGTTACTTTCTCAAATGTATCTTGAATACGGTGGTGCAAAGACAGGGGAATTAGCAAATACACTAAAGAATTTGGGTTACAAATATGCAACTCGTTCAGGTGTAACTATTTCTATCTCTGACTTATCAGTTCCAGAAACTAAAAAGGAATTGTTGGCAACAGCTGAAAGCGAGATTGAAAAGTCAACTAATAGATATTTAAAAGGTGAAATCACAGAGGTTGAAAGATATACAAAGGTTATCGATACTTGGTCTGAAACAACAGCTAAGTTGACAGAACAAGTTGTAGAAAACTTCGATAGATTGAACCCAGTATACATGATGGCATTCTCTGGTGCGAGAGGTAACTTGTCACAGGTATCTCAGTTGGTTGGTATGCGTGGTTTGATGGCCGACGCAGCTGGTCAAATCATCGACTTGCCGATTAAATCAAACTTTAAAGAAGGTTTGTCAGTTACTGAATACATCATTTCATCATACGGTGCACGTAAGGGTCTTGTAGATACAGCGTTGAAAACAGCCGACTCTGGTTATTTGACTAGACGTTTGGTTGACGTTGCTCAAGACGTTATCGTAAGAGAACACGATTGTGGTGGTGACAACTATATTAATATGACATCTATTGTTGATGGTGACAACGTTATTGTTCCATTGATTGATAGATTGTTGGGTAGAACAGTTGCAGAAGATATTTTTGATACAGATGGAAAGACTTTGTTGGTTGCTAAAAATACAACAATGGATAGAAATGATATTGAAAAAATCTCTCACTTGAAATTAGATTCATTGAAGGTTCGTTCAGGCTTGACTTGTAGCTTAGAATATGGCGTATGTCAAAAATGTTATGGTTGGGCTATGACAACTCAAAAATTGGTTGATATCGGTGAAGCAATTGGTATTATCGCAGCTCAATCAATCGGTGAACCTGGTACACAGTTGACATTGAGAACATTCCACACAGGTGGTGCTGTTGGCGTTAAAGAAGCTAAAAAAGAAATCAAGTCAAGAGAAGACGGTGTTGTTTCTTCTTCTATCAAAACTAGAGAACAAAGAACTCGTCACGGTGACGTATTTAATATCGCTATTAATGAAGCTGATATTGAAGTTAAAGGTGAAAAGAGAACTAATAAATATCACGTAATGGCTGGTTCTGTAGTATTTGTTAAAGACGGTGATAAGGTTAAAAAAGGCGAATTACTTGCTGAATTTGACCCAGCTTCTCAAAATGAAAGTGGTCGTTTAACAGAAACTGCTTACATGGATATCAACTCTGACGTTGCTGGTCAAGTATTCTTTGACGGTTTCGATGTTGACGAAAAGAAAGATAGACAAGGTAACATTTCAAGAACAGCTAACAAATCAGGTATTGTTTGGGTTGTAGCTGGCGATGTTTACAACTTACCTGGTGGTTCTACTGTATTGGTTAAAGATAACCAAAAAATTAAAGCTGGTGAAAAATTGGCTGAAACATTGGTTATTTGTGAACATGGTGGTGAAGTTAGATATAGTTCTGACCTTGAAATCGAAGATACAGTATTTGAAGGTGAAAAGATTAAGAAGATTGTTAAGGGTAAAGAATTAACTATTGTTATTGCATCTTTGATACCATCAAATGCAACATTTGAACAAACTAAGAAAGAACAATTCTGGACAGTTGGTGAAGACGGTGAAAAATATATCGTTAAAGCTCCTGTTGATACAACAGTTGAAAATGGTATGGTTATCGCTGAGCTTGTTGATGATGAATACTCTGTTTCATCATCTGGTGAAATCAAGTATATTGATGTTCAAGTTGATGAAAATCAAGTTATTACAAAAGCTGGTGACATCGTATTCATTCCAGAAGAAGTTCATCAATTAAATAAAGATTCATCATTGAAGATGGTTGAAAACGGTACTTTAGTTACTGAAGGTACAGAAATCGTTAAAGACGTTTATTCACACATCGATGGTGTTGTTGAATTTAACGAATTTAATGATGTTATCCATGAAATAACTATTAGACCTGGAGAAGTTCATACACTAGCAAGTGCAAATGACTTGAAGGTTGAAGAAGGTGCTGTTATCAAAAAAGGTACTGTAATTGCTGAAGGTGTTAAAGCTAAACAAACATCTATCGTTACAATTATGGAATCTGCTTTCAATGATATTTATGAAGATGATTTGGAAGAAGAAATTGATACAACTGTTGATTTAGAAGAAAAACCTGTACAAATTTTGGTAAGACCTGTACAAGTATTACATGTTAAACCAAAAGATGTTGATATCAGATTTAATTCATCAGATGATTTAATTTCTATTGTTTCAGAAACTCAATTACAATACAAAGATGGAGCAAGAGTTAGAAATCTTGACGGTGCAACTTTAACAAGAACAAGCTTAAAGTTGATGATGGAAGGTTACTTGTCACATCTAAAAGGTTTGATTGAATTAGATTCAAACGGACAATTAAAGATTGTTGTATTAGAAACATTGATTGTACGTCGTGAATTAGAAGGCAATTCTAAGTTGAATGATTCATTCCAAACAGAATTGTTAGTAAAAGACGGTGATGTAATTGATCCAAAAACAGCTGTTGCAAAAACAGAAGTTTTAGCTTTAAGCGATGGTGTTGCTTCAATCAATGGAAATGAAGAAGAAACAAGAAGATTATTACTTCAATCTAGTGCATATGAAACAGTAATTGCAGTTAAAGGAAAAGCTAACGTAAAAGCTGGAGATTTCATTAAGAAAGATTCAGTAGTTGCAGATAGTGGTGAAGTTGCAGAACTTTCTGGACACGTAATAGATGTTAACAAGAAAGGTATTGTAGTAAGAGCTGGTAGACCTTACTTAATCAGTCAAGGTACACAACTTCAAACAAAAGGTAACTCATTATTACAACGTGGTGACTCACTAGCAACATTGAGATACGAAAGACAAAAGACAGGCGATATCGTTCAAGGTTTGCCTCGTGTTGAAGAATTGTTAGAAGCAAGAAAACCAAAAGATTGTGCTATATTAGCAGAATACGATGGTGTTGCAATTATTGAAATTGAAGATGAATCACCAAGATTGTATTTAGAATCTGAAGAAATGGGTCGTAAGGAAATCAAATTCAATGTTGATTCTAGAATCATCGTTTCAAACAAACAAAAAGTTTCAAAGGGTGAGCCATTAACAAGTGGTCCATTGAATCCACATGACATCATTAGATTAAGAGGACCAGAAGAAGCACAACAATACTTGGTAGATGAAGTTCAACGTGTATACCGTTCACAAGGTGTAGAAATCGCTGATAAACATATTGAAATGATTGTTGGTCAAATGACTAAGAAAGTTGAAATTAAAGAATCAGGCGATACTAATTTCTTACCTGGAGAAAAGGTTGAAATTCATGTATTTAATAGAACAAATAAAGAAGTTGTAGCAAACGGTGGTAGACCAGCTGAATGTGAATATTTATTGTTAGGTATCACAAAAGCATCATTGAACACTGAAAGCTTCATTTCAGCAGCATCATTCCAAGAAACAACAAGAATCCTTACAGAAGCTGCTGTAGATGGTAAGAAAGACATGTTAAGAGGTTTGAAAGAAAACGTTATTATCGGTCGTTTGATACCAGCTGGTACTGGTTATCATCACTTATCATTTGCAAGTGAAGAAAAGGATAGAGAAGCTCAAAGAAGAGCAGCTGCTCAAAGAAACCAAGCAAGAAAACCATCTGCAATTTTGGAAGAAATTGAAGGTATGTTTGGTTCTCCAGACTTGTTGATTAAAGGTGATGAATAATCGATTTTAATCGAATAATGAAAAAGAGTTACGAAAGTAACTCTTTTTTTATATTTAATATATTTATAACTTGATTAAATATGTATTCCACATCTTGGACCAAGTTCTTCAAATGTGCATTCAAAAGATTTACCAGGAGCACCACCATTAAAGAACGTAACTATTGCATTTTCTGGATTTTCCATTGATGAGGTAACAAGAATTTTTTGACCGTCTTGTTCAATTATTTTACAAAATGGTTCATTTCTTGTTGCTTTATATGCTTCTGATGCTACAGCTGAGTTGAGTGATTTGGTAGCTTTTGTTGAGGCGTCATTTAATTTAGTAATTTTAGCTGATTGGCTAGTAGCAGTTTCAGATAATTGAGAGATTTTTTTCTCAATTGTTTTTGCGTGTTGTGGACAATCTTTTGCAACTGTACGAGCAGTATTAACCACGTTTTCAATTTTAGTAGGATTGATAGAATTCATAATTAACCTCTTATAAGATACTTATTTATATATAAAGTAAAATTACGTAAAACAATTGCCATATAATCTGATTGTTTATAAAAACAATAAAACATTGAAATAATGAAGAAATATTAAGATAATGGCTTAAAAGCTATAATATAAAAGTATTTTACATGTGATGAATTTGCTTGATAGAGTGCTAATAATATAAAAACAATTATTAAAATATTTTAAAATTATGGTTAAATCGCTCTAAAAATGCTTGCATTAGTATTTTTAGCAGATATTATAGTAAAAGGCACATAGTATGTGTTAATGTTTAGTCGAAATAAAAGAGGATTAAATGGCAAAAGACGTAATAGAAATAGAAGGTAAGATAATAGAATCAATGCCTAACGCTATGTTCAGAGTAGAATTAGAAAATGGGCATGAGATTTTAGCTCATATATCAGGTAAAATAAGAAAAAACTTTATTAGAATTTTACCAGGTGATAGAGTAAAAGTAGAAATGACTCCATATGATTTAACAAAAGGTAGAATTACATTTAGATTAAAATAATGCGAGTAAATAAAAGGTAAAAAGTAAAACAAAATTACACAAAAATAAAGGGTAAAAAAATGAAAACAAGATCATCAGTAAAACCTATGTGCGACAAGTGCAAGGTTATCAGAAGAAAAGGCAGAGTAGCAGTTATCTGTGAAAACCCAAAACACAAACAAAGACAAGGATAGATTTTATGTAGAGTGATGGCGAACGAAGTGAGTCTAACTCGAGAAGTAGCGTGAAACTTGTGAATGACAGTTTATAAAATGAACAAAATGAATAGAGCGTAGCGTGAAGTAATAATCTAGAAGTCCAACCGCAAGACTCTAAAGGGTGGTGGAGAGGAAGTATTTAAGCCTCTTAAATAAAAAAATCTAACAACAGGGTGAATATAAATTCGCCAGCCAAAATGAAAAGGAGAAAATAAATGGCAAGATTAGTAGGGGTTGATTTACCTCGTAACAAAAGAATGGAAGTAGCTCTAACATATATTTATGGTATTGGACCTACTCGTAGTATGAAGATTTTAGAAGCAACTGGTATTTCACCTGACTTAAGAACAGATGATTTAACAGATGAAGATATTAAACTATTAAGAAACGAACTTTCAAACTATAACATTGAAGGTGACTTAAGACGTGAAGTTTCTATGAACATTAAACGTTTACAAGAAATTAACTCATTCAGAGGTATGCGTCACAGAAGAAACTTACCATGCAGAGGTCAAAGAACAAAGACTAACGCAAGAACAAGACGTGGTAAGAAAACAGGACCTGTTGCTAAGAAGAAATAGCGCGAGTGAGCTGAGGGCGTAGCTCTTTTGCGAAAGTGACAAAGTCACGTTAGCAAAAAGCGAAGACCCGTTAAACGCGAACGAGCAAGATGAGGATTTTCAAATCCCGCAAATTAGCAACAAAAACTTAGTAAAAGAAATATAAATACTAAAAAAATAAAGGATAAGAAAATGGCAAGACCACAAAAAACAAAAAGAAAAGAAAAGAAGAATGTATTGCAAGGTGTAGTACATATCCAATCTACTTTTAATAACACAATTGTTACATCAACAGATACTCAAGGAAATGCAATTGCTTGGGCAACAGCTGGTGCAACAGGTTTTAAAGGTGCTAGAAAGGGTACTCCATTTGCAGCACAATCAGCAGCTGAATTAGTTGCAAAAAAATCAATTGACCAAGGTATGAAAAAAGTTGAAGTTTATATCAAGGGACCTGGTTCTGGACGTGAAACAGCTATCAGAGCTATTCAAGCAGCAGGACTAGAAATCACATTGATTAAGGACGTTACACCTATTCCACATAATGGTTGTCGTCCACCTAAGAAAAGACGTGTTTAATTTTGTGCAATATTTATTGCAAATGATTTTAACCGTTGAAATTTAAGTAATACAATCGGTGAGAGCTCGCAAGAGTCATAGGTGCCTCACCACAAGAAAAAAGGAGAACTAACTGTATGGCTAGATATACAGGACCTACAAATAAATTATTCCGTAACTACGGTGTAAAAGATTTATCAAATAGAAAGTTGACTTCTTCTATGAGACAAAGTGCTTCAGGTCAGCACGGTGCAGTAAGAAAAAAACTTTCTGAATATGCTATTCATTTGAATGAAAAGCAAAAAATAAGAATGACTTACTTAGTAAGTGAAAAACAATTCGCAAAATATTACAATGAAGCAGCTAGAAGAAAAGGTGTTACAGGTACTATTTTGTTACAAATCCTAGAATCTCGTTTAGACAACGTTTTATTCAGAGCTGGTTTTGGTGTTACTCGTAAGCAAACAAGACAAATCGTTAATCACGGTCACGTTCTTGTTAACGGTAAGAAAGTAGATATTCCATCTTACCTAGTAAAAACTGGTGACGTTATAACAGTTAAAACTAAAAGTTCAGAATTCTTGAAAACAGTTATGTCAGCTATAGATTTATCTTGTGCTCCTGCTTGGATTACTGTTGATGCTGAAGCATTAAAAGTAACATTCGACAGAGTTCCTGCAAGAGAAGAATTAGATCCTGACTTCAAGGAACAATTAGTAATTGAGTATTATTCTAAGTAATCTAAATAGGAGAATTATAATGGATTTAGAAATTAAAACTGTTAATACTGCCACAAGTTCTGATGGCTCACAATATGGTAAATTTGTAATCAGCCCATTAGAAAGAGGTTTCGGTATAACAATTGGTAACTCTCTAAGAAGAGTATTGTTATCAAGCCTTGAAGGTACAGCAGTTACATCAGCAAGAATTGAAGGTATTACACACGAATATACAGCAATTCCTGGTGTATTAGAAGATGTAGTTGATGTATTGTTAAACTTTAAAGGTTTATCAATCAAAACTGAATCAGCTGAACCACAAGTTTTAAGAATCGATATTGACAAACCTGGTCCTGTATTAGCAAGTGATATTGAATTGCCTGCAGGTGTTAAAATTGTTAACCCAGACTGGTTAATTTGTACAATTGCAGAAGGTGGTAGTTTCCACGCAGAAATCACTGTTGAAACAGGTAAGGGATATGTTCCTAATGATGTTCCAAGAAACAGAGAAGGTGTTGCTATTGATATGTTACCTATCGATGCTACATTCATGCCAATCAAACGTGTTAAATACGATGTAGAAAACACTCGTGTTGGTGACTCTATTGATTTTGATAAATTGACTTTAGAAGTATGGTCAAATGGTACAATCGATGTAACTACAGCTGTTTCACAAGCTGCTAACTTGTTGATTGAACATTTTGTTCAAATCGCTTCTATTTCTGGTCAATCTCCAGTTCTTCCATCTTTTGACAGAGCTATGTCATCATCTGTTATTGAAGATGAAGTTGTTGAGTCAGCAGAAGAAGAACCATCAATCTCTATTGAAGAATTGGAATTATCTGTAAGAGCTTATAACTGCTTGAAAAGAGCTAGCATAAACTCTATGTCTGAATTATTGAAGAAATCTGAACATGATTTATTAATCATCAAGAACTTCGGTAAGAAGTCAGCAGATGAAGTAATTGAAAAATTACACGAACACGGATTAGATCTTGCTCCAAATCCAGAAATGGACGAAGATGGCGTTTTAATCGGTGAATAGTTAGAAAATAAATAGTAAATTATATAAGGAAACAAAAAAATGAGACACCAATGTAAAAAACATACGCTTAGTAAAGCACAAGACCAAAGAAAAGCCTTGTTGCGTTCATTGGCTACCGAACTTTTTGTTCATGGTGAAATAAAAACTACTATGTCTAGAGCAAAAGCTCTTAAACCATACGCAGAAGGATTAATCACTTTGGCAAAGAAAGGTGACTTGAACTCAAGAAGACAAGCTGCTAAGTTCATTTTTGACAAAGAAACAGGAAAATATATGGATGTTGAAACAGCAGAAGTATTCGAAAAACAAGAAGAAGGTAAAAAACTTATCTCTCAAACTGTTTTGAGAAAGTTGTTCAGCACAATTAGCAAAGAATATTCTGAACGTAACGGTGGTTATACAAGAATATTCAGATTACCACCTAGACGTGGTGATGCTACAGAAATGGCATTGATTCAATTGGTATAATTGATGAGATATGCCTTTCAAGTCCAGTATGTTGGTAAGAACTATGCGGGTAGCCAAATTCAGTTTGAAAATGGTGAACAAATAGTTACACCAACAATACAGGGTGAACTTGAAAAAGCACTTTGTACTTTGATATTCGCTAAAAAGTGTAAGTATACACAAAATCTTCATGAAGATTTATCAAATGATAATTTTGTTGAAGATAAGCGAAAAAATAATAGACCTATAAAAACAGTCTTTTCTGGAAGAACTGATAGAGGTGTAAATTCATTAGGACAGGTTGTTCATTTTGATATAGATAAAGAAATTGTTGCTTCAAATCTTGTCTATCATATAAATGAGATTTTACCTAGTGATATTTCAATCTCGGATTTGAGGGTTGTATCACCTGAGTTTCACGCTCAAAAATCAGCTGTAAGAAGATGGTATCGGTTTGAGTTTATCAATCGTAGATACAAACAAGCTTTTGACGGTGATTTATTAAGAGTGAAATATCCAATAGATATTAAAAGAATGCAAAAATCTTTGAATTATTTATTAGGTGAACACGATTTTTCAAGTTTTAAGAGCTCCGGAACGCTTAACCCAAGCAAAGTCTGTATTTTATATAGGGCTGATATCTCTAAGTTAGATGATAAAGTTGTGGTCGATATTGAGGGAAATAGATTTCTTTATAATATGGTCAGAACAATTATCGGAACGTTGTTAGAGATTGAGGGACACAACTTAGCACCAGAACATATGAAAGAAGTTTTGGAGGCTAGGGACCGCAGAAAAGCGGGAAGAACAGTTAGTCCTTATGGACTTACTTTAATGAAAGTAATGTATTAAATTATACGGAGAATAAAGCATGAACAAAACATATTCAGCAAAACCTCTAGAAGTTGAAAGAAAATGGTATTTGATTGATGCAGAAGGCGAAACATTAGGTCGTCTAGCTGTTAAAATTGCTAACATTTTAAGAGGTAAGAATAAACCTGAATACACTCCAAACGTAGACACTGGCGATTTCGTTGTTGTTGTAAACGCAGAAAAAGTTGTAGTTTCAGGTAATAAAGAAACTGATAAAATTTATTATCACCACACTGGTTATCCAGGAGGTTTGAAATCTGCTTCTGTTAAAGAAGTTAGAGAAAAAGATGCAACAAGATTGATTGAAAAAGCAGTAAAAGGTATGTTACAACACAATACTTTAGGTGCTCAACAATTTAACAAATTAAAAGTTTATGTTGGACCTGAACACCCACATGCTGCTCAAAAACCAATCGTGATAGAAAAGGAGGCTAAATAATGGCTAATAACGAAATTATTGCTACAGGTCGTAGAAAAAATTCTATCGCAGTTGTAAAACTTGTAAAAGGTAAAGGTAGAATCTTTGTTAATGGTAAAACATTAGCTGCATATATTGGTAACAGACCAGCTGTTGAAATGATGATTTATAGACCATTAGTTTTAACTGAAAACCAAGACAAATATGATGTTAAGGTTAAAGCAGTTGGTGGTGGTATCGTTGGTCAATCTGGTGCTATCAGACACGGTATTGCTAGAGCTTTACTAAAAGCTAACGAAGAATATAAAGCAGTTTTACGTTCAGAAGGCTTGTTGACTCGTGACGCAAGAGTTAAAGAACGTAAAAAATATGGTAGAAAAAGAGCTCGTAAGAGATTCCAATTCTCAAAACGTTAATATATTATTTGCAAGTTATTGGTTTTATTATCAAGAGTTGCAAAAATTACTATATTATGAAAATGGCTTGCAGAAATGCAAGTCATTTTTTATGTTATAATTAGTTTATGAAAACTTATGTAATAACAGGTGCAACATCAGGTATAGGCAAGGCTTTAGTAGAATATTTTTCAAAGGAAAATATTGTTTTTGCGGGTTATCGAAACGAGGATAAAAAACAAGAACTTTTGGATTATTCAAAGAATATTGTGCCGTTTTATGTAGATTATACAAAACCTGAAACCATAGATGATGCTATAAAATTTATTAAATCAAAGACAGATAAAATAGACACATTATTAAATGTTGCAGGTGGAGTTGTTGCAGGTGCTATTGAAAAACTTGATATTTTAGAGTTGCGTAGGCAGTTTGATATAAATGTGTTTGGAGCTGTTCAGTTTTCACAGGGTCTAGTTGATATTTTAGATAATGGGAAAATTATTAATATAAGTTCTATGTCTAGTTATGGAATTTATCCATTTATTGCTCCATATTGTGCATCAAAACGTGCGTTAGATATTTTGTTTAATTGTTTCGGTTTAGAAACTAAACGAAATATTAAGGTTGTATCTGTTAAACCTGGTGTTATAGCAACTCCATTGTGGACTAAGTCTTTAAAAGAAAATGAAAAGACCATTGAAAAATGTTCTGACGGATTTAAAAATGAAATAAGTTATATGCAATCAAATGCTAAAAAGAATGAAAAAGCAGGTTTACCAGTAGAAGTTGTTGTTCAAAAGATAGCTAAGATTGATAAACTTGACAACCCAAAACCATCTTATTGTATTGGAATTGACTCTCTTGCAACAGCTATTATATCAAGACTTCCACAATCTTTGTTGAACAAGATTATAAAATTAAAGTTGAAAAGAATTAAATAGTCCAAAATCCAACTATTGAAAATGTGTACACAATGTCATATAACATTAACAAAGAAAAAACAATCTGTAAGTGTTCATTTTAGATGGTCAGAATTTGAGATAGCAAGAGCAAAAAAAATTGCTGCGAAATTGGGTATGCCATATCAAACATATTTAAAATCTACTTTAAAACAAGCTATGGATATTGATGAGAAAAAATTTATGTAAATCTATAAACTAAAAAGTTCTAACATATTGTTAGAACTTTTTATAAATATAATTATGTAAATTCTCTTATAAACCTTGAACAGAAATACTTGTAATACCTGTACTTCTAGCTGCGTCCATTAGTTTTACGACAGCTCCGTGTTCTGCTTCAGGTTCAGTTGATATCATTAACCCATCAGGATAGTTCTGTAGTCGTTCTGTTATTGCGTTTTCTAGTTCTTCAGCAGGAATTTCTGTATCGTCAATAATATATCTGCCATCTGTTGTAACTTGAAAGTTCATAGTTTTAAATTCTTTATTTTGGGTTTGTTCTTTTACTGCTTGAGGTACAACAAGTTTAAGACCTTGTTGATCCATCATCGGTGCAATAACCATCATAATGATTAATAATACCAAAAAGATATCTGTTAATGGTGTAATATTTATCTCGTTAAAACTATCTCTCATTTTTGTATCCTGACTTTATTGAATTTGCTGAGTTTGTTCGTTTTCTTCAAGCATTTTTTGAGTCTTTTTAGCAAGTGGTTCACCTGCAACAACAAGTTTCTTGTATTGAGCTTCTTGTGCAGCATTCATAATATCCATAATTACACCACTTTTTACTTTTTCATCTGCTCGAACAACTACTTCTTCTTTTTGAACCATTGGTTTGATTTTTTCTAGTTCAACTGCTAAGTTTTCGATATTTACGTGTTTGTCGTTCAGGTAAACACGACCTTCACGTGTAACAGAAACGGTTGCATTTTTTTCTTCGATAGAAGTACCGTTATTGATTTCAGGGATTGTTACGTTGTTGTCAACTGACTGGAAAGTTGGAGCAACAACCATCATAATAATTAACAATACCAAGAAAATATCTGTTAATGGTGTTATATTTATTTCTGTAAATAATGCGTTTTTACCTGATTTAATAGCCATTTTTCACCTGTCTTTATTATAAAGCTATACTTGAAGATGAAGTGCTAGTTGTTTCGTCATCTGAGTCAACAAAACTTAAGAATAACAATTTGATTAACTGGAAATCATCTTCATATCTTTTAACTGTAGATTGGAAAGTGTTGTAAGCAATAACTGCACAAATCGCAACACCAAGACCGAATGCTGTAGCAATCAAAGCAGAACCAATACCCATCGCTACTGCAGCTGATTGGTTACCTTGAGTTGCAAGATCTTGGAATGTGTACAAAATTCTAACAACTGTACCAAACAAACCTAAGAATGGTGCTACCCCACCTATTGTACCAAGTATTGTTAAGTGGTTTTCAAGTTTTCTGATTGCTAAACTTGCCGCAATATCAAATGAACGAGAAAAACCTTTCTTTTGTTCATTGAAAATTCTAACAGCTTCTTCTGTAACTTCACCAACTACACCACCACATTGGATTGCTAAGTTTTGTGCGCCAACTAGGTTGTTTTTAGCTAGTTCTTTTTGTAATTTTGGAATAAACATTACAACATCACGTTTGTTCTTGTTGTAAAATGATAGTCTGTTTATAACAGCTGCTAATACTAAAATTGAACAAACTAAAATTGGTAGTAATACTGGCCAATCCATTTGTATTGAATGTAATAATAATTCCATAATTTTATCCTCTTTCCTTTTTCCTTTTCGTTATTAATATCTTGATGCTCCAAATACGTTATAATCGAACGTAAACTGGATATCTATGTTTGAACCTTTATATTCTGCAGGTAATGGTCTAAATGGTGCTGTTAATTTAACTGCGTTTAATGCAGCTTGGTCAGCAGCAGGTAATCCAGATGATCTACTTACTCTGCAAGATAGAAGTTGACCGTTTTTAGCTATCTTGAATAAAAGAACAACACGTTTGCTTTCGTTACCTTTTGGTGGATTCCAATTAAGTTTAATCCTTCTTTGTAAATCTCTCATATAAGGTCCGAAATCAGGTTCTCTTAGTGCATCTATACCTGGTCTACCACCGCCACCACCAGGGTTGCCAGCGTAGCCTCCACCATTACGTCTTCCACCTGAACCAGCAGATGAACCGTGTCCAGAGCCTGTACCTCTATATGATAATGATGGAGTAGGAGCGTGTCTACCAGCTCCACCTGAACCAGCATAAGAACCGCCTGAGTGTGCACCTGATTTTGCTCCTGTTCCGCTAATTGGACCTGTTGACAAGTAGTTGCCTCTTGGAGCTGCACTTGGTACAGGTACGCTAAAAGGTGACGTAGGTCTTGCGGCTACGTGTCTTGGTGCAGATACAGGTCTTGATGAAGGCGCTGCCGTTGGTCTTTGAGCAGGTGGCTTCGGTGACGGACGTGTCTGTGTTGACGGTGCTGTCACATGACTCTTTGGAGCTTCTGCAACCCTTTTAGGTGCATGTTTTTGTTGTTGTATATGTTCTTGTTTAATTTGTTTGCTTTGTTGTTTTATCATCTTTTGTAAACTTGATGTTGAAGATGATGGTTTCGATGGTTTTGCTTGATGACCTGTAGGCATTACAACAGGTTTTTTCTTGTCACGAATACCACCTGTGCGAGAGTTCATTTCTGCACGGTTTTTTGTTTGTGGGTTCTTTGGAGGTGCTGGGTTATCTACTAACACAAACTCAATATCCTGTTTCTTTTCAAAGTTAGGTGCTTTAAAAAGATGGATATTTATTCCTAAAAGTGCTAATAATGTTATTAACCCCCAAGTTAATCCTACTGACCCTGGATGTAATAATGTTGATAAAGCTACTGCTTTTTTAAAGTTTATGCCTTCATCGTCATTCTTTACAACAGCAGGGACTGTATAACCCTTGTTTTCTTCTTCGTCTATAATTTCGTATTTGTTTCTTAATATGCTCATTATTTTATTCTCTTATTGAATTTTAGAACAAATGAAAAAATATAATATCCTCCATTTATCCTAAATCAATAGATAGTCCTTAGTCGTAATCTGCAGATGAAGGAGTTGTAGTAATAGGTTGAGTTAATATAATCTCAAATGATGCACCCGCAGGGATAGAAACGTTGTTTCCTTTATCCCAAACAGATTTTACTAAACTACCACCAGCACCTACAGCTGTACCTAGTGCAGCGCCTCTGCCAACATTACCACCAGCAAGTGCGCCGAACACTACCCCTGATAATGCGCCTGTTGCTGAACCAACTACTGCGTTTTTACCATAATTTTTCATAACATCTTTTTTAGTTCCACCAACTAATACACCAGAACCATCATTTGTTTTAATAACTGCAGAGATAGGAATTTGTAATCCGTTAGGTGTAACAATTTGGTTAAATCTTATACATAGTTTTCCGTTCATACTGCCGTGTTTTGCTTTACCAACTTCTATTACGTTGCCAACAACAGAACTTCCTGCTGGTGCAATTAATGAACCGTTATAATAGAAATCAGAAGCAAGTGCAAGTGTGAATGTTTGTCCTTGATATGCTGTGTCTGAACTAATTGCACAGGTTGAAACTACAGGTAATGATTGACCTGAAGGTACAGTAACAACTCTACCTTTTAATACTGATGAAGGCGAACCATAATTATGTGAGTAATAACTTTGTTTATATTGTGGTGCTTGGGTAGTTGCCCCAAATGAGTAGTTTGCACCTGCATAAGCAACGGTTGTAGATACTAATAATCCCAATACTAACAAATTGATATTTCTTTTCATATACACTCCTTTTAAGAACCCATAGTACGTCCTAACTATATTGTAATATCAATCTGGATAATGTCAATTTGTTAAGGTGTGTGTAATAAAAGCTGGTTGGATTAAAACTATTAGTAATTGTGTACCTGCACAAACTGTAACGTGTTCTCCCATTTTTCTAGCAGGACCAGGAACACATTGTAATACTCCAACAAAGTGTCTACAGATATGTTTATGGTAATGTGGCACTGTGTCATAGGTTTCAGGTGCTGTTAATTGACCACCTATTTTGTTTCCATTAGTTGTATGTATATAAGCACATTTTAATGGAATAGTGTATCCATCGATGAACTTCATTTTTGTAATACGAACAATCATAGAGGCGTGAGTCCCGATAACGGGTTCATTTTTTTTCTCTATATATCCATAAAACATTGTTCCTTTGGGTATTACAATTTCTTCAAACTGATAAACATCGTTGTTGCATACAAATCTGAGTTCGTTTGTGTCATCAGAATATGCAGTAGAGAAATCTTGAAGTGTAATAACAGGTATAAAACTGTTTGCAGGGATTTCTATTCCATCATACTCTCTTGGTAAATCAGAAGTGTAGTCGTCAGCTTTTGCAATACCAAAAATTCCAAATAATAATATTAATGTTATGAATAAAATGGTCTTCTTCATAATTAATATTATATATAATGTTTTTTATATTTTAATCAAACATAAGGTTGAAAAAGAGGTTGTTGGGTTGTTAAGTAAACAAGTGAAAAATATTGTAAAAGTAAACAGATGTATTGACTTTTTGGATAAACGATGCGTATCAATATACGTAAATTGAAATTTATATATTAAAAATTAGCATATAATTCTAATTTTTAAGCATTATTATTTTCAACAAAAATTAAATCCATATTGAGTGCTTTGGCAATGATTTTCATTTCTGAATATCTTATAGTATTATGTCTTAATTTTTTTGATAGATAATCAAGAGTGTAATTTTTATCAGTGTGTTCAGATAGATATTTAGCTATATAAGTAAGGGTTAATCCCTTTTTTGCAGCTAACATTTTTACTTCATTAATCGCATTCATAATGCTAGTATTATACATTATTTTCTAAATGTAGACATATAATGCTAATTTTTCTTGACAGTTATAGAATTATTATGCTAATATTAGCATATATAATCTATAATTATAAAGGATATTATATGAAAGAAAATACAGAACAAATAGTTTTAAGTGAAAAAGAAATAAATAAGCTCAATGAATTTTTGTACCGTTTGATTACATTGAAACAATCATTTAGTCTTATATTATATTGTATAGAACAAAAAATATATAAAAATTCAAAGGTAGAATTGATTTCTAGTTGCTATGTTATAAATAATTATATTGAAACAATAAAATCTAATTTTTCTGAATTTTTAGAAGAATATAATATTCAACTATAACTTTTTACTTCTTTTTATTAGAGCGTTCTCGTATGGAAATTCTTATATTTGTTCCAAAAAATCCAAACGCTTCTCTTAATTTGTTTTCAATATAGCGTTTGTAATGGTCTTTCATTAATGTACCATTATTAGTGAATAGAACGAATGTTGGTGGTTGAACTCCAACCTGTGTTGTATAAAGGATTTTTAATCGTTTATTTTTAACACTTTGTGGTGGATTCATTACGTAAGCATCGTTTACAACCTTGTTTAACAAGCCTGTTGCTACACGTTTTGTACATTCTGCATAGACTTCATTTGTTTTTGTAAAAATTGTATTCAATCTCTGATGTGTTTTTGCGCTTATATAAATCTTTGGTACATAGCTTAAAAACGGTATTTCGTGAACTAAATTTTCTTCAAATTTATTGATAGTATTAGCTTTTTTATCTTCAACCAAATCCCATTTGTTGATTGCGATAATCATACCTTTTCCAGCTTCTGTTATAATTGAAGAAATTTTTTTGTCTTGATCAGAGATACCTTCTTTTGCATCAATAACCAAAATAGCAACATCGCATTCTCTGATTGAACGGATAGCTCTATCAACAGCAAATTTCTCAACTCCATAATCGACTTTAGCTTTTTTTCTAATTCCTGCTGTGTCAATGATAATGAATTCTTGGTCTTCATAAGTAAGTTTACTATCGATGCTATCACGAGTAGTACCTGAAACATTAGACACGATAACTCTGTTTTCGCCTAACAACGCATTTACAATAGATGATTTACCAGCGTTTGGACGTCCAACAATTGCAATTTTTATTATTTTATCTTCTTCAGATTCTTCTTCCTCAACCTTAAACCCTTCTGTAATCATGTCTAAAAGGTCGCCAACGCCACCAGAACCATGAAGTGCAGAAATTGCTATAGGCTCACCAATCGCTAACGCATAGAAATCGGCTGTCATTAAAGTAGCGTTATGTGAATCAATCTTGTTTACAGCAAGAAAAATCGGTTTTCCAGATTGTCTTAAAATATTAGCAATATCATAATCAATAGGGTTTATTCCGTCTTTCCCGTCAACAATAAAAACAATTCTATCAGCTTCTTCGCAAGCAATCTTTGCTTGATCGTAGATTGAAACCATTATTTCGTCTTCATCTCCAGGAATAATACCACCTGTATCAATAACGGTGAACTGTTTGTGTTGCCATTCAACGTCAAAATATATTCTATCTCTTGTAACCCCTGGCATGTCGTCAACGATTGATTGACGGTTACCTACTAAACGGTTTACGAATGTTGATTTGCCAACATTCGGTCTTCCTACTATTGCAACTACTGGTTTGCGTTCCATAATTTACCTTACTTCTCTAAACTTTCATATAATTCAATGGCTCTTTTTATTGCACCGTCCATATTGTAATATTTGTAATCGCCAAGACGTCCTAAGAAATATACGTTTTCTAATTTTTCTGCCTCTGCTAAGTATTTGTTGTATAGCTCAAAGTTTTCATCTTGTGGAATTGGATAATATCTTTCGTTTTTACCTAATTCAAAATCTTCTGAATATTCTTTTGCGATAACAGTTTTAGATGATTTGTCATCTAGATAATATTTGTATTCGTGTATTCTTGTAAAATCATAGTTACAAGGATAGTTTACACAAGCGTTGCATTGATAATATTCTTTGTCGTGTGTTTCTAATTTGAATTTAACACTTCTGTATGGCAAGTTGCCATATTTATAATCGAAGAACTCATCAATCGAACCTGTGAAGAAAATTTTGTCGAATTTTTTCCAATTTAAAACAGTATAATCAGTGTTCAATTGAACTCTAATGTTTTTATGGTTAAGCATATTTTTGATAACATCTGTGTATCCATTCAAAGGAATACCTTGATATTTATCTTGGAAGTATCTGTTATCTTTACTTAAATACACTGGAACACGTGCTGTTACTGCACCATCAACATCAGTAGGTGATACCCCCCATTGTTTTGTTGTGTATTCCAAGAATATTTTTTCATAAACATAGTTAGCTAGATATTTCAAATCATCATCATCTTGTTTTTGAAACTCTAGTATAGGAACTTTTGTATTGATATTGAAGTTGTCTAATAGTTTGTGTTCCAATAATTCTGCATAAGATTTTGGAAATACATCATATAAGGTGTTAAAGTTGAAAGGAATATGTGTTTCAATCCCATCAAGTATACCGATTACTTTGTGCATATAAGTATTGAAATCAGTAAATTGTTTTAGATAGTTCCAGACCTTTTCAGAGTTTGTATGGAAAATATGTGAACCATAAGCGTGAATCATAATCCCGTTTTTATCACGGTAATCATAACAGTTTCCACCAATATGGTCTTTTTTGTCTACAACTAGTACTTGTTCATTAGATTTTTCTGCTAACAAGTTTGCAATGGTTGCGCCTGAAAATCCTGCGCCTACAACTAATATCATATCGTATTCCTTATATAGTTTTACTTCCTGAATTATACAACAAATTTTAATAAATTAAAAGCATTAAGCATTAACGTCAAAAATAGTATTTTTTCTTTCTTGTAGGTTGGTGATAAAGTCTTCTTTCCAGCCAAGAGAGTTGATTTCGTTATAATTTGTTTTTGTACTAAAAGAAGCTAATCGTGATACAAAATTCTTTTGAGGAGAACCAAACATAACAGCATCTGCTAGAGTTGCTTTTGGATTGTATAAATAATTTATTCCTAATACAAGGTTTGCCTCGTTTTTAGGGTCTGCAATTATATAGGTTGGTTTCCCTTCGTTGTACATATTGACAATTTTTTTAATTGTTTTTGTTGGCTCTTCAATTTTCTTGTGGTCATCTAACGTAATATTTAAGTAATCAATATTATGTTTTTTTAATAATTTAGCTCGTTTTTTTGCTTCTTCTGATGGAACATTGATATCAATAATGTTTTTTACACCTGACTTTTTTAGTTTTCTAATACTTGCTAATGGGTTTTCTCCACATACATAAACATCATTTACAAAAGTCGCTTTGTATTCTTTTAATGAATCTGAAATACTTTTTGTGGTTTTATGTGAGAAAAGTATGTTTTTGGTATCTCTAAAAAATGTTTTAACTTTTTCTTTAGCACTTGTTTTTTCTCTTAATTTATCAAGGTGTTGGATAAATTCTTTTTCTGTAAGGATTGTGTCATTAGGGTCGCTTTTTCCGATGGTGTGGGTAAGTGTTCTACCTTTTGAACTATTTAAAACTGTTCTAAAAAGTCTGTCTTGTTTGAATTTTGAGTCGTAAGCTCTATCTATTACTTTTGCAAAATCTTTTGAGTATCTGTTGTATTCTTGACCTTGCCAATAAACAGTTTTTCTATCAAATTTCCCACTTTTTTTAAGATAATTCCCTATTTTTTTTGCTAAAAATCCTGGTAGAGTACAAATTTTATTTTGAGTAGCTTTGTCTTTGACTTTTAAGGATTGTAAGAACCCTTCCATTGAGTATATTTTTACTCCATCGTGTTTGAATTGAGAAGCTGTAAAATTACACAATATATTATATGGAAAGTTGAACTTGTAACAAATATCCCAGTTTTTATCATTTATGCTAGGTGAGGTGTAAACCTTTTTATTTGCAACAATTTTCCCTACATTTGTTGATTGATGAATTGCAGAATTTAATGTAATCATATTTATTACAAACCCCTGAATAATAATTGTTGCTATAACACCATAAATCTTTAATATAAGTTTACAATAGACGGTTTAGGCTGTTAAGAAATTCAGATTTTTTAGTTTCATCTTCGCAAGAAATTAGTCCTGTCCAAGAACCAAAGACTATATTTTGAGTATCAGGTGTTAAATAGTAGTTTTCTATTCCAATGAGAATTTCTGGATTGTATAAGTTTTTTTCTTCGATAAGCTTTGTTTGTTCTGATTTAAAAAGTTCTTTTTTTTCAATGCTTGCACCATTTGTTTGAAGATATGGTATGAGTTCAGCGTTTTCTGACTCATTGATTTTATAAATTATTACAGTAAATTTTTCATCTTGTGTACTTATAATATCGACAATTTCTGGTGATGAGGTTTTACAAATTTGATTAACAAGTTTTAGGTTGTTTTTTAGAGTTGTTAAAAATTCGTCGTTTTTGTTTGTGAAACTCGGTAAAATATAATAGTTTTTGTAAACGTAAGCGCCAGTTTTGTCTATAAATCTTAGTTCTTGATTTGAATTATGTAGTTCAATCAAGTAATCTATAACAGCATTACTGTCTTTTGATGAGTTTATTTTTTCTATAATTTCTGAGATAATCATACGTTGATTATAGCATAAAGTGAAAATTGGTTTTGCATGTTCAGGCTCTTTATAATATCTTTACAGAGATTCTTCGCTTGCGACACAGAATATTTACAGTACGCTCTGAATGACATTGAAGTACGTCATCCAGAGGCAAGGAAACCATTTTGTAAAGAATTGCCGAAGGATCCCACTGAACATATTTTGTTGGGGTAGAAACCCCAACCTACAATTAAAGACTGTCCATGATAATTTTTATTCGTCATTGCGGCGGATTTTGTGTAGGCTGACCGAGTGAAACGAGGGAACGCCGAAGTAACGCCGAAAAAATGAACGATAGTTTTACGAAGTAAAACAAAGTGAATGACTTGAAGGCGTGAAACAATAATCCAAGACAGTGATAGCGAAACAATCCATAAATCAACAGTTCTGCGTACATCTATGATTTGCGTATAGAAATCGTTCCGTCATTACTTACTTTTATCGGAATTCTGTCACTAGGTGATTCGGGGTGAGCTAGACCTTCCCACTCACTATATCTAGCGTAACCTCTACCTGTACCTTTTGTGAACAAGCCTTTTTCTCCAGCGACACCATCATTAAGAACACCCAATTCGTGTCCTAATGTTTCCATAAATCCAACACTATTTGTAGGAATTTTGCCTGCATATTTTTTGCCTGCTAGTTCAAATTCGTGAGTTGGAGTAATTACAAGTGTTCCACAATTTCCAAATCCTCCGAATTGTGGATAACCGTTTTTTAACGGACCTTGCATTAGATAAAGTAGATTAGATTTTAAATTAGGGTCTTTTATATTTTTAAAATAGTCAGTATCTGTGAAATGCTTTGCTCTTAGAGAGTTAGGTGTGACTTCAAATGTTATATTTTGAGCTTCTCGCACTCTTTCAAAAGCTTTTACAGCGCCAGGAAAAGCTTCTGAACCATCTGTTTTTATTGCACTAACTCGTCTTAAGAACATTTCGTTTAAAGGTTTACTTTTGTCCATAAATGTTCCAAAAGCACCGTGTGCCATGTCACCTAAAATTAAAGGTGAAAATACTACATGAACTTTTTTATCAGGATTATCTTTTATAAATTTATTGAAGATTTTTACTGAGTCGCACAACATACTTGAACCAGATAAAGAACAGTCGTCAGGAATTACAACCGTTACTGAGTCTTTGCCGTTTGTAACTTTTTCAAGTTGTTTTATTAACGCACCAATATAACCTCTTTGTTTTTGTGGCTCAACGATGTTTTTGTTCATAGTTTTCATAGCTGATGCTAATTCTTCAACTGAATATTTCTTTAAAATTTCGTCAGAAGAAAGTCCTTTTATGCTGTCTAGAATTTCTCTGACTTTATCCATAGTCATAGTATCAACTTTGTTTTCAAGACGTTCTAATTTTTTCGCAATTTGTGTTCCTTGTACCCAATCTTTATGTAGTTTACAAGGTTTTAATGCTTTGGTTGTTAGTTCATCTGTTCTTAATGTAATCAATTTTTCAGGTGAAAGTCCATTGATATCAGTGTACCAACCAGAAATTAAACTGTTGCTTTTTTGCATTCCATTGTTTGTTTGTGGGTTGATATCAAGAATAAAGACATTTTCTTTGTTCCCATTAAGATGATTAAATTGTTCTTTTATAATTGGAGCTGCATCTCTTTTTGTTCTGATGACAATGGCCTCTTGTCTTGTAAACTCTACTAGAGCTTTTTGAAGTTCAACATCATCTGTCACACGTTTAGCTGCGTTTGTAGCTTCTTTTAAACCAACTTTAGGTCTTATGTTGTGATTTACACTTGCCTCATATTTTGCTATTTCTTTTGAAGAGTTTGTATATGTAAAATTTGAAACTGTTTCAGGGATACTAACATTGTAATTATTGTATTGTTCTAGAGTTTTTGAGTTTTCAAATAAGTCGTGTTCTAAGGTTTTTAGCTGTGGTCTTTCCAATAATGATTTGCTAGACTCAGCAACCTTTGTGACACTAGCTTCAGACGGTATTATATATCTAAGATTTTTTTCAACATTTCTAAATGTTGACATATTAATAATTTTAGAAAAATTCATAATTAACCTACATAAACCTTATCCATTTATATAAAGTCGTTTCAAAAAGTAAATTTGCCTTTAATGTGTATAAATATTAATCTTTGTAAACATGTTAAAACTCTTATTATGAGCATGATTCCAACTTTGTGAAGAAATGTAACAATATGCAAAAATGGGCTAAAGAATGTTGAAAAACTGTCGTAGACATGAATGGAAACGGAATAAAGGATTAAGGCTATGGGTTTAGCATCATCACAAGCAAGATTATTGAATTTGACTTCAAGAATGCATCAAATTGAATACAAAGCTGCAAAACTTGAAGCTGAAAAATTACAAATGGCAAATGAATCATCACAGGTTTATGAAACTTATTTAGAAGCTCTTGAAAAGACAAAGGTTCAATATAAGGTTTTAAGCACAGATGGTTCTGTTACTTATCATGATATAAATAATTATAATGATTTTGTAAAAGCTGGTTATGCGTTAAACTATAATGGACGTGTGTTTGATGGAACAGAGTCTTATATTGATAATAATAATTTAGTTTATAAAAAGGCTGGTTCATTTACAGTTACACAAGCACAAATTGATAAAGCAAATGATCCTGATCCAGATAATAGAGTACCTACACCATATAATATAAGTACCCCAGGTACGTATTATAGATTTTCAACAAAAGAAGGTACAAAAATTTCAACTACGGAATATCCAACTTACACTCCATACGGTGGTGGAGCAGCAGTTACATTAAGAGATAATCCAGCTACAGGTACATTTGCACAACTATGTAATGCAGTATTTGGAGCTGATTTGAATAATCCTCCAACAAATGTTTCAGAAGTAATTACAAACTTGATAAATTCAGGTGAGGTTGCTATTGTTACGATTAGGGAAGAAGGCGTATTCCCATTTGAAGGTGAAGAAGACTTCTATAAATATGAAACAAGCGTTTCAACAAATACTGGTTTGCAAGAAGTAGCTGATGAAACTTTAATCAAGAAGGCTGAAGCTAAATATGAAGCAGATATGAAGAAAATCGATATGAAAGATAGAAAATATGATAGCGATTTGGCTGCTTTAGATAATGAAAGAAATGCTATTAAACAAGAAATGGAAACCTTAAAATCTGTAGCTAAAGAAAATGTTGAAAGAACATTTAAGTTGTTCTCTTAATAATTAGCTAAATTACTTGTTGTCTTACAGAATTTTTGCTAAAATTAGTGTATGCAAAAAGAAGACAGGAAAAATCGTACATCAAAATTACGAAAAATTGAGTTGATTGCTTGGTTCTCTATCCTATTAGTCTTTGTTTGTTTGATTGCAGGTTTAATAATCAGACATAACAACAGTTTTGAAACTCATGATATTTATTTTCCTGATGTGTACGGTTTAATTGTTGGTTCACCTGTTCATATTATGGGTGTCCCTGTTGGTTATGTTACTAAAACTAAAATTATAAAAGATGACACTATTTTAGTAAGATTTAAGGTTACGGATAAATCTGTTCATTTACCTAAAAATACTTTAGCTACTGTTGAAATGTACGGACTCGGTGGTTCAAAATCTTTAGAACTTTATCCACCTGATTCAAACAAAATTATAAATCAAGAACTTTTGGTTAGTGGAAATGATTATTTTTTAGTTGAACGTCCAAAGCGTTTGAGAGATTGTTGGTCGTTGTTATATCAAATGTATAAAACTCTTATGAATATTGTTTATGCAGTTTCAAATTTCGGTGCAGAGATAAATGAAATTAACATCTCTCCGGAAGCAAACAATTTTAATGACTCTGTGCAATTTTTGAATTATTCAAATAATTGGATAGACAATTCGTCAAAGAATATGGAGAATTTTAGACAAGTATTAGAACATTTTGAAAAATAAAGGAAGAAGATAGACTATGAACAAAGAAAAAGTAAAAATTATTGATAATCCTGTAATCTGTCAGAGCTTATGTACAATGAGAGATAGAACTACGGATAGTCAAGGAGTAAGGATTGCTGCAAGAAAAATTACTAGAGTATTGTTATATGAAGCATCAAAAAACTTACCTTTAGTTGATAGAGAGATTGAAACGCCTGTAACAAAATGTGTTTCAAAAGATATCGATTCAGATATAACAATTATTATTTCTCCTATCTTACGTGCAGGTTTGATTTTTACTGATGAAGCGATTGATATTCTTCCTGATGCTTGTATTCGACATATTGGTATGTATAGAGATGAAAAAACTTTGAAACCTGTTTGGTACTATAACAAAGTTCCTATGGCAACTCCAAATCCTGAAAAGTTTTATGTTTATATAACAGACCCAATGCTTGCTACAGGTAATTCAATGTTAGAAGCAATAAGACTTTATGCAGATAAAAATATACCTATTAAGAATATTAAGTGTATAAATATTATTGCTGCACCTCAAGGTATTGAGCTTATCCAAAAAGAGTTCCCTGAAATAGAAATAATAACTGCTTCAGTTGATGATGGTTTGAATGAACACGGTTATATTATTCCAGGCATGGGTGATGCTGGTGATAGAATTTTTAATACAGTAGTGGAAAAATAAACAAATTTTTGGTAAAGTTTATGTACTAAAGTTTATTATATTTAAGTTAGACAGTTTCTGTATAACGTAGTGGAAAGAAGGTAATATATGAAAAGAGCAATTATTGTAGTTATTGATTCAATGGGTATTGGTGCTATGCCTGATTATGCAGAATTCAATGACGTAAAAGAATGCAATACCCTAAAGAATGTTTGTGCTTTTAATAAAGGTTTAAAAGCTCCTAATATGGCAAAACTTGGGCTTGGCAAAATTCAGGATTTTGAAGGTATAGAAAATGTTGCTAATCCTATTGGTCAATATGGAACAATGCAAGAAAAATCAAAGGGTAAAGATACAACAACAGGTCACTGGGAAATTGCAGGACTTGTTTCAGAAAAACCTTTTTCTACTTTCCCAAATGGATTTCCAAAAGAACTTATTGATAAATTTATTGAAGAAACAAAATGTGGTGGTATTTTAGCAAACAAACCAGCTAGTGGTACTGCTATTATTGAAGAACTTAATGACGAACATCATAGAACTAAGTTCCCTATTATTTATACAAGTGCTGACAGTGTGTATCAAATTGCAGTTGATACAGATTTGATACCTTTAGAAACACTATATGATTGGTGTGTAATTGCAAGACGTCTTTTAGATGAGGGTAATTATCACGTATCAAGAGTAATCGCTCGTCCTTATAAGATTATTGACGGTAAACCTACAAGAATTGGTAAAGATAGACGTGATTATTCGGTTGAGCCAACTGGTGAAACAATGTTAGATAGAGTAAAAGCTTCAGGTGGTGAAGTTGTTGGTATTGGTAAGATTGAAGATATCTTTTCAAAAGCTGGTATTACACACGCTATCCATACAGGTTCTAATAAAGAAGGTCTTGATTTGACACTTAAAGCTATTAAAGGTGAACTTGATTTAGATTCTATTAGATATGCTTCTGTTGATAAATTTAATCCAAACAAGTCTATTATTTTCACAAACCTTGTAGATACAGATATGTTATATGGTCATAGAAACAATGCAGAAGGTTATGGTAAAGCCATTGAAGAAATTGATGAATATGTAGCAAAATTCATTGATGAGATGAATGATGACGATTTGTTGGTAATCACTGCTGACCATGGTTGCGACCCAACAGTTAAAGGAACTGACCATACAAGAGAATATGTTCCTGTACTTTATTATCATAAAGGCATTGAACCAAAAGATCTTGGTTTGATATATGGTTTTGATAATATCGCTGATGTTGTTACAAAGTGGATATTTTAGAAATTTTGTTATATACTAAACATGCAATTACCGTTGGTAATTGATGGAAATAATAAGGAGAAATAAAATGAAAGTTAAAGTTGAAGATTCTTGTATAGCATGTGGTGCATGTGAATCAATTTGTGATGCTGTATTTTCAGTAGAAGACAAGGCTGTAGTTAACGAATCTGCTGTTGGTGAAAACGAAGATTGCGTTAAAGAAGCTGCTGATTCTTGCCCAGTTCAAGCTATCGTAGTTGAATAATTTTGTACCATATAGGTAATAAAAAAGACGAGATTTTTATCTCGTCTTTTTTAGTTAATTTGTCATTACGAGCGCAAAGCAAAGTGGCAATCCAGAAAAAGCCTTTCTATGTACGCAGAACCGTTGGTTTATGGATTTTATTAAGATGAGGAATCGATAATTAAAATTTAATTAGATATTTTATTCTACCAACATCATCATATTGAATATAATAATCCCCTATTCGATATAATTCGTCACCACTTGGATTATAGCTATAATGTGCACGCATATATAACCAATTTTTACCAGTGATTGAACTTATAGTTTTACCATACTTATAATGTATTTTCTTATCACCAACTTGTTTTATTCTATCTCTTGAGTCATATTTTACTGGCATATCACCAATAGTTTCTATTTTACCAACAGAATTATATTTAACAATATTATCACCAATTTTTACCAATTTCCCATTATCATATTCAAATTTTATTGTATTAAAATTAAATTTATATTTTTGAGCTTTTGCATCCCAAATAAGATTTGGTGAATTAGGATCGTATGCAAATACTGGAAGTGATATTGATAGCAAGATTAATAATACAAGTATTTTTTTCATATTAAACTCCTTTTAATTATCTTATATCATTGTAACGAATATTTTATGTAAAAGGTTCAAACATAAGGAGTAAAATTTACAAATATTAAGAAACTATGAAAGGATTAGAAATACCAATAAGAGTAATTGGTTTAAGTAATCAAGGAATCCCTGTATTTAATTTTTTGGCTTGTGTTGATCAATTCAAATGGGGATTAGATAGACAAGATAATATAAACTATTCAATTGAATTAGGAGAAGCTCCTGAAAGAATTAGAGATACAGTAAGAAGATATACTGAAATTGCAGATACCTTATCTAATGAACAAAGCAGAGCAGATTTACTAGAACGTTTAGGATTAGCCATTCGTAATTTATAAATAATTTAATTAATATCTGACTTGCATATCACCTATTTGACAGATTTTATCTCCATTATATCTGACTTGCATATCTCCTATTTGGCAGATTTTATCTCCATTATATCTAACTTGCATATCACCTATTTGACAGATTTTATCTCCATTATATCTGACTTGCATATCTCCTATTTGGCAGATTTTATCTCCATTATATCTGACTTGCATATCACCTATTTGACAGATTTTATCTCCATTATATCTGAGCATATTATTACCAATTTGATTATATTTGTTATTAATGAAAGTGCTTGAATTATCAGAACTTCCATTATTCGTTGAGGCAATATTAGGTTTTTCAATAGGTTCAGGTCTTGTTGAAGCTATTAATTTATTATTTTTATATGTCAACGTACCTACACTAATTCCATAAATATTATAATATTCGTATGTAATGCTACCATCAGGTTTTATTATTTTAATTTGTTTAATTACACCATTTGAATAACAACTATGATCTGCATTTTTCATTCTATGAATACTATATAGTTCATTTTCGGTGTTCTTTAATGCATTTTTTAACTCAGTATATGTTAAAGGTTTATTATCTTTCACAAAATCGTTAAGGATAATTTGTTTATTTTTTAATAATTCTTGTTGAGTTGATGCATAAGAATAATTAGAAGTTATACAAACTAAACATAATATAAATAGAAGTAATTTTTTCATTAGTAATCCTTTCGTTATTGTTACCCAACATTATAACGAATTTATTAGAAGAATTGTTCATTTATAAAAAATATATTTACAAAGGGTAATAAAGTTTTTGTTTGCAGAACGGTTGGTTTATGGATTTTATTAAGATGAGGAATAAATAATTAAAATTTAACCAGATATTTTATTCTGCCAGCACTATCATACTCTACTTTATAATTTCCAATACGGTATAAAATAGGATATAATCCATCATTACCAGAAGCATAAGCATACTCTACACTCTTATATGACCATTTATCAAGAATAAAGCCAATGCGACCATTTGAAAGATAATATATTCTTTTATTACCTACTTGTTTTATTCTACCTTTTGAATCATATTTTACTGGCATATCTCCGATAAATTCTATTCTGTTAACAGAGTTATAATATTTAACAATATTATCACCAATTTTTACTAATTTACCATTATCATATTCAAATTTTATTGTATTAAAATTAAATTTATATTTTTGAGCTTTTGCATCCCAAATAAGATTTGGTGAATTAGGATCGTATGCAAATACTGGAAGTGATATTGATAGCAAGATTAATAATACAAGTATTTTTTTCATATTAAACTCCTTTTAATTATCTTATATCATTGTAACGAATATTTTATGTAAAAGGTTCAAATATAAGGAGTAAAATTTACAAATATTTAGAAACTATGAGAAGATTAGAAATGCCAATAAGAGTAATTGGTTTAAGCAACCAAGATATTCCTATATTTAACTTCCTAGCATCAATTGACGAATTTACATGGGGAATGGATAAATCGGATAACATTGATTACAGTATAAAATTAACTGAATTCCCAGAAAAATTCTGGACGTTCTTGGGTAGAGATAGAGATGCTGCTGAAAATATATGGAATGACCTTACAAAAACTACAATCAAAAGTAAATTACAACGAGTTGGTTTATTAATTAAAGATTTGTAAGAAATTATTTTATTTTTTGAAATTATTATTTTTTTTGTATAATTCTAATATATTTTCCTGAATATAAAGAAGCATCATCCTGATATTCTACACGCATATCACCTATACTGTATATTCAATCGTGAAAATATTTTACACGCATATCACCTATACTGTATATTCGATCGTGAAAATATTCTACACGCATATCACCTATACTGTATATTCGATCGTGAAAATATTTTACACGCATATCACCTATACTGTATATTCGATCGTGAAAATATTCTACACGCATATCACCTATACTGTATATTCGATCGTGAAAATATTTTACACGCATATTACCTATACTGTATATTCGATCGTGAAAATATTCTACATGCATATCACCTATACTGTATGCTTTGCCATTAAAAATATCGTCAGGTTGTGCAAATACAACGGAATTAAAACATAATCCACAAAATGCGAGTATTATTAGTATATATTTGTTCATTATTTGCTCCATTAACTTTTCATTATTATAACGAATTTTATTATAAAAAGGTTCATTTTGAAAATATATATTTACAAAGGGTAATAAAGTTTTTGTTTGCAGAACAGTTGATTTATGGATTGATTCGCTATCGCTGTCTTGGATTATTCGGGATTTCGCAAAAGCGTGGTTTCGCTCAACCTTACGGGCTGGGTCACTTCGTGACACGGCGCCCTACCGAAAATCCGCCTGAATGACGATTTTCATTAAACTGTCCTCGTTTTAAAACCACTGTGTACATAAATAGTAGTCAAACTTTTATTCGTGTAAAACAATATTGCCAGTCTTTAATGTTTCTTTTACATTGATAACACGCTGGTTAGAACTACCAACCCAGTGGATATTTACGTCTTTTAGTTCGTCAATAAACTCACCCTCACAAAGAACATCAATGTTTTCTAATCCTTCAAGGTGGTGAATTTCTTCCCAATTATAACCTGTGTATAGCCAAATAGTTTTTTCAGGGAAAAGTTCTTTTGTTTTTTTGATAAGTCTGAATACTTCAGAACGATTAAATGGGTGAAGTGGGTCACCACCACTAAAAGTTATACCTGAAATATATGGAGCACTAAGTTTTTCAAAAAGTTCTCTTTCAGCAGTTTCATCGAATGGTATACCACCACCTACGTCCCAAGTTTCTGGGTTTTGACAATGTTTGCAGTAGTGGTTACAGCCTGCAACCCAAAGCACTACACGTAATCCGTCACCATTTAACATATCGTCAGTTGTAATATTATGGTAATTCATTCTCTCTTAAGCTCCCTAAATTCCTCTATTCTTAGCAAAAACACTGAGTCATTTTCTAGTTTAAGGTTTGCTTTTAAAACTCTTTTCGTTATTTGGCAAATCCTTAAACCTAAATGACATATATTATGTATGATTACATACTCTTTCTATCTTTAATTTCTTCCATTTTGTGAGCAGCCAATCTTGAATCACCTTTAACTCTAGAATATGCTAGATAACCGTTCATTCTGTCGATTTTAGTTAAATTCTTTGAGCCACATTTAGGACATACGTCCATATCCAATTCCTGATGTCCGCAATCATCACAGTATGATAATGCAAGGTTAACACCTTCATAGAATCCCATATCCATAGCTCTTCTAAGAAGAGTTTCTACAGCTTTTTTGTTGTAGTTGATAGGATATTTAACATACTGGATTTTGCCACCGTTCATCAAATCCCAGAAACGTTTTTCCAAATCTTGTTTTTGGATTGGGCTGATATTTTCTGATACGTGGCAGTGGAATGAGTTTGATACGTATGGTTTATCTGATACGTGAGCAACTACACCGTATTTTTTACGGAATTGTTTTACTTGTAAACCACAAAGGTTTTCAGCAGGTGTTCCGTATAATGCGTATAACCAACCATCTTCTTCTTTAAATTCATTAACTTTCTTGTTGATGTATTCCATAACTTCAATAGCGAATTGTCCATCTTCAACAAGAGATTTTCCGTTGTAAACTTCTTGTAATTCGTTTAAAGCTGTAATACCAAATGAAGCTGTTGCAGATTTTAAGATAGGTTTAATCTTATCGTGGATACCAAGGTGTCCGCCCAAGAAACCGCCTTCACAGAATGCTAATGGATTAACAGATGCTTTCATTTCTCCAAGATAATCATAAGTTCTGATGTGAAGCTGTCTGATAAGTTCCATATAGTAATCTAGAACTTCATAGAAATCTTTACTTTCTTTTTTAGCTTTTGCATAAATCATTGGTAAGTGTAGGCTAATTGCACCGATGTTGAAACGACCAACAAATACAGGTGTATCATTTTCATCAGCTGGGTGCATACCGCCTCTTTCAAACCAAGGAGATAAGAATGCTCTACAGCCCATTGGTGAAACAACTTTACCGTATTTTTTATACATACTAGCTACATAACCTTCACCTGATAGTGATAACCAGTCAGGATACATTGTTTTTCTAGAACATTCAACACCTGCATGGAACAAATCTTCTGAGATTTTGTCTTCACCGTGTAGGTTTTCATCGTATAAGAATACTATTTTAGGGAATAATACAGGCTTTTTGCAACCTTTTTTCCCTTGTCCACCTTGTCTAATTTTTAGCATTGATAAAGTGGCTAATTTTTCAAACTGACTAGTTCCTAAACCTGTAGAAACTGTGATGAATGGGTAGTCCCCTCTAGATGATGCAACTGTGTTGAACTTGTATTCCCAACCTTGAAAACCTTGTTCAAAGTCTTTTGTTACATCTTCTAATGCTGCTTCTCTTGCTTTTTCAAACGACAAACCTAGACATAAATATCTGTTGTATTGTCTTTCATAAGTTTTTTCTGCGTATGGTGCTAAAATCTTATCAACTTCTGGCACAGTGAAACCACCATATTGTTGACTTGCCGCAGCCATTACTATATCACCGATTACATCAAATGCAACATCTAGTGATTTGGGTTCGTTGTACCAAATGTTACCCATTTCAAAACCATCTTTAAGAACTGATGCTACATCGAATAAACAACAGTTCATAGTGTCACGTCTTGCTGACATATCGTGAATATAAATATAACCATCTCTGATTGCTTGTAATTCATCTACTGATAAGAAGAATTTTTTGTACAATTCTTTGTTTAATTCGTTAAAAATTAATGATCTCTTTGTTGATACCAAAGCTGAATCTGCATTGGCATTTTCTTTGTCACCAATGTACATAATTCTTTGAGATTCTTGGAATACTTTGTCTAACATAGTTACGAAATCAATTTTGTAGTTTCTATAATCTCTGTAGCTCTTTGCAACTTTTGGATTTACATCTTCAAGTGCACTTTCTACAATACTATGGATTTTGATAATTTCAATCTTTTCTTTACCAAATTCTACTACACTTTTATTAACAATGTCACAAATTTTTTCAATTTCAGCATCTGTTAATTTGATAATCATTCTATCTGCTGATTTTTTAATTGCAATAACTACTTTAGATACGTCATAATTTTCAAGAGTTCCGTCTTTTTTAATAATCTTGATGTTATTGGTTGAAATTTTAGGGCAGAAATCTATAATTTGACCTACTGAATTGTTTGATTGAATTTTTTCTGCATTAACTTTCACTGTCGCTCCCTTTATTGTGTTTGTCATGTTTCCTGCTGACTTATCAAATCCTACAACACTTTCTTCTCTCTTTGTTGTTTCATTCATAATATCTAAAAAACCTCCGAATTTCCCAAAATTTTTTTGAGTACACACTATTAGCTGCTGATTAAGTAACCAATTATTAAATATCAACTTCCGTAAATTTATCAACTTCCGTTTATTGTTATATCTATTGTAACCTTAATTTTCATTCATGTAAAGTCAACCTTTTGGACGATTTTTTGTAAAATTTGAGGAAAAATTTTTTATTTGTGATATATGGGAGTTTTGGCGATTATTAATCTTTGTTAAAAATAATTGTAATTTTTACATTCTTAATATTAATATTTTGTAATCACTTGAAATACTCGTTATAACTAAAAAAGAGAGCTGTTAACAAAACAACTCTCTTTGTATATATTACATATATATTATATTACTCTTAGTGAACTAAAAATCTTAAATATATATAAGCAGACGACATTAACAATGACAATAACATCGCTGAAACACCGTATTTAAGGAATTTCATGAATTCAATAGGGTGTCCTTTAGCTGCAGATGTTTCTGAAACGATAACATTGGCAGCAGCACCGATAATTGTCATGTTTCCGCCAAGGCATGCTCCTAATGACAAACTCCACCATAATGGTTGAACGAATTCTGATCCCATTTTTGTAGCGATTTCTGAAATCATTGGAGTCATGGTTGCTGTGTAAGGGATATTGTCGATTATACCTGATAAAATACCTGAACCCCATAGAATTACCATAGAAGCTAATGTTTGTGAACCGTGAGTGATGTCAATTAACCATTTTGCCATTATTTCGATACCACCTGCGTGTTCAAAACCACCGATGATGATGAATAAACCGATGAAGAAGAAAATTGTGCTCCATTCAACATCTGTTAATATATCACCTGGTTTTTCAAACAATAACAAGAAGCTGGCACCAGCCATAGCACATACACTTGTTTGAATGTGAGTGATATCGTGAGTTACAAAACCTAAGATAACTAATAATAATACTGATAATGATCTAATCATAAGAGCTTTATCTTTGATTGAGTTTGAGTTGTCTAGGTTAGCAACTTCTGCCATTCTTTCAGGAGTTGTTTTCATCATTTTTCTGAAAGAGAAAATCATAACTCCTGTAACTACTAATAAGATAAGTGCAACGATACCTGTTAATTCGTTGATGAAGTCCATGAATGATAGACCTGCTGCACTACCGATAATGATGTTTGGTGGGTCACCGATTAAGGTCGCAGTACCACCGATGTTTGAAGCTAAGATTTCAACAATCAAGAATGGAATTGGGTTGATGTCTAGCTTATCTGCGATTACGAATGTAATAGGCATGATTAGAATTACTGTTGTAACATTATCTAAAAACGCTGATGCGATAGCTGTGAATAATGCTAAACAGAATAAAGTTGTTTTAGGGTGACCTTTTGTTCTTCTAAGCATTTCTGTAGCTACCCAAGTGAACATGCCACTTCTTGTTGCGATACTAACGATAATCATCATTGATACCAACAAGAAAATTACGTTAAAATCAACATAGTTGATGAAATATGCAGGGTCAAAGTTTCCTGCTATTTTTTGGTTTTGTCCTAATAATCCCAATAAAAGAGTTAAAGATGCTCCTACTAGAGCTATTGTAACTTTAGGGATTTTTTCTGTTGCAATAAATACATACGCAAGAATAAGGATTGCAGTTGAGATAATCAACGCATTACTCTGCGCAAATGCAAGAATTGTTTCCATTTTTCTCTCCTTTTCTTTCCCAGATACAAGTCCTAGTATAAAACAAACATGACTAATTATGAAATTTAAAAAATAATGCTATAATTATGAAATGGAATATTTCTCATTAAAAGAGGTATCTAAAGAGTTGGCTGTATCAGAAGCCACTCTTAAAAATTGGATTAAGTTGAATAAAATTAATCCAATTAATTTTGCTAATAATACGAAAAATTTTGTTGATGAGGCAGTTGATAACAAGATACGTTTTTCAAAAGAATATATAATTGATTTCAAGAAAAATCTTCAATCAGGAAAAATTGATTATCTAAAATCAAGAAGAAACAAAAAATTCATTTCAGGTAATAATTTGTATAAGGGATATTTGTCTGCTGAGTCAAAGAATATCACTGTTATTTCAGAGCTTTTAATAAAAATTGATGAATTAAAATTAGAACTTAATAAATCTATTATTAATATATTAATAGCAGAGTGTAGTTCAAGGTTGATGAAGAACATACCTCTAAAAACCCTTATAGAGAGCTGTCAAGAAGGTGCTGAAAAACTTGTTTTTGATTTAATTGATGATAAACAAAAAACTTTAGATTTTATAAATAAATATCCTGAATTATTTGATTTTGACTATGTTTTTGAACCTAATGAAGACGTTCTAGGTTTATTATATATGTCGTTATCAAATATGGGAGAGAGAAAATCTCGTGGTGCATATTTCACTCCGAATAAGGTTGTAGAAAAACTTGTTTCTTCGATAAATATAAAAGAGGGTTCAAGTTTAATTGACCCATGTTGTGGTACTGGAAATTTTTTGTTAAGGTTGCCTGATAATGTTAAATTAGACCAGATTTTTGGTAATGATATTGATGAAACAAGTGTTGAAATTGTAAGAATAAATTTATTTTTGAAATATCGTCCTAATAATATTGATATATTATATTCAAATATTACAAACAAAGATTTTCTAAATGTGTTTAAAGGTGAATTTGATTATATCATTGGTAATCCACCTTGGGGTTGTGAGTTCTCAAAAACTGAGAAACAGAGATTAAAAGAAAAATATAATTCAATTAAAGGTAAAAATATTGAATCTTATGATTTGTTTATAGAAAAATCTTTGAGTTGTTTGAATAGAAATGGAGTGTTGGCTTTTGTTTTGCCAGAGGCTATTTTGAATGTAAAAAGCCATGAACCGATTAGAAAAATCATATTAAAAGGTTGTGAATTGAGGTTTTTAGAGTTTTTAGGAAACGCTTTTGACAAAGTTAATTGTCCATCAATTATTCTTCAATTAGAAAAAACGTCACAAAAAATGAGTTTAAAGGGTGCTCAAATCAAGACAAAAAATGAGGGTTTTGTAATCTCAAAAGAAAGAGAGGTTAATCCTGAACAGTTTGAATTTGGGGTTAATGATAAAGAGTATGAGATTCTCCAAAAACTTTATAATGCTGATAATAGGCTTTATTTAAAAGATAATGCAGATTTTGCACTTGGAATTGTGACAGGGAATAATGCTCAGCTTTTATCTGATAAAAAGACATCTGATAATGAGGTGGTTATAAAAGGCTCTGATATTGATAAGTACAAAATTACAGAGGGTGATAATTATATAAAGTTTGAGCCAGAAAGGTTTCAGCAGGTTGCATCTGAAAGTTTTTATAGAGCAAAAGAAAAATTGTTTTATAAATTTATAAGTAAGAAGTTGGTGTTTGCGTATGATGACAAACAAAGGTTATCGCTGAATAGTTGTAATATCCTGATTCCAAAACTTTGTGGTGAATCTAAAAATAAAGAACCTATTATATATAATATAAAATATATTGTGGCAATTTTGAATTCAAGAATAGCACAGTTTGTGTTTGAAAAACGATTTAATTCAATAAAAGTTTTGCGTTCGCATATTGAAGACATACCTATCCCTGCCTGCAGAGATGAAGAACAAAGAGTTGTAGCAGGCATGGTTGATGAGTTATTGAAAAACCCTGATAATAAGGAACTTTATGACAGATTAGATACGTATATTGCTGAGTTGTACGCTCTGACTGATGACGATTATAATGTGTTGACGTCATGTTGAGCGTATTTTTACTACTGACTATTATACTTTTGAATACTCACAAAAAGATTAAAAATACTCCATTTAACCCTTATACAAATAGCTAATATGATTTAAAATGAGGTTATGAAAAGAATTATAACTTTATTAACACTATTTGTAATCTCAATAACACCTGTTTTTGCAATAAAAATAGGGTTATATACAGATATGTCATCAGTCAAGGTTTCAGCATCAGAGGAAGCTCAGATGATTGATGTTAAAACAAATAAACAAGTTTGTATAATCCGTAAAATGTTGATGTACGAGGTTATACCAAACGGTGATTCAACAATGATTGTACGTTCAAACTATGGTCAATGTACTATTCATACAACTGATGTAGTTTTAAAACCATTTGATAAAGATGCTTGCGTATATACAAAAGATAAGTGGTATCGTGGAATTTTACGTATTCAGAATAGAAATAATAGTTTGACTGTGATAAACGATGTTTGTATGGAGAATTATGTTCAAGGTGTACTTCCTGCTGAAATGCCATCAGGTTGGTCATTAGAGGCACTAAAAGCTCAAGCTATTGCAGCTAGAACTTATGCTGTAGCAAATTATGGGAAACATGCATCTAAAGGGTTTGACCTTGTTGATACTCAAATGGATCAAGTTTATGACGGTATAAGAGCAGAATCAGAAGCTTCAAACAAAGCAGTGCTTGAAACTGAAGGAATTGTCATGCTTTATGATAAAAAACCAATTTCTGCTATGTATTCATCATCAGCTGGTGGACAAACAAAATCTGCCTTGAAGTCGTTTGGCTCTGATATTCCATATCTTCAATCAGTTCCATCTTATGACGATGAGATAAAAGCAAATGGTCATGGAGTTGGCATGACTCAATATGGAGCGAAAAATTTGGCTGAAATGGGTAATAATGCTTATCAAATCTTAACTCATTTTTACAATAATATACAATTTGCAAAGCTAAATCCTATATATTATAAATAGACTAAAATTCAGTATTTATGCGGTTTAGCATGCTGTTATTTCCCCATGCTCTTATTATTATTGAGTTTTAATGCTTGCAAATTCTTGAAATATATGTATAATAAGGAATGTAGAAAACATAGTGTTTGTTATTAACACTGGTGTGTAGAAAAAGGAGATTATTATGAACAAAGACGAATTAGTAAAAGAAATCGCTAAGAAAGCTAACGTTTCTCAAAAATCAGCTTCTGATATTTTATCAGCTACTTTAGAAACAATTGAAAAAACAGTTGCTAAAGGTAAAAAAGTTACTTTAGTTGGTTTCGGTACATTCGAATCTAGAAAAAGAGCTGCTAGAACAGGTAGAAACCCACAAACTGGTGCTGAATTGAAAATCGCTGCTAAAACAGTTCCTGCTTTCTCAGCTGGTAAAAAATTCAAAGAATTAGTTAAGTAATTCTTCTTGTTCACAAGAATTATTGGCGAAGTCAATTTATTTGACTTCGCTTTTTTACTTTTTAGATATTGTTATTCGCAATCGTGATATAATATGTGTATGGACATAAATGATTTAAAAATTTTAGCTGAAAGAGTTGAAAAAAATAAGGAGTATCTTTGACTTAGAAAAATTAAAATCTGAGTTACATGATGTAGAATCTAAACTACAACTTCCTGAGGTTTGGGCTAATCAGAAGTTGGCATCTGAACTTGGTCAAAGAGTCAGAGAACTAAAAGAAAATATTGAAAATGTCAGTAATTGGTCACAAATAATAGAAGATGCTCAAGTTGCTTTTGAAATGGGTGATGAAGAACTTATAACTGATGCTGAAAATCAGTTAGAACAATTAAAACAAGCACTTGATAAATTTGATTTTCAAAAAATGCTTAGTGGAGAATATGATTCAGCTGATGCAATTTTGTCAGTAAACGCTGGTGCAGGTGGAACAGATGCACAAGATTGGACACAGATGTTACTTCGTATGTATACCCGTTGGGCAGAGAATAAAGGCTGGAAAGTTGAACTTCTAGATAAATCAGATGGTGAAGAAGCTGGTATCAAATCAGCTACCATAAAAATTACTGGTAAATATGCATACGGTTACGCAAAAGCAGAAAAGGGTGTGCATAGACTTGTACGTATTTCTCCATTCAATGCAAATGGTAAACGTCAAACAAGTTTTGCATCTTGTGAAGTTTCTCCTATTATTCCTGATATAGAGAAAACAATTATTATACCCCCAGAAGATTTGGAAATAGATACAATGCGTTCAGGTGGTGCAGGTGGACAGAATGTCAATAAAGTTGAAACAGCAGTTAGAATCTTGCACAAACCAACAGGTATTGTTGTAAAATGTCAGCAAGAGCGTTCACAACTTCAAAATAAAGAGTATGCAATGCAAATTTTGGTTTCTAAGTTGCTTGAAATTAAACAAAATGAACACGAAAAGAAACTTGCTGAACTTAAAGGTGAAAACTTTGATATCAATTTTGGTTCACAAATCCGTTCTTATGTTTTCCACCCATATAAAATGGTTAAAGATCATAGAACAGGGTACGAAGTTGGTAATGTAGATGCTGTTATGGACGGTGACCTAGACGGATTTATTGAAACTTATTTGAAGTCAAGAGAGTAGTTGACAGTTAAAATTGTAAGTGTCATTAATAGTGGTCGGCACTACTGTCCATGATAATTTTAACCTGTCATTGCGGCGGATTTTGTGTAGGCTGACCGAGTGAAACGAGGGAACGCCGAAGTAACGCCGAAAAAATGAACGATAGTTTTACAAAGTAAAACAAAGTGAATGACTTGAAGGCGTGAAACAATAATCCAAGACAACGATAGTGTGGCAATCCATAAACAAACGGTTCTGCGTACATAAAAAGACTTTTTCTGGATTACCACGTCACTCCGTTTCTCGTAATGACGTGCAACCCGTCATTGCGAACGATTGAACAGTTTGCAAAGTAGTAAGTGTGGCAATCCATAAACCAACGGTTCTGCGTACATAAAAAACTTTTCTGGATTACCACGTCGCTTCGCTCCTCGTAATGACGTGTAAAAATATTTTTTAGAGACCCTGAAACAAGTTCAGGGTGACTAAATCCAAATATATACAGTCATTCCGAATTGCGAATTTACGGACGAACGACACGAAGTTAGTTCGGATAGCGAACAGATTGAGCCGACTGTGACAACGTCACAAAAGGTGAAACTCTGTGAGCGTGGAGTAAATTCAAGACTATTTCGGAATCCCTGTAAACACTAACCGTCATTCAGAGCGTGCCATTAATATTTTTTGAGGCAAGCGTGGAATCCCTGCAAACCCAAAATCATATTACCCTTTGTAAATATATATTTTCAAAATGAACCTTTTATGAACAAAATTCGTTATAATAATGGAACAGATTCAAATTGAGGTTTTTATGAAAAAAATTTTTATTATTTTATTTTTATTACTTTGTATAATTCCACAAAATTCAAATACTTATGCTTTGACAAATTCACAATATTATGAACAAATAATTTTGAATGAAGTTAAACAAAATGAAAA
>CANNUY010000002.1 GCA_947525005.1 uncultured Candidatus Melainabacteria bacterium
CATTTTGACGGTGTACGACCAAATCCACCGTTGCAACCTGAAAGACCGATTGTTCCAAACAATCCGACACAACCGTTGCCACCAAATAATAACGGTGTACGTCCAAACCCACCGTTGCAACCAGATAGACCGATTGTACCAAACAATCCAACACAACCGTTACCACCAAATAATAATGGTGTACGTCCAAACCCACTGTTGCAACCAGAAAGACCGATTGTGCCAAACAATCCAACACAACCGTTGCCACCAAATAATAATGGTATGCGACCAAATCAACCGTTGCAACCAGATAGACCTATGCCACCGCATGATAATATTCGTCCACCACATTTTGACGGTGTACGTCCAAACCCACCGTTGCAACCTGAAGGACCAATGCCACCACATGATAATATTCGTCCACCACATTTTGACGGTGTACGACCAAATCCACCGTTGCAACCTGAAAGACCGATTGTTCCAAACAATCCGACACAACCGTTACCACCAAATAATAATGGTATGCGACCAAACCCACCGTTGCAACCAGATAGACCTATGCCACCACATGATAATATTCGTCCACCACATTTTGACGGTGTACGACCAAATCCACCGTTGCAACCTGAAGGACCAATGCCGCCGCATGATAATATCCGCCCACCACATTTTGACGGTATGCGTCCAAATCCACCTTTCCCACCAAATAATAATGTTATTCCACCGAACACTCAATATATAACAGGAAATGTGGAGATGTTAGCTCCTCGTAACCTACATAATACTCATCAACATGAACATATTATTGATAAACCACCTGTTGAAAATCCTTCTAGTGAAATTGGTGCAGTAAAAGATTCTACTTTAGATGATGCTCAAGCAGTACTTTATCAACAGTTGTCAATGAACGATATTGCTAATCCGACTTTGACCCAAATGCGTCAAAGATTGTCAGATGATGCTTTTGAACTATTGTTTACAGGCATGTTAAATCTTAATGATTTGTCTAATACAATTAAGCATAATGGAAAAGATGCCCGTTCAAAGTTAATCCTAGCTTTAGCGAATGCTTCAAAGCAAGGAGTTGATAATACCCAAATTTCTGGTTCATTGAAGATGGTTTCAGAAAGTATGGCGATGGAAGAAAACAACCCTGCTTCTATTTTGAAAAATATTATTCTTTTGTATCTTCCTTGGTATCCTTTACAAGAAGGTGTTGGGTTTAATCTTGCGATAGAAACAATGCCAAATATGTCTGATTTTTCATCATTATTAAAAGTGTTTATCCAAACAAGACATTATGGAAACGTAAATGGTTCTTTGATTTTGATGAATGCAAATAATGTTGATATGCAAATTCAGTGTGATGACAAATTTCCTAAAGATGATTTGTTAGAGCGAATGAAAGAGGTTACTCAAAACCATACAATGCAATCTAATATTACAGTTGAACAACGTGTTCAGATGGAGAATGAGGTTGAAAACCAACAGGCAAAAGTTAATTTGTCATCAACTTATGATTTGAATCCGTTTTTACTTTTAATGGCTCATTCTTTTATCAAAAATACGATTATTATTGATGGCTCTGTAAATGCTTAGGGTTAAGTGGAAAGTGTATTATATAATTTGTAATGCGTAATTGAGTGTTTGCAGGAATTCCGAAACTGTCTTGAATTTACTCCACGCTCACAGAGTTTCACCTTTTGTGACGTTGTCACAGTCGGCTCAATCTGTTCGCTATCCGAACTAACTTTGTGTCGTTCGTCCGTAAATTCGCAATTCGGAATGACTGTTATTATTTAGTTTTAGTCACCCTGAACTTGTTTCCACTACTATCCCGAATAATTCTGTTGAAAAATTTTTAAATTCAATAACCATTTATCATTAAATAATAAAAAAAAGTTTAGACATTAAATTTGAAATTTTTAAAAACTGTTTGATTGTTGTTGAAAACAACATAGTAGACACGAAAACATAAACGAAACCCAGACAGCGAATTTGTTTGAGGAATTTGATAGCTAAAATATAATTACAAATTCCGAGTTATGAGCTTTAACGGTTGAGTGCTAATATTTTCGTGTCTACTCAGCGTGCCGTTTCTTTCTTTTTCTACTGTTTTCTTTCTTTTGGCTTCGCAACTCTGAAAAGAAAGAAAACAGTTAAATAAAAAACACTTTATATGTTCGCAGGGATTCTTCGCTTGTATTAAAGAAGTACTTGCAAACCACTCTGAATGACGTTTTATGTTTACATAACAGTTGATTTATGGATTGCCACAAATTTGCGTTGCAAATTTTCGCAATGACGGATTAAAATTATCATAAACAGTAGTGAAAATAAATTCGGAATGAAATTCTATATATGCTATAATAAACCTATGTTTAGATTTGTTTTACCAATCCTATTATTAACAATCTCAAATGTCTTTATGACGTTTGCTTGGTACGGTCACCTAAAGCATAAGTCCACAGCTTTATGGATTGTTATAATTGTTAGTTGGTCAATAGCGTTTTTTGAATATTGTTTTCAAGTTCCTGCAAACAGAATAGGACATACGGTTTATTCTGCGGCTCAGCTAAAAACTATCCAAGAAATAATTACTCTAATTGTGTTTTCAGGTTTTTCTGTATGGTATCTAAAAGAAGAATTTAAATGGAATTACTTAGTTGGTTTTTTCTTTATCATATTAGCTGCGTTTTTTATATTTAAAAAATAATAAAATTTTATTTATTGTGTTTATATAAAGGTGCGAATTTGCAAAGCAAATTCGCACCTTTCTTCTTATAAAAAGTTTCTCATCTAAAAAGATGAAATTTTCCGAGAATAAGTTCATATATTCCACTCATATCCGTTATATAAAACAAAGTATACCTTGACTTTTCATAAAAAAACATTAAAAAGACCATGAAAAGAGGGAAAGGTATTACCCCGAAAATATAGGAGAAATGCCCAAATGGGTATGGCAGCATCACAAGCCCGATATTTAGCACTATCGGCAAGAAAAACAAATACCGAATATGAAGGACAGCAAATCAATCAAGCTCGTACTGCCCTTGCAAATAAGTCTGCCGATTTATTCAACCAAATGTTAGGTATTCAAGTTCCTACTTGTCCTGACAGTACAAATTATACAAAGCTTCAATACTCTTGGAGCGATGGTATCAATACATCTGTTCTTGATGAATTTTATCAACTTGGTACTGCTGATGAAGAATATAACTATGTTGTGAAAAGTTATCATTATGAGAATGTTTACACTGGCTCAAGAAAACTTCTTCATGACCCTCAAATCCAATCATCAATGAAGCTTGAATATCACTATGATGCTGATGATAAAGATTTAAACAAGACATATAATATAAAAATGTATAATTATGATTTTATGCATGACAAATACATTTTTACCCTTGATAATGATGCAATCAAGACCCTTACTCGTGTAGAAGATGATTGGGGTGATACAAGATTAGAACTTGATGCTATATATGGACGTACTGAAACATATAGCGCGAATGGATTTTTCTATGATGATGCTAATGATACATACGTTCTAGATACAGATAAAACTGATGATGATGGCAACCCTATCCTTTATACCTTTAGTAAGGTTGATATGAACGATGAAGAAGCTGTTCAAAAACTTAAAGATACTTTTGGTCTTGAATATGATGAAGACGAAAATTATTATTATGATGAAAATTCAAAAATGTATGTTAAAGAAAGTGACATTAAAAATAACCAAAATAATATCGGTATTGCATCAGATATAAAAATTCGTAAGCAAGATGACGGTTCTATCTATTACACCGATGGTGAATATTATATGACAGCTCAAGAAATAGCAAATATTACACCAGATAACAACCAAATAACTATGAAAAAAGGTGAAGAAGATAGAAGATTCTTTGACTTTACAGCAGTAGGTAATTGTAAACTTACAGAACTTACAGAAAAAGATTGGGAAAACAAAGATGTAAAAACAGAGCTTGCTCAAATTATTAAAGATATGCGTGGAGAAAACGGAAACGCAGTATCTGCAGCTAATTTTGAAAAATGTTTTGATGAAACGGGTCAATATTTAGGTGGTATTTATTCATTCAAAATGAACGGTGTTGTTTACTATACAACCTTAGATGACTTGGAAGAATCAGCAAAAAGTGCATTCTATGAAAATTCTCCAGCAGATAATAGTATAGATATGCAGACAACAAAATTACCTTACTATAAGGCAACATACTTAAAAACAAAGATTGAAGAAACTCTAAAAGCATTGTTGGAAACAGATGGTTCAGGAAGATTTTCTTCAGTGAAATTTGAAGACGACTCGGTTGTTTACACTCTAAATACCGAAGCTATCACAGATGAAGATGCCTATCAAAATGCCATGAATCAGTATTATTATAAACAACAGGTTTATGATAAAGCGATTGCAGATATAAACGCAAAAACAGAACTGATTCAGGCTCAGGATAGGACATTGGAGTTAAGGTTAAAACAGTTAGACACTGAACAGAACGCACTCCAAACAGAAATGGAAGCCGTTAAAAAAGTTATCAGTAAAAACGTAGAATCTACTTTTAAAACATTTAGCGGTGGTTAATATATAACTTAAACTAAGGTAATACAACAAAATAACAAATCAATTGAGGAAATTATGGCTTACAAAAATGACGGACTATTAGTAATAGCAAACAAATTCGGTGCAGCATCAGCTGACGCTAAATGTATGCTTTACGAAACCTATGACAGATTAAGAGATTTGACTGTATCAGGTTCAGCAAGTTCTGGTACAGGGTTTGAAGCTTGTGGTGGTTTTTTATACCAATTAGCAAGTTTGTTTGCACCATCAGCATTTATGACTCAGCTTGGTGGAACACATTCTTTTAATATTCCGGGTACATCATACTGGTCACAATATTCAGGTGGTACAGGTACTCAAAATGCCGGATATGCCTCTTTTGGTTTAAGTGGGTTAGGAAATTATTCAGGTTTTCCAAATGGAGCAGCAAATGTTTCGTGGGGTTTAGGAACAGCTACGGGTGGAGCATCTCAAATTGACGGACTTATATCAGGTCTTGGCTCTGCTAGTGGTACAGCTACTGGATATGCGTCAAGTATCGGTAGTGTTGCTGATGTCGCAAGTGCTGCGGCATACGGGATTGGTACAGCGAACGGTTATGGTATCGGTAAATCAGGTATAATCATGCCTATAGCAGGGCTTGTTTCTGGTTGGGGTGGTATCATGACTGCTGCCGCTCCATATTTGGGAAGCTTTGGTCTACCTGCTGTTGTTATGGGTAACTTGATGCAAGGTACAAGTTCAGCTGCTTTAGCAGCTTATCAATCTGTTTCTAGTAATGTTTTATCTAATGCTGATACTATCCTTTCTCAAAAGGTTGCTAACATAGAAACCGTTTGTAAGATGTTGGATACTCAAGGTGACGTTGTTAGAAAGATGTTGAAAGAATCTATCGAAGGTGATAGTAAAGAAATTCAAAACTTATAGTGTGAGTGAGTTATTGATTGTGCTTTTTTAATGATAATCAAAACGTATAAAAACACGTATCATTTAAACTCGACTGAACAAGATGAGGAATTTATATGAATAAAAGAATTTTTTTAAGAATATTGTTTAATAATCTATTCAGAAACAATATAATCGCTCATGTAATCAATGCTATCATTAAGTTTTGTAAAGAATTTGATGGAATTAATTATAGTTCTTTAAAGTATGACAAAAAAATGCCGTTATCTTTAAGCGATACGAAGAAAAATATTTTTTTTCAGAGTATCGGCGGTGACAGAATAGACTGCAAGTAGAGTGTTAAGACATGTTACGAACATGCTAAAATATAGGCAATTATTGGTTAAAACATGTTTTTATATACTTGGAAGTCTAAAAGTTGGGAATTAATAGAATATGTTAGACTCAGTTAAGACCTCCCTCAAACGACTAAGAAACTTTATAAATTTTTCTCGAGCGTTCTTCATTCGGAAAAATCCAATAAAGATGTTTGTCAATGAGATAGTGACATCCTTAAAAGAAATGTTCAGTATCAGACAAAAACTTAAGATGGCGCAATATAGAGTTAATTACCACAAGCACCAGCTTAACAAGATGGAAAGCCTGATAGCAGAAAGTAATGAGCACACATTCTTGCGAGGAAAGAACTTAAACGAAACTAGGTAGCAATAAAAAGGGTTCAACGATGGGCATTCTTGCTTCAACAATGAGATTAATGATCTTGACCAACTCTAAGAACGATTATGATATGCGTTTGATGAGCTTGGCAGAGAAAATCTCTGGGGTTACTGCTCAAATCGCTGATATAGATGAATTTAACAGTGACCTTGACCCTAATGATCCTGCCGTAAGAAAATTAGAAGCTGAAAAAAAACGCCTTAATCAATATGAGAAAAAACTAGAAATGCAACAGAAAATGTTACAAACTCAGTTACAAGAGGTTACTCAAGAGTTGCAGGCATGTCAACAGTCCTTGACTCAAAGTATTCAATCTAGTGGATTCTTTACGTATGGATTAGGCGGAAGATAAATTTCCCTCCCATGATTAGTTTTATTAAAAGAAGAACAATGGTTTTCACATTGTTCTTTTTTTATGTATAATTTATTAAGGGAGTATTTTAGATGAAAATGATAACAGATACAGATAATATATTAGAATTAGTTAAAACAACTAATCTTCAGCATATAGCAATTATTATGGACGGAAATAGAAGATGGGCTAAGAATAAAGGTTTGCCATCAGCTATTGGTCATAAAAAAGGGGTTGATGCACTTAAGAAAACGGTTTATGCTTGTGATGATTATGGAATCAAGTATTTGACTGTTTATGCGTTTTCTACAGAAAACTGGAACAGAAAACCAGAAGAAGTGGATTTCTTGATGAATTTGTTAGGAAACACTATTAAGAATGAACTTGCAGAATTGCATGAAAACGGTGTCGTGATTTCGTTCTTGGGCGATTTAACGAAATTAAATCCAAAATTGCAAGAGATTTTATATAATGCAATCGATGTAACAAAGAATAATAAAGGTGTTCATTTGCAGATTGCATTTAACTATGGTGCAAGAGATGAGATTGTGCACGCTGTTAAGAAAATCTCTCAAAAAGTGCTTGATAATGAATTGAAAGTTGAAGATATTACAGAAGATTTGATATCATCAGAGTTGTATACAAGTTCTTGTCCTGACCCTGATTTGTTGATTAGAACAGGTGGCGAGATAAGAATTTCTAACTATTTGTTGTGGCAAATAGCGTATTCAGAAATCTTGATAGTTGATGAATTTTGGCCAGAGTTTGATAAAGAGTCTTTAGCAAATGCGGTGAAAGAGTTTTATAGAAGAAATCGTCGCTGGGGTAAGTAAAAATTTAAAAATATAGCTGTAGGTTGGAGTTCTACTCCAACAAAATAAATAAACAAGGGACGGATTATGAAATAATCCGTCCCTTGTTCTTAAACTAGCTCTTATGTCAAGTTAGAATTAGAATTCTAATCCTGCTTCTCTAGCTGCGTCAGCTAATGCTGCAACACGTCCGTGATATAAGAAACCACCTCTATCAAATACGATAGATTTGATTCCAGCCTTAAGTGCTTTTTCTGCAACAGTCTTACCAACTAATTTAGCAGCTTCGATGTTTCCACCATGTCCTAATTGAGCTTTCAAATCTTTGTCGTTTGAAGATGCTGATGCAATTGTTACATGTTTTTCATCATCGATAACTTGTGCATAAATATGTTTTGTACTTCTATAAACAGCTAATCTAGGATATTCAGATGTTCCAACTATTGAAACTCTGATAGATTTGTGTCTTTTTTGTACTTTTGGTTTTCTAATTTCTTGTTTAATCATTATTTTCTCCTTTTACCCAATCCTTCTTGCCTATAACAAGGGATTATGTGGGCTACTTTTGTTTACTTTAATAAGATACTTCGCAAAGTTGAAAATAGAAAATCGATAATTGAAAATTAAGAAAATTTCTAAATTCAATCTGCAAAAGATTTTCTTACTTCTTACCAGCTTTACCAGCTTTACGTCTGATGTATTCGCCTTCGTATCTAACACCTTTTCCTTTGTAAACTTCAGGTGGTCTTTTGCTTCTGATTTCAGCTGCAACGTCACCAACTGTTTGTTTGTTAGTACCTTTTACAGAAATCTTTGTATTAGCTTCTACTGTGATTGTAATACCAGCAGGTGGTTCGATGATTACAGGGTGTGAATAACCTAATGCCATATTAAGTTTTGTTCCTTCCATGCTTGCTCTGTAACCAACACCTTGAATTTCTAATTTCTTTTCAAATCCATTAGAAACACCTTCAATCGCATTTGCAATCAATGTTCTTGTTAAACCGTGTAATGCACCAGTTTTTCTGTCGTCATTCAATGGTTCTACAATAACGTGATTATCTTCGATGCTTACTTTTATTTCATCTCTGAATGTTACTGATTCAGTTCCTTTTGGTCCTTTTGCTGTAATTGTTTGACCGTCTAATTTAACCTCAACTCCTGATGGAATTTCTACAGGTTTTTTACCAATACGTGACATATTATTTTCTCCTTTTCTGTTTAAGCAGCTTTTCTGCCAATTGAACTGCTTAGTTGTTTTTGTTTTTTAGCTCTTACGGGTTTCGCTCGTTTTACTCACTCACCCTACCGAAAATCCGTTCTAGGATTATTCGGGCGTGCTAAACACTACATTCACTATTAAATTCTAACGAATTTAGTCGTTCACTCCGTGTTTTACGCTCTTACGGGCTGGGTCACTTCGTGACACGGCGCCCTACCGAAAATCCTACCATACGTAGCAAAGTACTTCGCCACCTAGGTTTTCTTTACGAGCTTTTCTATCTGTCAACAAACCTTTGCTTGTTGATACTACTGCAATACCTAATCCACCAAATACTTGTGGAATGTTTTTAGCTTTGCTGTAGCTTCTTAAACCTGGTCTTGAAACTCTCTTTAAGTTTGTGATTACAGGTTTGTGTTTTTCATCATATTTTAATTCAATAGTCAAGAACTTGAATGAACCTTCTGCTCTTTCTGAATAATCTACAATGAAACCTTCTGATTTCAACAATTTTGCCAAAGCAACTTTTAATTTTGATGATGGCATTTCAACTGTTGGTAATGCAACCATGTTTGCATTTCTGATTCTTGTTAGCATATCTGCTATTGGATCTGTGTTCATATTTATTCCTTTTCTTTTGCGGTAGTCAGTCGGTTTTGACTTAAGCTAGCTTTTGCTATCTTGCCAACCTTACTGGCACCTTCTACTCGCTCTTACCGAATTAATTTTGCTCATTAGATTGAATTTCTCAATCCCGAACGTATTTCGGCAGTCAGACATCTATTATATTAGGCTAAACATAGTTATATTTCAACTCTTTTTTATTGTCTTTTGTAAATAATTGTAAAAATTTAACAAGTTTGATTAAAGATTTTTCCAAATGAGTCCGTCATATATTTTGTACGAAGTGTTTTTAAGGAGAATAATAAAAATGTTTTTTGATTTGTATTTACCAGGGACAACCTCTTTTAAAGAAACGATATGCCTATATCTAGAAGGTGTTAAAGAGTTCTTTGATGAGTTGCAATACTATATTGCAAAGTTCGAATTAAGAATATAAAAACTTTTACAAGTATACTACTACTATTTTCAGGGTCGATTTTTCGACCTTTTTTATTGTAAAAATTTTTTAATCAATCATAGACTTTTAAAAAAACATCATTATATACATGAATGAAATCTCTATAATAAAGTCAAAAAATATATCTAGTCTAAATGTATGATATTTGCTGATTATTATTAAAGTTATTTCGACTATTACCGATGAAACCTAAAAAAGGTGTAATGACCGAAGGAAGAAGGTGTGATATGACATTTGGTTTTAACGGAATTCCACAGTACAATCTAGCAGCAAGAATGCAACATACAAAATTAGATACTGGTATGGTTGGTATTCCACCTGCTCGTTTGTCAAGAACGGAAGAGCCTGCTACAGGTGACTTTAAGGCTGTTTTTTCAGGTCTTGTAGAAAAGTTTAATAATGACTTAACTGCTCCTGATAATATGCTAAGAAGTGTTATGAATGGTAGTGATGAGTATGATATCCACGATGTTATGACTGCTATGGCTAAAGCAGAAATTAATGTTAACGTAGCTACTCAAATTACTGGTAAAATCATTCAAACATACGATAAAATTATGCAATTACAGGTATAATATTATTATAGATACGTTGTATACAATAAAAACTAAACTTAGGGTGTCGTAAAATGGATTTTAAAGCTTTATTAAATAATAAAAATTTTTTGATAGGTGTACTTGCTGTAGGGGTAATTCTCTTTGCACTTATCTTAACAATAGCTGTTGTTTCAACAGTTAATGCAAGTAAAGGTGGGTCAGTTGTTAAAGAAAAAGTTATAAAAGTTCCACTTGATTTATTAACTACTGATAATCTTGGTAAAGCTATTGAAATTCAGGCACTTCTTGCAAGAGAAGGTATTAAAGCTGATAGAAAAGTAGATGGTTCAAAATCAACTATCTTTTTAAGTAAATATACTCAATCAGAAAGAGATAGAGCGCTTTTAGCTATTGTTAAAAGTGGACTTATGGATCAAAACGTAGGTCTTGAAATGTTTGATAAAGGTGACTTTACTTCAACAAAAGAAGATAAAAAAATCCGTTTAGTAAGAGCGATTGATGGTGAATTAGCAAGATTAATCAGAAAAATTCCACCAATCCAAAACGCATCTGTATTTATTTCAATCCCTGAACAAACTATGTTTGCATCTAATCAAAAGCCAGTTACTGCAACTGTTCAATTAGATATGCCAAGTGGTGATAAACTTGATTCGTTCAAGGTTAAAGCAATTACAAACTTGCTTATAGGTTCAGTATCAGGTTTGACTACAGAAAATGTTGCAATTACAGATACGAACGGTAATGTGTACAACAGTATTATGTCACCTAGTGATGAACAACAAGAAAGAATGCGTGAAAACGATAAATATATGCAACAAAAAGTTAATGTTCAGTTGGATAGACTTGTTGGTAAAGGTAATTATTCTGCAACAGTTAGTACTTTCTTGAAACAAGCACCTACAGAAAAATTCACAACGTATTATGACCCTAATACAAAGACTTCAATCTCTGAACAAACTTTCCAAGAAGGTTTAGGCGACCAAACTGCTGATAGTAATAAAAACACAAACGCAGTTAGTGTATACTTACCTAACGGTCTACCAGGGGGTGGTGCTGATTCTTCACAAAATAGAAATTATTCTAGAACAGCAAAAGAAACTCAATACGGTGTTTCAAAAATTCAAACAAATGAATATATGAGCCCTGGTACTATTGAAGATATTTCTATAGCTGTAACCTTAGACAAGGCTGCATTGCCACCAGATATTTCAATTGAAGAATTGAAAGAGTTGATTGCTCACGCAGCAAGCCCTAAGGCAAATCCTGAAAACGTATCAATTGCGTTCAACGATTCAAACGACCCATACTTAGCATCTGATAATCCAGAAAAATTACCAAAACCAGAGGAAACAGGTAATCCTTGGTGGTTAGCAGTAGCATTAGTTGGTTTAAGTTTAATAATCGGTCACAGATTTATCTCTAAACGTTTACAAGCTATGAGAGATCAACACGAAGGTGAACTTGGAGTATTGAGAGAAAGAGCAATGCAACAAGAACGTCAAATTCAAGATGTTAGCCAACGTGCAGCAGACTTGTTAGCTCAACAAGATCAAATGAAACAAAACTTATTGGAAGAAATCAATACTCGTGCAATCCCTCAAAATGTAGACATTACACCTCTAAAAGATGCACTTGCTGAATTGAGAGAAGAATTTGAAAGCTTCGATGAAGAAGAAGGTGCTGAAAAAATTAAAAGTTGGATTGAACAGTAAATTTAATTGTTAAGTTCTTGAAGAAAAAATAAATGGTATTATAATATAAGATATGGCAATAGAAGGTTTTGATTATAAAGAATTTGCGCAAATGATGTCATCTCAAGCAGGTGAGTTAGTTCCTGCTAATTTCAATGAGATGCAGAAAAATTATGTTGTAAAGACTCTTACTAATTTTACGTTGTTAGCTGGTGAAGCTATTGCAAACGATGAAAAGTTAAATTTTAATGCTGATCAAGCAGTTTTTGTAACCCAAATTATTGCTGAATGGTCGTTCCATAAGTCTATTGATTTAGTGCATTCTGGAATTATGCCAGAGCATTGGGACGGAGTTATGCAAAAGATTGCCTTTACAATCTTTGAGATTGCAAAACAAGCTATTCAAAAAAATATTCCACAAGATAAAACTTTACAATTGATAGAACACCATGTTGATAAAACATATAAAGAAGCTATTGAAGACTTGGAAAAACGTGGAGTGATTTCAAATGAAATCTCGCAAAAAGCAGCAAGTCAATCAAATATTGATGATATGGCAAGGCAGGTTCAAGAACAAGAAGAAGCTGCTGCAGCTGCTCAGGCACAGGCTCAAGGACAAGCTCCTGCTCAAGCTCCACAAAGTGTTAATCGTCAACAACCTGCCCCTAATTTAGGAGCTGGAGAAGCAAGATTGACAAAAATTAAGTCAATCGCTATGGTGCTTAAGCTTATTGAAAAAGAACGTGTTGATGAGGTTCTTTCAAAGTTTCCACCAGAGGTTGCTGAAGAAATAACAACGTATGTCAATACTCCTAAGTTAGAAGCTCAGGTGGATATTAAGTACGCATTAAAGTGTTTAGAAGATTTGAAGATTGTTGTACCTAAGAAACAAAAACTTTCTCAACGTAATATGGTAAAAAATATGGATAAAATCTTTGAAACAAACGATATGGAAAAGGTTGAACAACTTGTTAAGCCTGAAAGGCCGTTTGTTAAGAGATTTATTTCACAAGCTTATGAAGGCGAATATTATGATGCTGTACCATTAAAAGTTGCAGAGTTGCTTGTTAAGTATATTAAGGATAGTGTATAATTAGGACAGTTTTGTCGGGATAGTGTATAATATAAAATTATGATAATAAAGCGAAAACAATCTAAATTAAACGAGGTAAATGAAGAGGTTGTTGAAAACAATGAACCTGTTGTTGAAGAACCCGTTGAAACTCCTGAGCAGATTGCTCAAAGAGAGGAATTGGAAGTTTTTGATATTGATAACATTGATTTTACCCAAAGAAAAGAACGTAGAACGGGAAATAGAAGACGTGGTTATAGACGTATAGATGATAGAAACCTCGTTTCTCGTGCTCAAGAAGAAGCTGTTCAGATTAAACAAAATGCCTATCAAGAAGGTTATAATTTGGGTTTGCAACAAGCGACAACTGAAATAGATAATTTCAAAAATGTTTTGAGTGCTTTTATGGGTGCAGAGGATAAGGTCTTTAATTTGATTGCTCCTAATGTGCTTGAGCTTAGTATGAGTATTGCGCAAAAAGTTATTAAACATGAAGCTAAAATAGATATTCAAATTGTTGAAGATACTGTTATGGACGCATTGAAGATGTTGTCTAAAAATGAACCCAAGATTGTTTTGAGGGTTAATCCTATTCAGGTTCAATATTTGAAAGATACCTTACCTGAAAAAATTAAATCGTTAGGAATGGAAACAAAATTGTCAGTACTTTCTGATGAAGCTATTACAGAGGGTGGTTGTATTATACAAACTAATAACGGTATGATAGATGCTACTATTGAGGCTCAGCTTGGGATTGTTCAGATGGCATTAAGGAGCATTGAATAATGGCGTCAGAAAGTAAACCGATAAGTGAAATATGTTTGGCGGTATTCGTAATCATCTTGATATTAATCTTGTTGATGGAGATGCCTACTTGGGTTATCAATTTTTCTATATCGTTGAATATTACATTAGGTGTAGTATTGCTGATGATATCTTTGTATATCCAAAAACCACTTGAGTTGGCGGCATTTCCGACTATTATCTTGCTTGGTACAATGTTCCGTCTGGTATTGTCAATTGCATCAACTCGTTTGATTTTATCAAAGGGTGAAGCAGGTGAAGTTATTGATGCTTTTGGACACTTTGTTACCGGTGGTAACATGGTTGTAGGTGGTGTAATTTTCCTTATTATTACTGTTGTGCAGTTTATGGTAATTACAAAGGGTGCTGAACGTATTGCCGAAGTATCTGCCAGATTTGCCTTAGATGCGATGCCTGGTAAACAGATGACCATTGATGCCGACTTTAATGCTGGTTTGATATCTCCAGAAGAAGCTGTTAAAAAGCGTGAAGACTTACAAAGAGAATCAAGTTTGTTCGGTTCTATGGACGGTGCGATGAAGTTCGTAAAAGGTGATACTATGGCAGGTATCATTATTACTATTATCAACATTGTAGGTGGCTTGATTATAGGTTGTTTGATGAATGGTTTAGCACCAGCAGAAGCTGTAAGTAAATATACAATTTTGACTATTGGTGATGGTTTGTGTGCGCAAGTTCCATCATTGTTAATGTCAATTGCAGCAGGTATCGTTATGACTCGTGCATCTGCTGATGCATCTTCTTTAGGTTCTGATTTGACTGCACAGATTATGAGTAAGCCTTATTCATTGTTCTTTGCTGCAGCGTTTCTTTTCTTGATTACGATTACTTGTCCGATTACGGGGCTACCATTCTTCCCATTCTTGCTATTCTCTATTGGTTTGACGGTTGCTGGATTTTCTGTACTTATCAATGCCGACGTTCAATCACAGTTGGGTCAATTGGAAAATGTTAGACAAAATATGCAAGACCTTGTTAACCCTAATAAGATGTACGAAAGACTTGGTGTTGACGTTTTGAGTTTGCAAGTTGGTGCAGGCTTGTTGGTAATTGCTGACCCTGATCAAGAAGGTCAGTTGCTTGCTAAGATTGCTGCTTTACGTCAAAGAGTTACTGATGAATTAGGCTATATCTTACCAAATATACGTATTATGGACTCATCTGCATTAGAAACAAACGAATATATGATTTCTATTCGTGGTAATACTGTTGCTACGGGTTATGTTTATCCTGGAAAATATATGGTAATTGCTGATCAATGGGATGCTGTAAGAAAGAATGTTCCAGATGATGCGATTATTGCTGTTGACCCTACTTATCAAACTCAGGCATACTGGATTAGTGGTGAAGATGCACAAGCTAACAAAAATATTACTGCTGTTGATGCAACAGATGTTCTTGTTACTCACTTACAAGAATGTGTAAGAAAACACGTTGATGAAGTTATGACAAAAACTGATGTTCTTAAACTTATGGAACTTGTTCGTTCTCAAGACCCTACCCTTGTTAATGACCTTGTTCCTGCAATTATTTCTACAAGTGATTTGAGAAAGATTTTTGTTAATCTTATTAGAGAAAAAGTTTCTATTAAGGATATCATCTTTGTGTTTGAGCGTTTGTGTGACTATGCAAGATTTTCTAAAGAACCAGATATCTTGTCAGAACGTTTGAGAGCGGCTTTGGGTCGTCAAATTTGTTTGACTAATGTTCAAGAGGACAATATTTTGTACGCTTTGACTTTGTCACCTGAATGGGAAAAAGTACTTGACGATAGTTGTCAAAGAACTGAACTTGGTACTATGTTCTTGTTAAATCCTATGCAAGTTCAAGACTTGATTGAATCTACTGCTATGACTTTGATGAGAGCGCACCAAAACATTGGTAAACAACCTGTTATTTTGTGTTCTCCTAGAATTCGTTTGCCGTTGTTCCAATTACTTGAACGTCATATTCCGACTATTGTTGTTATTTCTTATTCTGAATTGATTACTGATATCAGAGTAGAAGCAGTTGACACTATCGGGGAATCAAACTAAAAAAAATTATAGGATAGTTTAATTAATAAATTAGTCTATCAATTATTGGAAATAAAAATTTAATTAATGTATAATGTGAGAAAAGTAGACAAATCCGCTTAGGGAGGGTTAATTTTGAAAAGAGTGTTTAATAAAAAAGGTTTTATAATATTTAATATTGCATTGATGTTATGTTTATCAGTGCCAAAAGTTTTTGGTGCTTCACCAGACCAAATATATGACGAAGTTTGGAGATTGATTAATCTTAAATATGTTGATCAAACTGATAATTCTCAAGATTGGAATATTTGGCGACATAAATACGATGGAAAACTTAAAACGAAAGAAGATGCTTACGTTGCGATTGATACAATGTTAGCAAGTTTGAATGACCCATATACAAGATTTTTAGACCCAAAAGAATTTGCAGAGGAAACTTCTTCAATTAAGGGTTCTTTGCAAGGTATTGGTATTCAGATTGGTATGAAAGACGGTAACCTTGTAGTTATTGCACCAATCGAGGGTTCACCTGCTTATAAAGCTGGTATGTTGACTGACGATATGATTCTTGAAATAGATGGTGTTAGCACAAAAGGTATAACTATTGATAAGGCTGCTGATAAAATTAGAGGTGATAAAGGTACTCAAGTTACTTTGGTTGTTAAAAGAAAAGACGAAATAAAGAAGTTTACAATTACTCGTGATGAGATTGAAATTAAGTCTGTATCTGTAAAAACACCTATTGAAACAAGAGTTCCTGATAGTATTCAGTATATTAGACTAAGCTCATTCATTAGTAAAAATGCTTCTTCTGAAATATTGAATATTTTAAAAACCACAAGTCGAACTAAAAAAGGTTATATTTTAGATTTGCGTTCAAATCCAGGAGGATTGTTAACTAATGCAATCTTGATGTCAGATATGTTCTTGCAAGGTGGTGGAATTGTTAGTACTGTTGATAGAAATGGATATAAAGATACGACAAGAGCTGCAAGATTTAGAATTACAGATAAGCCTTTGGTGATTCTTGTTAATAAAGGTTCTGCATCTGCAAGTGAAATTTTTAGTGGTGCTATGAAAGATAACTGTAGAGCAATCCTTGTTGGAGAACAAACTTTTGGTAAAGGTTTAGTGCAAGAGATTAATAGATTATCAGATGATTCTGGGGTAAATATTACTATTCAAAAATATTTGACTCCAAATGGAACTGATATACATAAAAAAGGTATTACGCCTGACGTAGAAGTCAAGTTGTCAGCTGATAATGTTAAAAATAAAGACGATGTTCAGTTAAAAGAAGCTATGAGAATATTGTTAAAAGAGTGTGGTGAGTCTATTCCAGATTATTTAAGACCTGATTATAAACCACCTGTTCAAAAAGCTACAAAAAAAGTAGAAACAGTGAAGAAAACTTCAGAACAAAGTTCAACTGTTACTGACCCTGCTAAATGCAAAACAGAACAAAAATCTTCTGAACCAAAAGAGTCAGAAAAAAAGGAAGTTGAACAACCAAAAGTTCCAGTAGAAAGCAAATAATATGGTTAAAAAAGAATGGAGAATTCATAATAAAGATGAGAAAAAGTCGCTTATAGAGCGACTTTTATCTGTGCGTGGCGTTGGTAAAGATGAGGTTGAAACATTTTTAGACCCGTATTCTTTAACACTTACTCACCCTAATGCTTTTTGTGATATGCGAAAATCTGTTGATAGGATAGCAAAAGCAATAGATAATTCTGAAAAAATACTTATTTATGGTGATTTTGACGCAGATGGTGTTACATCTACTTCTTTGTTAATGAAAACTTTGACTTTTTTAGGGGCTGATGTTGAGTATTATATTCCGACAAGAGAAAATGAGGGTCACGGTTTATCGACAAATTCGTTGGTTAAACTCATGGTAAAAGTTAAGCCTAAACTTATTATTACAGTGGATTGTGGTATAAGTAATGTTGAAGAAGTTGCTTTTATCAACAGTTTTAAAAAAGATATTATAATAACAGACCACCACGAAGCACCTGAACAATTACCAGAAGCGTTTGGGATTATTAACCCTAAAGCTCCAAATTCATTAGATGAAAATTTAACAGCTACGGAGATTAGGTATTTAAGTTCTTTAGCAGGTGTTGGAGTCGCTTTTAAATTGGCACAAGGTGTGTTAGAGCATTATGATAAACTTGAATATTCTATGGATATACTTCCATTTGTAGCAGTTGGTACTATTGCTGATGTTGTTCCATTAGTGGGTGAAAACAGGTTTTATGTATTAAAAGGTTTAGATTTAATCAGAGGTGGTAGACATTATGGTTTAAAGCGTTTGTTGGAAACAGCTGGACATAATAATATAGAGGACGGTATAACAGCAGAACAAGTTGCCTTTGGGATTGCACCAAGAATTAATGCTTGTGGAAGATTGGATTCTGTCGGCGATGCTGTAAAGGTTTTGATTAGCGAGAATAGGCAAGAAGTTGAAGTGTCTGTTATGGCTTTAAATAATTATAACAAGATTAGACAAGAACTATGTAATGAGATTTTTTTAGAAGCTGATAAGATGGCACAAAATTCAAGAGATAATATGTTAGTGCTTTATAAAAAAGACTGGCATGTAGGAATTATCGGGATTGTTGCATCAAAATTGGTTGAAAAATATGGGAAACCAACATTTTTAATGATGTATTCAGAAGATACTAATCAAATAAGATGTTCAGCAAGAGGGGTTAATGGTTGTGATGACTTAAATCTTTATGAAATAATTTCTGATATTTCTGATAAATTAGACGGGTTTGGTGGTCACGCTTTAGCGGCAGGACTTTATTTTTCACCTGAAAAATCTTCATTTGAATCTGTTAAAAAGGCTTTGTTGGATTCATTTGATAGACACATGAATAACAAAAAGATTATACCTGTATTGGATATTGATTTAGAGATTGAGCCAGAAGATATAACGGTTGATTTAGTTAACGATATCGCAAGATTAGAACCTTTTGGAGCATCTAATCCGTCACCAACTTTTGCGATTGAAGGTTTTACTCTTAGACAAAAGAAACTTATGGGTGCTAATAAAGAGCATTTAAAACTTGTTATTGAAAAAGATGGAATACCGTTTGATGCAATTTGGTGGTCAAGAGGTGATGTGAGTTTACAGTCAGGTGATAGCTTAGATGTTGCTTTTGCTCCTCAGATAAATGTATTTAATGGGAATGTAAATTTACAGTTGATTATTAAAGATGTTCATTCTGATAGTTTGATTGAGGAAGACAATTCTACAAATATTATTATGCACGATGACAGACGTAAGACTGATATATTAGATAAGGTTAACGGTTATTTGGCAAATACTAAGTATGAGTTTTCTGTTTTTGCAGAGAAGAATTATATTATCGAAAGATTAAGACAGTACCCAGAAGTGTTCAAAAGAATTGTTAATAGAGCAAGTATTTCAGGGTGTGATGGAGTAATGTTTTTTGATTATCCACCAAATCAAGAAATCCTTTTGAATATAATTTCTAAAGCATCACCATCTAGAATTCATTTTATGAAATATGAAGTAGATGAGATGTTAAGATTTAATTTTTTAAAGACATTTGCAGGCATGATTAAATATTCTTGTAACTCAAGGGGTGGCAAGTTTGATTTGAACGGTTGTGCGTGTTATTTAGGAATAACAACATATATGGTTGAACTTTTGTTGCAGGTGTTTGAAGAAAACGGTTCTATTGTCATAAAGGATAGAGGAGAGGAGTTCTATATTATAGAACTTAAACAGACTGACGGTATAAAAATTGAAGGTTGTCAAGACTGTGAAAGTTATAATGATTTTACTGCATTGTTAGACGAAATATTACAGACGCAGAATGAGTTTATGACGTGTGACTTAGAAACGATAATGAAGTAGGTTATGTTTTCGGAATCCCTGTAAACACTTTGTTGGGGTGGAAACCCTAACCTACAGTTGATTATTTAGCCCTGCAGGTCGTGTTCAACGATTTGATTGAACACGACAAAACCTTATACAACCAATTTTTCTATAAACTCTTTATCAAATACACTCTTTTTTTCTTCAGGTATAGCCTGAAAAATCTTGTTCATTTCTTCTGTTTTAAACCCTTTTTCTGACAAGAATTTTACATAATTTGGGTGACAATGGTTTATCCCTGCTAGATAATTTTCGACAGAACAACCCCATGGAGTCTTTTCATATATAGGCATAATATATTTATGTGAAACCTCTGTAATAGAGGTTATATCATATTTTTTTTGATAGTTTTTGTTTAAGTATTGAGTAATTAATTCTGTACACAAGTTTCCAGCGCCTCTACCCATTCCAAAAACACTGGAATCTATAATTAAATCTCGTTGTTGTCTTTCTCTTTGAAAATTGTTGTTGGAGTTTTCGTACTTGTGACAAAGTTTAATAAGCGTTTCAGCGTTTCTAAACGACATCTGTAAATTATTGTGTGAATGAAAACAAATCGCAATCTTTTTGTCAAGTTGACTATCAATTCTTTTGAACAAATCTGTTATCTCATCTGTTGTCATCTCTCCAATCGTATCAGCTATAGTTAACGCTATAGGTGAAATTTTATTAACTCTAGATATCAAGTCTGAAAGTTCTTCATCAGTATAACTATCCGTAACCATAGGATTTATAAAAATATTAAATCCTTTATCTTTCATTGCTCTACAAAATTCTAGTGCCTTAAAACGCTCGTGTTTCTTAAAAGCAATCCTCAATGTTATATTATTTGATAGGTCTAAATCTTCAATTTTTATATCGCCATAGTTTATCATAAGGCAGAGATTGTGAGCGTTAGAAAAGGTTTTTAATTGAGAAGTTTTTGAAAAGATACTTTTTTCGTTTTTATAATCAATATTTTTTAAAAACCCACATTCTATATAATCCAAATTAGATTTTGAAAGTGAATTGATAATTTGTTTAATATTATCAAATCCAAATTCCCAATTATTTATATATCCACCATCTCTAAGGGTGCAGTCAAGAACTTTAATCATAACAAGGTGGCTCCTAATTTATATCAACCACGCTTACACCGTCGCCACCCTCTGTGTTTTCGCCGGCTCTAAATTTAGCAACATAAGGTGAAGATGAAAGAAAATCTCTTACAGCGGATTTTAATGCACCTGTTCCGTGACCGTGTATAATTGAAACAGGGGTTAAATTCACAAGGCTAGCTTTATCCAAAAATGCTTCTAATTCATCAAGAGCTTCTTCTACACGATATCCTCTTAAATCAAGGGTATTTGACATAGCATATCGTTTTAATTCAAAGTGTTGTGATGGTTTTACAGGTTTAAATAAAGGTTTTTGTATAAGTGATTTGTTGTATAAAGCAAGTTTATTTTGCTTAATCTTGGTTTTGATATTTCCCATCATTACAAAGACATTCTTGTTTTTATCAGGAAGTGAAAGTAATTCTACTTCTTGGTGAATATCTTTTACAATCAATTTATCGTGAATTTTCGCTTCTTCCCAATTTATTTCATCGTATTTTTCTTGTTCTTCAAGTTCGTTCAAATCACCTCTGAACTTGGATTCAAGTTTTGCAAGTCTAGCGTAAGAACGACGTGCAATTTTTTCAGATTTATCTTTTCTCAATTCTGTCAAAATATCCTTGATTTCTGCTTTTGCTTCATCAAGTTCTGAATCAAACCTATTTTTGATATGTTTAATTGTTTTGTTTTTAGATTTTTTTAGGTCGGTAACTTCTTTTTCGTATTTCTTTTTAAGGTTCTGAGCTTCTGCGTTTGTTTCTTCAGCTGTTTTAAGGTTTTGTGTTAACTGTTGGTGAGTATCTTGTAATTTTTCCACAACCTCAAGCGAGATGTCTTTATGTTTATATAAGATATCTTGTGCTTGTTTGATAAGAGTTTTGTCTAAACCTAAATTAGATGAAACTGCAATAGCGTTACTCAACCCAGGGATACCGATTACAAGGTTATAAGTCGGCGAAAGTGTTTCTGTATCAAATTCTACGCTTGCGTTTTTGAAATAGTTATCAGAATATTCTAAGGATTTTAATTCTCCATAGTGTGTTGTAATAACTGAATTTACAGATAGTTTTTGTAATCTTTTAAGTATTACTTCTGCTAAAACAGCACCTTCTACAGGATCAGTACCCGCACAAAGTTCATCTATCAAAACAAAGCTATCAGAGTTTGATTGGTTAAGTATATCAATAATGTTTGTCATATGTGATGAAAAAGTTGAAAGGTTCTGTAAGATGTTTTGTGAGTCACCAATATCAGCAAAAACTGTTTTAAACGGATAAATACGAGCCTCTGTACAAGGTAAAAACATTCCTGAATTCGTCATAAGCAAAAATAATCCGATTGTTTTCAATGCAACAGTCTTTCCGCCTGTGTTTGAGCCTGTAATCAATACAGAGTGGTAATCCTTACCTATAGAAAAATCGTTAACAACTAGAGGGTTTACTCGTCCTATTAAAAGTGGGTGACGCATTTTTTCTAGTTTGATTATTTTTTTTGTCTCAAGGATTGGTTCAACTGATTGGGTCTTTATTGCGTATCTAGCTTTTGCAAAATGAAAATCTATTTCACCTAAGATTGTTATACTTGTTTTTATATCTTCTAGGTTTATTTTTATTTCTCGGCTAAGGTTTGTTAATATGCTGATTATTTCACCGTGAATTTTTGATTTTACTTCTCTTATTTTATTGTTTAGTGGAACAATTTGATTAGGTTCAATATAAAAAGTTTTGTTTGTTGCTGAAACATCATGAACAATCCCTGCAATCTTGTTTTTCGATGGTGCTTTAACTTGAAAAACTATTCTATCATCACGCACTGTATAGATTTGTTCTTGAAGATGTTTGTTGAAATCAGGTGAATTAAGCAATTTTGTAACAGTGGATTTTAAGTTATCTTCAGTGTCTTTTAGTGATGAATACAATCCTGAAAGTGTTTGAGTAGCATTATGTTTGACGTTATAGTTTTCATCAAATGTTTCTACAATCTTATCTTCAAGGTCTTTGTTTACATATAGTTTTTTGCTTAAATTGAATAAAAGAGATTCTGAGTCTGAGTTTTCTCTAAGGAAGTTTTTTACTAATCTTGAACTTCTAAGAGTTTTTGAAAAATCTATAAGTTCTGTTTCTTCAAAGTATTCAGGTCTGAAATCAATCTTTGATAAATCTATTACAAACTCTAATGGGATATCTACAGCTTGATTAAGAATATCAAGAGCTTCCTTTGTGAAATTAAGCAGAGTTTGAATGATTTCTGGCTTTTTTTCAGGCAAAAGCTTTAGACAAAGCTCTTTTGAATAGTTGCAACGTGAAAAGTTTGCAAGTTCGTTAAGAACCTTTGGATATTCTAGAGAATCTAAAGTTTTTTGATAAATACCACCCATAGTTAAAATATACCGTAATCATAGCGAGATTGCAACGAGGTTACTAAGTTATTAGAATTCATCTGAATAACATTTTACATATCAAAAATCTTTTTTATTTTAGCAAAATGTGAATTGGCGTTTTCAAGGTTTTTAGCAGCATTTGTAGCACCTTCCATTGCTATAATAATTCCGTCAGCTTTTGTCTTTGGTTCTTTTGAAAAATACGCAGTGTTAGCTACAACAGCTTTATAAACTCCAGTAGATGTTACTGTTTGCTCAATTGGAACAGATACATTTTTGTTTCGTCCTACCAAATATCCAACTTTTTCTGTGAAAAACTCTCTTTCTTTTTCCGGTAATTCTTTAATTGCTTGTTCAAAATGGTTTAGAACAAATTGGTTTGGTTTTTTAAAAGCCATTCCAAACGATTGATTTCTGTTATAAGAACCTATTGTATTCATATTCACCTCATATAATTGTTGATACTTTTTTATGTGAAAAACGGTGAAATATTTTTTTTGATAGTTTTATAAATAAATATTACAAAGTTAGATGTTATAAAGCTTCTGCTATAACTTTTAAATTTTCATTAGTTATTTTATTAAGCGCCATTTTTTTGTACTTATCAGTAAGTAAGTTTTGAGCCTTTAATAGTTCCATAACTTTAATGATAACAGTTTGATTGTCCCCACTTAATAAAGAAACAAGGCTTTCTTCATCTCTAATAATTTCAAGTACAAAGAAAATAAATGGGCTTTCTTCAAAAAGTTCTTCATACAAAAACGATGTCATTGGGTATAAATTTGCTCTATTAAGTAAATTTTTAATATCATTAACTTCGTTTTTAGTGTTTTTATCTTCGTCAAATAAATATTCTTCGTTTTCTGTTATCATGTTAAATTTATCTTTAGCTAGGAATAAAGCAACTGCAATAGCGCCACTTGGTGACATTTGTAGCATCTTGTCTATAAATTCGTAAAATCTAAATGTAATAACTTGCGAAACAGGGATAAGTTCAACAAGTCCGTTAACTATATAGCAAAAAGTTAAAATTGCGTCCTCTTGAAATTCTGTATTTAATAAATCAGGCAGGTTTTCAAGGTATGGAATATCTTCTGCTATATTTTCTGATAAAGATGATTTTTTCATAACCTCAAATAACGGCTTTAATGCTGATTTGTCTTGGTATGAAACTAAAAAATTAACTGCTTTCATTTGTTCAAAATCATCATCGGAATTAAGTAATTTTATAGCTTGGTCAAAAGCTTTTCTATCACCTATTTTTGCTAAAGCTCTAGCACAGTTTTCAGAAAGGCTTGTTTCATCTGAAAAAGCATATTTGTTTAATAGTTCTAACGCTTTGTTGTTGTGGTTGTATGCAAAAAATCCAGCAGAGTATATTTTTTCGTTTACTGTACCGTTTTCAAGTTTGTCTAGGATAATATTTGTAACTTCTTCGTCAGCAAATTGAGCCAATGTAGATGTGATAAAGTCTTCATAATATGGTGAATAAATATCTAAAAACTTTAATAAATTCTTGTAGTTATTTTTTGTACATGCTTTTTCAAGACGTTGTGCAACATTTGATTTCACAAAGTCAAACAAAAAATCATCTTTAGACACAAGTTCTCTGAACAAATCTACATCAGAATTGTTAATAATCTCGAACGCAATAGGTTCGTAGTCTTTAGGGTTTTTGCCCGTTAATAATTTTATCTTATCCATAATTATAACTTCTTATTAATCTAAGTAAAATACTGTAACAACTTTGTGGTTTTCTTCAGCATATTCAACAGCTGTGTGAAGTGTTTTACTTGTATGAGATAAGAAACAAATCAACTGGTTACAATCATCAATGATTTCTCTGTTACAAACTCTAGAAGCATCAGCAAGAGTCATCATAGCTCTGTCTGAGTGTTCAATGATGTTTGGAACACCGATAAGTTGGTTTTGAACGTCACTAGGTTGTTGACCAATTGTTTGAGGTAAAATAACTTTTAATTTATCAGGATTAGACTTCATCGCACCACGAATTGCAGCAGCATTTGTACCGTATGAACCACCTGATGTAATGATAGTATTTCCTTGCATTACTAATGCAGTTGTCAATGTTTCAATCATTTGTTGGTGTGTAATAGCCAGATTACGTGAACCAATAATAGCTATTCGTTTGGCTGATTGTTTGATTGTAGCCAATTCCATTGATAGTTCGTCAACTGTATCAGGAGCACCCTCAACTGCGATTGGAGCATCATCAAATGGAACCATAATTGAACTTTGCATATTATCTTCGTTATCTGACATATTTACAATATCTTTCATTATTTTTTTCACCTTTTCAATTGCATTATATAAACTTTTCGTGTATGGTGTTAATAATATCACAAAAATTAGATTTTGGGAATAGGGAATGGAAAATATTTTAGAAAATCTCAACAATGAACAACTAGATGCTGTTAAAACTACAAAAGGTTCGTTGCTAATCTTAGCAGGTGCAGGTAGTGGTAAAACAAAAGTATTAACCTCAAGAATTGCGTATATGGTTAAAAGTGGAATTAATCCACGAGAAATTTTAGCTGTAACTTTTACAAACAAAGCAGCTAAAGAAATGAAGGAACGTCTTTCAAAGATACTAGGTGAAAATATAGTAAAATATATGTGGGTTGGTACATTTCACAGTATTTGTGGACGTATTTTAAGACAGGAAATTGATAATTATAGTTTTCCATCTGGTAAAAAATTAGATAAGAATTTTACAATCTATGACGAACAAGATTCTTTAGCATTAATTAAACAATCTATTAAAAATCACGGATTTGATGAAAAAATGTATGTTCCAAAGCTAGTTAAAGCGATTATTTCAAACGCTAAAAACAAAATGCAAGATGCTCATACATTTGCAACGTATGCTAGAGATTTCAAATCACAAAGAATTTCGCAAATATATGATGATTATGAAACTGCATTGAATAATAATAATGCAATCGATTTTGATGATATGCTTATGTTATGCGTTAAACTTATGGAGCAAAACCCAGATGTTCGTAAAAAATATTATGATAGATTTCAACATATCCTTGTAGATGAGTTCCAAGATACAAACCAAGCACAATACAATTTGGTGAAAGCCTTGTATACAAATGATTTGCCTGAAATTCCTGAATGTCGTTCATTGTGTGTTGTGGGTGATGTAGACCAATCTATTTATAGTTGGCGTGGTGCTGATTTCAAGATTATTCTTAATTTTCAACACGATTTTAAGGGTTGTAAATTAGTTAAACTTGAACAAAACTATCGTTCAACAGGCACAATTTTGAAAGCTGCAAACTCTGTTATTGAAAACAATGATGAAAGAGTTGATAAAGTTTTGTATTCAAATAAAGGTGATGGCGAACTTATCACATATTATGAAGCTAATGATGATGCTGATGAGGCAAACTATATTGCATCAACTATTAAAAATGAGGCTGTTGATTATAGTAATTATGCGATTTTATATAGAACCAACGCTCAATCACGTTCATTAGAAGAAGCTTGTATTTCTAGAGGAATACCTTATAGAATTTTTGGTGGATTGAAGTTCTATGATAGAAAAGAAATTAAAGATGCGATAGCATATCTAAAACTTATTCATAACTTAAATGATTCGCAAAGTTTAAAGCGTGTAATCAATGTGCCAAAGCGTTCGATTGGTGATACCACAATAAAGCATTTACAAGACTATGCTACGGAACACGATATGAGTTTATACAGTGCGATTATGGAGATTGAAAATATCGACACTATTCAAAACCGTGCTAAAACTAAGCTTACTGATTTTGTAAAGGTTATACATTATTTCAAAGATATTCAATCAAAATATCCGTTACATGAGTTTTTGAGTATGTTGGTTGAAAGAACAGGATATGTAAGAGAATTAAAGGAAGAAAATACTCCAGAAAGCGAAGCAAGGATTGAGAACTTGCAAGAACTTGTAAATGTTGCAAGTAGTTTTGAACCAGAAGAAGAAGATAATATCTTGGGTGAATTCTTGGCTCAAGTGTCTTTAGTATCTGATTTAGATGGTGCTGAAGATATGAGTAATACAGTTACTTTGATGACTTTACACTCTGCAAAGGGTTTGGAGTTTCCAACTGTGTTCATGGCTGGACTTGATGACGGTATTTTCCCTAGTGCAAGAAGTTCTAATACAGCATCAGAGTTGGAAGAAGAACGCCGTTTGATGTATGTAGGGGTTACTCGTGCAGAGGAAAAATTGTATATAACTCACGCAAGACGCCGTCAAATGTGGGGTGAATATAAATATTATAACCAAAGTAGGTTTATTGAAGAAATTCCTGCAAATTTGATTGAGGGCATTGTTTCTGAAAGCACATCTATTACAGGAAGAACCTTCCAAAGTGCAGTTAATTCGATTAAGTCTAAATCTAATTATAATCAAGAGTATACAAAACCTGCGAATACAATTTCTTCAGGAGCAAGAAAGCTTAGTTCTGTCGTGAAGAAACCTACGACAGTTTCAAATAATAATTATACAATTTCAACAGGTGCAAAGAAATTGAGTTCGTCAACGACTCCTAAAAGAACTCCTGCAAGAGCTTTTGTAGTTAAAAATGAAGCAAATAAAAAACGTCAGGAAGAACGTATTAACGCTATTCTTGAGGATAACCCTATAAAACGTAAGATAGAACAAAGACGTCTTGAACAGGAAAAACAAGCGCTTATTGAAAAACAAAAAATTGAAGAACAAAAAACTGTTTCTAAGAGTTTCTTTGCAAAAGGTGATAGAGTATTCCATGAAAAATTGGGAATAGGTTCTATTTTAGATGTTATAGAAATGGGCGAAAGTACTATGTATTCAATAGACTTTGGGAAAATGGGTAAAAAAGCGATGGACGCAAACTACGCTAATTTGAAGAAGTTTTAGACTATGTGTATGCAATTTTTTGACTGCTAGTCCTGTAGTCCTGAGGTTGTGTTCAACGATTTTATTAAACAAGGCAAAACTTATTCATTAAAAGTCTTTTCCCATTTGTACGCAGTTTCAATGCTTTCAACAAGCGTATGTTTTGGACTCCACTCAAGCATTTTCTTTGCTTTTGAGTTGTCTGCAACGAGTGTTGCAGGGTCGCCAGCTCGTCTTGGCATAATGTTTACAGGAATTTTTTGTTCCGTAACGGTTTCACAAGCAGAAAATACTTCTTTTACACTGTTTCCAGACTTTGTACCTAAATTGAAATAATTGGTTTCTCCACCATCGTTTAAGTATTTTAAGGCTAGAATATGAGCATCAATCAAGTCCTCAATGTTGATATAATCACGTACGCAAGTACCATCGATTGTGTCATAGTCTGTGCCGTACATTTCAAAAGTCTTTCCACCATTGAATAGGGATTTTAAAATGTTTGGAATAAGGTGTGTTTCAGGTTCATGCCATTCGCCCACTCTTGTTTTTGAATCAGCACCAGCAACATTGAAATATCTTAATCTAACGCTTTTTAGTCCATAAGCTTTGTCATAATCATCTAATATTTTTTCAATCATTAATTTTGAACTACCATAAGGATTGATTGGGTTTTGTGGGTGGTTTTCATCGATTGGTGTGTAATCAGGTTCACCATAAGTTGCCGCAGTTGATGAAAATACAATCTTTTTAACGTTATTTTCAAGCATTGCTCTAAACAAATTTAAAGAACCATAAACATTGTTGAAATAATATTTTTGTGGGTTGATTACTGATTCACCTACTTGAGAAAAGGCTGCAAAGTGTACAACTGCATCGATTTTGCGTTTTTTAAATACAGACTCTATATCAGAAAAATTTTGTAGGTTACCTTGAATGAAATCAACAAGATTACCTTTTGTACCTAATGAACCTAGTTTTTCAATAGTTTTTTTGTGCCCAAGTTCTAAACTATCAAAAATAACTATATCTTCACCTTTTTCTAAAAGTGCTAATGCACAATGACTTCCAATATATCCTGCTCCACCTGTTACAAGTATCATAATAACCTCACTAAATATCTATTTCTTATTTTTATTATATACAAAACTATTCTTTTACTCCACCTTTTAACATATCGTTCATAATTAACTTTTGACCTGCTAAGAAAATCAATATAGTTGGTAGAGTGCAAATTACAGAGCAGGCAAGCAAATCACCCCATTCGATGATTTCTCGATAACTACCTTTAAATACTGCAAGTCCAAGTGGTAAAGTCATCATATTTTGAGAGTTTGTGATAATTAAAGGCCATATAAAACTGTTCCAACTTGTTATAAAAGTAAAAATTCCTAAAGTCGCTATTGCTGGTAAGGCAAGTGGTACAGCTATTTTAAAAAACATTTGCAACTTGTTGCAACCATCAATTATAGATGCATCTTCAAGTTCTTTTGGAAAAGATAAAAAATGTTGACGCATTAAAAATATTCCAAACCCACCAAATACTCCTGGTAGAATAAGTGCAGGGAAGGTGTTTACAAGATGAAGTTCTCTCATAAGAAAGAATAATGGAATAATGTTTACTTGTGGTGGGATAAACATTGTAATAAGGATAAGAAAGAAAATAAAATTTCTTCCTTTAAATTTAATTCTAGCAAACGCATAGCCTGCAAGAGTTGAAACAAGGATTTGTCCGATTGTTGTAAGGATAGAAACCAAACAACTGTTAAAAAAATACCTTGATACAGGAATTGTGTTATTTACGTGAGAATAGTTTTTTAGGGTTAGGTGCTGAACGATTCCAGCTATATCTGTAAAAGATAGCTGATTTTCAGAAGAAAAAGATATCAAAACCATTATCAAAAATGGTGCAATCATAGTGATTGTAGCTCCAATTAGTATTGAATAATTGATAAACTTTTTCATAGTCTTATTTTTATTTAACCCTTGAAAAAACTTCTACATCTACATCGTCAAAAGTATTATCAAAGAAATATGCTGAACTTGCGACCATAGAAGCATTATCAGTACAATATTTCATAATCGGTGCATTTACTCTGTAGCCTTCTTTTTCTAATTCAAAGATTTTTCTTCTTATTTCAGAGTTTGCAGCTACACCACCAGCTATAACAACTTGGTTGTAGTTTCTGTATTCTAGAGCTTTCTTAACTTTTTTGATTAAGGTAGTAGAAACACATTCTTGGAAACTTGCACAGATGTCAGCAGTTGGTAGTTCTTGACCATTAAACGATTTTACAAGTCTTGAAGTTGCTGTTTTTAAACCACTAAAACTAAAATCGAATTCGCCTACTTTTGCTTCAGGTAGCTTGAATGCGTGAGGATTTCCTTCTTGAGCAAGTTTGTCTAATCTAGGACCTCCTGGATATGGTAATCCAATTAGTCTTGCTACTTTGTCATAAGCTTCTCCCACTGCATCGTCAATAGTTTCGCCGATGATTTCAAGCTCTGAATATGATTTAACATCAATAAGTTGAGTGTGTCCACCACTTACTAAAAGTGCTATAAATGGTGGTTTTAAGTCTGTATCTATAAAGTTTGCACTAACGTGAGCATTCAAGTGATTTACTCCAATAAATGGTTTATCGTGAACTAGAGCAAGTGTCTTGGTTGCGTTTAAGCCAACTAATAAACAACCTACAAGACCAGGACCTACAGTTCCTGCGAATGCAGAAATGTCATCTGGTGTAAGGTTTGCTTCTTTAAATGCTTGATCTATTACAACATTTATTGCTTCTAAGTGTTCTCTTGCTGCAATCTCAGGTATTACTCCACCAAATTTTTCGTGGGTTTTGATTTGAGAAGCTACTACATTAGAGATAACTTTTCTTCCACCTTGAACGATTGCACAAGCTGTTTCATCACAACTTGATTCTATCGCCATAATATAACTGTTTTCGTCAAATGTAACGGGTGTGTTACTAAATAATGTATTTTTAATCTTGTTCATAGTACTATTATAGTGCAAAGATAGTAAAATTACACAAGAAGTTGTTAAGTTATTAAATCGTTGGAAGTTATACTTTTTTAGTAACCTGATAACTTGAAAAACAGGATTATAAGCAACATGCAATTTATAGATAAGACAAAAATCAAATTAGTATCAGGTCGTGGTGGTAACGGTATGGTTGCTTGGCGACGTGAAAAATATGTAGATAAAGGTGGGCCAGCTGGTGGTGATGGTGGTAATGGTGGCGATATTTATCTAGTTGCTGATGATGGGTTATCAACTTTGTTAGATTTTAAATTTCGCTCAGTTTTTAAAGCACAAAATGGTGAAAACGGTGGTATAAAAGGCATGCATGGACGTTGTGCAAAACACTTGTATATCAAAGTGCCTCTAGGAACTGTTATTACTGATGATGAAACTGGTGCTGTCATCGGAAACTTAACAGAGGTAGGTCAAACTGTTTTGATTGCTAAAGGTGGTCGTGGTGGTCGTGGAAACGCTCGTTTTGCGACAGCAAGAAAGCGTGCTCCTCAATATTGTGAACCAGGAGAACCAGGAATTGAACGTCTTGTTGGATTAGAGCTTAAGCTTATTTCTGATATTGGTTTGTTGGGTATGCCAAACGCAGGAAAATCAACATTCATAAGTGTTGTAAGTTCTGCTAGACCTAAAATTGCAGATTATCCTTTTACTACGCTTACTCCAAATCTTGGTGTTGTTAAAAAACCTAATGGTGATGGTTTTGTAATTGCTGATATTCCAGGGTTGATTGAAGGTGCTAGTGAGGGTGTAGGACTTGGTTATGAGTTCTTGCGCCACGTTGAAAGATGTAGATTCTTGATTCATATCGTTGATATTACTCAAGAAAATCCGTTGGAAAATTTTAAAATAATCAATAACGAATTGAAGAAACATTCTGAAGAACTTGCAAATCGTTATCAAATAGTTGTTTTAAATAAGATTGATTCAGTTGATAAAGAACGTGTAGACGAGGTTGTAAAAGAGTTTCAAGAGCATTTGCCTGATAAAGAAATTTTTACAATGTCTGCTGTTACAAAAGAAAATGTCGAAGACCTTATGTATTTTGTATCTGAAAAAGTTGATGAAATAGAACGTCCACAAATCGAGGTTCACGTAGAAGAAGATAAAGGTGCATATAACAATGACGATAGCTCATTTGAGATATATAAACTTGATAAAAATACGTTCTTGGTACAAGGTGGAAAATTGAAGCGTCTAGCAAGTGTAACCGATGCGAGAAACCCTGAACAAATTATTAGATTGCAACATATTATGACTGCTATGGGTGTATTTGAAGCTTTGAAATCTAAAGGTATAAAAAATGGTGATACTTTGATTATTGACCACTTAGAACTTGTCCATTATGATGAATCATTGTGGGACGAAGGTAATGGGTATTAATTAACACAATTCGTCATTGCGAAGCTCAAACTATGTTTGAGCTGTGGCAATCCATAAATCAACAGTTCTATCTGCTTAGAGGTTTCTTTAGTTGATTTTTATAAAATTATTCTCTTGGGTGACAGTATAATTACGCATAAAACTCATTCAATGTTACAATCTCTTTAATTCCTCTTGAAATCTAGCTTTGTCAATGATAGATTGAAATAAAGCGTTTATTAGTTTAAATAGGAGTTATAAAATATGGGTTGTGATTTTAAAAAGTACAAAAAAACAGTAAGAGAGGCTTTAAAAGTTCTAGGAAAAGATAATTTTGTACTAATTATGCACGGCAGTAGTTTTCCATCACAAGCTGATGAAGATACTGGATTTGGAAATATGAATTCTTCTGCTGCAAAAGAAATTATTGATTATTCAGAAGGTCTTTTTGATGCGCTACAATTAGGGCCAGCAGGTAAAACAAAATCTTCTGATTCATCACCTTATACAAGTACAATTTTTTCTGGCAACCCATTATTTATTGATTTAAAACAATTAACAACAAAAGAATGGAACAATATTTTATCAGAAGAAACCTTTAAGAAAATTGTTGAAAATAATCCTCAACAAAACAAAGGTAAAACAGTTTATTCTTATATCGTAAAAGCTCAAAATGAAGCTTTAAAAGAAGCTTGGAATAATTTTAAAAACCAAAAGAAATTCCAAAAAGAATTTGAAAAATTCAAAAAAGAAAATGTATTTTGGTTGGATAATGATGCACTTTATGAAGCATTATCTATAGAAAATGGAAATGATTATTGGCCAATTTGGGAATCTGAATTGGATAAAAACTTGTTGAACACAAAAACTCCAGAAGAAAAGGCTCAAGCAGAAAAAAGAATCTCTGAAATAAAAGAAAAATATGCTGATGAAATTGATTTCTACAAGTTCTGTCAGTTTGTATTAGAACGTCAGTTGATGGAAACAAAAAAATATGCTAACAAAAAACATATTAAGATGATTGCTGATAGACAAGTAGCATTTTCTGATCGTGATACTTGGGCATATCAATCATTATTTATGGACGGTTGGTGTTTAGGTTGTCCTCCTGATTACTTCTCAAAAGATGGACAGGCATGGGGATTTCCTGTTATGGACCCTGAAAAAATGTTTAATGAAGATGGTTCATTAGGTGAAGGTGGAAAACTAATGAAAGCACTTTATAGAAAAATGTTTAAAGAAAATCAAGGTGGTGTAAGAATTGACCATATCGTTGGTTTGATTGACCCTTGGGTATATAAAAAAGGTAAAAAACCTATGATTGAACAAGGTGCAGGTAGATTGTATTCTTCACCAAACCACCCAGAACTTGCTAAGTATTCAATCGCTAAATCTAGTGATGTTGATGAAACTCTAGAACCAGATAAGGAAAAATATATCAAGACTTTGGATAAGGCTCAAGTTAAAAAATATGGTCAGTTGATTGAAAAAATTGTTATTGCGGCAGCAAAAGAATGTGGTTTAGATAAGAACTCAATCGTTTGTGAAGATTTGGGTACTTTGACAACTCCTGTAGAAAAAGTTATGCAAGAGTTCAAACTTCAAGGTATGAGATTAACTCAGTTTGTAAAACCAGAAAAACCTGAACACCCATATCGTTGCAGAAATATTGAAGAAAATGTTTGGACAATGGTTGGTACTCACGATAACGAACCTATTTCTATGTGGGCTAAAGCTATGGTTAACACTCACGAAGGTTATTTGCATGTTAAGAATTTGGTTGAAGATTTGTATCAAGAAATCGATAATCCTGATGATATGATTGTTAAGTTAACCAATGATGCAGAGTTGCTTAGAAAAGTTAAATTATCAGAGTTGTTTGCCTCAAAGGCAAGAAATGTTCAAATCTTCTTTACAGATTACTTTAATATTGAAGATGTTTATAATAGACCTGGAACATCAGGCGATGCAAACTGGTCATTGAGATTGCCTAATAATTATAAAGAATTGAATGCGATTGACTTAGGTGAAATACTTGCGATGGCAATTAAGTCAAGAGGTTCAAAATTTGCTGACAAACACAAAAAACTCATTAAAAAGTTAGTAGATGAAAAATAAAAATATTTTAATAGCTATAATAATTATGATGATGACTTGTTCTTTTGCTTGTGCAGAGGAACAAGTCACTGAATATACAGTGCCTGCTGATGCGAAGATAGAGTATAATCGAGCAATAGATAATTATAAAATGGGACAATATGAAGATGCTGTGGCTGGATTTAGAACGGCTATAAGACTATTCCCTGACTATATTGATGCGTATTATAATTTAGGTGCGATACTTGAGTATTTAAAACAATATGACGAAGCATTAGCTGTTTATGAACAGGTTCTAATTCGTAGTGATAAAGAGTATGAAGCATTGTATATGTGTGCAAAGTTATCAGCACAATTGGGTGACAAACCTACTGCGGCTAAGTATGTTTCTATGATACCAAAGTCAAACAAGTTCTATACAAAAGCTGCCGATGTTTTGTATAAATATCAGATTACGCCGACTGGTGCTTATGGTAGAAATCCTGATTCGCCGGTGAGCCAGACAAGTGGAGCTTACCCTAATATTACAAGTCCAACGGGAATTACATCTGATAGATTTGGAAATATTTTTGTTTCAAGTTTTTCGGAGAATACTATTTATAAGATTACACCTGATGGAAAAAAAATGCTGTTCTATAAAAGTCCACGGATAAAAGGCCCTGTGTCACTTGCAAGTGATTTGATGGGTAATATTTATGTGGCTAATTATAATGCTAATAATGTTTTAAAAATCACAAGTTCAGGTTCTTGTACTGTTTTGACGAGTGATGTATATCAACCTTATGGAGTGCATGTGAACGGAAATATGCTTTTTGTCGCTTGTCAGGGTACAAACTGTGTTATGCGAATTAAGATAAAATAATATTATGCCATACCTTCAAAGAATCCAATTTGACGTTGGATAGGAAGTAAGTCCATTTCTGCATTTGCTAGGCTAAAACCTTCACTTATAGCATCATTGAAAGCACGTATTTCTTCAAATCTAGAATCTGTCTTTGATTGTTTTGCTAATCCTGTTTGAATTTCTTGTGCAGTATATTGTTCAAATGTTTGGGTCATGTATCCTTGAGTTTGTGAAATATCTTTATCAAATTCAGCACTTGCTTCTGAACCGGCTTTATCACGTTTGGCTCTCATTTCAACACCTGAATACTTAGCCATTGCTGCGTTTCTTTTTTTAGTTTGTTCTTCTTTTAATTGGTTTACTTGTTGTTGGTATTGTTGATATTGACTGAAAATATTTTTGCTTTGGTTAGACTGAGTGTAATATTGTTGACGAGCTATTCTATTATTCTCTTGTGTTGTGTCACAAAGAGGTAATAAAGTATTATAGAAATTAGCTTTACGCTCATTGATACGAGCTTGTTCATTGGCAAGTTTTTCTTTAAGACCATCAATGATTTCTTGACGTTGTTGAGCAGAGTATGAAGACGTCGAATCTGACGGTGTTGGTGTTAAACCGCTATCGTAACCCATATTATTAGTCCTTTTGTTATCCTATATATATAATAAGTATATATTCAATTTGGAATTGACTTTTTTTCAGAAAAAGTTTGATATTTTGTAATATTTGTTAACATTTTAGTTGATTGAAAATGGAAAGTAAATTTTAGACAACAACCTGAATATCTTCAGAGTTTTCTTTTAAAATATAATCCATCGCCGACATTATTTCGTTGTAATCTTCCATTACAACAAGTTGACTTCTATATTTTGCTGCATTACGTACACCATTTATATAGAATGGATAAAATTTTCTAACGAATTTAAGTCCAACTTTTTCTCCACGAAGTGCGATTTCGCCGTCCAAGTGTTTTTTAAAGTCATTGATTTTTTCTTCTAATGTAGGTGGATTAAGTCTTTCACCTGTTTTTAGGAAATGTTCAATACGATATATAAGAGAGGCATCTCCTATTGCTCCACGTCCGATTGCAACTCCATCAGCCTGTGATTCTTCAAGACATTTTTCGGCTGTTTCAATAGAAATAACGTCACCATTTGCGAATACTGGAATATCAACAGATTTTTTTAAATCTGCAATCTTTTTCCAATCTGCGTGTCCACCATACATTTGGTTACGTGTTCGTCCATGTATTGTAATAAAATCAGCGCCTGCTTCTTGCATCCAACCACCAAACTCGACAAAGTTCATCTCTGCTGTTGTATAGCCTAATCTGAATTTGACGCTAACAGGAATTGATACTTGTTCTTTTACAGCTTTAACTATTTCATAAGCAAGGCTATAATCTCTCATTAAGGCACAGCCATCGTTCCCAACGGTTACTTTTTTTACAGGACAACCCATATTTATATCTATCATATCTGCAAATTGTTCGAGGTATTTTGCACAGTTGGCTATCATTTCAGGTTTGTGTCCGCTTAATTGATAAGATATTGGACTGTGGTTATCATCTCTTTTTGTTATAACAACGTCTTTTACTTGAGTAAGAGCTTCTGAACTAATCATTTCTGTTGTAAGCAAACAATCGCTTGAATATTTTCTGACCATAGTTCTAAGTACATAGTCGGTTATTCCAGCCATTGGTGCTAATGAAACTTTTGATGAAATTAGTTTACTTACTTGTGGATTCATTTTTTAAGTCTTCTTCTATTTCCTGTATTCTTGCTTTTACGTATTGTGAATACTCATCGTCTTTATCGTATACGCTTATGAATTTTTTGTAGTATTCAAGTGCAGAACGAGTATTCTTCAAATTGTCATAATCAATCGCTATCAGATAGTTTACAACTGGTTGGTTTGGATTGTATTTTAACGATGTTTTGTAATCGCTAATAGCTAATAAATAATTGGTTTTTGCATCATAAATAGATGCTCTATAATAATATGCATCAGCATTATTTGGGTTTGTTGAAATTGCTTTGTTTAACAAAGTCAAGGCATCATCATATTGTTGGTGGTCAACTAAATCAACTGCGTCTTGGACAGATTGTTGACTTATAACTTCTTTCATATCTAACAAACCTTCTTTTGCTAGAGTGTTGTTAGGGTTAAGAGCTAATGCCTTTTCAAAATAAGTTTTTGCATCTGCGTATTTTTGCATATTAACATAAATTGCACCAATGCTATAAACAAGTTCTGAATTGTTTGGAGAAAGTTTGAGTGCTTGTTTGTAGTACTCTATAGCTTTCTCTGGTTGTTTAAGTTCGTTGTATGCACCTGCAAGTCCTAATAAAACGTCTGTTGTTTTGTTTGAAACAGATGAGTATAGGCTAATTGCAGTGTTATAATCTTTGTTGTTGTATGCTGAGTATGCTTTTTGCAATATTTCTGAATCATTGCTTGCATTGATATCGTTAAGTAGTTTTGAATAAGATGTTTTTGTCGGGAATTTTGTTTGTCCTATGTTTATAATATCTTTTGCTTTTTGATAATCTTTCTTTTGAGCGTAACAAACAGCTAAGTTTTCATAAACTCCATCTCTCATTGGGTCAACATCTTTGATAAGACAATAATATTTGATAGCTGTATCATAATTTTTTTGTTCGTGTTCTAAAAGTGCAAAGTTGTAAAGCTCATCAATATAATGTTTATCAGGGTTCACCATACTTTTAATGTACAAATAAATTTCATCAGCAGTCATAGATTCTCTGGCAAGTTCAGAAATTTTTTCTTTGTATTCAGTTTTATCTGCTTGCATTGATTGAAGTTTTTTATATTGCTCTAATGCTAATTTTTTGTATTCAGGTTTAGCTTCGTAACATTGTGCAAGATACAAGTTTGCATTGTAGTTTGTCGGTTGCATTATAAGTATTTTTTTATAAACTTCTATCGCTGCATCATATTTGCCTTGAACCTGCAATAATGTACCCATATTCAATTGGGTATTAAGAGCTGTTTCTTCACTTCTATTTGGTTTATCAATAGATTGTTTGTATAATTCGTAGGCTTCAGTGTATTTACCTTGTCTTTGTTTGATTGCACCTAAGTCTGCTAACAAATCAGGGTCGTTAGGAGAAGTCATAAGTTTTTTGTTATAGATACGTTCTAAGTCGCAAAGCATTTCAGGGTTGTTTTCACAATGAGATAATACGTAATTATATTGTTCTGATGCACCTTTTGGGTTATCTAGCTTATCTAGTACGTTTGCATAACGTAGTCTTGCCATAATATCGTTTGGGTTATCGTCAATGATTAGCTTGTAATAATCTTCAGCCTTTTCGTAGTTTTTGTTTATAGACATCATTGAAGCAATACGAATAAGAGATTTTGTTCTATAGGTTGGATTATTAACAACTTGCTCATATTCATAAATTGCAGCTGAGTAGTTGCCTAGATTATCAAGTGCTTGCGCTGTTTTAAAATGACCTGCAGGAGTTGTGTCTGCTCCATATTGTTTTTCACAATATTTAAGACTTTGAGAAGCAGAAGATATTGAATTCAAAGAATTCATAGCTACATCGTTTCCAACGTAGTATTTTAGATAATATAGTGCACTTCTAAAATCGTTTGCAGCATCTTTGTAATTGCTTTCATAGTTTGCAAGATATGTACCACGAGCTAAAAAAGAGTTTATTAAACCTATTCTTGACGAATTATCACAAGAGCGTTGACTTAAGGCTTGTTTAAACTCATCTATTGCACTAGAATATTGTGCATTAAAATAAAACTGCTGACCTTTGCTATAATGCTCATAATAGTTTGCATAGCAAGGCGATGATAGATTTACACCTTGTAAAAGTCCTAAAAATATAATTGCTGCAAAAATTTTCTTATTCATATAATCTATTTTATAACAAGAAAAATTCTTTGGCATTATTCTGAGTAATAGTAAGATATATAATTTTCAAAATGTTACAATTGCGTACATATATACATATAAATTACATATTACAAATAACACATTATGCAATACACATTACATATTGAGCATTAATTCTTATGCAACCTTGCTATCTTGAGGTGCTTGTTCGGGTTTTTGTCCAGTGCATTTGTTTTTGATACCTTGAGCTAATGCAACACCTAGCGCTACGCCACCAGCTATTAAGCCAGCTGTTGCTGCATAAGTACCCCACGCTTTTGTATAGTTCATCGCTAGTTTTGAAACTTTGTCAGGAGATAAATGCTTAGCTGCGTGTTTTACACCTCTGATACTAGCCAATCCTTCTTCTGCTAATAATGGTACATAAGATGCCAATGTTAATTTACCTGCATTATTACTAACGAAATCTGCTGTTTTTTCTAATTTAGATTTTTCTTCTTCTGGTTTTGTTTTATCAACTTTATGTAACAAGCCAACTGCTAGCACAATTGGTGCAACAAGTGAAACACCAAATGGAGTAATATTTCTTGCTTTTTGAAGTGCTTTTGTTGCAAAGTTTCCATTTGCATTCATTGCGTGACCAAGCTCGTGGTATGCACTTGAATACAAATTATGTTTTCCAACGATTACATCTTTTGTATCAGGGAAGTATGCAGCATTTGCACCTTCCTTAAACATATTAAATACATTTTGTTTAAATCTAGTGAAAAGTTTACCAGATTGTTTAACATTGTTGTTAATTATGTTTTTAAGTTCATTTACGCTTGATGCTGAATTTTTGTCAATAGCGTGGAATTTTACACCTTTTTTATCAAGACCTGTTTCTTTCATAATTTGTGCGACATTTTTAGCGGTGTTTTCAAATGTGTCAATTTCAGGCATGAGTTTTGACATAAACTTAGCAGAATTTTGCATATCAGCAACTGAGGAAATTTTGAAATTATCAGCTAATGTGACATATGGTACTGCAAGCCCGACTGTTCCACCTACAACTGCTGCGCCTGTTTTGACGGCTTTGTCTTTAAAACTTGTTTTTTGATTTGAATTATCTACATTCGTTGAAACAGATTGAATCATACACACCTCACAAATTATTACATTTATTAAAAGGTGTTAAAAACTTGAAAATTGCTAATTTGATAAAAAATGTTTACAACTTCGTAACATTATCAATCTTTACTTTATTAAATTATTTATGCTAAAATAAGAAAAAACGGAGAAAAAAGATGATAACAGTTAAAGATGTTGAACACGTTGCAAAGCTAGCAAGATTAGAGCTTACAGAAGAAGAAAAAGAAAAATTCACAAGTCAGTTGGGTGATGTTTTAAAATATGTTGAACAGATGAACGAAGTTGATACAAGTGATGTTGAACCAATGGCACACGCAATAGACTTTGTAAACGTAATGAGAGAAGACGTAGTTAAATATGAACAAACGAAAGAAGAACTTATGAAAAACGCACCTGATGCAGAAGACGGGTTCTTTAAAGTTCCAAAAATAAATTAAGCAAAAGGGGCGACGGGTTAAACGCCCCTTTTTTATTAGTTTATTAAAGAAGAAGTTGAAGAAGGGTTTTTATAATATGACAAAATATATTTTCATTACAGGTGGTGTTGTTAGTTCTCTAGGAAAAGGGATTGTAGGTGCATCTTTAGGTAAACTTTTGCGTTCAAAAGGTTTTTCTGTTTCAATCCAAAAATTTGACCCATATATAAATGTTGATCCAGGGACTATGAGTCCATTTCAACACGGTGAAGTTTTCGTTACTGATGACGGAGCAGAAACCGACCTTGACCTTGGTCATTATGAACGCTTTATTGATGCTAATTTTAGCCAACTTAGTAATGTGACATCTGGTAGTGTTTATCAAACTGTTATTAAAAAAGAACGTCGTGGTGATTATCTTGGAGCTACAGTTCAAACTATTCCACATATTACTAACGAAATCAAATCAAGAATTATAAAAGCTCAAAAACAGTTCAAAACAGATTTCCAAATAATTGAAATTGGTGGAACTATCGGTGATATAGAAGGTTTACCTTTTATTGAGGCAATAAGACAATTTAAGACAGAAGTAGGAATTGGTAATGCAATAAATATTCATTGTACGTTGTTACCATATCTTCCAACATCAGGTGAGCTAAAAACGAAACCATCTCAACATAGTGTGAATGTTTTAAGAAGTTATGGTTTGCAACCAGAAGTTCTTATTTGTAGAACTTCTAAGCCTATACCAAAGGAAGAAAAAGAAAAATTGGCGCTTTTCTGTTCTGTTCCAAAAGATGCAGTTATTGAATGCCGTGATATGAAAAGCATTTATGAAGTACCTATACATTTGAACGAACAAAATTTAGCAGAGGTTGTTCTTAAGCTTTTACACACAGAGGATAAACCTTTGAACTTAGAGTCTTGGATAAAACTTGTAGACAAAATAAAACACCCTAAAAAAACTGTAAAAATAGCAATAGCAGGGAAGTATACAAAATTATCAGATGCGTACATATCTGTAGTTGAATCGTTGAAACACGCAGGGTATGCGAATGATGCGAAAGTTGAAATCAAATGGATTAATTCAGAAGAATGTACTGATATGAAAGCTTGTAAAGAGATGTTTAAAGATGTGCAAGGCTTAGTTGTCCCTGGGGGATTTGGTGTTCGAGGTATTGAGGGCAAACTTAATGCAATAAGATATGCTCGTGAGAACAATCTTCCATTTTTAGGAATTTGTTTGGGTATGCAGTGTGCTGTTATTGAATATGCAAGAAACGTCGTTGGTTTAAAGGGTGCAAATTCAAAAGAGTTTGACGAGGGTGCTACTAATCCTGTTATAGATTTGATGCTTGAACAAAAGAACGTAAAAGGTTATGGTGGTACAATGAGGTTAGGTGCTTATGATTGTATAATCAAAGAAGGTACTGTTGCTCATAAGGCTTATGGTGCGACAAAGATTTCTGAACGCCATAGACATAGATACGAAGTTAATAATGAATACATAGATACGATACAAAAATCAGGGTTGGTGTTCTCAGGTATGTCACCAGACGGTATGTTAGCAGAAATGGTTGAAATTCCTGAAAACGATTGGTTTGTAGCTGCTCAATTCCACCCTGAATTTAAGTCAAGACCTGAGCGACCACACCCGTTGTTTCTTGGTTTGGTTAGTGCAGGTGTTAAGAAATTAAAATAGTGAGGTTATTATGGGAAATTTAAAAATTTATTATGATAAAGATATTAATACTAATTTAATTCATACAAAAAAAATTGCAGTCATTGGATTTGGTTCTCAAGGATATGGTCAATCAATGAACTTGAAAGATTCAGGCTGTGATGTTGTTCTAGGTCTTAGACTTGGTGGCAAATCAGATATTAAGGCTAAGGATTATGGGTTTAGAACGATGAGTATTTCTGATGCAGTTAAGTATGCTGATATAGTTCAAATTCTTATCCCTGATGAAATTCAGGCAAAAGTTTATGAAGAACAAATTAAACCATATTTGAGAGAAGGTCAATATTTGATGTTTTCACACGGGTTTAATATTCATTTTAAAAAGATTGTTGCACCAGAAAATGTTAATGTAATTATGGTTGCACCAAAAGGTCCTGGACATACAGTAAGAAGCCAGTATCAAGAGGGAAAAGGTGTGCCTTGTTTGATTGCTGTTGAACAAGATTATTCAAAGGATTCAAAAGACGTTGCTTTGTCTTATGCATCAGCTATTGGTGCTGGAAGAGCAGGTATAATTGAAACAAACTTTAGAGAAGAAACAGAAACAGATTTGTTTGGTGAACAAGCAGTTATTTGTGGTGGTGTTTCAGCATTGATTAAAGCAGGTTTTGATACTTTGGTAGGAGCAGGTTATTCACCTTATATGGCTTATTTAGAGGTTTGTCATGAGATGAAGTTGATTGTTGATTTGATAAATCAAGGTGGTTTGAACGATATGAGATATTCAATTTCTAATACAGCTGAATATGGTGATATGACAAGAGGTCCAAGAATTATAGATGATAGTGCAAAAGACGAGATGAAAAGAATTTTGAAAGATATTCAATCAGGCGCTTTTGCAGAAGAATTCTTGAATGAAATCAATGGCGATAGAGAAGTATTTGATGGTTTGAGAAAAGATAATCAATCACATTTGATGGAAAAAGTTGGCGCAGAAATTCGTTCAGCTTTCTCTTGGGACGAAGATAACAAAATTATTGATAGAAACAAAAATTAGGAGTGATAAATGTATAGTACAACCGTTCATTATGAAGTAATATCTTATACAATAGGCGATACAAAAGCTGGAACTAAGATGGGTAAATTGCAGTTGAAAAACACAGAAGATGATACAGTATTAAATTGTGTTTTGTGGGAAGAAACGATTAATCGATTAGATGTTAAATTGTTTAGGGTTGGAAACATTTTGAGAATTGTTTCTGCAACTTTTAATGAAAGGTTCAATAATTGTTTGATTTCATCAGTAGAGTTGATTAAAGAAGCAAAGATGGGTTTAGATGAAGCTGAACAAGACGAGGTTTTTGATAAGATTATCTCTCATCTTGAAACAATAAAAGACGATAAGCTAAGAAGTTTTGTAATAGGATATTACAAAGAACATGCTGATGAGATTAAGATTTCACCTGCCGCAAAGGCGATGCACCATAATTATATGGGTGGATTATTAGTTCATACTTTAGAGTGTATCGAGTTAGCAGAATGTGTTATGGATACTGTTTATCAAAAGATTAATAGAGATAATGCCATTACGGCTTGTGCTTTGCATGATATTGGGAAGATTTTTGAATATACGATTGATACAGAAAACGGAATAATTGATTATAACCATGATTTTCAAAAAGAATGGTTAAGCCACTCACAGTATGCGTTTTCATTATGTATGACAAAAGGTTTTAAGGAAGTTGCAAAGATGATTGCGGCACACCATGGTAGAGCAGATTGGGGTGCTATTATTGATTTGGATACAAAAGATTTAGAACCGTATGTGTATTTTGTGCATCATATTGACGACTTGTCAGCAAAATTTGGCAAGATTAGTGCAAGATTGTTGTAATAACGTCATTGCGAAAATTTGCACCGCAAATTTGTGGCAATCCAGAAAGCAACGGTTATGTGATTTGTAGGTTGGGGTTTCCACCCCAACAAAATATTAATTTAGCTTTACAAACCTTTACAAAAAAGGCAATTCTTCAAAACAAAAAAACTTTATAAAAATATATAGGATATTATTTTATAAGGAATTTATGATGAAGGAATCTGAATTAAACGCAATGATGGCAGTAGTAGCTGATCCAATTAAAAATGTATATAAACTAGACTCTCAAAAAGATATAGATGAAATACAACGTATTTGTAGAATATTCGAGATTTCTAAAAATCAAAAGAATAAACATAAAATGTTATCTATAAAGAATTTAGCAACATTGAAATTGGTTTTGAGTAATAATTAATAGGTTTATTTATATATATAAAGACCCTGAATAAAGATTTGGGGTCTTTTGTTTTTTATAAAATACGTTATAATATAAATGTAAGTACAGATAAGAGGATTTGTTTATGGCATTTGGTATAAATGGTAGCGACCCGTTTGTTTCATATTCATCAGATAAGAATGCTGGTGGAGGAATGGGAGTTTATGTTCATAGAGATAAAAACGGCTCTAAGAAGAAGGACGAGTCTAAAAAAGACGATGAGTTGTTAGATTTATCTGATGAACAAGATGAATCTAATCTTGAAATCGATATGGACGACATGGACGACTTTTTGAATTAATCTATGAAGAATGATTAGGTTCAAAAGTCATTAAGAACCCGTCATTACGAGGAACGGATTTTTGGTAGGGTGCCGTGTCACGAAGTGACCCAACCCGTAAGAGCGTAAAACACGGAATGAACGGCTAAATTCGTTAGAATTTAAAAGTGAATATAGTGTTTAGCACGCCCGAATAATCCAAGACAACGGAGTGACGTGGTAATCCAGAAAAAGTCTTTTTGTGTACGTAAAGCCGTTAGTTTATGGATTGCCACACTTAATATACTACAAACTGTTTAATCGTTCGCAATGACGAATTAAAATAATCTGGACAGTAGTGGAATTCATTTCGGAATCCCTACGAACGCATGGCGAAGTAGGTTGGGGTTTCTACTCCAACAAAATGGGGTTTATCAAAAATTATTTACCCTTATTTATTATAATAGAAACCGTCTTCTTTCATTCTGTTGATACATTCAACGATTTGTTCTTCTGAACATACGATGGAAACTCTGAAATATCCTTCACCGTGATTTCCGTAAGCGTGTCCTGGAACAGCTACGATACCTGAAGTTTTCAATAATTCGTCTGTGAATTCTTTTGAGCAAGAGTATCTAGGTGGGATAGGCATCCAAAGATAGAATGTTGCGCTAGGCACTAAAAATTCTGGCCAGCCTAGTTCTTTCATACCTTGAACAAAGATGTTTTGTTTACGTTTAAGTTCTTTGTTTGCTTCAAGGTAGTATTCTTCACCTTCTTTTGAGTTTAAGATTTCTGCACAAGCGTATTGAAGCGCTTTATAGAAACCATTATCAATGGTTGATTTTAAGACTAAGAGTTGGCTAATTGCTTCTGCGTTACCACAAATCCAACCCATTCTAGCACCTGTCATTGCATAAGGTTTTGAAAAACTAAAGAATTCTACTGCGATATCTTTAGCACCCTCAAATTCAAGGATACTGAACGGTTTTTCGTCTTCGTTGAAGTATAAATCTGAGTATGCTGCATCAGAGATAAGTAAGATTTTGTGTTCTTTACAGAAGTTAAGAACGTGTGAATAATATTCTCTTGTAGCAGTAACACCTAACGGATTGTTAGGGTAGTTTATTATTAAGGCTTTAACTTTTTCAGGTTTTCCACCTTGTTCTAGGTAATCTTTCCATACTTTGTTTAAGTCTGGCATGTAGTTGTTTTCTTCTGTAAGAGGGATAGGAAAACATTTACCACCAGATATTTGCACCATTTGATTGTAAGATGCGTATCCTGGATCTGGAACGAAGATTACTTCTTGTTCTTCTTCATCGTGAGTCGGTTCAAGAAGAATTCTTATGATGTGAGCAAGTCCTTCTTTAGAACCAAGTAGAGATGAGATTTCTGTATTTGGGTCAAGGTCTACACCGAATCTAATTTTCATTCTTTTAGCGACAGCTTCAAGGAAGAATTTTTCACCACGAGGGGTAGAATATAGGTGCATACCTGGCATGTCAAGAGCTTCTTTAAGTTTGTCTAACATATATTTAGGAGGGTTTGCCGTTGGAGCACCCATAGATAAGAAGATAGGACTTCTGTTTTTTGCTTCAAGTTCAGGTCTAAGTTTGTTAGCCGCAGCCTTGATTTGAAACATAATATATGTTGTCATAGATTTCACATAATCATTAAATAACTCTTTCATAAATTCCTCATCTGTATAATTGTACTTATAGAATTATACAACTTAATAATATTTTGGCAATATTGGGGAAAATTCGCTAGGTGATTAGCTTGCTAAAAAATTATAGGTAAAAGTTGAAAATAGAATGTTTAAAATGAATTTTCAGTTCTAATATTTACACACTCTCTAGTACGGTTTTGATTTCTTCTTTTGTTTTGCCTTTGTAGTTTATGTGTGAAGATGTTATTGGTTGTTTGTAGTCTTGTTTCAATATAGAACGAGATTCTACAATCACTGATGGTGGCAAAATTGACCATTTATACAATGACGTTGACATTCTTCTATAGAACTTATCAAGCCATTCTGTTTTTTGTTCTCGGCTAACCTCGTGGCTCTTTTCATACAAGAATTCAGAATCTATCATATCGTTATAATGTTCGTGTTTGTTCTCAATTCTCCAAATAACCTCGTCTAAAAATTCATAAGGCATCAATGCATCTTCTGCAATCAATGGTTTTCCTGTACGTTCGTCAATCGCAAGTTCAGCTCCAGGACGTTTTAAAATAATAGCCTCTGGTATAGCATTTTTTTCTTCTCTATTCTTGTTCATCCATCTTGCAAACGCAAAAAGTTTTGTCTTAGGTACATCGGCAATCGGTGCAAATCCACCAGACATATCGCCATTAATAGTCGCATACCCCATATATAATTCTGATTTGTCAGAAGTCGCAATCGGAATACAACTAGCAAACTCGTTTGCTATCCCCCACAAATACATCGCTCTAGAACGTGCCTGTATATTATCTTGTGTGAAAGATTTTTTATACCTACAATCCCAGCCTTTTTCAACCTCTTCAAACAATGTTGAAAACATCTCGTTTGTTGTATCAACCATATTCTTAATTGATAGTTCTGTAAAATGTATCCCCAAATTGTTTGCCAATTCTTTTGCGTCACTTTTACTTTCTTTACTTGTAATCTTTGATGGCATACTAACCCCAAAGACATTGTCTTTGCCAATCGCATCAGCCAACAATACTGCACAAACTGTTGAATCTAGTCCACCTGATAATCCTAAAACTGCACGTTTTAAACCGTTTTTGTTAAAGTAATCTCGCAATCCTTGAAGTATTGTTTTATAGGTTCTTTCAAGGTCGTTTTCATAATCTAGTGTGAAAACTTTTTCTTCTGATAATGATTGTTCTAAACCTTTTGTTAATGGGTAAATTTTACCGATATTTTTAAGTGGGTTTACAATCAAGAACTGTTCTTCAAACGATTTTGCTCGTGCTATCAAGTTCCCGTTTTTGTCAAAAACTCTGCTTGAGCCGTCAAAAGAGCAGTTATCTATAGCACCAACTTGGTTTACATATACAATCGGTGTTTCATAATCTTTTGCCACAAAAGATAGCATATTGTGTTTAAGCTGTTCTTTCTTTGCTCTGCTTGGTGATGCTGAACAGTTGATGAAAACTTGTGGGTTTTCTTCTGCTAGTTCATCAATCGGGTCGATTTCATACATTATTGATGAGAAGAAGTTCTTGTTGTTCCAACAATCTTCGCAGATAGAAAGACCGTATTTGATACCGTTTATCTCGTTTGTTTTGTCGCAATCCTTGATGTTATCCATATCAAAATGGCATAGTGTTTCAGCAGGCTGAACCCCAACAACTGGTGATGGTTCAATGTATCTATAATCATTGAATTCTGAATATGTTGGAAGAAGTGATTTTCTAACAATGCCTTGAATTTTGCCATCAGAAATTATTGCAAGTGAATTATAATAATTTTTACCCTTTGAAGTTGTGTTTTTTCGAGGTTCTACAAATCCTATAATAGCAGTTATATTTTGGGTAAGTTTAGCGATTTCTTTTAACCATTTGATGTTTTCTTCAACGATTACAGGGTGTCTGTCGATTGTGTCTTCAATAGGATACCCCATTAGTGCAAGCTCTGGGAATACGACTGCATCAAGTTCAACCTCTTGTGCGTAGTTGATGTATTTCATTATCTTTTTAGCGTTGTATTCTATGTCGCCTGCGATAGGGTTTATTTGTGCAAGTCCAAGACTGCCTTGTTTAAAGTCTTTTACAATGGTTTTTATTTCTTGTGTTAGTTCTTCATAGTTTTCTGTTGTTGATTTGTTTTGAAGAATTAAATCTATTTTTTCGCTTAAATCGTATAATCTGTTCATATCTTACCTCAAGTATTATGATATCAAAAAGAAAGTGGTTTGTGAATGAGATGTGGGAATTTTGTATGTACGCAGGGATTCTTAATTGAGTTCTACTACAGTTCGTGATGATTTTATATGATTTAAAACTGTCATTCAGAGTCAAGGGAGCAGAGGGCGGAATATTTTGAATTAAACAGAATTGATTTAATTCAAAATATGCAGACCCGTTTAACGCGACCGCAGGAGTAGGCAAGTGTGGAATCCCTGTAAAGATGTTGTAGAGACCCTGAAACGAGTTCAGGGTGACTGGAACTAAATAATAACAGTCATTCCGAATTTATTTCGGAATTCCTGTTTGCTTTATAAAAATTGAAAAATTTGGAAATTATTAATTCTTATTGAACGTCTTAAATCTTAACAATATGATTGACAATAGACCATGTGTGTTGTTGAATATAATTAAACTCTAGCCGAAATTTTCGTGCTGATTTGACGGCTTGGAGTAGAAAAGGAAAAAGGTAGTCGTTACCAGAATAAGTAAGGGTTCTTGGATTAATAACAGATTACCAAAGTAATAGAAAATAAAGGAGAAATTATGCCTACAATTAACCAGTTAGTACGTCAAGAACGTAAAAAACTAACAGACAAAACTAAATCTCCAGCTTTGATGAATTGTCCTCAAAGACGTGGAGTTTGTACAAGGGTTTACACAACAACCCCTAAAAAACCAAACTCAGCACTTAGAAAAGTTGCCAGAGTAAGATTAACAAACGGATTTGAAGTTACTTCTTATATCCCAGGTATCGGTCACAACCTACAAGAACACAGTGTTGTTCTTATCAGAGGTGGTCGTGTAAAAGATTTACCAGGGGTTAGATATCACATCGTTCGTGGTACACTTGATACAGCAGGTGTTGCGAATAGAGCACAAAGCCGTTCTAAATACGGTGCTAAAAAGGGAGGTAAGAAATAATGTCAAGACGTTCTAAACCTGAAAGAAGAATACCTGCTCCAGATCCTATTTATAACAATGTTGATATTTCTAAGTTTATAAATAGAATTATGCGTAGAGGTAAAAAATCTTTAGCAGAAAAAATATTCTACGGAACAATGGAAAAAATTAAAGAAAGAGTTAATGATAATCCAATCGAAGTGTTCCAAAAAGCTTTGCAAAACGCAACTCCATTATTGGAAGTTAAAGCTAGACGTATCGGTGGTTCAACTTACCAAGTACCTTTGGAAGTTAAAGCTGATAGAGGTTTCGCATTAGCTTCTTCTTGGTTGATTGCTGCTGCTAAAAACAGAGGCGGAAAATCATTCATCGAAAAATTAACAAATGAATTGATGGACGCTTCAAATGGCGTTGGTGCAGCTTGCAAAAAACGTGAAGACACTCACAAAATGGCTGAAGCTAACAAAGCTTTCGCTCATTATAGATAAACTTAATTTTGAGAGGGCGACATTTATAAAATGTCGCCCTCTCATTTTATATAATCCACACTATCCGAATTTGAGAGATTTTTATTTAATGTTTACAGTTGATTTAGGGAAATCAAGACTTGGTTTTAGATTGAGGTTTAATAGTCATAAAAAGTCGTCTAACGACTCTGTTGTTGATTTTTTAGAAGAGTCAAGAATGATGTCTAATATGGAAACACGTTTGATTAAACGCATTGAGAACAAATCACGTGAGATGTAATTTTAAAGTGACTTTAAAACGTTATTTGTAATGAAAATATTTAATTAAACCCAAATGCCACCAGGGTTACCAGGGTCTACCATCGGTGGTACAATCATCTGTGGCATATAACAATCTGTTGCAGGATTAATAGGTGGGTTTAAATTTTGTATCATCATAGCAGCGAGTGCTAATCTTTCAGCTAATGATAATTTTTTATCTTGTTTTTCAGCTTTTTCAGGAGTTTTGCAATCTGCATTTTGATTACAAGGTTTGTCACATTTTTTAGTTGCACTAAAACGAATTGTGGACACTGGATTAAAATTTATTGACACATTTAACCTGCTTTCTATTAAAAACTACCTTCACACTTAATATAAGGGGTCTTTTTTGAAAAATTTGCCGATGTTGATAACTATTTGTAACATTGATTTACAAATATATGTGACATATAATTTTGTTATGGAAAAAAAGTTTAAGATAAACTCCAAATATTCACCAGCTGGTGATCAGCCTAAAGCAATAAAACAGCTTGTTGAGGGTGTAAAAAATGGTTATGATACCCAAACCTTACTTGGTATAACAGGTTCGGGTAAAACTTTTACTATTGCTAATGTTATAGAACAAATCCAAAAACCAACGCTTATTATTGCTCATAACAAAACCCTTGCGGCACAGTTATATAACGAGTTTAAAGAACTTTTTCCTGAAAATGCAGTTGAGTATTTTATAAGTTATTATGATTATTATCAGCCTGAAGCATATATACCAAGAACAGACACCTATATTGAAAAATCTGCAAGCATAAATGAAGAAATTGATAGGCTTAGACACAATACAACAAGAAGTCTATATGAAAGAAATGACGTCATAATTATTGCATCTGTTAGCTGTATCTATGGTTTAGGGTTACCTGAAAACTATTTTAAGGGTTCACTTGAACTTAAATTAGGTGATGAAATAGACAGAGATGCACTTTTAAAACATCTTGTATCAGTTCAATATAAACGTAATGATGTTGCACTTGAGCATTCGACTTTTAGAGTTCGTGGTGATGTTATTGAGATTATGCCTGCTTATGAAAAAATCATTACCCGTATTTGTATGTTTGGTGATGAGATAGAGAAGTTTGTAAAAATCAATCCTGTAAGTGGCGAAATCGTTGAAATTCCTGAAAAGGTAGTTATTTATCCTGCTGTTCATTATTTATCTTATGATGAAAACGAAGAAGAAACTTTGACTATGATTAGAATGGAGCTTCAAAATAGGTTGGCTGAATTGTATGATGAAAACAAAATTCTTGAGGCTCAAAGGTTAGAGCAACGGGTTAAATATGATATTGAGATGATTAAGGAAATGGGATATTGTTCAGGGATAGAAAACTATTCAAGGATAATTGAACGCAGACCAGCAGGTTCTGCTCCTGCGACTTTGTTGGATTATTTTCGTGGTGATTTTTTAACTGTTGTTGATGAATCTCACGTAACACTTCCACAGTTAAAAGGCATGTATCATGGTGATCAGGCTAGGAAAAAGGTACTTGTAGATTATGGGTTCAGATTGCCTTGTGCAAAGGATAATAGACCGTTGAAAGAAGAAGAATTTTTCTCAAAAGTTGGACAAAAAATATATATTTCAGCTACTCCATCAGAGTTTGAAACCTCACATTCTTCGCAGATGGTTGAACAAATTATTAGACCAACAGGTCTTGTTGATCCTAAGATTAGTATAAGACCGATTGATACACAGATACCTGATCTTGAAAAAGAGATTGCAAAACGTGTGGAAAAAAACGAACGTGTGTTAATAACGACTCTTACGAAACGTATGGCAGAGGATTTGTGCGATTACTTCTTACAAGAAGGTATAAAGGTAAGGTATTTGCATAGTGAGATTAAATCTATTGAACGTGTAGAAATCTTGCGTGACTTGAGGTTGGGAGAGTTTGATGTGTTGATTGGTGTAAACCTTTTGAGAGAGGGGTTGGATATTCCAGAAGTTTCGCTTGTTGCGATTATGGACGCTGATAAGGAAGGGTTCTTGCGTTCAGAAACAAGTTTAATTCAAACGATAGGTCGTGCAGCAAGAAACGCTTGTGGTGAAGTTATTATGTACGCAGACAAGATGACGGATTCTATGAAGAATGCAATAGATGAAACAAATCGACGTCGTGAAATTCAGATGGCACATAATAAGAAATATGGTATTGTACCTAAAACGATTAAGAAACCTATTGAAAACAATCTTCTTTCTTTGGTTGAAAGTTATAGAAATCTTGAAGATATTGTTGCTGAAGAAATGGTTGATATGGGTATCGATAAGAAAAGTTTGCCTAAGCTTATTGATAAACTTGAAAAAGATATGCACAAGTCTGCGAAGTTGCTTGATTTTGAACGTGCCGCAGAAATACGTGACCAATTAAAGAAACTTCGTGAGATGGCTAAAGAAAAGTAATTTAGGATGTTACTAGGTAACGACTACTAGGTTGGTGTTTCTACTCTAATAAAGTGTCTATTAAGAAGATGTCATTTTCTTTTTTAATTTGTTATATGTATCAATATCTCTATATTTAAGTACTTTTGCTGGATTACCACCTACAACTGCACAAGATGGAACATCTTTGGTTACAACTGCACACATTCCAATAACGGCTCCTTCTCCGATTGTCACTCCTGGTATAATACTAGCTTTTGCTCCAATCCAAACATTGTCTTCAATCGTTACTAATTTGTCGATTTGTTTGTTGTCATAAGGTAGTTTTTTAGGTGAATAATAATTGTGATTAGATGACCAAATGAAAACTTGTGGACCAAATTGAACATTGTTCCCTATCTTAATTCCACCTCTTGCGTTTAAATATGACCTTTCACCTATTCTTACAGAGTTTCCGACAGAAATTTTTCTAGCAGAATGAATTGTAACACCTGAACAGCAACAAAAGTTTTCTCCACATTTTCCTAATCGATATTTCCAGTATATTTGTCTGATTTTTCTTATCAGTTTAATTATATTTGCAATCATAAAACAAAAGTGTATAATTCTTGTACAAGATAATTATAACACAATTACGTACTATCAGTACGTATAATTTAATATAAATTTACGTTTCAATAGTACGTATATGGATAAAGAGTTTTACATAAATCTTGGTAAAAATATAAAGAAACGTAGAAAAGAACTTGGATTATCACAACAAGGATTGGCAGATAAATTAGAGTTATCGCTTAATTTTGTGGGCAAAATTGAGGTTGCTTTTTCAAAACCATCACTTGATACGGTGATTAAAATAGCAGATGTTTTGGAAACTTCTGTTTCTGATTTGTGTAAATTTGAGTGATGAGATTAAGGTATAATGCCGTAATCAAAAAAGTCGTAGGTTGGGGTTTCCACCCCAACAAAATGTTTAAAAAAAAAGATAGAACTTCAGTTCTATCTTTTTTTTATCTATAAAAGGTTTGCCCTTATTATGTATCAATGTTTGTAGCATATTGTGCGTGGGTTTGGATAAAGTCACGTCTTGGCTCAACCTTGTCACCCATCAATACGTCAAATAATTGGTCACACAACATTGCGTCTTCAATATTTACCTTTAACAATGTTCTTGTTTTAGGGTCCATTGTTGTTTCCCAAAGTTGTTGTGGCATCATTTCACCTAAACCTTTGAATCGTTGGATTGTTAATCCTTTTTGTCCTCTATCATCAATCGTTTTTTGTAATTGTTCAAATGATGTGATTTCGTGTCTTGTTTCATCGGTTTGTAAATACAACATTTGTTCTTCTTCTATCAAGAAATCTCTTATGATAGGATAAGAATTTTTTAAACGCTTAAATTCGTTACTCTTTATGATGTTAGGAGTAATCAATTCTGATTCCTCATCGTTCAAGTGTAAAACAATATTATAACGTGCGTTTTCTGCGCTGTATTTCAATTCTACTGAATAATCTTTTGCTTCTGCAACATTATAGTTTTCTGCGTGGTCTTTTAAATAATGTTGTAAGTAAGCAATAACTTCGTTCATTCTTGCTTGGTCTTCAAAGTCTTCAACTGTGATTTCTGATCTTATCAAACCTCTAAGTACAACTGATGGAATGATGTTTAATATAGGGTTGTTATATGAACGATAGAAAGTTGTCATATTGCCAATCATAGCGATTAATTCATCACCACTTAATGATTTAGAACCACTTCTATTGCTTAATGATAAGTTCTTAACACCACGTTCTTTTAACATCTTATCCATTGCTTTTTCGTCATATAAGTATTCAGATGTTTTACCACTTGTAACCTTGAATAAAGGTGGTTGAGCGATATATACATAACCTTCTTCAATCATAGGTCTTGCGTATCTGAAGAAGAATGTCAACATCAATGTTCTAATGTGTGCACCATCAACGTCAGCATCGGTCATGATGATAATTTTGTGATATCTAAGTTTTGAGATATCAACTTCTTCAGGGTTTCTGCTAATCTTGATACCGAACGCTTGAACCATTGCTTGAATAGAATCACTGTTGTAAATCTTATCAAGTCTAGCTTTTTCAACATTCAAGATTTTACCTCTAAGTGGTAAGATAGCTTGGAACATTCTGTTTCTACCTTGTTTTGCAGAACCACCAGCTGAGTCCCCTTCGACTATATAGATTTCACATTGTGCTGGATCTCTGTTTGAACAGTCTGCCAATTTACCTGGAAGAGTTGATGTTTCTAATACGTTTTTACGTCTTGTTAATTCTCTTGCTTTTCTTGCTGCTTCTCTTGCTCTTTGAGCTTGAAGTGTTTTTTCAATGATTTGTTTTGCAATCTTAGGATTGAATTCTAACCATTCTTGTAGCTTTTCTTTAACAGCATCTTGAACTGCACCCATAGCCTCTTGGCTACCAAGTTTTTCTTTTGTTTGACCTTCAAATTCAGGGTTGCCTAACTTAACGCTGACAATCGCTGTTAAACCTTCTCTAACGTCATCACCTGATAGGTTTTGTTCAGAGTTTTTCAAGATGTTGTTTTTTCTTGCATAATCGTTTAATACACGAGTGATAGCATTTCTGAACCCTGTTAAGTGAGTACCACCGTTGTGGGTGTTGATGTTGTTTGCAAATGACAAGATAGATTCACTATATGAATCTGTGTATTGCATTGCAACTTCAACTCTCATACCATCAACTTCTTTGTCGATATATATAGGTTTTTCAAACATAGGAGTTTTGTTCTTATTTAAGTATTCAACGTAACTAGCAATACCACCTTCATAGTGGAAGGTTTGTTCGTCAGGTTGACCATCTCTTTCGTCAAGAAGAACAATTTTTAAACCTTTGTTTAAGAATGCCATTTCTCTGAATCTTGTTGCGATAACATCATTATCAATAACAGTTGTTTCTGTAAAGATTTCAGGGTCTAGCCAGAAGGTTGATTTTGTACCTGTTTTTAAAGTTTCTTTTCCTTTTTCTACAGGAGCTGTAGCCTCACCTCTTAAGTACTGTTGTTTCCATACGTAACCTTGACGTGAAACTTCTACAATCATCTTTTCAGACAATGCGTTTACAACAGATGCACCTACACCGTGAAGTCCACCTGATACTTTATATCCACCGTCACCAAATTTTCCACCTGCGTGAAGAACTGTGTGAACGATTTCTAGCGCTGATTTTCCTGTTTCAGGTTTAACATCAACCGGAATACCACGACCGTTATCTTCTACTGTTACACTGTTATCTTTGTGAACAGTTACTCTGATTTCTGTACAATATCCTGCTAATGATTCGTCAATAGAGTTATCAACGATTTCATAAATACAGTGGTGCAAACCTCTTTGTGAAGTTGAACCGATATACATACCAGGACGCATTCTTACGGCTTCTAATCCTTCAAGAACCCTGATATTACTGGCATCATAACCTTGTGTCATTTAAAATTTCTCCTCAAGCCTTTTTCTCAATTCTTTTTACTTATTATATCATAAAAACACTCTAATAATACTAATATTAACAATTTTTAATTGCAAAATAAATATGTACGCAGGGATTCTTCGCTTGCGATACAAAGTATTTGAAAACCACTCTGAATGACGGTTCCAGTCTGTCATCCAGAGGAAGTGAAACGACCGAAGGATCCCCTTGAACATCTGAATATAATTTTTAATCGTTGTGGAATCTATCAGGTTCATAAATTATTAAGTTACTAAGAATTTTTCTTGTTCCCTTAACAAAACTTATCGTTATTCTAAAGTTTTATCCAAATATGTCGTAATAGGGAATATTGTACGAATAAAAGAAAGGAACGTGTTAATGGGTTTTGAGTATACTGTGAACGGTAACGATAAGGGCTTGAGCTATATTTTCTTGGATCAAGCTAAAAAACTTGATGGGTTTGATGAATCCAAACAAATCGACTGGAATCAGGTTATGACTGTTTTTGACGAAATCCAACAAGAAAAAAAGGCAGAACAAGGCTCTTTGTTTGAGGGTGAAACTGATAAAACAAAGAAAGGTTATGGAACTAGCTATAAAATTAAAAAAGATGACAAAATAGAGCTTACAGATGCTCAGTTGAATAAAATCTATGAGGCTATGGGGGTTGATTTGAATAAAGCGCATAGAACAACTTCAGCTACAGACCCAAATCCACCTCAAAAAGGTGAAAATTTATCTAAAAAAACAGCATCATTAGATAATTTAGAAAAAGCAAGTAGAGGTGATGCACAAGATGGTGAAACATTAGTTGATAATAGAATTTATACTTATCAAAATGGTGTGGTTGTATCATCAAGAGATAAAAATAATAAAACTTCTAGAATGATTTTAAGAGATAATAATGGTAATATTACAGAGTTCAATGATTATGAAAATGATAAAAACGGTAATCCTGTAAAAATGTATATATATGATAAAAATGGAAATATTAAAGAATACCGTGAATTTGTTAATGGTTCTAATGGTAAACCTACAAGAACAATTTCTAGAAATCCAGATGGTACAATAAAAGATTATACAGATTGGAAAAGTGATAGTTCAGGAAATACCACAAGTCAAGTAGAGAGAAATTCTACAGGTTCTGTTACAGGTATTTATGAATATCAATATGATTCGTCTGGTAGAATGACAAAGAAAATTGAAAAAGATGCAAATGGCAATACTAAGTTCTATACGATATATTCAGAATGGGATTCAAATACTAAAGATCCAATAAAAGGACAAAAATATGACGCAAATGGACTTTTGTATAATGGATAATTAAATACAAAAGAGCGGGATTGCAAAGCAATCCCGCTCTTTTTTTATCTTTAAAATAAATTATTAAACATTTAATAATTTTTTAGATTGTTCAAGAGCAAGTGTTCTTGTTGTGATGTCACAAACAGAACTTGGTCCAAAGTATTGGATAGCTCCTGGGAACAAGTATCTGTCGTTCATAGCCCAGTCTTCTCTGTTGTCAGCTAGTTGCTTGAATACAGGACCATCAAGTTCTACAAGTGCTTTTTTGATAACTGGTTTCATTTCGCCGTGACGTCTTTCCATATTCATCATCATAGTCAATGGAACACCACCTGCAATCCATTCAGTAGCAGGAGCTGTCAAGTTTCTAACTGATGATAAGTAACCAGTTAAACCGAAGCTAATCAAAGCAAATGCGTTAAAACCTAATGAATAGCAATAGTCTGCATCAAAGTTTGATGGGAATGCACAACGTCCTTCGTAACCGAAGAAGTGTGATTGTGCAGAGAATTTACCATTGTATTTACCTGCAGCTTTCAATTCGTTCAATTTTTCTTCAATCATAGAAATCAAAAGTTTTTCTGTTTCAATTCTTGAAACTTGAACGTTACCGTGTGGGTCTCTATCCATCAACAATTGAGATTTAATCAATGTTGGCAATGAAGAGAATACCTTAGCGTTTTCGCTAGACAATGTGTTTTCGATGATAGCGAATTTTTCAGTTTGGCTAGCAGATGTATATTTTGCATCTTTTTCTAAGCTACTCATAATATCGTTAAGGTTAGCAATCATAGCACCCATTTCAGGAATGAATTCAATCAAGCCTTCAGGGATAACTGCGATACCGAAGTTCTTTTTGTTTTCAGAACGTCTTACGATAATATCTGTCATATAATCAATGATTGATGCCAATGACATTTTCTTAGCTTCAACTTCTTCTGATATCAATGTGATATTAGGTTGAGTTTGTAAAGCTGCTTCAAGAGCTACGTGAGAAGCACTTCTACCCATAATCTTGATAAAGTGCCAGTATTTCTTAGCTGAGTTAGCATCTCTTTGAATATTACCGATAAGTTCGCCATAAGTTTTTGTAGCTGTATCGAAACCGAAAGAAATTTCGATTTGTTCATTTTTAAGGTCACCATCGATTGTTTTAGGACAACCAATTACTTGGATACCAGCGTTGTTTGCAACAAACCATTCTGCTAATAATGCAGCGTTTGTGTTAGAGTCATCACCACCGATGATAACAACAGCTTTGATACCTAATTTTTGACAAACAGCAAGTGATTTTTTGAACTGTTCTTCAGTTTCTAATTTTGTTCTACCAGAACCGATGATATCGAAACCACCTGTGTTTCTGTAATCATTGATGAATTCGTCATTGAATTCAACATATTCGCCTTCAATAATACCACTTGGACCACCTAAGAAACCATAAAGTTTGTTTGATGGGTTAGCTTGTTTGATAGCGTCATACAAACCAGCAATAACATTGTGTCCACCAGGAGCTTGACCACCTGATAAGATTACACCAACGTTCATAGCATCATAACTGTTTGAATTTGATGATGTTTTGAATGTTACGGTTGGTTTGCCGTAAGTGTTTTTGAATAATTCTTGAATTTCAGCTTGGTTAGCAACAGATTCTGTTTTGTTTCCTTCTTCTGCAACCAATTTGTTTATGCCTTCTGATAAAGATGAAGGTAATTTAGGTTGATATTTTAATCTTTCAATTTGTAATGGTGATAAATTTTTCATCATAAAACCTTTCTTTTTTACTACTTAGGATAACTTCCATCTACAGATATATTATATTATCAACAAAAAAAAAATACTAATAATTTCAGGCATGAGTACTATTCTAAGATTGTTTTGTAACGAATTGTTAAGGATATAAAATAAAAAAGGCAATTTTTTAATCTCAAAATACTTTATAAAAGTATAAAGCTCTCTCTTCTTATTTAAACGGACAGACCTTGATAACAAGGTCTTTTTTTTATGGAAAAATAATTTTGATAATAATAAGGACACGCTAACCATTCGGTTAGCGTGTCCTGACTTTACAAAAATTTCATAAAATCACAAAATAATAAGATTATTTTGATTTTTTGCATTTTTTGCCTTTGCATTTAGCTGAGTTGTTTGCCTTGCATTTGTCACAGTCGCCACAAGTACATTTGTCTTTACAGCAGTCACAATTTGCTTTGCATTTGTCACAGTCGCCACAAGTACATTTGTCTTTGCAACAGTCACATTTTGCTTTGCATTTGTCACAGTCGCCACAAGTACATTTGTCTTTACAGCAGTCACAATTTGCTTTGCATTTGTCACAGTCGCCACAAGTACATTTGTCTTTACAGCAATCGCATTTTGTCTTGCAACAGTCACAATCTTTGCAAGTGCAACCGTCTGGACAACATTTGCAACATTCTTGATGAACGGCTTTTGATACAACACCAGCAGAAACTGTTGTTGCAACACCACTCAAAGCTAATACGCACAAAGCAGTCAACATAACGATAAACTTCTTCATAATAGACTCCTATTAATGTGCTACACATTTATATTAAGGCTCTAAATATCAATCGTCAAGTTAGGAAAAAATCTTTTTTAAAACGGTTAATTTATCTGAATCGATGTCTTTATTTTCCGTATTTAATCTACATAAATTGATGGTCTTATTTGTCCCGTGATAATCACTTCCACCAGAGATAAATAATCCGTTTTCGTTTGCAACATTAACCAAAAACTCTATTTCTTCAAAATTGTATCTAGAATAATAACATTCTAATCCCATAATACCATTTCTTTTCATTACTTCTAATCGTTTATAAAAAGTTTTTGGGTCAATATGTTTTTCTCCCTCGCCACCTAATGGGTGTGCCCAAACAGGAATACCACCAGCTGATAAAATTGCTTCAATACCTTCTTTACCGTCAAATCTTGAGTTTGGTGTTTTGCAACCATCTAGATATTTTTTCATCGCATCAACATTGTTGTCAGACAAGCCTCTATTGACCAATATGTTTGCAATATGGGTTTTTACAACACTATTTCTGCTATGCAACCAATTGCTTTCTTCTTTAGTAAGTTCTATTCCCCATTCCTCTTTAAGAAATTCTATTCTTTTTTCTAGTTTATTTTTACGTAGTACTCTACCTTTTTTGATTAAATTATTTAGCTTGATATCTGTTATATCGCAGTGCAAACCTAATATATGACATTTCACGGTTTCAAGGTCACAAGTTAGTTCTATAGAAGGGATAAAGGTTATATCTTTATCTAAATATTTAGGAATTTCTTTACAACCATCAACTGTGTCGTGGTCAGTAAGCGCAAAAATTTTAATCCCGTTTTTTGAAAGGTTTTTTGCTAATTCTTCAACTGTGTCGCTTCCATCTGAATAATTGCTATGTACATGTAAATCAACTTTTGCCATATAAAAATTTTATCACGAATATAATTTTAACTTTTGTAAAAATTCTGTAAATTTTGAAATTACAGTATATAGAAATACTTGTTATACATGTATTAATCTTAAAATAGTGGAGAGCAAAAATGATTGGCAGAGTCAATCAATCAGCAAATAATATTTTTTCAAATTCAGCATCATCAATGAGCCGAGCACGTACTGATTATAGTGGTTCAAGTGAGGCAAACTTAAAAGCGCTTAGCAGAAAAGATGCAAACTCTAGTGTTGAAGCCGCAAAGGATGAATTAGAGTATGATTTTTCTGGCGATTTTGAACAACAAATGCGAGATTGGCGTAATGACGATTATAAATAAAAAATGTTTTAAAGCGTTTTTATTTCTTTTATAATGTTTTTAACTTCTTCTGAAATATCGTTTTCAGAGGTTGTTTGTTGTTTAACCCTATTTGCAAATTCTGCTTTTTTAAACTCGTGTAAACATTTTTCTTTAAAAAATTCTTCTAATGTTTTGACGGTTGGAATATTTTCTTGAAAAACTTCTTCTGTATCTGTTTTGATAAAGTTCTTAAATTCATTATTTATCGTGTTTACAATAAGTGTTTTTGGTAGTAAATCTTCAAATTCTCCACTATTTAAAAGATGAATTTTGTCTTGGGGTCTTAGTTTGTGGTGAATTAGTTCTTCATTAGTTTCAGCATCTTTGTCTAAAAGTACAAAAATAGGTAATTTTAAGCTTTCATAAAGTTTATAATAAAGTTTAACAACTTGATTTTTCCCACCTGCACCGATTATTTTTATTCCATTGCTGTCAAAATTATAACCACATATATTAGCAAATGTAGGTAATAGTATTTCTTCTGTTATTCCTTCTGCGATAACAACTTTTTCAATAGGGAAAAGGGTTTGTTGTTCTCTACGATTAGATATAATATCAATCTTATTTGATATAGCTTTTAACCATTCTAAGTTCTTTGCTTGAGAAGACTTTAGTAGTTTTATAGCACTTTTATAATTAAGCTTGTTGTCTAAAAGGTTTAGTCCTTCTTTTGAAATTTCAAAAGTAGAGGTTTCGTATTTTTTCAAGTATTCATTGATAGAATAATCGTTGTTTGGTTCAACAGAAGAATTAAATATTTCTACAGCTATATCTCTTAATTCTTCGTAGTTCATATTATCGAGTGAACTTTTTTTGTATTTAGGTTCAATAAGGTTTGATATAATAATATCTTTGAATACTCTTGGGTACTTTTCTTCAACAGGTTTAAATCGGGTTAATCTGTCTATAGAAATGATTATTTGTTGTTCTGTTAGTTTTTTATATTTCATTCTTCCCCTGTTAATAAATATTAATAAATATACTATAAAATAGCAATTTTTTGAAGTTTAGTATCTTTATATAAATGTATGTTAAGTGTGAATTATAATAATATTGTGAATAATTATGCAGTAAGTGGGGTTAACAAAAACTCAACAAAGGTTCAACCTTCACAAGTTTCTGCTTCTCACGTATCATCACCAACATTCAGTGGTGCAACAGGTAATGATATTAGTATAAGAACACGCTTGGCTACAAAAGAAGAAAAAGCTAAATATAATCACTTAACAAAACATTTAGATAAAGACGGAAGAAAGATGCTTGACGGTTTGTTGAAAAAAGGATTGTTACTCAAAAACGATTCAAACGATAAATCAACAGCTTTAGATAATTTGTATAATATGGTTTCAAACCCTAGAGCTACAGGCATGGATGCTGATTTATTATTAAAACATACTGTAAAAACAATTTATGATCCATATGTTATCACTCAACATTTTGGCAGTATTCCTGAAGAATATCAAAAAGATGTGCTTGATAAAATTACAAATGGTTCAAAAGATTTGATAACACGTGGTATTGCTAAATCAGAACTTGATAATATGTATTCAGCTTGTTGTGTTGCAGCGAGTGAAGAATTTAATTTGGCATCAACAAATCCTGCAGAGTTCACAAGGTTTGCAGAAGGTTTAACTTCTCCTGCTAAATCTGTTAAAAAGAGCATTAAATTAGACAGTTTGTCAGATAAAACTCTTGATGCAATTTGGTTGTTGAATGCGTTTGAAATTCCTTATGAAGCAAAGGATTTTAATTCTGCAACTTTGACAATTGCACCAGACGACAATGCATATATAAGAGAACAAATCCAAGAAAAACATCAAGGCAAATTAGAGCGTTCACCAATCGATGTATTGATGCAATCTGCGTTTATGAATGTGGGTTCTCAACAAACTTATAATTCTTTGAATGATAAACACGCACGTAAATTCTCTAATGATGATAGAGGGTTGATTGATTTTGAAAAAACCTTCTTAGAATCTGTTGTTGAAGATAAAAATATTACATCTGTGACATATCAAAAAGTTAATGAAAATCAACAAGTTGTTGGATATGAAGCTGATTATGATACAGTTAAGAATCAGTTACTAGAAACTTTAAATTCTGGTAAAAATATAATTATTGGATACACAATGACTGATGAAAATAATTATATTAGAGGTGGTCATGAAATAACAATCGTTGCGGCAAAGACAGATAAAAATGGTGAGTTGTCATTTATTTGTAACGATACCGATGATGACAATCCGACCCCAATCGAGTATCCTGCGTCATATTTGATACCAAAGATACACCATGCAGGTATTCCTACAGATATAGCAGAAAAAGATTTGACTCAGACTGAAAACTGGGTTTATGGTGTAAGAGATTTTAATAATAATAGAGTAAATAAATAATTAACTTATTAAGATATTAAGTTTAAATTTTAACTAAATTATTCAGAACAGTAGTTGAATTTATTTTTGCAATTCCTGTGAGTACATTTATTTAGTCAATAAAAAACAGGACTAACTAAGTTAGTCCTGTTTTTTATTTGAAGTTTTTAAATTTATTTCTTTGAAGATTTTTTATCTTCTTTCTTTTCTTCAGACTCTTCTTCAACCTTTTCGGTTTCCTCAGTTTCATCAGAGTTTTCTTCTTGTTCTTTTGACTCTTCTTCAGAAGTTTCTTCTTCCTCAGATGATTTTTCATCTTCTTCTGAGTCTGTTTCTTCATCTTCTGTTTCGGTTTCAGAAGTTTCTTCGTCCTCTTCCTCTAAGACTGCCAAAATTTCGTCTTCGCTCTTTGCTCTAACTACTGGGATTGATAACATCAATGCCATTTGGCTGTCTTCTTGTTCAAAATTCAAGTCTAGTAGCTCTCTATCAAGCTCTACGTATTTTGATAGTAAATCTATCAATTCTTTTCTCATTCTATCCATTATTGCAGGTGACAAGTTAGTTCTATCTTGCATCAATACAAGTTTTAAACGATTGCAAGCAATGTTTTTTGCGTCTAATTCGTTATTTTCTGTTTGATGAAAGAAACTTACTACTTTATTATATAAATTAGCAAAAATATCTTTCATAACTATACCGTACCTTTCTTAAAGAAATTTTTAATTTTATCTAAAAATCCTTTAGGTTCAGATAAATCTAAGAAAGGAACATCTAATCCCATAATACGATTTGCAACATTTCTATATGCTTTACCTGCAAGAGCATTATCATCGTTTACAATAGGTTCACCTTTGTTAGTAGATGTGATAATTCCTGTATCTTCAGGGATAACACCAATTAAATCACAAGATAAAATTTCTACAACGTCTTCAACACTCATCATATCGTTTTGTTCGATAAGGTTTGGACGAACTCTGTTTAAAAGAAGTTTGTAGCTTTCAATTTCTTCTCTTGCTTCAAGCAACCCAATAATTCTATCAGCATCTCTAACAGCTGACATTTCAGGAGTTGTTACAACGATAGCTTCTGTTGCGCCTGCAATAGCGTTTTGGAAACCTTGTTCAATACCAGCAGGACAATCAACAAGAATAAAATCGTTTGTTTCTTTTAGTTCGTCACAAATTTCTTTAAGTTGTTCTGATGAAACAGAAGTTTTATCTCTTGTTTGAGCAGCTGCTAACAATGACAAGTTAGGATTCTTTTTATCTTTAACCAAAGCTTGTTTAAGTTTGCATCGTTCTTCTACAACGTCAACGATTGTGTATACAATACGGTTTTCTAAACCTAACAACAAATCAAGGTTTCTAAGTCCGATATCTGTATCGATTACTACAACTTTATTACCTAATTTTGCAAGAGCTGTACCTATATTGGCACTTGTTGTTGTTTTACCAACACCACCCTTACCTGAGGTGATTACTATTACTCGGCCTGTCATTAATCTTCTCTCCTTAATGTTTTATATATAACTATTTGGTTTTTGTCTATTCTTGCTTCCTCTGGTGTAAACTCGTTTGACCTTTGTACATAAGGTACGTTTATTGTGTCGTTTCTTCTTGAATAAAGGTTAGCAATTCTTAATTGAATAGGGTTAAGTTTTAAAGCTCTAACTTTCGCATCAGTATTGCCTTCTGAGCCTGCGTGAACGATACCACCAAGAATACCCCATACGGTAACATCACCTGTCGCATTCACTTCACTACCTGGGTGAACATCACCTATGATGAAGATGTTTCCTTCATATGATACTGTTTGTCCAGAACGTAAAGTTTGTGTTAAATACAATGTTGGTAAATCAGAAGTGTTTGCTTTGATTAGTTCAATCCCTTCTGGTGTAATACCTTCTGTATCTAACAAGATGTATTTAGCATCGTTTTCATTTTTTATTGTTTCTGTTGTTTCATAATTTGTGGTTGGGACTTCTTCATTTTCTTCTTCGTTCTTATTTAAAGAAGGGTTTGCGTAGAAGTTTTCACCAAAAGTTACATCAAGTGCTGATTCAATATCTTTTGGAGCACTGATTTCTTTTTCTGCACTAAGTTTTTCATATATGTTTTCTTCTTCTTGATGTGCAATTTCTTCAACTTCGTTTTGAGCTTCTTCTAATGAGTTTTCTGTTTCTTCAAGAATTTCATCATTTTCTTTTTCAAGAAGTTCTTCTTCATTTGAAACTTCTTCATTATCTATACTGTCAGTTTCTTCTGAAGTATTGTCATTGAACATATATTGAGGTGTTTCTGTTTTAATTTCTTCTTCTTTTACTTCTTCAAGCTCTGGCATTTTGCTTGTGTCTGTAACGAAATCTCCGATAGAATTAGTTTTCTTTAATTGTGAAAAACTGCTGAATTCAGGTTTTGCTGATTCTTGTTCAGGTTTTTCTGTTAATTCAGAACTGATAGAAAAGTTTGAATCTGCTCTATTTATACTTTTGAACGCTTCTTGGAAAGATGGCATAATTTCTTGAACAGGTGCTTTTGTAGAGATGCCAAGACTTATAGCTGATGCCTCTGTCATTTCTGATTTTGATTGAACCCCATCAAGTGTTGAGTTCATAGCTTCTATTAAGGCCTTTATGCTTAATAATTGTGATTGATTCAAGCTAACATTTCCAATATTTAGGAAAAGGTTCTTGTTGATATAATCATCTGAGTCAAGGATTGATTTGATTTTAGAGATTAAATCGGCATTTCCTGTAGCGTTACTTAAATCAATAATTGTACTTTTGTTTGTATTGTTTCCACGTTCCATATTCTAATTCCATATATCTTGTATAAACTATTTCGTTAATAAAAAGATATCTTAAATATAGTTGTTGTTCAAGAAAATGTGTCGTTATGTAAATAACTTGAAAATTAGTTAAATAAATAGCAATTTTTTTGAAAAATTAGTTTTAATATAACTATAAAGGTTAGTTATGCTCGGAATAAATTCATTAGGTTTGAATACGTCTTCAATAGTGGATTGCTATAATGTCGTAAATGATAAGAAAAACGATACGATAGCAACGGTTATAGCTAATCGCCGTTCAAATAAAGATAGAGCTAGTGCAACTATGATTGGTGCAACTTTTGGCTTGGCTCAAAGTCTTGCGTTTGCTGGTACTTATGCTGGTGCAAAAATGTTTCCTAAGCTACAAAAATTTTTCCCGATAAAATGGGCAGTAAATAAAGTTGATGAGTGGATAAAGATAGCTCAAAAAAATAGCCCTAAAGCTAGTAAGTTAGATAATATAATGGTCGGTGTAATTTCAAAATCTATATATTTGATTGGCTCGTGTGCTCTTACTGGTTTTGCTTTTGATTTGTATAACAATATTATGGATACAAAGTTGAACGGTAAATTTTCAAATATTAAACAAGGTGCTCAACAAGATTCTTGGTTATTGTCAGGTTTAAAATCAATGGCTGTGACAAGTGAAGGTAAAAAAGCAATTCGTAATTCTATGAAGGCAGTTGATGGTGGAGTGGTTATAAAATTAAAAGGTGTAAATAAAGAATATAGCGTAACTAATAAAGAGATTAAACAAGCAAGTAGAGAGTATTTGACATCGTTCTCTGAAGATGGAAAGGTGAAAGGTTATAAGAAAAACTATTCTTCAGGTGATGGTGATGTTTTAGCATTTGAAATTGCTTTTAAGAAATACCAAGATGATTTGAAAAACGGTAGAATTATGGCGAATAAAGATTTGCCAAGATATGCTAATCAGTTCTCATCAAAAGGTAATCTCTCAGAAACAGAACTTTCTCAATGTTATTATTTCTTGACTGGTAGTAAGCCTGTAGAAATAAATAACGATAAATCTTCTAATGAACAAGTCGAAAAATTAGACAAGTTTCTATCAGATTTTTCTAAGAATTCAGATAATATGGCATCAGGTTTTACTTTTAAAAATGATAAAAAAGGTGTTACTAATGTTAAGACAATCTTGAATATGAATGCAAATCTTTCTACAGATAAAACTTATGCAATCAAAAAAGTGAGTGATAAATATGTTACATTTGTTGATGCAAGAAATACTGCAGTTGATATAAAGATGCCAATAGCTGAGTTTAAGGAAAAGTTTGATAAGTTGTATGTAGTTAATTATAAAGAAAATAATTAAGTGATTTAATTTTGCGTGTTCAGGGTCTCTAAAAAATATTTTTTACACGTCATTACGAGGAACGGAGTGACGTGGTAATCCAGAAAAAGTCTTTTGTAAGTACGCAGAACCGTTTGTTTATGGATTGCCGCACTTAATACATTGCATACCGTTCAATCGTTCGCAATGACGATTTAAAATTATCATGGACAGTAGTGAAACTCGTTTCGGAATCATCGTGAAGTTCTAAAAAGCTTTAATAAAATTCAAATAATATCATACATTTGAATGATGTTTTTTTATAAAAAATACTTTATTCTACACTTGGAGGAGGTTATAAAGGACACTTTATAATTTCACCGTGTCAGCAAAAGGCATGCTTTTTTGTAACAAATAGTTAAGAAAAGCGTGTAAGGACGGCAAAAATTACTCAAATTTAACAAAACTTAATAATATTTAAGGGTGCTGTATTGCATGTGTAACATGGGTTTTAAGGAATTTGGGTAGGTGGTGAGAAAGCTCTAAAACCAAAAGTTTGTCATCCTAATTGCATAGTATATAATTGAAATGTGTAGGGGAGTTGGACATGGCTATTGATGTTATAGAAAAAAACCTTATACAGATCAGGAAAACAATCGTACCTTATAAACCAAAAATAGTTGCAGTAACAAAATACTACGATGTAAGTGCAATAGAAGAAGCTTATAAAGTAGGCTTAAGAGATTTTGGGGAAGCAAGAATTAATGATGCAATTAAAAAAATTGAATCATTAAATGAGGAGATAAGAGAAAATAGTAATTTTCATTTTATCGGACATTTGCAAACGAATAAAGTTGATAAAGTCGTAAAGTATTTTGATTATATTCAGTCTGTTGATTCATTACATTTAGCAGAAACTGTTTCAAAGAGTGCACAGAAACAAGGAAAAACTCAAAAGATTCTTTTGCAGGTTAATATATCGGGGGAAGTCCAAAAGTTTGGATTTGAAGATAGAGAGCTTGAAATAGAATTTGAAAAGATAAAGAGCTTGCAAAATATAGAGATTGAGGGTTTGATGTGTATGGCACCGTTGGGAGCAGAAGAAAGTGTGCTAGATGATGTATTTTCAAGAGCTAGAGAGTTGAGAGACGAGCTCAATGAAAAATTCGATATGAATATGACAGAGCTATCTATGGGAATGAGTAACGATTATATATATGCAGTCCGTAATGGCACAACGATGATACGTATAGGAAGATTACTATTTAATTTATGAATAATTTTGGAGGAAAGATGACATTTGGAGAGAAAGTAAGCGATTTGGTAGAATGGATAACTGAGAGTATTACAGGTGGTGGATACGTAGATGATCCTATCGGTGTGATAGATGAAGGAGAAGGTTCTGGCTATATTGTTGACAGAAACACTGTTTTAAAACCAGATTATTCAACAAGAACAACTCGCAAAGAGGAAAAAAGAAATGTTACTTCTCTAAATAACTATAAAGAACACGAAGTAAAAATCATCGAACCTCGTTCATTTGGTGATACAACTCAGATTGTAAAACAATTATTAGATAACAAAACTGTTGTTTTGAACTTACATTTGTTAGACAAAGAACAATCTCAAAGAACAATCGACTTTGTATGTGGTGCTGCGTTTGCTTTAGGTGGTGCTCCTCAAAAAGTTGGCGACACAGTTTTTGTTTTCACTCCAAGTTCAGTTCAATTGTCAGTTGAGTCAAAAGAAGCTGCATTTGGAACAGAATCATTATGGGGCGGTAACCTATAATTTAAAAAAGATAATAAATTGATTTGTGATAGTTGGATATTTAGGGTGCATTTGCATCCTTTTTTTTTTTGCGTTGACGGTGGGAGTAAAACGTCATTGCGAGCGATTAAACGGTTTGTAATGTATTAAGTGTGGCAATCCATAAATCAACGGTTCTGCGTATTAAGGGAGATTCTGAAATGAATTCAGGATGACGCCTCTCAAATATATTACGTTATTCCAAAACTTTAATAAAAAATAATATCAAACTTTTTATCGATTTCTTCTTCAAATTTTGTAGCATTTTCGTATAAATAATTAACGCTTTGATTTTTGTCTTTGATTAAAATATAAAGGTTAATGAATTCATTTGTTTTAGACTTCAGTTTATATTCAAGTTCAAAATGGTCACTTTGTTTTACGGCAGTTATTGAAAGTAGTGTATCGTAGTTTTCTTTGAATTTCATATATTCTATAACTTTGAGAAAATTTGATATGATAATCAATTTGCCGTCTTCATCTTCATCTGTTGCGTTATAAATTGTCATTCTTTCTTTAGCCTCTTTATAGGAAATATTGAGGCTTTCTTGTAATATTTTAATTTGTTCTTCAAAGGTTTTGCTCATAATTTATCCTTTCTAGTTATTTTAAATCAATATTTTAGTTGTTTTAAATATGAATGATATATTTATACTACATTAAACTGTAGCAATAATGAATAGAAAAATAAATAAAATAACACTATCATATTTATATGATTAGCAGTGAAGAAATAAAGATTAATGTAGGTTTAACTATAAAAGAGTTACGTAATAATGCTGGTATTACTCAAGAAAAATTGGCTGAGGAGCTTGGTTTACAACCAAATACTATAGCAAAAATCGAAACTGGCAAAATATATATAACAAGTAAAACATTATCAAAATTGTGTAATTATTTTAATGTTTCTCCTGCGATATTTTTTATGCCTAAAGTTCAGATTAACGTCAAAGACAATCTTGATTATGTTGCAAAAATCAATGAACTTTTACCTGCTTGTAACAATAAAACTTTGAATATAGTTTATAACACTGCTATTGTTGTTCAAAATGGTCAATAGTACTAACTTGTGTTGTGTTGCATAATTATTACTCACTGGTGCATATATGCGCCAACTAATATAACTATATCAGTTAGTATGTTTTTATGCAACACCTAACAAATAAACATAAAAATATAACAAAGGCTGTAGCAAAAATTGTTAAGCAATTACGTGAAAAAACAGGATTATCTGCAACAAAATTTGCAGACAGTTTTGGGATTGTAAAAAGTAAAGTGCTTCGTATAGAAGACGGATCTGTCCAATGTAAACTTGTATCTATCTGGGAAGTTGCTAATGCATTGGGTATGAAGTGTTCAGAGCTGGTTGCTATAATTGAACAAGAGTTAGGTGATGATTTTACCCTTATTGATGAATAAATCTACTACATAAATAGGATAAAATTTTTTTTAATACTTGTTAAAATCATAGTATGTGCACAGAAGACGATTTAGAGCTTAAGCGAGTAGGGCTGGAACTTATGTTTCTAACTCCTGAAAAATACAGTAATGCTGAAGGTATTACTGCTGTTGAGCTTTCAAAACGGGTAGAGTTGCCTGTTGATGTGGTGAAAAAGAAATTAGCTATTCTAAAAGATAAAAATTTGGTTAGGGTAAAAGGTAATAACCCTAAGTTTTGGCTTTTTGATGAATATAATTTTCAAAGAATGGACGAAGATGACGAGGTTTATTTGCTCTTATGTTGTTTTGACGATGTAGATTTTGATAGGTATTTTGCTTATTAAAATTGTAAAGTTAACCTCTTTACATTACGCTATGTAAATTGTATTATAAAGATAAAATAGACTAAGATTGGAGAAGTTTTGGCAGATAAGTATATAATAAACGGTGGAAATCAACTAAAAGGCGAAGTTTTAATAGGTGGCGCAAAGAACTCTGTTCTTAAACTTATGGCTGCGTCTATTCTTGCTAAAGGCGAAACAAAAATATATAATGTTCCTGAACTTACTGACGTAGGTATTATGTTAGAAGTTATCAATGGTTTAGGTGTAAAAACATCTTATGATAAAGTCGAACAATCTATCAAGATTGACGCAACTGATATTACTTCAATTACTGCAAAATATGAATATGTTAGTAAGATGAGAGCTTCTTTTACTATTTTAGGAGCATTGGTTGCTCGTTGTAAAGAGGCTATTGTTGCACTCCCTGGGGGTTGTGCAATCGGTGAAAGACGTGTTGATTTTCACATCAAAGGTCTTGAAGCATTAGGTGCTAAGATTAAGATTGAAAATGGTTATGTACATGCAAAAGCTCCAAAGCTTGTTGGTACAGATATTTATCTTGATATTCCTTCTGTTGGCGCTACAGAAAACCTTATGTTAGCATCAATTATGGCAGAAGGTTCTACAAGAATTCAAAATGCAGCACAAGAACCTGAAATTATTGATTTAGCTAATTTCTTAAATACTATGGGTGCTGATATTGTTGGTGCTGGTACTTCTGAAATAGTTATCAATGGTGTTAAACAAGAAAATTTACACCCAATAGAATATACAACAATTCCTGATAGAATTGAAGCAGGTACTTTTATGTCAATGGTAGCTGGAACAAAAGGTAAAGCTATTATTAGAAATGTTTATCCTGCGCACTTGACTTTCTTTACTGACAAGTTAATTAAAATGGGTGCAAATATTAAATTAGTTGAACCTACTGCAATAGAGGTTTCTTGTAAAAATAGATTGAATTCTGTGAATTTTGTAACTCAACCTTATCCAGGATTCCCTACTGATTTACAATCAATGGCTATGGTGTTGTTATCTGTTTCTAATGGCGTTGGTATAATCACAGAAAGTCTTTATGAAAACAGATTTATGCAGGTTCAACATCTTTTGAGAATGGGTGCTGATATTCATCAAGATAGAAACCACGCAATAATCAAAGGTGTTAAAAAATTAACTGGTGCTATTGTTGAAGCAAGTGACTTGAGAGCTGGTGCATCATTAGTTGTTGCAGGTCTTATGGCAACAGGCACTACAGAAATATATAAACTCCATCATATTGATAGAGGTTATGAAAAATTTGATGAAAAAATTAAGAACTTAGGTGGTAATATTGTAAGAGTTCATGATATATCATCTGACGAACTTAAGGTGGGTGTAAATGAGCCAAGCATATAAGAGATGGTATGACCACGACCCTAAGTTATTAGAAGTTATTGAATTATTAAAAAACTATCAAGATGAACTTCTTGAACAGGCTGAATTGTTTTTAAAAAAACTAGAAGAACAGGTTTCTAAAGAGGCTATTGATAGATTTTATGAACTTGCAAAACCAGTGAATGGTTGTCGTTGGTATGATAAAAACCCTACCATTTCTAAGACTGTAGAAATTTTGAGAGTTGTTCCACCTGATGTTCAAAAAGCTTGTGCTGAACGATTTATTAATGCTCTAAAAGAAATGGGTATTGAATACGAAAGCCCTAATCAAGAGTAGTTGTTTGGGTTAGATTTAAATTCGTTCATTGCATTATTTAGGTCAAAGGTTTGATAAAGACTTGTGAATATTTGTTTTGCAGGTTGAGAGTTATTTTTTACATATAATTTTAAAGCTTCTTTTTCGCCTTTATTTGTTATGATTCCATCGACGTTTTTAACCGTTGGCATTGAGTTTGCATTTAGATTGTCTAACATATCAGTTGCAAGCGTTGAGGTTGCATATTCTGCAATATCTACTTTGCCATCATTATTCAAATCGAGTGCTTCTGCACCTAGTTCAACACCTGTTTTACTTAGTTGTTTATTTAAATCAGCAAATTTTTCATTCAGTTTTTTAACAGGAAGTTCTGTTTGTTTGCCAAGTTCTTCATAAGCATTTCCCATTAGTGACAAGGTAGAATATTTACCTTCTGGAACATATCTATATTCAAATTCTAGAGGTGGCATATTGTTAGGTTTTGCTAAATCTTTTGAATAGTCCAAATAGTTGCTTGCAGCATTTCTGCCGTATTTGACTTCAGGTGATGATATTTTTTTATCATAGATTCCTGTTTGTCCATTAATAATCGCACGATTGTTAGAAATTGAATAAGACATAATGATACACCTTCACACTTTATATATTAGTAAACAAATTTTCATTAAATAAATTGCTATTTATTTAATTCCTATTTACAATTCTTATGGAAATTTTTTGTTTGTAAAAAAGGGAGTTGGTTTTTATGAAATCTCTATTAGAACGATTGTTTTAAAAATTTTTTCATTTAGGCTATAATATCGATATGAATATTGAAAATTCTGTAATTTTTAATGAATTTGAAAGTTATGTAAAACAAGGTCGTTCCTTTGGGGTAACAGGTTTAACCTCGTTTTTGAGGATGCTGTCTATAAAAAAGATTTTGACCTGTTCAAAGAAGAAAATTCTTTTTGTAACTTCAACTGAGCAAACGGCTTTGAAATATCAAAACGATTTATCAGAATTTTTTGATTTAAACCCTGACGTTTTTCCGTATCAATCAGGTTCTGTGTATGAACCCGTATCATCTAATATGTATGATTATGCAAAACAGATAGGGATACTTCAAGCAAAACCTGATTTGGTTATAATGCCAGTAAAATCATTGTTAGAGAAATTTCCGAACAAAAAATTTTTCAAAGAAAATAAATTAACCCTTAAAATAGGTGATGAGATATCTCAAGCTGATATGCTTAAAACATTTATGAAGTTGGGATATAAACGCTCAACTATGGTTAGTGATATTTCTGAATTTAGCATAAGAGGTGATATTACAGATGTTTATAGTTTAACAGATAATCCTGTGAGAATTGAGTTTTGGGGTGATGAGATTGTTGATATAAGGTTTTTTGACAGAGAAACTCAGCGTTCCATTGAGAAGGTTAAATCAATAGATATTTTACCTATGTATAAATTTATCTTACCTGAAATTGCACCAAAGGATTTTCCTAAAGAGCTTTTGGATAGTTTTACAGAAGAAAGATATTTTGAGGGTGTTGAGGTTTATCAAAGCTATTTTAATGACGAGTTAGTCGGGGTTTTGGATTATTTTGATGATTATATAATAGTTTTTGATGAAAAATCAGAAGTATATTCAAAATATGAATATATTGATGAAAACTATGAACAACAGTATAACGAGAACTTAAAAACTCAATTGATATATGAGTTGAGGGATAAAAACCATATTCCGTTTTCAGAATTTATTAATAAGTCTGCAAGTTTTGTGAAGATTGGGTTGAACAATTTTTTAGATAGTGAGTTTGAAGAAGTTGTTGATTTGAATGCACAGACTGTAAAGAGTTTTAATGCTGATGTTGAAGCGATTGCAGATTATATTTATGCGCATAGAGATTATGAAATAGTAATAGCGACAAAATACGAAGAACGAGTTAAAGAAATATTGGCTTGTTATGATATTTTTGATGTTGAATATATTAATAATATATCAACATCAGGAACGATTATTGATGATGCAAAATTTTTGTTGTTGACGGATAAGGAACTGTTTAACAAACGAAACAAAGAAATCACTTCATCAAAGCGTTCATATTATAAAGAAAAAGCAGAATATATAGAAAGTATAAATGATATTCAAGCAGGTGAATATGTTGTTCATTCGATACACGGTGTAGGGATTTATCAGGGTTTAACTCAACAAGAGTTAGATGGACAGCTCAAGGATTATTTAACTATTGAGTATGCAAACAAGGATAAGTTGCATATTCCTGCTGAACAAATAAATTTACTCTGTAGATATAGAGGCGCAGGAGCGATAAAGCCACGATTATCAAGAATGGGTGGTAATGATTGGGCTAATACAAAGCGCAAAGTAAAAAAAGAGGTCGAAAAGATTGCGTATGATTTATTAAGGTTATATGCAAGAAGAAAAATGCAAGAGGGTATCAAGTTTGATGAGGATACTGCTTGGCAGGTTGAGATGGAAGAAGCGTTTGAATATACAGAAACTCCTGATCAAATGCGTGCAATAAACGATGTTAAACACGATATGGAAACATCTAATCCTATGGATAGATTGATTTGTGGAGATGTTGGGTTTGGTAAAACGGAAGTTGCTATGCGTGCAATATTCAAGGCTGTGACTTCTGGAAAACAGGTTGCATTGATTGCACCAACTACAATTTTAGCGTTACAACATTATCAAACTATCTCTGAAAGGTTTAAACCGTTTGGAATTGATGTTGAACTATTATCAAGGTTTAGAACAACAAAACAACAAAAAGAAACTTTGCAAAATATGGCACTTGGTAAATGTGAAGTTGTTATCGGTACTCATAGACTTTTACAGGACAAGATAGTTTTTAAAGATTTAGGATTACTTGTAATAGATGAAGAACATAGATTTGGTGTTCGTCATAAAGAGCGTTTGAAACAGTTAAGAGAAAATATTGATATTATATCAATGTCAGCAACCCCTATTCCAAGAACTTTATATATGTCTTTGTCTGGAATTAAGGATATGTCTGTAATTTCAACTCCACCAAAAAATAGATTACCTGTCAAAACTTTTGTGGGCAATTTTGATGAAAAGATTATCAAGAATGCGATTACACACGAGCTTGATAGAGATGGTCAGGTTTTCTATTTGTATAATAGAGTTGAAACTATCGAGGAGTTTAAACTCAAATTACAAGAGATTGTTCCAAATGCAAGAATTGCTATAGGGCATGCACAGTTATCTGAACATCAGTTAGAAGATGTTATCGTAGGGTTTGCAGAGCACGAATACGATGTTTTGTTATGTACAACTATTATTGAAAATGGATTGGATATCCCGAACGCTAATACAATGATTATACATGATGCTGATAAATTTGGGTTAGCTCAATTATATCAATTAAGAGGTAGAGTTGGACGTTCTGAAAGACAAGCTTATTGTTATTGTTTGTATAAGGCTGGAAAACATTTGACAAAAGAAGCATACCAAAGATTAAATGCTATAAAAGAATTTACTTCTCTTGGTAGTGGATATCAGATTGCGATGAGAGATGTAGAGATTCGTGGTGTGGGTAATATTTTGGGTACAAAACAACACGGACACATGGTTAATGTAGGGTTTGATACGTATTGTCAGTTGTTAGAGGAAACAGTAAATGAGCTTAAGGGCGAAAAAGTTGAGGTTAAACCACCTACGATTGTAGATATAAATGTAACAGCGTTTATACCTGATGAGTGGGTTGGTTCTAAAGAACAAAAAATGATTGAATACAAACGATTGGCTGATGTTAAGAACGAAACAGAATTGAGCTATATTGAAGCCGAATGGAAAGATAGGTTTTCTAAAATTCCTGATGAGGTGTCTAACCTTATTAAACTTATTCAAATTAGGTTGTCAGCAACCAAGGTCGGAGTTTCTATGATTAGAGAAACGATGGATAATATAAGAATTTATTCACCGTTTACTAATGCTGAGTGGAGAATTTTGCAAACGAGAATTCCTAGAAATATTACAAAATACATCAAGTTTACTAATGCGCCTAGTTCTTGTGAGGACGCAAAGTCTATTTTATTATTAAATAATTCTGTAATGAATTTTAATGAAGTATTTAACATATTGGTAGATTTGTTTTATGATATAGAAGAACGAATTTTAGAATTAAAAACTGAAATTGATAAGAGAGCTAATTAAGACTAATTTATAATTAAAGTTATAAATAAGGGGTAAATAAGGGGTAAAATATATGAAAAAACTATTTTTAACATTGATTGCATCAGCATTTTTGCTATCTGGGTGTGGATTGAAACCTAATGTTGTGATTAAGGTAAACAATCAAAATATTACAAAATCTCAGTTCGATAAGGCTTATGAAAAAGCTGCAAAACATTCTCAACTAGCTCAAATGGGTATTGATATTCCTGAAGATGAAAATAATTTGATGTATTTAATGATTAAAGATAGAGTTGTAAACGACTTGATTGTTAAAGAGTTGTTGAATCAAGAATTAAAGAAAAGAAATATAACTGTTTCTAAAAAAGAAATTGAAGCAGAACACAAAAAAATGGTTGATAAACTAGGTTCAAAAGATAAGTTTAACGATATTTTGAAACAAAACGGTATCAAATATTCTGATTTTGAAGAAGATTTGAAACAAGAATTAATGATGAAAAAACTTGTTAATATTATTCACCCTGTGAAGATTTCAGAAAGTGATGCAAAATCTTTCTATAATAAGAATTTAGACAAGTTCAAAACTCCTGATCAAGTCAGAGCTAGTCATATTTTAGTTATGGCAAACCCTGTAGAAATTAAAGAAGGTTTAACAAAGAAGAATAAAACTTTGACTGAGGCAGAAATTAATCAACAAGTTCAAGTTGAAATGGCTATGAGATATAAGAAAGCTCAAGAAATTGCTAACGAAATTAAATCTACACCTGATAGATTTGAAGCAAAAGCAAGAGAAGTTTCTGATGATAAAGCATCTGCTGAAAAGGGTGGAGATATTGGATTTTTCTCTAAAAATGATATGGTAAAAGAATTCTCTGATGCTGCATTTAAGCTAAGACCAAACACAATTAGTGAAGTTATTCAAACACCTTATGGGTTCCATATTATCAAGGTTACTGATAGAAAAGCTGCAGGACAACAACCTTATGAAAAAATCAAATCACAGTTGATTCAATATTTGACAGCACAAGCTCAAGTTAAGGCTTTAGAACAGTTCTTGACTATGTTGAAATCACAAGCTGTTATTGAATATGTGGACGATTCATATAATCCAGTTCAGATTGAAGCTAAGATGAAAAAGATTGCAGCAGAAAAACGTGCAGCTTCTAAAGATGTAAAATAATTATATAGGTGGTTTGACGTGATAAGTCTAAAAACTGAATATAATAAGTTAGAAAATACAGTAACCGAACAAGGCAATGAAATTGCCTTGTTCGGTTTATCTAATAAACCAAATCAGATACTTGTAATTGGGGTTGTACATGGTGATGAGTATCAGGGTGAGTATTTGATTGAGAAATATATGAAGGAAACTAAAAAAGATGGTGTTCTTTTTCTTCCTTGTTTAAACCCTGATGGTAGAGATTTAAAGACAAGAACTAATTCTAATAAGGTTGATTTGAATAGAAATTTTCCTACAAGGAATTGGGTTTTGGGTGAACGTGATAACTATTTTGGTGGTGAAAAACCTGCAAGTGAGGTGGAAACAAGGTTCTTGTGTGAGATTATTGATAAGTACAGACCTTCATCAATAATTACTTTGCATACTCCTTATAAGATAGTTAATTATGACGGTCCTGCAAAAGAGTTAGCAGAGATGATATCAATGATTATGAATTATCCTGTTGAAGAAAGTATTGGTTATCCTACTCCTGGAAGTTTTGGAACTTATGCAGGAGTTGAAAGAAATATTCCGACTATTACTCTTGAGATGGACGAAGAAATTAATGTTGATGAACTTTATCCACCTATCAAAAAGGTTTTTGATAAGTTGTAAGGTCGATTTTATTTTTGATAGTTAATTGAATAATTTTCAGAGATATTTTTCTCTTGAATTTCAACCACTTCACCTATTTTTGTAGGAACTATAAAAGTTATTATATCATTTGATGATTTTTTGTCGGTTTTCATATAGTTTATAACGTGTTTTGGGTTTATGAAAAGTAGTTTGTCTGGTTCATATTCATAAACATTCAATAGTGTAAATGCTTCATCATAATATTTTTTGTCGCAAAGATTGTGCTCAAGTGCATAGTTAAAGATGTACATAAGTCCATATATTACTGCGTGTCCGTGAGTAAATCGTTTGTATTTTGTTTCTTCTTCAAGTGCGTGACCGAAGGTGTGACCTAGATTAAGAATTTTTCTTAACCCTTTTTCTTTTTCATCTTGGTTTACTACTGACGATTTTAACTCAAGACAAATTCTTATGATGTTTTCTAAAAACTCTAAATCTCTTGATTTGTAGCTTGAGATATTGTTTTTTAGAATATCTAATAGGTTAAAATATTCTTGGTGGTTACAAGACTTTTCTATAAATGCGTATTTTATAACCTCTCCAAACCCTGATTTATATTGTTTTTCATCAAGTGTTTTTAAGAAGTTTAGGTTTATGTAAACTGCTTTTGGTTGATAAAATGCACCGACAAAGTTTTTGCCGTGAGGCATATCAATAGCAGTTTTGCCACCAACTGATGAGTCAACACAGGCAAGTAATGTTGTAGGAACTTGAAGAAACTCAATGCCACGCATGTATGTTGAAGCTACAAATCCAGCCATGTCACCAACTACACCACCACCTATTGCTATGATTATGTCTTTTCTTGATAGTCTTAACGATATTGCTTTGTTGATTATTTTTGCATAATTTTTTATATTTTTTTGATTTTCTCCGTCTTTTAAAACAAAAATTTCTGATTGATTAAAGTTTAATTCTTTTTTGTATAGCTTATATACTTTTTCAGAAAAAATAACTAGTCTTTTTTTGTTCTCAGTTTTTTTATCTAGTTCTTTTTTTAACTCTGAAATTGGATTAGAATTTATGTATATTGGATATTGTGAGGCTTTTGTTTCTGCAATATTAACTTTAAGTTCTATCATTATAAATTTCCTTTTATATCTTTAATAATTTGTTCTAACGAGTTGTTTGCATCTATTGTATAATGTGCTTTTTTATAGTTTGGTTCACGTTTTTTTAGTAATTCTTTTAGCTTTTCTTTTGGGTCATCACATTTTAAAAGTGGTCTTGAAGCGTCTGTCTTTATTCTTTCAAAAAGTGTTTCTATGCTTGCTTTAAGATAAAAGACTTTGCTTGTGTTTAGAAGAATAGTTTGATTTTTTTTGTTTTCAAACGCACCACCACCTAGAGAGATTACTACATTATTTGATTGAGCGAATTTTTCAATAGTTTTTGTTTCAAGTTCTCTAAAATAGGTTTCTGATTTGAGTTTAAATATATCATTGATGCTCATTTTTTCAGATTTAACTATTTCTTCATCAATATCTATGAAGTCATATTTTAAATCTTTAGCAAGAGCTTTTCCTACAGTGGATTTCCCAGCACCCATTAAACCAACAAGAACAATGTTATTCATATTTTGCCCTATAATGTGCTTGGATTTCTTCAAGGCTATCGCCACCGAATTTTGATAAAAATTCATCGACAAGAACGGTTGCAACTCTCATTTCGGCAACTACAGCGCAGGCGTGAACAGCACAGGTGTCTGAACGCTCAAAGTGAGCTTGCGAGTTCTCCATTGTTTTTATATCAACTGTAGGCAGAGGTGTTCTCATCGTTGGAATAGGCTTCATTGATGCACGAACAATTAGTGGTTCGCCGTTTGTCATACCGCCCTCTACACCACCAGCGTTATTTGAGGTTCTTTTAATTTCTCCGTTTTCAATGTAGAATGGGTCGTGGACATTTTTACCTTTATTAACTGCAACATTTTTCCCAAGACCAAATTCAACAGATTTGATTGCAGGTATGCTCATAACAGCTTGAGCAATAAGTCCATCAATAGCTCTGTCAAAAGATACAAAAGAACCTAAACCGATAGGTAGATTGTTATAGGTTACTTCTATTTCACCACCAAGAGTAGTACCTTCTTCTTTTGCTGAGTCTATTTCTTTTTTTATATTTTTTTCAAATTCTTCGTTGTTACCTGTGAATTCAACTGTGCCTATACGTTTAACACAAGATGACCCTGTTATATCAAAGGCTGAGAGAACTTGTTGCGCAATAGAGCCTACAGCCACTTCAATAGCTGTTTTTCTTGCACTTGAACGCTCAAGAATATTTCTTAAATCTTTAGCATTATATTTTACGCTACCAGCATAATCTGCGTGTCCAGGTCGAAGCTTTGTGAAAGACTTTGCTTCTAGTTCTTCTAGAACGTCTTTTGTCAGTTCAATTTTTTCTGGACACATTACGTTTACCCAGTTTTCATAATCTTTGTTTTTTATTTCAAGACAAATTGGAGCACCAGTTGTTTTGCCGTGACGAACTCCTGATTTGATTTCAACCTTGTCAGATTCAATCTTCATTCGATTACCCCTGCCGTAGCCTTGTTGTCTGCGAGCGAGGTTTTCGTTAATTTTTTCGATAGAAATATCAATATTAGAAGGGACTCCTTCTATAATTGCATTTAAACATTTTCCGTGACTTTCGCCAGATGTTAGTACTCTAAATTTTTTGTTCATAGGTTTATTATACAATAAAATTTGTGTAAAACAAAAATATGGTATTAATAACTCGTTTTGAAATTCCTGCGAAGATTTCTCTTATTTTGTAACAAAATGAAAATAAACCACTTGAAAATAAAATATATTTCAGATAATATAGGTTTGTCAGAAAAGTAAACAACTAAATATTTTACCATTGCCGAAAACGGTTTATTGTGGTGTATTTAGATAAATATAGGCTAAAAAGTAGTACATCTTTAAAATCAGAAAGGTATAAAATGACTGAAGAAAACAAAGAATTAGAAGTTGTTGAAACTGCTGAAACAGTAGTTGAAGACTCAACTGAAAACTCAACAGAAGTTGTAGAAGATATTACAGCAGAAGTTGAAGCAAAACCTGCTAAAAAAGGACGTGGCAGAAAGAAAAAAATTGAAACAAGAGAAGAAAAACCAGTTTCAGAATGGACAGAACAAGTAGTTCAAATCAGCCGTGTAACAAAGGTTGTAAAAGGTGGTAAAAAACTTAGTTTCAGAGCAATCGTTGTTGTAGGTAACAAAAAAGGACAAGTTGGTGTTGGTTGTGCAAAAGCAGCAGAAGTTATCATCGCTATCCAAAAAGCTATCGCTGACGGTAGAAAAAATCTTATTACAGTACCTATTTTCAAGACAACAATTCCACACCCTATAACAGGACGTTCAGGTGCTGGTGCAGTTATGTTAAGACCTGCTTCACAAGGTACAGGTATTATTGCAGGTGGTTCAGTACGTTCAGTATTAGAACTTGCAGGTATTGAAAATATCTTGTCTAAGTCTTTAGGTTCAAACTCTCCATTGAACGCAGCTAATGCTACATTGGAAGCTTTAAAATCATTGACACCATTTAGCGAAATCGCTAAAAAACGTGGTTTAACAATGGCTGAATTATTAAACTAGTAGGCTATTTAAAGTATAAGTTGAATATGAAATAATAAAGGAAATAATAAAAATGGCTAAAGCAAAACAAATAAAAATTAAACTTGTAAGAAGCTTAATCGGTTGCTCACCAGCTCAAAGAAAAGTTGTAGCAGCATTAGGCTTGAAGAAAAAAGACCAAGTTGTAGAACACAGTGACAGTGCTATCATAATGGGTATGGTAAACAAAGTATCTCATTTAGTATCTGTTGTAGAATAATGAAATTATAGGAAGGATATAATAATGTCAAACGATAAAATTACATTAGAAGATTTAAGACCTGCAGAAGGTGCAACATCTTCTTCAAAAAGAGTAGGACGTGGTCGTGCATCAGGACACGGTAAAACATCTTGTCGTGGTCACAATGGTGAAGGACAACGTTCAGGTAGATCTTCAAAAAGAGGTTTTGAAGGTGGTCAAATGCCAAGTTACAGACAATTACCAAAATTGAAAGGTTTCCAAATCATCAACAGACGTAATTGGGCTGAAATCAATGTTGGCAGATTAGATGCTTTAAATATTAAAGAAGTGTCTTTAGAATCATTAAAAGAACTTAAAAAAGTTCACCCATCAAGCGATGGATTGAGAATTTTAGGTAACGGAGAATTAAAATCAGCATTAACAGTTAAGGCTGTATATGTATCTCCATCAGCAAAAGAAAAAATTGAAGCCGCTGGCGGAAAGGTTGAGTTAGTATAATGTCAACACAAAACATAAAAATGCCTTCAACTGCTGATTTGGCTGCTATGTGGAACGCATCAGGATTGAAAAATAAAATTATTTTCACGTTCTTGATGATTGTTGCATTCAGATTTGGTGCACAAGTTCCTATTTATGGAATAAATAACTCTGTATTTCAAAATATAGCAGCTGGAAACAACATCATTGGATTTTTAGATTTGTTTTCTGGTGGTGCGTTGGGTAAGGTATCTATCTTTGCGTTAGGTATTGGTCCATACATCACAGCTCAAATCATAGTTCAATTGGTTTCAGTAGTTATTCCTTCTTTAGAAAAACTTCAAAAAGAAGAAGGTGAGGCTGGTAGAAGAAAACTTGCTCAATATTCAAGAATATTTACTGTAATATTAGCAATTTTTCAGTCTATAATTTTTATGATATTTATGTCACACTTGCCTGCAGCAATTGTTCCGGGTGTGCCACATGCATTATTCTATATTAGTTCAATAACCTCATTAACAGCAGGTTCTGTATTAGTTATGTGGTTATCAGAACTTATTACTGAACACGGTATTGGAAACGGTGGTTCTTTGATAATCTTTGTTGGGATTATCTCAGGTATACCGTTATACACTCAAAGAACAGCTGAATTGGTTACAAACGACCCTACTTTGCAATTTGGATTGTTTGCTTTGCTAGCAATCTTCTTTGCGACTATGGTTTTGATTGTAATCATGCAAGAGGCTATGAGAAAAGTAGTTATTGTTAATCCAAAAAGACAAGTTGGAAACAAAGTTTATGGTGGAGTTAATACTTATATTCCATTCAAGCTTAATCCAGGTGGGGTTATGCCTATCATCTTTGCGATAGCAATACTATTATTCCCATCAACAGTTCTTAGTGTTTTAGGTCAAGCACCATTACACAATGAAGTGTTGAGAACGATTATTCTTAATATGAATAAATTGTTCAGCCCATCAGGTGCAACATATTATGTCATATATTTTGCATTGATTGTGTTATTAACATTCTTTTACGCATCTATTATGCCGAATATGCAACCAAAAGAGATTGCTACTAATCTTAAAAAATATGGTTCATCAATTCCAGGAATTAAACCTGGTAAGCCTACATCAGATGCGTTAGATAAAATCTTATCAAGAGTTACATTTATTGGTGCATTAGCACTTGGTGTAATTGCATTAGTACCTTCATTTACAAGTTATATTACTAAGATTACAACTGTACAAGGTATTGGTGCTACATCTCTAATCATCATGGTAGGGGTTGCGCTTGATTTGATTAACCAAGTTAGAACACATTTATTGGCTAAAAATTATGAATCTTTCTTGAAAGATAAATAATATATAATTTAAAAGTGAATGAGGCGAGAGCCTTGTTCACTTTTTATAAGTTTGAATACAAATTCACAAAGGGGAAGTATTATGGCTCAACAATATATGCCACAGCAAAAGACAAGAACAGCATTAGTATTATTCTTAAAAGGTGTTGCTACTCCTGTATTGTTATATTTTGACAATCCTCAAGCTGTGTATTTAGAGATGAAACAATTGATGAAAAGCCCAGCACCTGTTTTGGTAGAAAAAGAAGCAAATGGACCTGTTAAAAAGATTGCTTTTGTTTCAACGCAAATATCTGGTGTGGTTTTACAGGATGAAGTTTATGTATAAGCTTGCAATAGAAGATATAGAAAAAGAGAAAAATAAAATATATCACTATGAGTTTGACGGAGAGATTCCAGAAATCAAAGCTCAGTTGAAAGCTGAATTAGATTTTGCATCTCTTGGTGAATTTATTCAAGTTGAAGGAAATGTTAAGGGCAAAATCAATTTAGTATGCGATTTATGTTTGAAAGATTATGATTATGATTTAGATTTCAATATAAACGAAATGTATGCTAAACACAGTTTATTTGATGAGCCAAAACAAGAAACAGAATTAAAAGATGGACAATTTATAACTGACTTAAATGGTGAAAAAGAGATTGATGTTTATGACTTATTGTATCAATCTGTAATATTACAGTTACCAAATAAAAAAGTTTGTGGTATAAATTGTAATGAGGGCAAATTTGTGAAAGATGATGAGCAATTTGTTCAAGATGAGAGAATGGCAGTATTTAAAACCATTCAAATAGAAAATAAATAGTCGAAAATAGAGAATAATATAGAAAGAAAGGTATAAAGAAATGGCAGTACCAAAGAAAAGAACAGGGCATAGTGCTCAAGGAAAAAGAAGATCAAACTGGAAAGCAACAACTCCAGAAACAACAGTATGTTCAAATTGTGGACAACCAGTGTTGACACACACAGTATGTACAGCATGTGGTCACTACAAAGGACAACCTGTTAGCTTGAAAGACAGAGTTGAAGAAGTAGCTCCAGCTAAAGAAGTTAAGAAAGCTAAAAAATCTACAAAAGCTAAAAAATCAGAAGAAGTAGTTGAAGCTGAAGAAGTAAAAGTAGAAGAAAAAGCAGAAGTTGTAGAAGAAGAAAAATCTACAGAAGAATAGTTAGTTTAAGAGGACGAGATGACAAGAATAGCGATTGATGCAATGGGTGGAGACCATGCTCCTGCTGAAATAGTTGCAGGTGCTGTATGGGCTGCTCAAGAATATGGCGTAGCATTAGATATCGTAGGTAAAGAAGACGAGATTAATGCTGAATTGAAGAAAATTGCTAAAGTTGGCGGTATTTATTCTGATTGCGGAAAAAAAGGTCGCCAAATGAAAGTAAAAATTGATTTGAGTAAGATTGATTATAAAGTTACTCATGCTTCAGAAGTTATAGAAATGGGTGAAGCCGTTGGTCAGGCACTTCGCAAAAAGAAAGACTCGTCTATCGTATTAGCAGTAAAATCAGTAGCAGACGGATTTTCAGATGGTATTGTTGCAGCAGGTTCTACTGGTGCAGCTATGGCATCAAGTTTGTTTGGACTAGGTAGAATAAAAGGTATTACAAGACCAGCGATTGCTGTTACATTACCAACAGTTGCAAAACCTATCGTTTTGATAGATGGTGGTGCTAACAGTAATTGTACTGCTCAGATGTTAAAACAGTTTGCTGTAATGGGTGCTACTTATTCTAAGAATGTACTTGGAATTGATAACCCAAGAGTTGGTGTTTTAAATATCGGAGAAGAAGCAGAAAAGGGTAATCCTTTGGCAAAAGAAACTCACAAATTGTTAGAAGAAGATTCTGAAAATATTAACTTTGTTGGTAATATTGAAGGTAAAGAAATTTTCTTGAGCAAATGTGACGTTGTAGTGTGTGACGGTTTTGTAGGAAACGTTGCATTAAAGGTAACAGAAGGTTCATCATCTATGTTGTTCCATATGTTACAAGCAGAGTTCAAATCTGATATTATTGGTATGTTAGTCGGTTTATTGGCAAAACCGTTTATGAGAAGAATTTATAAGAGAATCAACTATGAAGAATTTGGTGGTTCTTTATTATTAGGAGTAAGAGGAATTTCAGTTATCGCTCACGGTCGAAGCAGAGCTTATGCTATAAAGAATGCAATTCGAGTAGCAAAAGATGCTGTTGAAACAGGCGTTAACAAGAAAATTTCGGAATTTATTGAGGGATAGATATGACAAAGAATTGTATTCCAGTAAGAATAGCAGGTGTAGGATACGGTATTCCTGAAACAGTTATTACAAATGATGATTTAACAAAATTGTATGAAACATCTGATGAATGGATTTATTCACGTACTGGTATTAAAGAAAGACGTGTAGTTTCAGGTAACCAAACAGCGATAGATTTAGGCTTTGAAGCAGCGCAAAAAGCGTTAGCAAAAGCTAATATGAAACCAGAGGAATTAGATTTGATTATTGCAGCATCATCTGCACCTCCTCAAATGTATCCTGCTTTGGCTTGTCATATTCAATCTATGTTAGGTATTGAAACAGATATTCCTGCATTTGATATGACAGCAGCATGCTCAGGTTTGATTTATGGTATGCAAGTTGCTCGAGGATTTATCAATGCTGGAATTTATAAGAATGTATTGATTGTTGCAACAGATAACAACACTAGATATTTAGATTGGACAGATAGAGCTACTTCAATCTTGTTCGGTGATGGTGCAGGTGCTATGGTTCTTACTCCATCAGAAGACGGTGTTGACGATATTATTGCTATTGATATCAAGGCTAAGGGTTCAATTGGTGAAATGATTTATAAAGACACAATTGGTCAAAACTGTCCATTAGTTGAACAATCAGAAGAAAAAGACAGATTTATTCACATGAACGGTAAAGAAGTATACAAGTTCGTTGTAAGAATTCTTCCACAATATATTGAAGATTTGATTGAACAAGCTGGCTTAAAGGCTGATGAAATTGAATATTTAATTCCTCATCAAGCTAACTTGAGAATTATTCAAGCCGTACAAGAAAGACTTCAATATAGTGATGACAAAGTTATTACAAATATCAAATACTATGGTAATACATCAGCTGCTTCAGTGCCAATCGCATTAGCAGAAGGTGTAGAAAAAGGAACAGTAAAATTAGGTTCAAAAGCTATTTTATGTGGTTTCGGAGCTGGTATGACTTGGGGTGGTGCCATAGTTAGATTAAGAGAAGGAATTTGCTAGTTATAGCAAATTAGTTGATAAGGGGTATAAAAATAATGACTAAGAAGATAGCATTCTTGTTTCCAGGACAAGGCGCACAAGCTGTAGGTATGGGTAAAGATGTAGCTGAAAGTTCAAATTCTGCAAAATCTGTATACGAAACAGCTGACAGTGTATTAGGTAAAAGTGTTTCAACATTATGTTTTGAAGGACCAGAAGATAGTTTGAAACAAACTGTAAATACACAACCTTGTATTGTAACTACATCAATAGCTTTATTAGAAGCTTTGAAAGAAGGTTTGGATATAGTTCCTGATTATGTAGCAGGTCACAGTTTAGGTGAATATTGTGCTATGTATACAGCAGGTGTTATGAATCTTGAAACTACGTTAAGAGCAATTCAAAAGAGAGCTGATTTGATGAGCGAAACAAAAGGTGGAAGCATGGCTGCAGTTTTGAACGCATCAGAAGAACAGTTAAAAGCTGGTTTGGAAGAAGGTTCAAAAGTTGGTTATGTTGACGTTGCTAATTACAACTCACCTGCACAAGTTGTTATTACTGGTGCTGATGACGCTGTAAAAGCGACAAGTGATTATTTGTTAGCTAACGGTGTTAGAAGGGTTGTTCCATTGGCTGTATCAGGAGCTTTTCACTCTAAGTTTATGGAAAATGCTGGTAAAGAGTTTGAAGGATTTGTTGCTGGTTTAGAATTAAACAATGCAAAAATGCCTGTAATCACAAACGTAGATGCAGCTGAAACAGTTGAAGCTAGTGAATTCAAAACAAAAATGCCAAGACAAATTTATTCATCAGTTCATTGGACACAAACTATTCAGAAAATGATAGCTGAAGGTGTAGATACATTTGTTGAGATTGGACCTGGAAAAGTATTAGCAGGTTTAAATAAGAAGATTAGTTCTGAAATCAAAACATATAATGTATTTGACAAAGCATCATTAGATGCAACTGTTGGAGCTTTAAAAGAAGAATTAGCAGGAGTATAAATAATACAACCTGTTAGTTTTACGTGTAAAAAAGTAGGTCAGGAAACTGACAGTAATAAGGAGAAAATTAATGACAGACAGAAAAATTGCTTTAATCACAGGCGGTTCTCGTGGTATCGGTTTAGCTTGTGCACTTGAATTAGCTAAAGCAGGTTGTGATATCATTATTAACGATATTTGTGATGCTGAAAAAGCTCAACCAGCTTTGGACGAAATCAAAGCATGTGGTGTAAATGCTTACTTCTACAGCTTTGACGTATCAAATGACGAAGCAGTAAAAGAAAATGTTGATAAAATGATTGCTGAACATGGCAAGATTGATGTTTTATTGAACAATGCTGGTATAACAAAAGACGGTTTATTCGTAAGAATGAACATGGAACAATGGGAAAGAGTTATCAAAATCAACTTAACAAGTGCATATTGTGTAACTCATCACGTAATCAAACACATGATGAAAGCTCGTCAAGGTTCTATCATCAACATGTCAAGTGTTGTAGGTTTACACGGTAACCCAGGTCAAGCAAACTATTCAGCATCAAAAGCTGGTTTAATTGGTTTGACAAAAACATTGGCTAAGGAATTTGGTTCAAGAAACATCAGAGTAAATGCTGTATGTCCTGGATTTATCCAAACAGCTATGACAGCTAATTTGCCTAACATTGAAGAATACACAAAAGCTATTCCAATGAAAAGATTAGGTACACCTGAAGATATTGCTAAGACAGTTAAATATTTAGCATTAGATGCTGATTATGTATCAGGTCAAGCAATTGAAGTTGCAGGTGCATTGATAATTTAGTAATAAAACTTAAACAGAATAGATAAAGTTTTTGCAAAATTATCTTGAAATAGTATAATTTAAAATGAAAACAGTGTAGTATATTTAAAAAATGAGGATTAAAAAATGAGCGAAACATTTGAAAAAGTAAAAAAAGTTGTAGTTAGTCAATTAAGTCTTGACGATGAATCAATTGTAACTCCAGAAGCTAGCTTCTCAGCTGACTTAGGTGCTGATTCATTAGATACAGTAGAATTAGTAATGGCTTTTGAGGAAGAATTCGGTTGTGAAATTCCTGAAGAAGAAGCTGAACAAATTCAAACAGTTCAAGACGCAGTTAACTATATTGAGGCTCACTCATAAGAGGATTATTGAATGCGGGGGTATAATGCCCTCGCATTTATAAATAGAAAAGGTAGAAAAATGACAAAACGTAGAGTAGTAATTACTGGTATGGGCGCAGTAACTCCTTGTGGGATAGGGGTAGATAATTTTTGGTCTGCGATGGTTAATGGAAAAAGTGGTATTTCATTGATTGAATCAATGGATACAGAACTTCAGTCTGTTAAGATTGCTGGCGAAATTAAAGACAAAGATTTTAATCCAGTAGATTATATAGACGCAAAAGATGCAAAACGTATGGATAGATATACACAGTTTGCAGTAGTAGCAGCAGATGAAGCTATTAAAGATGCAAAACTTGATGAAGCAGATTATGATCCATATAGAGTTGGTGTAATTGTTAGTTCAGCAGCTGGTGGTTTCAAAACTTTTGAAAAAAACCACTTAGCGATGATTAACAGAGGACCAACTAAAGGTTCACCATTTACAATTCCTATGTTGATAGTAGATATGGCATCAGGTCGTATTTCTATGAGACATGGATTCAAGGGTGTAAACAAAGCTGTTGTTTCAGCATGTGCAACAGGTACTCACTCAGTTGGTGATGCGTTTAGAGCAATCCAATATGGTGATGCAGATGCAATGGTAGCAGGTGGTTGTGAAGCTACAATTACAACAATTGGTATTGGTGCATTTACAACTGCAAGAACATTATCAAAAAGAAATGATGCTCCAGAAAAAGCATCTAGACCTTATGATAAAGATAGAGATGGTTTTGTCATGGGTGAAGGTGCTGGTGTTTTAATTCTTGAAGAATACGAACATGCAAAAGCTAGAGGCGCTAAAATTTACGCAGAAATCGTTGGATATGGTCAATCTGCAGATGCTTATGATATGGTTGCTCCTTGTCCAGAAGGTAAGGGCGCTACAAAATCTATGGAATTCGCATTGAAAGATGCTGGCTTGAAACCAGAAGATATTCAATATATTAACACTCACGGTACAAGTACTGGTTTGGGTGATAAGGCTGAATCTAAAGCTGTTGAAAACATGTTTGGTTCAAAAGATGAAAATGCTAACTTGTACGTAAGTTCAACAAAAAGTATGCACGGTCACATGTTAGGTGCTACAGGTGCTGTTGAAAGTATCGTATGTGTTAAAACTATTAATGAAAATGTTGTTCCTCCAACAATCAACCTTGATAATCAAGATGAGGAAGTTGCTAATTTGAACTATGTTCCTAACAAAGCTCAAAAAGCAGAAATCCACGCAGCATTATCAAATTCATTTGGTTTTGGTGGTCACAACGCTACTTTGGTTTTCAAAGAAGTTTAATAGTTTGAAGAATATATTCAAGAAGGCTGTAAACATTATGTGTTTCAGCCTTTTTTAGATTAAGAATGAAAGAGAAAAATTTTGAACTTTATTAAAGAACATTTCGATTTTAATTTTTATCCAGTGACATATTTAGCGATATTAGTAGCTTTGTTAGTTATTCCTTGTGTAATGTTTTTGCCTGAACATTATGGTTATGAAAACGGATTACTTGAAAATACTCAAATGATAGTTTTGTTTTTGGGTGTTTATATAGCTTTAAGAAGTAAGGTGAATAAACAATTTTTTAATTTTGTTACTATGGTTTTGTTTATTTTGATATTACGAGAAATTAATTGTGGTAGAACTTTGTTTTTCCCTGTTCCTGGAACGGTAAATACTTTTTATGGTTGGAAAGATATTAAATATGGTTGGTTAGCACACCCAATTTATGGTGCTTATATGACTTATGTTGGATTTTATTTCTTTTTCAATAAGTTATTTAAAGATTTGTGGGGATTTCTTTCAAGAACAAAACTACCGGTGTGGAATATACTTTTGATGCTTATTGGTATGGGATTAGGTTTATACGCAGAAAAAGTTGTTAATGACTGTGTATATGAAGAAATAACAGAACTTTTGTTTTATGTGTCACTTGTAGGTATAATATATTTGTACAGTAATCATAAGAACTTTAGGTTAGAAGATATTGAAGAATAAAGTAGATAAGATAAAAGTACGTGGAGCTAGGGTACATAATTTAAAAAATATTGATGTAGATATTCCTTTGAATAAAGTTGTAGGAATAGCTGGGGTTTCGGGTTCAGGTAAATCATCATTAGCTTTAGGGGTGTTGTATTCAGAAGGTTCAAGACGTTATTTAGATGCTTTATCCACATACACAAGAAGAAGAATGACCCAGACGGAAAAGGCTTTGGTTGATGAGGTTTTGTATGTACCTGCATCTTTAGCTTTACATCAAAGACCAACTGCTGGGGGGATAAGAAGTACATTTGGTACAGGAACTGAACTTTTAAATATCTTGAGGTTAATGTATTCAAGACTTGCAAACCATAGATGCCCGAATGGTCATTATTTAGAGCCTACTATTAAGGTTGCGTCAGAACAAGAACTTGTTTGTCCTGTATGTGGGGCTAAATTTTTTGCACCGTCTGCTGAGGAGTTGGCTTTTAATTCTCAAGGTGCATGCAAAACTTGTGGTGGAACGGGAATTGTTAGAACGGTTGATAGAGCGACACTTGTTCCTGATGAAAGTTTGACTATTGATGAGGGCGCTGTCGCACCTTGGGGAACTTTGATGTGGTCTTTGATGACTGATGTTTGTAGAGAAATGGGTGTAAGAACTGACATTCCTTTTAAGGATTTGACAGAGAAAGAAAAAGATATAGTTTATAATGGACCTGCTGAAAAGAAACATATTTTTTATAAGGCAAAAAATACCAATCAGGCAGGGGAGTTAGATTTTACTTATTACAATGCTGTTTATACTGTTGAGAATGCGCTTTCAAAGGTTAAAGATGAAAAGAGCATGAAACGTGTTGAGAAGTTTTTAAGACAAGATGTTTGTCCTGATTGTAATGGTTCAAGACTTTCGCAAGAAGCCAGGTATCCAAAATTGCTAGGGATAACTTTGGATAAAGCTTGTGAGAAGACTTTAGAAGATATTGTTGCGTGGGTTAAGAAAGTTCCTGAGTCAATGCCTAACGAGATGAAGACAATGGCTAATAGTATTGTTGATTCGTTTTTATCTGTAGCAAATCGCTTACTTGATTTAGGGCTTGGATATCTGTCTTTGGATAGAGCTTCTAACACCTTGTCTACAGGTGAACGTCAGAGAATGCAACTTGCAAGAGCAGTTAGAAACCGTACAACAGGGGTTTTGTATGTTTTAGATGAACCATCTATTGGACTACACCCTTCTAATATTGTTGGATTGGTTGGGGTTATTGATGATTTGATAAAGGACGGAAATTCTGTGATTTTAGTAGATCATGATATTGAAATTTTATCTAAGTCTGATTGGATAATTGAAATGGGAGAAAAAGCAGGTCTTGAGGGTGGTTATATAATCTCTCAGGGTACTGTTGAAGATGTTGAAAAAGATAAAAAATCATTGATTGGAAAATTTTTGTCTGGAGAAGAAAAGGTTTTAGTAAATGAGCCTGTTTCTTGTGATAAGATATTTGAGCTTGGAAAAATATCTTTAGAAACCAATTCTATTCATACAGTTAAACCTTTGACGGTTGAGATACCAAAAGGTAGATTGACAGTTGTAACTGGGGTTTCAGGGTCAGGTAAAACTACTATGGTATTAGAAAGTTTAGTACCTGCACTTGATAATTTTGCAGATAAAAAGAAACTACCTGAACATGTTAAGGGAATTAATGCAGAGGGAATAAAGTCTGTTAAATTGATTGATGCTACACCTATTGGTATAAATGTTCGTTCAACGGTTGCAACTTATGCAAATATCCATGATGAGTTGAGAAAGTTTTTTGCTAAGTTGGATTTGGCTAAGGAGAAGGGGTATAAGGCTGGTGATTTTTCTTATAATACAGGAAAATTAAGATGTCCTGTTTGTGACGGAACAGGTCAGATAAGTTTAGATGTACAGTTTTTGCCTGATGTTGATATACCGTGTCCTGAGTGTAGTGGTTCAAGGTATTCCAAAGATGCTTATTCGATTAAATATAAAGGGTATTCTTTACCTGAGATTATGTCTATGGACGTTAATACGGCGTTAGGTGTATTGAGCGATTTAAAAGTTGTCAGACAGAGATTAGAGGTTTTAAAGGAACTAGGTCTTGGATATTTAACTTTGGGCGAAGCAACTCCGAGTTTGTCTGGTGGTGAGGCTCAACGCTTGAAATTGGCAAGTGAGATGAGAAAAGCTCAGACTGATACTGTTTTTGTGTTTGACGAACCTACTATTGGTTTACACCCGTTAGATGTTAGAACTTTGCTTGAGGTGTTTAAGACACTTGTTGATAATGGCGCTACTGTTGTTGTGATTGAACATGACTTAGATGTTATCAGAAACGCTGATTGGGTTATTGATATGGGGCCAGATGGTGGCGATAAAGGTGGAGAAATTGTCTTTTCTGGCACGGTTGAAGATTTGAAGAAGTGTGAGAAGTCAAAGACTGCAAAGTTTGTTTAGAAAATAATTTGTAATTCGTAATGATGTATTATATTGTTTTTTGTGTCATCATGAATTTATTTTAGAATCCCTTTAAAGTTATTTTGGTATGTCTTAAAATAAGTAAAGAATTATAAAATCATGCACTAATACTGTATATAAGGTGTTATTGTTTTGTTATAATTTTTGTAAATAGACAAAAACTATGGGGATATAAAGAATGTTTGTCAATAAAATAAAATCAGCAATTGTTGGTGCTAGTGTAGTTTTAGCAGGTTGTAATGCGCCTGCGTCTCATAGAAATGCTGAAAAATATATGATGAATAAGCCACAAAAAGAATTGGAAGCGGTTATAGTAAAAGAAAATGCTCCTAAAGTAACTAATACAGAAAGTTGTGTAAGAACTCAATCTAACTTGGATTCAGTAGCTTATAGAGATGTGTTTATGGCAACAAATGCTAGTAAGGATTCATCTAAGGTAGCTGAATTTAACAAAATAGCTGCAAAAGGTAAAATGGAAATGCATATTCCAACTAAAAAATTGGTTGAAACAAATGTTACAGCGAAAGAGTATAATAGAATTTTAGATGATGCAAGAGGAATATTTGCATCTGAAAAATTCTATGAAAAAATTCAGTATGCAACAGATAGTATCAATTATAGAAAATTCTTTGATAAACATAAATTGATGACTCCAAAAGTTGAAAAATTTTTTAATACTGTAAGTAAACAAATTAAGCCATAGTGGATATAATAAATTATGAATAAATGTAAGATAACTGTTTTAAAACGTAATTTTGACGAAGAATTAGCGAAAGAATATGGTGTTGAAGGTTTGACTGCTTGTCCTATGTTGAAAGAGGGTCAGGTGTTTTATGCAGATTGGGAATGTCCAGAAGGGTTTTGTAATGAAGCTTGGAAGGCGATTTATCAATATGTATTTACACTAGCACACGGTGGAGCTACAAAAGAAACATTCTATTATAACGATTGGATAAAAACTCCAGGAGTTGCAATTTGTTCTTGTAACGATGGCTTAAGACCTGTAATTTTCAAGATTGAAGCTCAAGGCTGACATTGATATCTTTAATCAACAATATTTCTCGTTTGCCAAATATATGTTTGATTTCCTTTGATTCCACCTTCAATGTCTTGTGGTGTTTTAAATTCTTTTTCTATTACAAGAGCATCTTTAATTATAGATTTTAATACCTTAAATAATTTTTTATTATTAGAAAGGTCATTTTTTATAGGGTCTGAATCTATAATATTCATTTTTTCATCGAATGTAACTGAGGAATCATTCATTTGAATTGAGTTATATTTTAAAGTTTTATCCTTTTTATTATAGGTAAATACGTGTGGTTGCGTTGTTTCTTCATTATTCCAATTTTCATCTGAGAATAAATCAATTTTTAAGTTACCATTCTTGTCATCTGTATATAATGTGAATTTATAGTCTTCATCTACTTGTTCCTGTAATAAAACAGTCGGTTGGATTTTTTCGTCAGGAATATTATAACGTTTTCTTGATATAACAGCATTGTCCCAATTTTTAGACTCTGCAACCATTTGTATACTATAAAATAAAAATTCTTTGTTTGTTAATTCATCTGTATCTGAATTCATGTTTACGCTAAATGAGTTATAAATTCCTGCTGCAGAATAATTTGGTAAATCTTCACCATTAAAAGATGAGCGTACCATTATTTTATCGGTATTTATATTGTTCTCTCTCATTGTTTCAAGAATATTATCTATTTGATTTTGGGAATTTTTGTTTTCATAAAAAGGCTGTTCATTTTCTTGTTTTAAAAGATTATCAATATATCCAAATGGAAGTGCTATAGATTTAGGGATAATTGCATTTATCTTTTTATCTTTTGAAAGTCTTTCAAGTTTAGCAAGATTTAAAGCTTTTGCGCCAACAAGATTTGGAGTGTATTTTTTTGATGTTAAAATTTTATCAGAATATTCAAGTTCAGGAACTTCGATATTAGGATATTTTCTTGCACCTTTTGTATTTTCAATTTTATTGAATTTTATAAAGTTATCTTTTAATTGTAGTTCAATATTTTGTCCTTCAAATTTTTTCAAATTACTCACTATTTTATTATCAAAAACTGTTCCACATGCGTCAGTTCTTGTTCTCAACTGAGTGGCAATATGAGAAAAACTACCTGCATCATCAGATGTATAGATAATACCAACAATATTCGGATTTGATAAATCGTGATGAAATTTTTTAGTCAATAAAATAGTTGGTTCTTTTAAGCTGTTTATAAAACTAGTATCACTTAGTCCGATTTTATCTTTTGTTACGAGTTTACCTTTTGCAGTGCCTGATTTTATAGCATGGATAATTGGTTGGTTGTGTTTCTTTCTTAAATAAAAAGAAGCTTTTTGTTGTAGAAAATCAGTATCAACTTTGTAATCTTCCCCATTTTTTGTATCAATAGCACCAGTATCTTTGTAAATGATATGATAACTGAGATCTTTATTTTTTATAGGAACAGATTGATAAAAATTTCTGTTATCTTGATTCATCTCGACTTCTTTATCTGGATAGTCAGATGTAACAATATATGGTTTATCACCTAAATATGGATTGTTGTCAGTTTGAATAATTAGTTTTTCTGATTTAGGTTGAATTTTATATGAATGTGATTTGAATTGTGTGTTGTTGTTTTGGATATTGCTTATTCTCATATATGCATGATAATATAAAAAATTTATAATTTGTTATAAAATTAAGTATTTGTAACTATTTTAACAAGTTTACACTATTTAAATAAAAATATAAGAAAAATTTATACTTCTTCCCAAACGTGAATTCTATTCAAGATATCTTCCATTGAATAGTTGTAGGTTGGTGCTTTTCCACGAGCAATATCTTCATCATCTAGTTTTTTATAGAAATCAAAATATTTTTGTGCAAATTTTTGTTTTTCATCTGAATATTGACCTGTTTCGGTGATTTCTTTGTATTTTGAATCACGTGGCAAAAGTATTTCTTCTTCCGCTAGTGAGCCATTTTGGTTGTAATATTTTTGCTGAAAATCCCTTAGTTTATGACCATTTTTAGTTCTTATGACGTTTAATATAGAGTCATCACCAATTCCTGTTTCAGCGGTTTTGCTTGTAGAATAGAATTGTCCTCCATCTTGTGAAAATCTGCCACGTCTGAATACGACTCCATCAAATTTTCCGAATTCTTTATCCATTTCTTTAAGAGAATAATCTATACATTTGATAAAATCTTTAGCCATCTCTGAATCCATATTAACTAATTCTGGCATGTATGCTGATAATTTTGTTCCGTCTTTAGCTGGTTTCATAACGACATCTGCGTTTTTACTTAAATATAAATTTATGTCTTTGTAGATTTCTGATATTGGTCCGTTACATCCGATGTATCCAACTAAGGCTCTATATTTATCAGGTACATCATTTTTGCCCACATCAAGTATATAAGATGATTTTCCATAATCACCTGAATCAGAAATAATATCATTTACTGGCTGTCTATAAATTCTACGAGATTTGACTTGTTTTAATTTTTCTAAAATTTCATAGTATTCTGAATCTGAAGATATTGGTGTAATGCCGTGCCTATCAGGTTTTAGCCCTTTGCTTTCTGCAACTTTTTCATTTATGATTTTGTCGATATCAGAAAGTTTTGCTTCAATAGCATTTTTATAAGCGCCTTGAGAATGGTTTGCAGGGATACTCATACATCTTAAATGGAAGTTATCACTTACGTTTTTGAGGTCAGAACGAGCCATAATTTCTGCTATTGTTATATCTTCTTTTGTTTTGAACAAGTTTGTTACACCTTTTGCAGAAAGTCTACCCATATTATAATCTTTGAACCAATGGTGAAATTCAACTTGTTTTAGTATTCGTGATTTGATTTCAGGTGATAAATTCATTCTTCCTAAAATCTTTTCAGTATAAATTGCACTTAGTCTTGCGTGACCTTCGTCAGGACAAAAATCAGAAATGAATTGTTTTCCTAAATCGTGTAAAATAGTTGAATATTTTAATACGAGTTGAGAGTCTGAATCAAGACCTTGTAACCTGTGATTTTGTAGGTTGTCTTGAAGATTTTTTATTGTATGTACGTCAACTGAATATTGATGAGTGTGGTGCTGTTTTTTACCGATAACAGCAGTAAATTCAGGAAATTCTTGAACAATTGAGTCTAGAACTTTTTTAGTTTCAGGGTCTTCTATTAGAGTTTCATTTTCCTGAGTGAAATTTTTTATAATTTGACTTATTTTTTGTTCGGCTTTAGATGTGCCAATATTTTCTGGAATGATTGGTATTCGTTCCATTTCAACTCCTACTTCATTAAATTCAGTTGGGTTGAGTCTTATATCAAATTTTTCTTCAATCAATTTACGTTCTTCTGCTGGAAGTACTTCTAATTCAGCTTTTAAATCACCTAAGAAACGGTTTCTACTATATTTAAGAGGAATGCCATCTTTCCCAAAGGTTTCAGGCTTAAATTTAATAATAGCGTTATCTAGTTGATTTGTTGTACTAAATATGCCAAGAGTTTTTTTATTTTGTGCAACTTTTTCTGCTTTAGCTTTAAGTTGCACTTCTTGTTCAGCCTTAAGCTTAGCCTCTTGCTCAGCTTTGAGCTTAGCCTCTTGTTCTGCCTTAAGCTTAGCTTCTTGTTCAGCCTTGAGCTTTATTTTTTGTTCTGCTTTGAGCTTAGCCTCTTGCTCTGCTTTAAGCTTAGCTTCTTGCTCAGCCTTGAGCTTTATTTTTTGTTCTGCTTTGAGTTTAGCTTCCTTTTCAGCTTTTGCTTTAGCTTCTTCAGCGGCTTTTTTTGCTTCTTCAAGTGCTTTTGTTCTTGCTTCTTCGGCTAATTTTTTAGCTTCTTCGGTCGCTTTTTTTATTTGGTTTGCTTTTATTTTTCCATGTGTGAAAAACGCACCTAGACCAAGAGCAGTAGTTGTCCCTGCTATTATGGTTGCTTTTACCCATTTGCTCACGCCTTTGGATTCAGATTTTTGAGTTTGTGTTGAAATATCAAGCTTATCTTTTTCAATATTGTCTAGCGCACCTGAACTTGAAACATAAGCTCTTTGACTTACGTTTGTGTTTGTGGGTTTTGTATTGGTTTGTATATTGAAAATTTTATCCGTATTAATTGGCATAGAATTATCCCATATAACTTAACTTATAGTTATAAAAGTGTTCTTAATAAAAAAACTTGCCTTTTTTTAATAAACTTTTACAAAATAAATTTATTATTTAAATACTTATAGTGAGAAATTATCTATATATTTTTAGTAATAAAGTTTGTTAGTTGATTAAATAAAATTAATTTATGTAAATAAAAGTCAATTTGTTTTTTAATAATTACTTTATAGATATATACAATTAGTTAGGGAATGTTGATTTATGTCTATAGAATCATCAAATACATTTAATAGTTTTCGTGGGGTAAAGAATTCAACTCCAGTTTCTGTTAACGGAACAACCTCTTATACTCCTGTTGCTAAACCATTACCAAATGACAACTATTCATTTAAGGGTGAAATGTATGAAAATTTACAATTTTCAAAAGAAAAATCTATTTCAGGAATTGTTTTTGATGGCGAATTAAACGGTAAAAATACAACATTGAAAACTGTATATGATGAAAATAAAAATTTTTATTATGAGGCTTCTATTGCTGGTAAAAAATTATCAATGATAGGAGTAAATAATGGAGGTTATCACGGTAAAATAGGTGATAAAGATTTTGAATTAAATATTGATTATAAAAAACCATCAAAAATAACTAAATTTATAAATAGCGTTAGAGGTACAACGTATAAACCAAAATATTTTAATATTTCTGGAACGATTGGTGGAAAAGAAGTTTCTATAAACATGCCAAATGGAGAAATTCCAAAAGATGAAGATGAAAAAGATTTATATTCATTGATTTTGTTTGATAACGGCTGTGCTGTAAAAACTTTTGGAAATAAAATTATAGGTATCGGATACTCAAATGAGAATAAAACAAATATAAGAAGACGAATGGATAATCGTGATAAAAAAATTGATGAAAATGTTAAACCTCTTATAATGCAGTCAGTTAGTACACTTGCCAGTGTTGGACTTGGTGCATTGTTATATAAATTTGGATTAAAACATTAGGCTTAAATTTTCTCTTACAGTCTCAGATTAAGTTTATATAAAGACCCTAAAATCTTGTGGTAAACTAGAATAGTAAGGATAGATTGTAAGAAAGGAAATTTATATGATACCAATTTTTGATTCAAAACGTCAATATGCACAAATCGGTGCAGATATTGAAAAAAATGTATGTGAAGTTTTACGTTCAGGCTCTTATATTCTTGGTCAAAACACTAAAGCTTTAGAACAAGAACTAGCTGATTATATCGGTGTAAAATATACAGTAGGTCTTAACTCAGGTACAGATGCTTTACATATCGCACTTAGAGCTTTAGATATAGGACATGGTGATGAAGTTATTACAACAGCATTCACTTTTGTTGCTACAGCAGAAGCAATTGGTATCGTTGGTGCAAAACCTGTATTTGTTGATATTGATGCTGATACATTCAATATTGATCCAGCTAAAATTGAAGAAGCTATAACACCAAATACAAAAGCTATTATTCCTGTTCATTTGTATGGTCAACCTTGTGATATGGACAGAATTATGGATATTGCTAAACGTCATAACTTACACGTTATTGAAGACTGTTGTCAAGCAATTGGTTCAACTTATAAAGGACAAAAAGTTGGTACATTTGGTGATTTCGGTTGCTATAGTTTTTATCCAACTAAGAATTTAGGTACAATGGGTGATGGTGGTCTTTTGACAACTAACTCTGAAAGCTTAAAAGATAGAGCAATCGCTTTGAGAAATCACGGTGGTGCTGTTCGTTATCATCATGATGAAATTGGTGTAAACTCTAGATTAGATGAAATCCAAGCAGCTATTTTGAGAACAAAACTTCCTTATATTGATGAATGGAATTCTAAAAGACGTGAAATCGCTAAATATTATAACGAATTGTTCGCTAACTGTGAAGATATCGTAACTCCAAAAGAACTTGATAATACATATTGTGTATATCACCAATACACAGTTAAAGTTCCTAATAGAGATGAAATATTTGAAAAAATGCATGATGCTGGTATTGGTGCTATGTTGTATTATCCAATTCCACTTCACTTGCAAAAAGTTCATAACTATTTAGGAATGGGTAAAGGTTCATTACCTATTACAGAAAGAAATACTGAAATTGTAATGTCACTTCCGATGTTCCCAGAACTAACTAGAGAAGAACAACAAACAGTAGCTAATACATTGATTAAACTTGTTGAAGATTCAAAAGTATTAGCATAAGAATTTTTTTAATCTTCATAATGAAATGCTATGTCCTAATTTTAGAACATAGCATTTTTGTTGGTAAAAATCTGATAGCCTGTTCAGATTAAAAAGATTTATACACTATTGTCCCGAATAATTCTGCTGAAATTTTTCCAAAGCCAACAATCATTTTACATACAAACATTAAAGAAAAAGTTTAGACATTAAATTTAAAATTTAAAAACTGTTTAATTGTTGCTGAAAACAACATAGTAGACACGAAAACATAAACGAAACTCAGACAGCGAATTTGTTTGAGGAATTTGATAGCTAAAACAAAATCACAAATTCCGAGTTATGAGCTTTAATGGTTGAGTGCTAATATTTTCGTGTCTACTCAGCGTGCCGTTTCTTTCTTTTTCTACTGTTTTCTTTCTTTTGGCTTCGCAACTCTGAAAAGAAAGAAAACAGTTAAACAAAAAACACTTTATATGTTCGCAGGGATGCTTCGCTTGCATTTTATCATGGGCAGTAGTGAAAAACTTATAGTTAAATCGAAAATTATTATTATGTATAAAACAAAAACAGGCGAGGTTTTAGATAAACCTCGCCTGTTTTATGTTTAATTAAATATTATAAATTCAACTCAATAATAGAATCTATTTGTTCTTGTTGAATTGGTGATAACATAGCTGTATCAGTTTTTATGTTACCTACATCGTGAATCACATTGTTTACAGGTTTGTTAGGAGTAACAGTTTTGTGTTGAACTGTTTGTGTTGTTTTTTGAACTGCTGGTTGAACAGCATGTTGTTGATGGTGAACTACCTGTTTAGTAACTGTTTGTTTTTTTGTCTGAATTGCTTTTTGATTAGCATTATGTGCCTTAATTGCAGGGTCAGTATGAGCTTTCAAATGATAATATTCAGACATGATTCTTGAAACATAAGCTTTTGAACAAGGTGCAGGTTGTTTGTGTTTAAGCACATAAGCAGGACCTGTGTGGTATGCTGCAAGCGCTAATTCTGTTGAACCTAACATCTTATATAACATCTTGTAATATGTAAGACCAGCCTTGATGTTATCGTGTAAGCAGTATGGATTAAATCCCATTTTTCTAGCTGTTGATGGCATTAGTTGGAATACACCAACTGCACCACAAGAGCTTTTTGAACCGTGATTGAATTGAGATTCTGCTTTAGCAATAGATAACGCTAGTGCAGGGTCAATCCCCATTTCAACGGACTGTTTTACAATAGTAGCTTTTACATGATTTACAGGTATTTCTGATGCTTCGACATGCATAGCCATTAGTATCACTACTAAAGTGAACATTGCTAGTTTTCTAATCATCTAAATCCTCTTAAATTGTACATTGAACTCCGCAAAAAATTCTCATTCTCTGGTTAACTACTCCATCAAAGTCGAATTCAACGGAAAATTATTATACCTATATAATACATATTCAAGATTAAAAATCAACCCCTATTTGAAAATAATTAAAAAAACAATCGCTAAAATATAGTGATATTGTGACGTTAATAAATTGTAACAATTACAATTATAAGATAGAATAATTAACTAAATGGAAATATATTAAATTATTTTAGTGATAAAATGACGCATAAAACAAGTTATTCGAAACGTGTTCTAAAACGAAAAATCTCTGCAAAGAAGTTAAGGAGACCCTGAAACGAGTTCAGGGTGACTAAAACTAAATAATAATAGTCATTCCGAACTTGTTTCGGAATCTCTGCAAACAAACAATCACGTATTACGTATTACGAATTCAAACCTAGTTACAACAATCTTTTATTGCTCGCATAACGTCTTCTACTGTAGGGAAATGACGGCATTTAGCGACTTCATCAAAACAATCATTTCCAGAACATGGTTGGCAAGGTAAATCTCCGTAAAGGGATTTATATTTTTTTGAATTAGTATAATCTATCGGTGAAAATTTCTCAGGTGAAGAACATGTAAACAATGTTATTATATTAGGGTGACCAACAGCCCAAGCTAATGCTGTTATTTCTGTTTCTCCACTTATGACAATATCTACCTTTCTTAATATATCGAACATCGTTTCAATTTTTGTTTCACCTGTGATGTTTACAAAACCTTCTCCACCGATTTCTTTAACAAACGGTTTATCAATAATTGAACCTGAAAACAAGAGGTTGTAGTCGTTTTTAATATTTGAAATTAACGCTGTCCAATTAGCTGTTGACCATCGTTTGTTTTCGTTTTTTGCACCTGCACTAATAAGTATTGTTTTTTTTGATTTATCAAAACTTTCAAAAATAGGGTTATATCTCAGCATTACAGAAAAATTAGACGATGGTAACGGAAATTCCACAATATCGTAATCCATCTTTAAATATTTTAGGAAGTTGAGGTTTCGTTCAACAATATTGCCAACATTTGTTTTTAAAGATGGCATTGCTGTATCTATAATTTCGTTTGCGCCAATAGATGAAAATCCTTTAGCATCAGAATAAGTTAGTTTTCTTTTGCCTTTGCACATCGCAAATAGTAACAAACTTCTAAAATCTTGTTGACAATCTATTACAATATCATATTCACGAACTTTTATTCTATTAACAACCTTGAAAAACGATTCCCAAGTTTCAGAATTAAGCCATTTCCCACTCCATTGTTCCATAGAAAGTAAGAATGCTTTGTCAACAACAGGATTTTTATTAATAACACTAAATCCTCGTTCAGATACAGCATATTCAACCCTGTAATTGTATGCCTTGAGCACATTTGCAACAGGCAAAGTATAGATAGTGTTTGCAATATTTCCTAGTGATATTATAAGTACTCGTTTGTCTGACATTGAAACCTCTTAGATTTATTACTATACACCATATTTATCTTTATAAGAAAGAATAAAGTTTTTGATTGAACGGTCATAAGTTCTTTCTGCACCTGCAGGGAAAAAACAGCCTGGAATTTCTCCATTTTCTCTATGGTGACGTACGCAATCGCAACAAGTACCTCTGTTTCCACAACCTACACAAGTACATGTGCAACCAATTTTATTTTCTTCTTTTTTACATTCCATTATTCAATTTCCTTTCATCTTATATTTTTGATTATATATTATTTTGTTTGTTTTTTGCAAATTTACATCCACAATAATTTTGTCTGTATAATCCTAATTCTTTTGATAACCTGTTGGTTTTTAAAAATCCGTCTTGTTTTTTAAAATCAATGTCTAAAAAACATAAACCATAATCTTTTGCAATTTTTTCACCTACAAGGCATAAAGATTTGAAATTTTTGTGAGGACTAATTATCATAGAGGTTGTAAAGTTTTCTATTCCTAAGTTTTTTGATTTTTGAGCTGTTTGCTTTAATCTCAACTCAAAACATTTTAAACACCTTTTTCCACGCTCGGGTTCATTTTCTAGTCCTTTTACGTAATTATAATAGATTTCAGGCTGATATGGTTCAATAATCAATTTAGTTTTTAAATAATTGCATAGGGTAGTTTCAGCCTCTAGTCGTTTGTTGTATTCTTCTAACGTGTCAAAATTATCGTTGCAAAAGTAGACTAGAACCTCATAACCTAATTCTTTAAGTTTTTGTATAGGATATCCTGAACAAATTCCACAGCAAGCGTGTAATAGAACTTTTTGCATCTTATTTACCCTCAACAATTCTTTTAAACTCATAATAAGGTTTTACACCTGTATAATGTTCTCCATTAACAACAAAAGTTGGTGTGCCATCTATTTCATTTGCTATTGCAGAATCAATTTCTGTTCTAAGCCGTTTAGCAGTCATTTCAGAATGGATATCAGTTTTGAATTTGTTTATATCTAAGTTCAAAGATTTAGCAATCTTAATAGCTTCGTCATCGTCCTTAGGTTGAGTTTCAAATAAAGCTGATGCCATCTCCCAATATTTGCCCTGATTTTCTCCTGCAATACCATATTTTGCCATGCGACAAGCTCCTTTGTGCATTTGCTCATCTATATAGGGATTACATTCGGTATCGAGTGGAAAATTGTGATGAACCACATAGATATTTTTATTATCTTTTACTAATTTATGCATCATAATATTGTAGAAAAAACAGTGTGGACATACAAAATCGGTATACACATCAAGTCTTATTTTGCCATTTTTATTACCTAACAAATTCCCTTTTGCTTTATAGGGGTTCGTTTTCATTGTCATAAAGTGTTTTATTGAAAGTCTACGTGATGCAAATGGCATAGCAAATGTTGTGTATGATAAAAATAATCCTGCTAAAATTACTGCAACAATAAATGGCAATGTGTAATTTTTAACACCATCAATAAAATCTACAAAACTTTCTTTTAGTGATTTTTTAAATCCTTCTTTTGTTGCGACAATCATTATTCCAAAGTTTATAAAGTAGGTAACAAAACATAAAAGACATAATTTATGAATTATGAAAAAACTTGTTATGGCAAGCCAAACAGATAGTATAACAGAAATTATACCAAGTGCTGAAATATAGCTGATTGGATTTTTAAAGACTTTTAGTAACCCTAAACCTTTTTTACATGAGAGTTTCTCAATATTTAATAACATTAAGATAAATGAATACAAAAACATTCCCCAGTATGCTAAAGGGATACCAAGAAAGACAGATTTTGTAGTTGTTGCAACGCTATCACAGTCTACAAAGTCGTTTATTGCACAAAAACTAGGTGTTGAATAAGGGTTGTAGTTTGATTGAAAATATATAATGGCTAACTTTATTGTGCAAATTAAACCAAGAATTGAAAGGATAGTTAGAGTTTTTCTTTGGTTAGAGGTTGTTGTAGCTGAACAAGTTTCTTGATTTTGTTTGTTTATTTGTTCGTTGCAATTCTCTTTGTATTGATGTTGTTCCATTAGTTTTTCCTTTATTAAATTTTAGCATAAAAAAAAGAGCCTTTCGGCTCTAGATTAAGAATAGCTGGAAGTATGAAAAAGATTTAATACTATTATTAAACGGTAAAGTTTTTAATTTGTGAATAGGACATTTGTCTATTTTTTTTAGTATAAAAGTATTATTTTCAACCTAAATATGTATTCCATTTTTATAATAAACTAGATATAATTATATAAAATAGGTCAAAGAGGGAATAATTATGCAAACATGCAATCATATATTGACACATTATAATATCGATTTATTTATGAGGATATTTTCAGCGATAGCCTTAGGATTTATCTTAGGGATTGAACGTGAAATCACAAACAAGTACGCAGGTCTGAGAACACATATATTGGTGTGTTTGGGAGCTTGTGTGTTTACGATATTGTCAATATATGGATTTCCAGCAATGATTTATGAAGATATCCCAAATTATCGACCAACAGGGATAAGAGATACTGCACGTGTGGCGGCACAAGTTGTAACTGGTATTGGTTTTATCGGTGCAGGTACTGTTTTGAGAAATGGACCAACCGTATTTGGATTGACAACAGCAGCAACATTGTTTGTGGCAGCTTCAATAGGTATGGCATGTGGAGCAGGCATGTACGGAATTGCAGTTTCTGCATCAGTGCTATCTGTTGCAATACTTACTCTTATAAGAATTTTTGAAAGAAAAGTGTTAAATAAAAGTGTTAAAAATATTAGAAGATTAAAAATTCATTTACATTGTGAAAACGATTTTATTGACAGTATCAAGGATTATTTGACAGCAACGTTTAAGAATATTAATTCACTAAAAATGACTAAGTCAGTAGATAATCCTAATATTACAAAGATTTCTTTGGTTGTAGAACTTGTTAACAAACGTCCAATTCAGCACATTTATAGTAAATTAGAGGGTTTAGAGGGTATTAATTCTATTTCTGTAGAAACATTGAATGATAAATAGTCAATAAAGATGCTAGTGTATTAGGTTATTAAGAATATAAAATTGTTAAAGTGAAGCTCAAACATAGTTTGAGCTTCACTATTTAAAAGTCAATGGTTTTGAATATATTTTCAAACCTTGCTTAGAACCTATTTAAGAACCTATGAACAAATTAAAAGTTTTAATATAAATGTAACGAGATTGTAAATATTTGTAAAAATAGAAAGAAAAACTCTAAAGATTTCATAAAAAAGACCGATATACATGTCACAGACTGAATGGAAAGGACAATATATGTTAAAAAAATTGGAATCCCCAACATGCAACACATTTAACGGCGTGGAGTATATACTGAGAGGTGCAAAGAAACGCCGAACCTCAGCTATGGCGAATGCAAGAAGAATGAATGCCGAAGTCGGTGTTCAGTCAAAATTGGTTGCCGTGAAATAGTGTATACGAAATCATGGTCTAGTCAATCGATTTAGTAAGATGAATGAGAGTCAATTTGAGCGAACTTCGGTTCGCTTTTATTTTTATGATTGAAAAAAATAGATTTTATGTTAGAATAGAGTAACGAGGGTAAGCAAACCATAAGAGGAGCGAATGCCTGAGTGGAAAAGTGGCCGAGTAGGCTTAAGGCGGCACCCTGCTAAGGTGTTGTGTGGAGCAATCTGCACCGTGGGTTCGAATCCCACCTTTTCCGATTTTAAAAGACTGTAGGGGCTTGATTTTAGCCCCTTTTTTAATTTCCCCGTGTCCATTCTGTGTCCATTGATTAAATACTTATACTATGAATAAAATTCTAATTATATGAATTAAGTAGGGTGGGAAAAGTCGGCAGAGTAAGTAAAACCGATAGCGGTTCCCACCTTCACAAGTTTTGACCTTATAAATATTATATATTTAAATCATCTATTCTAAATTCAAATCATTAATATTATTAACATCATCAAAATTACACCAATTGATATCATAATAACCTTTTTCAACAAATTTAAAAAATGTTGAATATTTCCAATTTCTTGGAAAAATTTGATAATGCTTCATAGAATTGTAATGAATATAATCAAGATGTGTATATAAATCCTTTTCATCTCTTATTGTATGTTCCCAATACCGTCTTTGCCAAATACCTTTTTCACCTTTTTTTAATTTGCTCTCAGAAATTTTGTTATGTTTATTTAATCTATGTGAAAAATAGAATTTTATAGAATAAATAATTTTAGGATATTCTTTTATGTTTTTTAATTTTAAAATCATATGTAAATGATTTTGCATAACACAAATTGCAATTATATTGAATGCAAAATTTTCAAGTGCATTTTTGAAGGATTCACGTAATAAATCAATATTTTCAATTAAAATATTTTCTCGATTATTAGTAACAATCGTAAAAAATACGTAGTTATATCCTTGTAGATACATTCGTTTGTAATTTGACATAAATTTATTAGATCATCTTTAATTAGATTATAAAGGTGGGAATCGCTTACGCTTTTCCCACCCTACGTTCTTTTATTCCTGATTAAAAAGGGGCAAGATTGCCCCTTTCAATTTTAGCACAATTCAGCATCGCCAAGTCCAAATTGTTCTAAACTATTAGATTTTGCTTGAACGCAAATGTATTCCATATCTGTTTTTGCTTCCATTGTTCTTACGGCATTTGGAAGAACTTTTACGCAAGTTCCTTCTTTAACCTCAACAACTTCATTATCTAGAGTTATTGAGCCTTCACCCTTTAAGAAAATATAAACTTCTTCATTTTGTTTGTGTTTGTGGTTAAAAGGCAATTTTACTCCAGCAGGCATAACACTAACTGAAATTTCACAACTTGTTAATCCTAGCAAATCATGCAAAAATGCTTTACCATTTTCATAATTTTTGCCTACTTCGCTAATTTTTCCGATTTCTTCTTTTTTAAAGTTTGTCATAATGTTTTCTCCTTTTGTTAGATATCTAACTATTACTGCAAAAAATTTTATTTTAGTATTTTTTTTAAAAGTTTTTCTATTAATTCAGACTCTTCTGGAGATAAATTTTTGTATAACATTTTATTCAATTCTTTTGAAATTTTTTCAAATATTACTTTAAAATCTTCACCTTTTTGAGTCAAAACTATATTCGTAGAGCGACTATCTTCCACAGAAGCTTCTCTTTTTAAATATCCTAGTTTTTCTAGTTTATCAACCAAGACTGTAACAGTTGGTTTTGTTCTATGAATGCAATTTGCAATATCTTTCATCGTCATTTTACCGTTTTTGTAAAGACAAACGAGAATGTCACCATGACTTGGTGCAAGTCCTTCTGCGCCATTATTTTTTAATTCTTCAATAATAAAACGGTTTCCTTGTTCATGAATTTTTGATACTAAAGATAACATTTCTTTCATATAATTATATTATAGTTAGATATCTAACTTTTGTCAAGAAGTTTTTTGTATTTTTATCAGTCGGCAGTCGATAAGGTGGAAACCACTTACGCTTTTCCCACCCTACGTTTTTTTCTTTAAATAAATTAAAACACATAGCAAATTATTTTTTTATAGATTTTATACAAAGTATGATAACAAATTATTATACTTTTTCAAATACAATCACCCCAACAAAATTAGAATCACAAGATTCTCAAAGAATTTCATTCAAACACAATTTACTAAATCCTCTCACTCATACAAACATAGGAAGTTGCCTTGAAGGCTATATCGGCAATGTAAGTGTTCGTAAGGGTTCTGAAAAAGTAGCCTTAAATGTGTTTAAAAAATTTAAAGAAAACTCTATTGAAAACTATACAATAAAAAACAATAACGGCGACGTTCTTGGTAATATTGATATAGCAATAAAAAAACTACAACCAACACCTTGGGATAAAACTGACCCAAGTCACGTTTTTGTTGATAATCTTAGAAATTATTCAAATCCAAACACACCTTATTACAAATCAGGTTTAGAATACCATAAAGATATTGGAACACGATTGTTACAAATCGCTCAAAGAAGAAGTGATGAATCCATGTGCCAAGGCAATATCAAACTTGTATCAAAAGGAGAATCTCTAGATTGGTATAAAAACGTAATTGGCATGCGCCAAGAATTTCCGTCTATTCCTGGAATGAGATTCAATATCCATAACCCAAATCAGCTTTATCTTCCTCCTGAAAACAAAGAACCTTTGTCAAAACTTCAAGGTGGACTTTAAAATTTTAATCTTATCTAGTCGGTAGGGTGGGAAAAGCGTAAGTGTTTCCCGCTGTGTCCATTCTGTGTCCTAATTATATGAATTAAGTAGGGTGGGAAAAGTTTGCAGAGTAAGAAAAGCCGATAACGATTCCCACCTTCACTACTCCTGAAGGACTTTGTTATTATGTCCCATATCGTGACGATAACGCTCAAAATGCGAAAAAAGAATTTGATAGAGATATTGAACGATTAAAAAAAATATATTATTAAAATTCTATAATTATTTCTTAAATTTATCCTTATCTAAATATTTAATTACTCTTGCAGGATTACCAACAACAATAGCATTATCTGGAACATCTTTTGTTACAACAGCACCCGCTCCAACAACTGCATTTTCTCCTATTGTTACCCCTGGTAATATTGTAACATTCACCCCAATCCATACATTCTTTTTTATATGTACAGGCTTGCAAGTAATAATATACCTGTCGTAAAAATCATGATTATTTGTGGCAATAACACAATTTAAAGAAATCATTGTATTATCTTCAATTATCAAACCTCCGGCTGACATACATTTAAAACCATTTAAAATAGTAACATTATTACCAATTCTAATTTTATCAGCAAGTATTGTATATAAAGGAGGTTGAATAACCGTATTCTCACCTAAAGAATTATTAAACAACTCACTAATTAATTTCTTACATTCTGCACTAGTCGGCATTGTTTGATTGATTTTAAAACACAATTCTGCACATCTTTTTTGCTCAGCTAATCTTTCTGGAGTTTGATTTCTTACATCAATTCTAATTTCTTCTTTCATATATAACCTCTAGTTGGTTAAATAATAGCACAAAATAGAGTGTGTTTAAATGATACAGAATCCTTAACAATGAGTTCTAATTTAGTTAAATGAGAGTGATTAATGTGAATGTAAAACAAAGTCGGTAGGGTGGAAAAAGCGTAAGTGGTTCCCACTGTGTCCATTCTGTGTTCTAATTATATGAATTAAGTAGGGTGGGAAAAGTTGGCAGAGTAAGAAAAGCCGATAACGGTTCCCACCTTTACTACTTTGGTTTTCATTAATTTTAATCAAGAATCGTAAAAATTTATTTTTTAATCTTTAATATTTCATCATTGATTATTCTTGAGTTAATTTAACAAAAAATGGATAAATTAATGTCATAAATAATCCAGCGCTAAAATATCCAATAAAATATCCTAATTTTTCGTCTAAATAAAGAACGAAAATATTATTGGCTAAATTGAATAATGTATAAAAAATAACTATACCAACTATAAATCTAACTATTTTATTAGCAATAGAACCAATTTCTGCAGAAAAATTTACAAATCGTTTTTCAATGCACCAACCATAAAATGCACCTAATATGAAACCTGTTTTTATAAAAATATCAGTTTTAATAAAAGATGGATCATACAAAACTTTGCCGTTTAAATAATGAATAGGATAACTTTTATATGTAACATATAGAGTTAATAATATACAAGAAATTGTTGCAACAGATATTAAAATAAAATCTCTATTTTTGCCGTCATCAACCCATTTTAACAATTTTTCATTAGCAAATATTAAACACATACCTATTAAAAATGAAACAATAACATCTTGAGGGGTGTGTACTCCAAGATAATTACGTGAAAGCATTACAAAAAATATTATTAAAAAACATAAATATCTAAGAACTTTATTCTCCCAAAAGGATTTTGCAATAGAACCAAACCCTGTTACGACTTCAGAAGTATGTCCACTCGGGAAAGAATATCCTGTTGCGCCTGTAATTGCTTGTGCCAAAGGCTTTACTCTAGAATCTAATAACCATGGACGATATATACAAGCCGTTGTTTTAAGAAATATATTAACTAAAAATCCATATAAATATGTCGATAAAACATAAAATCCTGTTTTTTTATTTATACACCAGTAGATTAAGCATATAATAGACATTGGTATAAATATTTGTCCAAATAAAGTTATTGTTAAAAAGAAATTATCAAAAATATGGTGTGATAAATCTCTAAAATTTTGTAAAAACAATAAATAATCTATTTGCCAACCTAACCAACTCATAATTAAACTCCAAATTCTATATTCCATTCATATTATATCGTAAATTATGTTTAAAACAAAATGGTATAAAGTAATGTTGGATTACTTGTTTAATAAAATATGTCTGTTATTTAATTCAACTCAATGCTATAATTAATTTAAAGTTATTAAAATTGATGAAAAGGAATAATTATGATAAAAGTTTTGTTCGTATGTTTAGGCAATATTTGTCGTTCTCCTATGGCACAGATTGTTTTTGAAAATATGATTAGAGAACAAGGGATAGAAGACGATTTTGAGGTCGATTCTGCTGGAACAGAAGGCTATAATGAAATGTGTCATGCAGGTATTCATAGAGGAACAAAAGATGTCTTAAGAAGAAATGGTGTGGAGTTTAGAGAACATTATTCTAGAAAACTCAGAAAATCAGATTATGATTATTATGATTATATAATTGCTATGGATTCAGAAAATATCTCTGATATTGAATATATTGTAGGTGAAGATAGGGATAATAAGATTAAAAGGCTTTTGGATTATACAAGCAATCCTCGTGATATCAGTGACCCTTGGTATACAGGAAATTTTGATGAAACTTATGAAGATGTTATGGAAGGTTGTTCTTCATTTTTAGATTATTTAAGTTCGTTATAAATGTAACAATTGTTTTGTGATTTGTTACATCTGGCAAAATATTTTCTTTAGGAGTTTTTAACTAAAAAAGTTAAAAATAAAAAGGATAAATAATGCGTACAGAACAAGTAAATTCAAACCAACAAACTTATAATACAACTAAACCAAAATCAATATTTAAGCGTATAAAGAACTTTTTTAGTAACCCAAACAAAACAACAGAACCAACTTCTGAAACTGAAAAATCGTTTGATACATTAGCTCAGTCAAAAGCGTCTAATGCGATTGCATCTATTGAAATCAGTAAGAAAAAATATGAACCACCAAAATTAGTTAAAAAAGAAATTTCTGATATGCCTAGAAAATCTTTAGATGAAATAATTCCAGATGCACCGAAGTTATCTGATAAAGAGTATAAAGACCTAAGAAAAGAATTATATAGTAATGAAAAAGCTGTAAGAATGTTTGATCTTCCAAACGATAGATATGATGAGTTTGTAGGTCCAGAAAGAGCTCAAATTATCAAAAAAATAGTTGATAATGATGAATTGATGGGTAATCGAAATATTAGAAAATATTCAAGAAAACTTGTTTATTCAACCCCTCATTTCTTGACTCCAAAACAAGCTAAAGTAATAAACGTGATATTGGATGATAAGGAAAAATATAATAATGAGGAACTGATGCAGGATGCAATAAATGTAGTTCCACTTGTTGATAAGTCTAATGTAAACTTTGTATTGAAACTTTTAACGGATAAAAAATTGAAAAAGGCAGGTTTTGATTTAGGTGCTAGTGTTATTATTTCAAACCGTATAGCAGATGACCCTGAAGAAGCATCAAAATGCAGAGATATTTTTGTTGATAAATTTTTAAACACGAAATTGTTAAATGAAAACGAAAACGTACGTTCAAATATGGGACATACGACTTTCCTTATAAAAAATAACAAAGATTTAGCACGTAGAACCAATATATTAGATAAATATTTAGAGTCACCGGAGTTACAAAATCAACCGAATGTTAGAGATAGCATAGGTTCAATTGCTATGTTTACAGATAATAATTCTAAAGCAAATATAGTAGATAGATATTTAGATACTCCTACTTTATATAAAAATAAAGATTTGAAAATTTGTAGTGTATTGCATTCTATAAACTCGCCTGAAAAAGAAGATATAACTCATAAAATGTTAGATAATTATTTGTCTAATAAGAATTTATATGAAAATGAAAATTTGAATAAATCACTTACAGGCGTTTTATCAGAAACAAATGAAAAGAATTATGAGCCTAGAAAATTTGTAATGGATAAGTATAAAAATTCTGAAGAATTGCAAAATTCAAAATTTGCTCAAAAACTAGGTAGTATATTGATTTTTACTGATGATAATACCTTAAAAGTTGTAGGTAAAGTGATGAATGATGAAAATTTGTATAATAACAGTAATGTTGTTGATAATTTGCCTAGTATTCTTCACCGTTCAGAAAGTCTAAAAGATATAGAAATTGTAAATAAAATTTTAGACAAAGAAGAATTTATCAATGATAAAAAAACTATGAGTGGAATTCCGAATTTGATGAGAGATTTGAATTGGAATACCGATGACGCTCATGACAGTAGATGTAAGGTATTGAACAAAGTTTTAGACGATAAAAATTTATATGGGAATAAATCTTTAATGTCGAAAATGCCAGATATTTTAAGTGATGTATATTATGATGAACAAGCTGAACTTGTTAATACAATATTAGACGATGATAAATTATTAAATAATGAAAAAGTAATGCACTCGCTTCATGGTTGGTTATTCTCAATGGAAGAAATTGGACATATTAACATGGAGCGTTATACTAAAATAAAAGAAACGTTGCATACGTTATAAAAATTATTTAATCGATAAAAATAAAGAGCCTTGTAAATCAGTTGTAAAGTCTTTTGTTAATAATTTTTTACATTTGTGATTGTTTAATTTTAGATAAAGAAATATTTGCGTTTATTTCGTTTTTGTTGCTAATAATATAATTTTTTTACAAAATGTTTTAACTAAAATTATATTTTGTCTTTTTGTGTTAACAATTTCGTTAAATGGATTTTTATGAGTTTGATTTTAGTTATTGACAAATTCTGAAAAAAGTTTAGAATAAAAAACAGCAAAAATAAATTGTAATATTTACACTTATTTACATCAATTAGACAACTATGGAGGCATTATGAACGTTTCAAACATCAACAACAGTCTTGCTTATACTTCTTATTATCCAGCAAAACAAAAACAAAAAGATAACAGGACATCTATGATGTCATTAAATGCTCCTAATAAAGTTTCTAATCCTTTAGTTGATAAAAATTATGCATCATTACAAATAAATAGAAAAAATATAGCTTTTAAAGGGTTACCTGTACCTACAAAATCATTATCTGAAAAAGTGAATTCATTATTTAATGTTGTACGCTCGAACGACGTTATTTTAGCTGGTCCATCGTTTGAACATTCAATAAAATCTATGAAAAAGAATATAGATAGTTTTAAGACAGTTATTAAAAGAGTATTTTTTATTGAGGATAAAAGTTTAGAACGTTCTGTTGCTTTTAAGAAAAACTTAGAGGATAGAGAAGTTGTGAATTTATCAGATAAACCTATTATGATTCAAGATTCAAAAAATCAATTAGGTTTTATAAGAAAAGGTGAAACAGGATTTTTGTTAGATGGTGATACTGTAAAAATCGATAAAAATGAAATTCCTATAAAAAATCAAGAAACAATTTCTTTGCCAGTAAAAGATAATTTTACTTATTTTGTTGATTTTGATAAAGACGTAGAACCTACTATTAAACAATTAAATAAGAGATCTTTAGAAAAAATGGAAGTGAAAAAAGCAGAAAAAGTTGTTTCAAATAAGATTATGTTTTCTGATGTAGGTGGACAAGATGAAGCTATCAAGGAATTGAAGAAAAATATTTTATATCCTATTAAGTATCCTGAGTTAAGGAGTGGACATAATATGAACAAATCAGCATTATTATATGGTCCTCCAGGAACGGGTAAATCGTTATTAGCAGAAGCGTGTGCAAATGAATCAGGAGCTTGGTACAAAAAGATTAACGCTTCAGAGTTGGAGTCAAAATATGTTGGTGAATCAGAAAAAAATTGGAGAGATTTATTTAAAACTGCAAGAGAAAACCAGCCTGCAATAATTTTTATAGATGAATTTGATGCAATTGCAAAACAACGTGGTGGACAAGATGTTTATGGTGACAAAACATTAAACACTGTACTTGGTTTGATGAGTGATGTTGAAAAAAATGGTGATGAAATTTATATGATTGCCGCTACGAATAATAGAGCATCGCTAGATAATGCAGTTACTCGTTCAGGTAGATTTGGGGTTGCAATTGAAGTTGGTGCTCCAGATTTAAAAGGTACAAAACAAATTTTAGGTATTCATACAAAAGAACAGCCTTTAGATAAAGATTTTAAAGTTGATGCTGTTGCAGAACGATTATATAAAGAAAAAGCAACTGGAGCAGATATTGCTTCTATATCAGAATCTGCAAGGTCAAATGCGTTAGAACGTGAACATATTTACGAAAAAATGGAAAATGGAACATATACGCCAAATGATATGAAAAATTTAACTCTTAAGACTGAAGATTTTGATAAGGCTATAGATAAGTTTGTAGAAACAAGAAATTCTAAGTCTGGTAATGGATCTAAACATCCAATAGGTTATAGAAGTCCAATGTATGAATAATTAAATAATGGACACTGTATAATTTATAATTCCTGTAAATTAGAGATATTGTTAATTTGTAACCATAGAAAAAGGGGCTTGTCGCCCCTTTTCGTTTTAATTTGTCGAAACATTTCATCGGTATTTTTAACCGGTATTTATATAAACAAAATTTTGTTTTGTTAATTTTAACATTTACTAATTTTGTAACATAAATTCATGAAGTTTTGTAATGATGGTTTAAATGGTATCATTCTTCATCAGGTTTTATTTCATATCCTCTGTAGAACAAAATTGTTCTTTTTTCACCTTTTGGGTTTGCCAAAGTCCCTTTTGATGCTTCTATTTCTTGACCTTTAAATTTGACTTTGACCTTTTCTATTTCACCAATTGGATAAAATTCTTGTTCTTCGTATTTATTTAATATATCTTCAATACGATATCCACCACTTATTATTGTAGAGATTATTTCAAATAATTTTTTACATTCTGCATCAGGTTCAGCTTTACCATTTTCAAGTTTCATAAACCCAATGATATTCAATTCATCAGAACTTATCTCCATTAAATGAATATTTTTTAATGTCATTTTGCAACCGAAACTTTTTAAGATTAGCATTGTTTCGGCGTTTTCTTCAACCATTTCTGTTAAATCGTTATTGAGTTTTTGTTCTGCTTTTTCTTTTTTCTTTTCGTTGACTTTGTTTTTGATTCCATTGATAAAACTCCCCAAAAGACTTCCCTCTTGTGGTAATTCTGGAATATTCAACTCTGTAGGGTTTGACATTGAGTTGTTATTTATGTTCTCAAATATGGAATTGTTTTCTGAATCAAAATCCAAAGGTATTTTTCCTTACTATTTCTCACTATGATTGTATCATAGGAAAATATTTTAAAGAATACGTAATTTGATGTAGATTTTATGTTCGTCTACAAATTCGTACGCTATGAAATCCGTATGTTAAGGGTGACGCATTTTGTTGTTGCAGAACTGTTGATTTATGGATTGTGAGTCGCTTTATGTTGTTCACGACTCGTAATGACTGTTATCCTGCTATATATATTCCACGTAAAATGTATTCTTCTAACATCTTTTTATCAGCTTCTTTTAATTTTGCAGTATTTATCATTATACAAAAAACGTATTTGTTGTTTTTCTTAGTTGTTATATACCCAGTGATAGAGCTGATATTACTTAATGTTCCAGTTTTAGCATAAAGTTTGTCTTTTAGATAAAACATTCTATCAGAAAGTGTTCCTTCTCCTGCTGTTGTCAATCTGTGTTCTAAATAATTGCAGTTTTTAAGTAAGAATTCTGTCATAAAATCAGCTGTCATTATGTTGTTTTTTGACACTCCACTTGCATCAACGACATTGACATTAGAGGTATCAATGTTTTGTTTTTTGCAGAAATCACTAAGCATTTTAAGACCATCTTCAAATGAGCCTGTTCCATTTTTGCCCATATATTTTTTTCCAGCTATCTTGAAAACAGTTTCTGCCATTAGATTATTACTTCTTTTTAAAATATCTGCTTGAGCGTTTATTCCGTCGTGGCTTAAATACGTAATTAATTTATAATCGGAAGTTAATTTTTTTCTTGGATAAACACCACTACAGCTTAGGTTTGCATCAATAATAGCATCTGATAGTCTTAATTTGAAATACTTTTTAGGACTGTTTACAGGAATTTGTTTAATGATGCTTTTTTTCTGTTCAACAGTTCCATCTATAGTAATAATATCAGGTGAAATGTAGTTTTGACGTGTTATTTTATAATCTGTTTTTGTATCAGTTATCATGTGGTTAACAAATGTTGTTGGATAATTCACTGTTGTTCTGATATCAGCAGAACAGCCTTTTACAGTTGGTACTATTGCAATTTCCATAAGGTTTTTGTCTATATTATATGCACTGAATTTTGGCATAAGTGGGTTTAAATCGTCGTCCCATTGCCAGCCCTCGCCCCATTCTTTGTCATCAATTATGCTATCATCAATTGCAAGTAGTTTAATTTCTTTAGGCAATGCTTTAACAATCTTAGTTAAATCTTTAGTTCTTAAATATGGGTCAGCACCGAGTACTAGCAAATATTCGTCTTTGTTATTTTTGTATAGTTTTGTTTGAAATTTATAATCATCACCAAGTAAGATAAAAGCAGGAGTTGAGGTCACTATTTTTTGTATAGATGCTGGTGGAGTCGGCATTTTAGGGTTTAGTTCATAAACCGTTTTTCCTGTATTAACATCTTTTATTGACACAGAAATTGAACCTTTGCTAACAGAGGAATTACTGATAGCAGTGTTTACAGCCTGTTTAATATCGTTTGCAAATACATTTGTATTAAATCCAAACATTAGTAATATAAATAGTGTTAAAAATTTTTTCATTTTGTAATAACCTTATATTCAGGAAGTATGTCTTTAAGAACAGTGCATTTATCTCTAAAATTGTACATTTTTTCTAAATCTAAATTTGCGCTGATAACTCCTTCTTTTGTATTTATTTCATCAAGAACCTCTCCACTATAATCATATATAAGTGAGTGTCCAAGATTTTTTGCACCTGTTGGTAGAGTACCTGTTTGTGTTAGAGCAATCATATATGTTTGATTTTCAACTGCTCTTGCACAGGTTAAAGAATCCCAATGGATTTTTCTAGATAGTGGCCAAGCTGCCATATTAACTAAAACATCTGCACCAGCTTTTCTGTAGGCTCTATAAATTTCGGGAAATCTTATGTCATAACAAATTGTTAGACCATATTTAACTCCCTCTATTTCAACCATAACAGGATTTGAGCCTGCTGTAATATATTTATTTTCGCAATCGTCATAATATGAAAATAAATGAGATTTTCTATATGTTGCAATAAGTTCACCTTCTCTATTTATGACAGGGCAAGTGTTATACAATTTTTCTTCTGATTTTTCAACAAAGCTTCCACCTAAAATATTGACGTCATATTGTTGTGCGAGTTCTGATAAAAATTCAATAGTTTCACTTGAATCAATTTCTTCTGCAGAGTTCGGAAACTCGTCACAAGCCCAACCTACATTCCACAATTCAGGTAAAATAAGAATATCAGCATTTGCTGTAACTTCTTTTTTTTGTTTGTGGACTAGAGTGATTATTTTTTCAAAATTTGTGTACTTATCTGCTATAGCCGATTCCATTTGAACGGCAAGAATGTTTATTTTTTGCATATTCCGAACCTAAATGATTTTTTGTACTCATCAGGAGCGATTTTCTCAAGTTCTTCTAGCGACTTTTGAACCTTTAGTCTTGCAACTTCATCTTGTTCTTTGTCATTGTTTTCATCTACATAGATTGGTTCGCCATATACATTAACGATTGGTGTATATGTACACGGTATTCTAAATTCGTCCCACGAAGGAAATTTTAGCATAGTAATCCAAGGTGAATACCAATAAACAGGAACAATCGGAACTCCTGATTTTTTTGCTATCTTAATAACACCATCTTTAACAACTTTCGCAGGACCTCTAGGACCATCAACCATTATTGCAGCTGATTGTTCGCCTTCTTTTAGTGCGTTAATCATTTGAAGTGTTGCTTCTACGCTACCTTTTTTTCCTGCAGAACCGTATAAAACATTAAAACCCCAACGCTCTACAACATTACCAATAATTTGACCGTCACGAGAACGGCTGATTAGTACATTACAGTTTTTTTTGTCGGGGAAACCGTGTATACAACATTGATGTGCGTGCCACATCGCAAATATACATGGTTTGTCAGGAAAATTCACATTATGTATGTTTGTGAAAGGTTCTTGGCATCTAAAAATTGTATACACAAGGTCTGCTATGTGTTGTCTGCCATCTTTGTCTTTACCGATTTTTTTAAAGAGATTTACCATAGTCTTTATTTTACAACAAAATTATGATTTAGGGAATAGTGTATTTATAATGCGTAGTTCGTAATGTGGAATTAATGATTACCCTAAAGTTTATTCGACTAGCTAAATATTTATTTCTATTTATTTGTTATTTTTTATGTAATGTTGACATGTCTAAAGTATAATAATAAAAAGGAGTAAGAATGATTAGATGTAAAGAAAAATTGTCAAAAGAGTACCTTTTAAGTTTGTATAAATCATTTGGAACAACAAATCAATCAATAGGGATTGAATATGAGAGGTTGCCAATTTACACATCTGATAATTCTACTGTTTCATATTATGGAGAATGTGGTGTTTGTGAGATTTTAAAAGAGTTTGCTCGTATAGATAATTGGGATTATATTCTTGATGATAACGAAATAATTGGTCTAAAGAAAATCCACGATTCAATCACTCTTGAACCAGGGTCACAAGTTGAATTAAGTTTACCACCAAAAGAATCTGTCAGTGAAATAGAACAAAAATTGTTAGAGATAAATAATGAGCTTATACCATTGTTTGAAAAATATGGTATAAAGCTTTTAAATTATGGTATTTATCCATTAACGACTTATAAAAATATAAACATTATTCCTAAAAAACGTTACAAATTGATGGCAAACTATTTGTGGGGAATTTTATCAGATGTGATGATGAGAGAAACTGCAGGAATACAGGTTAATATTGATTATAAAGATGAATCTGATGCAATCAGAAAATTTAATTTAGCAAACAAAATCTCCCCATTTATGACTGCTATGTTTGCAAACTCAAATATTCGTGGAGGAGTAAACACAGGTTATAAAACTTTTCGTTCGCTTGCTTGGTTAAATACGGATAATGAAAGATGTGGTTTTGCAACGAAATTTAATAAGAATATGACTTTTGAGGATTATTTGAACACTCTTTTATCCGTTCCTATGATATTTATAAAACGAGATGATGAATATATAAATATTGATGGTAAGATAAACTTTAAAACCTTTATGGATAAAGGATATTTGGGCTACACTGCTACATTAGATGATTTCTTGCTTCATTCAAACCTATTTTTCCCAGAGGTCAGATTAAGAAAGTATATTGAAATCCGTAACCACGATTGTTGTAATGAAAAATACATGTATTCATTATTGGCTATCTATAAAGGTATTTTTTATAACGAAAATGCTATGTTTGCTGTTGAAGATTTGTTATCAACACTTACAATAAATGATATATCAGAATTTAGATATAATATTCCGAGAACAGCTCTTGATACAAAAGTTAAAGGTGTAAAAGTAAACGATATAACAAGCAAAATTATTGATATCGCTCACGATTCTTTGAAGTCAACAAATGATGAAGATATAAGATACTTAGAGCCAATCTCAATATTAAATAAACAAGGTAAAACCCCTTGTGACGTGGTCGAAATGCCGATAGTTTAATTACTTATCTATCTATTTTTTCAACAAGTTTATCAAGCATATTAGAGAAAATATCAGAGTTATATTTGTAAATGATATCGTGACCTTGTTTAACAAGTTCTCTAACCTTTGTCTTTGCTTGTTCTAAGCCATATAAAGAAACATAAGTAAGCTTTCCTGCTTCTTTATCCTTACCGATAGTTTTGCCAAGTTCTTCAAATGTTGCAATCTCGTCCATAATATCATCATAAATCTGAAAAGCTATACCATAGATTTGACCGAATTCGTCCATCTCATTAACTTGTTCTTGTGTTGCACCTGCAATGATTGCACCAGATTTCAACGCAAGTTTGAATAGGTCTGCAGTTTTATGCGTGTGGATATATTCAAGAGTTTCAGCTTTGTCGCCTTTAATATTACCTTTTTCACTTTCAATATCAGCAACTTGACCTGCAATAAGTTTATATGCACCTGCTGTTGTAGTGAACTCGTGTAGAACCTTGATAAGTGTATCAGAAGACAAGTTCTTTGATTTTTCTATTATAAGTTGTGGTGCAAAACTTAAAAGTGCATCACCTGCTAAAACGGCAATAGCTTCACCAAACACTTTGTGGTTAGATGGTTTGCCACGTCTAAAATCGTCATTATCCATACAAGGTAAATCATCGTGTATAAGGCTTTGTGCATGTAACATTTCTATTGCACAAGCTGTTGGAAGTGCGTCTTCAACTACACCACCCATAATTCGACAAGTTTCTAAACACATTGTTGGACGTAATCTCTTTCCTGGGAGAGTTACTGTATATTTCATTGATTTAAAAATATCCTCAGGATATTGTACAGGCATGTACTCATCAAGTTTTTTGTCTACTAATTCAATGTATTTATTCATCATCTAATTCCTTATATATTCCTTGTTTTAAGGTTCTTCTTGAACCTTGACGTTTGTTTGTGCTAATTTTTACTGCAGTTTTGTTATGGGTTTGTTTAAATCTGCTTTCAACCTTTTTGCCTTGAAATTTTACTTTTTCTTTGTATTCCTGCGCTTCGGTTACAAATTCTAAGTAACTTTCATACCTTGTATTTGAAAAAGTTTCTATATTATCTAAGATTTTACAACCATCTTCATGAATATGCAAACAGTCTTGATATTTGCAAGTGTTTTCATAAGGTTTAAATTCTCTAAATAATTTCCCTACCTCGTGTGGCATAAGAAAATTAAATCTAAGATTACTAAACCCAGGGGTGTCGATAATGTTTATATTATCGGATATTTTCATTATTTCGCAGTGTCTTGTTGTGTGCGTACCTCGTTGAGTTTTTTCGCTCACGTTTTTTGTTCTCAATTCAATATTAGGGTTAAGTGCGTTTATCAAACTTGATTTGCCAACACCTGATTGACCACAAAGAACAGATGTTTTGTTTGTCATAAGTTGTTCAAAGTCATCTATCTCAAGCCCCTCAATAGCAGATGTAAAAATGATATCATATCCAAGTGGTTCATAGATAGAGAACACTTTTTCAATGATTTTATCATCTTTAGATAAATCGTTTTTATTAAAGCATAGTTTTATATCAAGATTGTAGTATTCTGCAAACGCAATATATCTATCGAGTTGTTTAAAGCTCAATTCAGGCTCTTGAACAGCAGAAACGATTACAACTTGATCTATATTTGCAACAGATGGACGTGGAATAAAGTTTTTACGTTTTAAAATTTTTGTTATATATCCGTTTTCAAATTCAACATTGTCGCCTACTAAAATCTTTTGGTCTTGTTTTTTTAATACTTCCCTAATTTTGCATTCAACAATATTGTCGTTGTTTTCAAAATTTTCTATATAATAAAAATCAGAGTGTATTTTAAAAACTTTGCCTTTACTCATAGTCTAAATTCTTTCAAACTGTTCTACTATATTTTTTAGTGCATCAAGTTTTGCAAGCTTTGCAGAGTTTGATTTTAATTCTTCAATTTTTTCTGGATTATTTTTTAAATCAATTAAAAGTTTAAGAAAATAATTTGGATCAATATCGCTATCTTCTGCATAGATACAAGCATTGTGTTCTTCAACAAACTTCGCATTTTTTCTTTGGTGGTCTGCTGCTGCATAAGGATATGGAATCAAAATTGGAGCAATACCAGATGCAAAAATTTCTGAAAGACTAAGAGAACCTGCTCTTGAGATTACAATATCAGAGGCTTTTAGGATTGTTGTCATATCATCAAAATAAGGTTTTACAATCAGGTTTTTATTCTTTTCATAATGTTTAAATATTTTAGACAATCTATCTGTGATACAGTCATAATTCTTTTGACCTGTTTGGAATATGATTTGATATCCGTGTTCTTGCACCAATTCTTTTATTATTTCTACAAACGAATTGTTGATAGACTTAGCACCTTGAGAACCACCCATTACACAAAGTACAGGCTTTTCCATATCAAGATTAAGTTTTTCTTTTGCATCAATTTTTAGAACCTTTTTAAATTCAGGTCTTAATGGGTTTCCATTTACAGTGCAATTATTATTTTTAATAAAAGGTAGAGCTCCCTCAAATGCTAAAGAAACACATTTTGCGTTTGGGGCGAACTTTCTTGTAACAATACCAGGTTGCATATCGCAATCGTGCAACATATAATTTGGTTTTTTAAGGATATTTGATGCAAAAAGTAATGGTGCAGAAACATATCCACCTGTGCCAAAGATTGCATCAGGCTTGTATTTTAGAATATAATACATACTTTTTATGATGGCTACTAAAAGTTGAAATGCCCAAAATATAAAGTGTAGACTTAGTTTTCTAGGCATACCTTTAACGTGCACTGGCAAGAATTGATAGCCTTTGTTTTGAGCTATTCTGTATTCCATATTGTCAGGGTTTCCAACATAAAAAACATTATAATCTTTATTTTTTATTAGTTCATCTGCAACTGCGACTGCTGGATATATGTGTCCACCAGTTCCACCACCAGTGATAAAATATGTTTTCTTATACATTTTGTGCTAACCTTATCTTTCTTTGTTTTTTTCTTGAAATATTTAATAATACACCAACCATAGCAAGAGAGATGATGACAGAAGTACCACCATAACTTATGAATGGCAAAGGAACACCTGTTGCAGGAAGCATAGAACTAGATACTCCCATATTCATAAATGCTTGAAAACAGATTGAGAAGGTGAACCCAATGGCAATAAGTTTGTAATACATATCTCTGCATTCAGATGCAATAACAAACCCTCTTTGGAGCACTGTCCAGAATAATCCGATTAATAAAAGGCAACCGATAAAACCTAGTTCTTCACCAATTACTGCAAAGATAAAGTCGGTGTGAGCTTCAGGTAACCAAGCAAGTTTTTGTTTAGAAGCACCAAAACCACTACCCCATAATCCACCTGATGCAAAGGCTACCATTGATTGAATGATATTGTAACCAGCACCTAATGGGTCAGATTCAGGGTGTAACCAAATTGTTATACGTTGTAGCTGATATGGTTGTAAGAATTTGCCTATCAAATTGAAGTTCATACAAGCTCCAATACCACTAACAACAACAAATGTAGCAATTCCACCAAGTATTGGTAAAATCATTCTTTTTATCCAAGAAAGTGTTCCACCTGCTGTTAAGTACATAACAACTGAGGTTGCAAATAATAATATACACATACTCAAGTTAGGTTGTTTCAAGATAAGTGCAACCATAAGTAGTATAACTGCATAAGTTGGGTATTTTTTAGAATCAAAAAAACTTGGGTCTTTGTGAAACGCCTTTGCAAGCAATAAAACAATCGCAGGCTTTGCAAGTTCTGATGGTTGCAAATTAACAGGTCCAAGACTTATCCAACGCTGAGCACCGTTGATTGTTTCTCCGATACATAGTACTAAAAATAGTAATGCAATAACGATTAGTGTGAAAAATCCTGTTGCATTATAAAGTATTCTTAAATCTATTTTTGAAAACCATCTTAATAATACATACCCGATTGCGACACCCACAAGTTGAATTATAGTAAAGTGTAATGGGTTTATACCTGCATTTACACATTTTGGTACACTTGCAGAAAATACAAACATAACTCCGATTACGACAAGAAACAATACAACAAGTGTAAGAATTCTATCAGGTGCTGCTATATAATGATCAGTTACTGTATTAAGTTGTCTATTTTCGTTATTTTGATAATACATAGTCTTTAAATACCGTTCCTCTTTCTTCATATCCTTTGAACATATCGAAACTTGCACAGGCAGGTGATAATAGAACTACGTCAGGTTTAAGCTCAATGGCTTTATCGATAGCTGATTCTAAAGTTTTTTCTATTATTATATTATCAAACCCGTTTTTTCTTAGTTCTGTATCAAACCTTTCGGTTGCTTCACCAATTAGTTCAACCGTTGTAATGTGTGATTTTACTGAGTTACAGAATTCTGTAAGGTCTGTTAATTTATCTCTGCCACCTGCAATAAGTACAACATTTTTGTTGTTAAATGAATCTATTGCAACGATTGAAGCCTCTGGATTTGTTGCTTTTGAATCGTTATAGAAAGTTATTCCGTTAAATTCTCTTACTTTTTCAAGCCTGTGTTCAGGTGCTTTAAAGCTCATTATCGCAGATTTGATGTGTTCTTTTGAAACACCAATGATTTTTGCGATAATTATTCCACACATTATATTTTGATAATTGTGATGACCAACAAGTGGAGAGTCTTTTAAATCAATGATTTTTTCTTTCTTCTTATCTTCTCCGATATAATATATTGCATCATCTTTTATGAATGAACAATTTTGTTCTTGTTCAACATCAAACAAGAATACTTTGCTATTACAAGTTTTAGAAAACTCTAAAAGTTTTTCATCTTTAGCATTGAAAATAGCATATTCAGGAGTTTGTGGCTCAATGAATAATTGAGCTTTTGCTTCAAAATATTTTTCTACGCTACCGTGCCAAGTGATATGGTCAGGGGTGTAGTTTGTCCAACAAGCAATTTTAGATTTGAATGGTACGCTGTGAACAATTTGAAACGAACTCATTTCACAAACAAAATAATCAAGTTCTGTATCAAGCAGACTGCAAGGTGGAATACCTATGTTGCCACAAGCAGGAGCTTTGTATTCTGTTGATAAAATATGTGAAACAAGCGATGTAGTCGTTGTTTTACCGTTTGTTCCTGTGATTGCAATGAACGGTTTTTCTGTTTCTAAATATGCTAGAGAAACTTCTGAAATTATTTTTACACCACTATTTTTTAATCGTAGATAAAGTTCACTATCTAGTGGAACAGATGGACTTGTTACTGCGAGATAAAGATTTGATAAAAATTCTTCTGAGTGACCACCCATCTCGATTTTTATACCGAGAGCGTTTAGTTCTTCTATTTGTGCTTTATCTTCTGGTTTTTCTTCTCTCATTTCGGTTATGTAAACATTAGCACCTTCTTTTGCAAGGTATCTTGCTGCGGCTTTTCCACTAACTGATAACCCTAAGATTAAAACCTTTTTATCTTTCCAGTCTGTTTTCATAATTTCCTCTACATAAATGCTTTAAATAATGCTACTGCTATTGCTCCAAAAATCATTGATACGATTGCAAAAGCTGTTACGATTTGTTTTTCATTGTATCCACACAATTCGAAATGGTGGTGAATTGGTGACATCTTGAATACACGTTTTCCTGTAAGTTTAAAACTTGTAACTTGAATAATTACAGAAAGTGTTTCAATAACAAATATACCTGCAAGGATAATCAAATATATTTCAAACTTACCCATAATCGCAAGTACACCAAGCAATCCACCGATTGCAAGAGAGCCTGTATCACCCATAAATACTTGTGCTTTTGGTTTGTTGTAACGCAAGAAACCAAGCAACGCACCTGTAACAGTTGCAGAGATAATAGCGATATAGCTGTTACCAGAAAGATGTGCAATGATTGAGCAAGCTAAAAATGCGAATATACCTGTTGAGGTTGCTAATCCGTCAAGTCCGTCAGTAAGGTTGTACGCATTTGATGCACCTGTAATTGCAAAGATTGCAAGTATTGGGTAGAACCATTTTAAATCAATAGAGAATTGACCCATTGATAATGTCGTAGCTTCGTTGTGTGTAACGATTAGATATAAAACAGGAAGAAGTGCGATAAGGATTTGTCTTAAGAATTTACCTCTGGCACTTAAACCTTTGTTTTCTTTACCTTTGATTTTAAGAAAGTCGTCTTGAAACCCTGCAACTGTGTAGAATAAGAAAGTTATTAAAACAATCCAAGCGTTTGTATCAAATTTTTGCGCAAGGAATAATGTTATAACTGACGCAACAAGTGCTGAAAATACGATGAATACACCACCTGTTGTTGGAGTACCTTCTTTTGCTTTGTGGTTCTCTGGTGCTTCCTCTCTTATATATTGTCCAACCATTTTCTTTTTTAGAAAATCAATGTATGGAATTCCTAGTAATAGACAAAGAATTAAGCCTAATAAAAAGGCTACAATCATCATTATCATTTGATATTTTCTCCTTTTTTATTTCTTAAATTAGATATTATTTCTTCAAGTTTCATTGAGCGAGATGCCTTAAAAAATATTGTAGCACCTTTTTCTATATTATTTAATATGTAATTACTAACTTCATCGTTTGAATTAAAGTTCTTTGTAAACCCCGTTTTTATGTTGTCAGAGATATGTTTTGCCAAATCTCCAACTGTAAGAATTTTTGTATTTGATGAGATATTTTTAGAATTGATAAAATCTGCAACTTCTTTATGGTATTGAACCTCATTTTCACCAAGTTCGCCCATATTCCCTAAAACTATTACACAGCTAGGATAAAGGTCAAAGATTGTATTGAGAGTAGCTTTCATTGATTCAGGGTTTGCGTTGTAGCTGTCGTTTATTATATTGTATCCGTTGATTTCTTCGATTTCCCAACGTTTTTCAATAGATTTGTATTCTTCTAACCCTTTTGCTATCAAATCTTGTGACATTCCTAGTTCTAGACCTGTTTCTATTGCAGAAATAGAGTTTTCTATGTTATAATCCCCTTCAATATTCAAGGTGTATTTGTGGTTTTTATACTCGTATTCAGAACGACCGATTTCTTTTTTAAGAATTTTGACATCATTTATTGAATAATAAATTTTTCTGCCATTATAATTAACATTGTTTTTGATAAGTTCATTATCGTGTGCTATTAAAATGCCTTCTGGTCTTTGATGAGATGTGATTTCACATTTTGCTTTTGCAATATTTTCTCTTGAGCCAAGTCGTCCGATATGAGCTGTGCCAACATTAGAGATTATTGATATATCAGGTTCTGCGTATTTTGAGATAAGTTCAATTTCTCCAAATCCTCTCATACCTGCTTCTATTATTAAAACTTCGGTATCGTCAGTGATTGAGAACACTGTTTGACAGAATCCTATTTCGTTGTTGTGGTTTGCAGGTGTTTTTACTGTGTTGAATTTCTGAGAACAAACTGAATACACAAGTTCTTTTGTTGTTGTTTTTCCTGAACTTCCTGTAATCATAACGACTTTTGGATTAACTTGATTTCTTCTATAGTTTGCAAGTTGTAGATATGCTGTCAGTGTATTTTCTACTTGAAACGCAAATTTTGCGCCTTTTTCTATTTTGCCAGTGGTTGTAAAGTAGCCAACTGCACCACTTTCTATCGCTTTATCAATAAAGTTTTCGCCGTCAAAATTTGCGCCTTTTAAAGGTAGATAGAAATCTCCTTTTGATATTGTTCTTGTGTCTGTTGAAAACTTTGTTATATCTGTGTTTAAGTCTTTTTCATCTGCAAAAATAACTTTTGCGTTTGTTATTTTTATTATCTCATCAATTCTTATCATAGTTTGTATTTTACCATAAAAAAATAATCAAGTTTATTTTCTAAGAGTTTTTTGAATAATTGACACATAATCTTCGGTTATGTTATATATGTATACATAGATTTGTGTGTAAATTAAACGTAAGCATGGATTTATTATTTTGAAATATGTGGATTGTTTTTTAAGGAATTGAGATGAGTTTTATTAAAAACATAATAGACATAACTAATGATGAGTATTATTTTAGGTGTGCTCTTTTTAAAGATTTTGATTTATTTTCTTTTCAAAAAAACGCTCAAGAGCGTTTGTTGTTTAGGTTTATGGGGTTAAGATTTACTATAACTAAAAAACGATTAAAATCTGATGAGATAATAAGTTTAAATTCTAAATATGAATCAGGTGATTTGTCTGGATTGACAGTTCCCATTGTAAAAAATAGCCGTCAAACTCTTGATGAATTGATTACTACAAACAAATCTTTGGTACGATATGGTGATGGTGAATTAAATCTTGTGTTTGGTGAAGATTTACCGTTTCAAATTTATTCAAAAGAACTAGCAAAACGTATGAAAGAGATATTGTTATCTAATGATGACAATATTATGATATCTTTGCCTGATATGTTTGGGAGCTTAACACAGTATGAGCCTATCACTGCTCAGTTTTGGCGCAAGTATGTGGTTTTGCATAGAGAAAAATTATACAAAATATTTGATATGAACAAAACCTATTATGATACAGAGGTTACAAGGGCATATATTGGAGTTGAAGATAAATCTGTTTGTGAAAAGCATTTTGAGGATTTTAAAAAAGTTTGGCAGGATAAAGATATAGTCATTGTAGAAGGTTCAGGTTCTAGACTTGGTGTGGGTAATGATTTGTTTGATGGAGCAAAATCAATCCAAAGAATAATTTGTCCAAGTCGTGATGCTTTTTCAAAGTATGAAGAAATCAAGAATGCTTGTTTGGGACATTCAAAAAGGAAATTGTTTATTCTTGCATTAGGTCCTACTGCAACAGTACTAGCTTATGATTTAGCAAAAGAAGGTTATAGAGCGCTTGATGTTGGTCATTTAGATATTGAATATGAATGGATGAAACATCATGCACTTGAAAAAATATTGATTAAAGATAAGTATGTAAACGAAGTGAAAGGTGGTCGAAAGATTACTGTAATTCACGATGAAAAGTATTTGAACGAAATTTGTCTTGATTTATCAGAAGAAATGATAACCGATGATGAAAAATTCTCATTCAAAGAGTTTGTATCTTCAATGTTTTCTGTTCAACCTTATGGAGAAACCCATTATTTAGTAAAGTTTTTAGGGTTCAAAATTAAGTTTCCAAAAGCAGAATTTAAGAAAAAGAAAGAATCAAATCCGTATTATTATTATAAAGAAAATAATATTGATATAACCCAAGTTCCAAAGGCAGAAGGTCAAATCAGAGATATTCAATTAGCAAACTTGGCATTGTTAAGAGAGTTGGATTATGTATGCAAGCAAAATGGTTTAGGATATTGGTTAGATTTTGGAACAGTGTTGGGGGCTGTTCGCCATAAAGGTTTTATTCCTTGGGACGATGATATTGATGTTGGAATGCTTAGAGAAGATTATGGCAAAGTGGTAGAAGCTTTTCAAAAGAGTTCAAGAAATCCCGATATATATGCAGAGTTGACTTGGAGCAAGAATGCGCAATTTATCTTGCTAAAAGTAAAGCATAAGAAAGCACCACATTTGTTTGTGGATATATTCCCTTACGATGTTTATGGTGAAAAAATGACAGAAGCTGAACAGTTAGAACGTACAGAGTTGATAAAAACAAGACGAGAATATTTGCGTACTCATAACAGACCTAAGAATATTACTCAAATAAAACAGATGATAAAACAAGGAAGAAATGAACTTTTAAAACCTGTCAATACAGATAAGCCTGATTTAGTTTGGGGAGCTGATTATAATCATCATTGGAAAAACTGGTTTACTTCCTATGATGTTGCTTTTCCATTGAAAGAAATTGAGTTTGAAGGCGAGAAGTTTTCTTGTATGAACAATGTCGATAAATTTTTGACAAATGTTTATGGTGACTATATGGCATATCCTAAAAAAATCGGGTTTGGTCATAGTATGTTTGTGAACTTGAGAAGAAGTGAACGAGAAGTTATAGAGAATTTGATAAAAAAGGACGATAAATAATGAAACGAGTTATTACTTATGGAACTTATGATGTTCTTCATTATGGACATATAAATCTTTTAAAACGAGCAAAAGAGTTAGGTGATTACTTGATTGTTGCTTTATCAAGTGATGAGTTTAATGCTGTTAAGAATAAAAAATCATATTATACTTATGAGCAAAGAAAAACTATTTTAGAGGCTTGTAGATATGTAGATTTGGTAATTCCTGAAAACGATTGGGACCAAAAAATTTCTGATGTACAGAAATATCAAGCAGATATATTTGTAATGGGTGATGATTGGAAAGGTAAATTTGACTTTCTGAAAGACTATTGTGAAGTTATTTATTTATCAAGAACTCCAGATGTATCAAGTACGCAGACAAAAGAATATTTGAATTCAAAATAAGAAAGATTTTAGGGATATGTCAAAGATTTCAATAATAATACCGATTTATAATGTAGAAAAATATTTAAGAGAGTGTTTGGATAGTGTTGTATCACAGACTTTTAGGGATATAGAAGTTATTTGTGTCAATGATGGCTCAAAAGATTCTTCATTGGCTATAATAAATGAATATGCAAAGAACGATAATCGTGTTGTTGTTGTTGATAAAGAAAATGGTGGTTATGCAAGCGCAATAAATAAAGGTCTAGAGCTCGCAACGGGTGAGTATATCGGGATTGTAGAAAGTGATGATTATTGTGCGCCAAAGATGTATGAACTTTTGTTTAATAAGATTGACGGAACGATAGCTGATTATGTTATCGGCGATTTTTATTTCTTGAGTGAGAAGAAGACTAAGATTAGTGCGTATAGTGCAGGTTTAGTGGCTGATGAAAACGGTTATTTTAATTTGAGTACAAATCCACGATTGTTGGATAAGCCTGCTTATCCTTGGAAGGCTTTGTATAGAAAAAGCTTTTTAGATAATAATGGGATTAAGATGTTGCAAGACGGAAAAGGCGCTTATGAAGACCAGCCTTGGAATATGACTTGTTTGGTTAAAGCAAAAAATATTATGTCTGTGGCAGAACCATTATATTATTATAGGGTTGATGCGAATGGGTCTTCAACCAATAATGGTGGACAAAAGCTTACTAATTATCTAAGACGCCGTCAACAAGCAAAAGAAATTTTAGTGGGAAACGGATATTTTGATAATCTTGAAATAAGAGAGTATTTCTATTCAGCAGTGCTTAAGGGTTGTTATTTCTTTTATAAAAAGATAGCTCCTGAATTTAAGCCTGAATATTATAATCTTATGCAAGAGTTGTTGAAATCTGGACTTGATGAGGGTGTTAGCTTGAAATATTTGTCAAAGAAACATCAAAAACGTTATTTAGAAATTTCTACAAAGCCTTATGAATATCATAGTACAAGTTGGTTTAAGAAGTTATTTATGAGAGGATAAAATGCCAAAAATTTCGATAGTTATGCCTACATATAATGTAGAAAAATATTTTAGAGAGTGTCTTGATAGCGTTGTTAATCAGACGTTAGTGGATATAGAAATTATTCCGGTTGACGACGGATCTTTGGATAATTGCGGTAAAATAATGGATGAATATGCGCAAAAAGATAGTCGAATAAAACCTATTCATAAACAAAATGGTGGTTATGGTAGTGCAGTAAATGCAGGTATTGAAGCTGCTCAAGGCGAATATATTGGAATTGTTGAAACAGACGATGTCTGTGAACCTGATATGTTTGAAAAATTGTATAATCAGGCTAAAAAATTTGACGCAGATGTTTGTAAATGTTCGTTTTATCAATATAATTCTTTGGCAGAAAAACAATATCAAAATAAAAAATGGCAATCAAAGTATCAATATATTGAGTGTTGTCCTGATGATAGAAGTTTTAAAATAACAGAATTTCCTTTGTTATTAAATTTTCATTCTTCAATTTGGACAAACATTTATAAAAAAGAGTTCTTAATAAATAATAATATACGTGTAAATGATACAAAATCAGCCTCATATCAAGATTTACCTTTTATGGTTGAATGTATGTGTAAAGCTGATAGAATTGCTGTGGTGCATGATTATTTATATCATTGGAGAAATGATGAAGGTCAAAATTCTTCAACAATAAGAACGGATGATAGATTGTTAATTATGGCTTATCAGTGTGAATTGGTAAAACAATTTATTAAGGAAAATGGTTTATATGAAGATTTAAAAGAAGTTATTTATAAACATTTTTATCATTGTAATTATAAGTTTTTTAAGGTAATTGATTGGAAGTATAAAAAAGAATATTTTAATAAGTTGCATAATTTATATGTAGATTTAGCACAAGATAAAAATTTCGCATATAAATATTTTAATAAAAGAGAAAAACGTAATGTATTAAATTTAGTAAATAATAATTATATTATTGCAATTTTACCATTATTAAGACGTGAAGTTTTTCAACTTAGATTTAATAATCAAGAAAAATACATCAAATTATTAGGGGTGAAAATAAAATTATAGTATGCCAAAAGTTAGTGTAATTATACCTGTATATAACGTTGAAAAATATTTGAGACAGACTCTTGATTGTTTGGTGGGTCAAACTCTTAAAGATATAGAAATTATATGTGTAGATGATGGTTCAAACGACAGTTCTCTAGATATATTAAGGGAATATTCTAATAGGGATTCACGTGTAAAATATATTCAACAACAAAATCAATATGCTGGTATTGCCCGAAATAATGGATTAAAGATTGCTCAAGGCGAATATGTAATTTTTTTAGATTCAGATGATATCTTTGATAGAACTATGTTAGAAAAGATGTCTAAAAAACTTGACGAAACTAATTCTGATATGGTTGTTTGTAGATGTCAGTGGTTGATGATGGCAAATGGTGAAATAAAAGAGTTTCCGTATAGTATAGAAGAAAAATTTCTTCCTAAAAAAGAGGTTTTTTCTGGATCAGAAATTGCGTCAAATATTTTGCAGACATTTATTGGTTGGCCTTGGGATAAAATGTATAGAAGAGATTTTGTATTGAAAAATAAACTAGAATTTCAAGGATTGAGACATTCAAATGACACGTATTTTGTTTTGATGTCACTTATGATGGCAGAAAAAATAAGTGTGTTAGATGAGGTTATGGTTACATATAGAATTCATAATACATCATTAGCCAATACAAGAAATAAAGCGCCAGAGTGTTTTTATTTGGCTCTTAAACAGATGAAATCAAAAATGGATGAACTTGGAATATTTGAAAAATTTGAACAAAGTTTTATCAACTATTGTTTAACTTTCCCATTGTGGCATATACGTTCTGTGAAAAACAAAAAATCTAAAAAGATAATGATTGATTATTTTACAGAGCTTTTGGATGAGATTGTATTTGACAGCTATAAGAAAGAATATTTTTATTCAGTGAAAGAATATAAGAGGGCGAAAAAATATCGTTTTTTAAGAAGATTATTTTCTATAAAGAATTTTAGTTCAAAAAAAGTTATTTCTTTGTTAGGAATAAGATTTTGTTTTGAAAAATGATTAGTATTAGTGGTTTGTTAGTAACTATAGAATATTGTGTCTTAATAATATACGCATACGTTTATATTTGTGTTAAACTATACGTATAATTCTATTAGGAGAAAGTTATGAAAATAACGGTAATTGGAACAGGATATGTAGGTTTAGTTGCTGGTGCGTGTTTAGCCGACATGGGTAATGACGTTATCTGTGTAGACAACAACGAGGATAAACTTAGAAAATTAGAACAAGGTATCATTCCGATATATGAACCAGGATTGGAAGAACTTGTAAAATCTAATGTAGCTGAAAATCGTTTGAATTTTACTTCTAATATAGATATGGCTGTAAAGAAATCTGAAGTATGTTTTATAGCAGTTGGAACTCCTCAAGATGAAGATGGTTCTGCTGATTTACATTATGTTTTAGGTGTTGCAGAAGAAATAGCCAAAGCTATGAACGGGTATAAGGTTATTGTTGATAAATCGACCGTTCCTGTTGGTACAGCAGAAAAAGTAGTTGAAATAATTAGAAAACATACGGATTATGATTTTGATGTTGTATCAAACCCAGAATTTCTAAAGCAAGGTAATGCAGTAGATGACTTTTTGTCACCTGACAGGGTTGTTATTGGTTCAAATTCTGAAAAAGCAACAGCTATTATGCAAGAAATCTATTCACCATTTTTCAGAACAGGTAACCGTGTAATAGTGATGGACGTTAAATCTGCAGAGATGACAAAATATGCTTCAAATTCATTCTTAGCAACAAAAATTTCGTTTATGAACGAAATTGCACAACTTTGTGAAAAGGTTGGTGCTAATGCAGAAATGGTAAGAGTTGGAATGTCTACAGATTCAAGAATTGGTAATAAGTTCTTGTTTCCAGGATTAGGCTATGGTGGTAGCTGTTTCCCTAAAGATGTGAAGGCATTGATTAAGACAGGTGCTGATAATGGTATTGATATGAATATCATTAAATCTGCTGATGAAACAAACAAACAGCAAAGACAGTTGTTTATAAATAAGATTATTGCTAGATTTGGTGAAGATTTGACTGGCAAAACTTTTGCTGTTTGGGGATTAGCTTTTAAACCAAAAACAGATGATATGAGAGAAGCTCCTGCAATTACTATTATTAACGACTTATTGAATAGAGGTGCAAAAGTTCAGGCTTATGACCCAAAAGCTATGAATTCAGCAAAATACCATTTTCAAGACAGAATTACTTATGCAAAATCTAGTTATGAAGCATTGAATAATGCAGATGCTCTATTGTTATTAACAGAATGGAACGAATTTAGACGTCCTGATATGGACAGAATAAAAGAGTTGCTAAAAGAACCTGTTATTTTTGACGGAAGAAACCAATACAACATGGAAAGAACTGTTCAACGTGGATTTGAATATGTTTGTGTTGGCAAGTAAGGATTGATATTTGAAGAAGTATCTACTACCCATTACAGAAATGATTCTTTTTATGAAGATAGTATTATTGCAAATTTAGATCCAATGGAACGAAAAACCATTTTAGAAATGTGGTAGTTCTAATGGTATAAAAATAAAGTAATTTGATATTTTTATAAATGAGTATAGATGAATGCTAAATATAGCTTTTATACCAATAAGTGGTGAAAGAAAATTAATTTCTCATAAGAAAATAAAATTTTGACTGGTAAACCTTTTGTTTTTGAGGAACTGCAAAGGCGACCGATGATACCATAATGTATATGTATATGTCTAGTTTTAATCTTAATTATATGTTTATGTTATAATCAACATAATAATAAATTTCGATTGGTATTTAACTTGATTAAGAGAGGGGTATAATGAACACGCTAACAATAATTGGTCTTGGTTATATTGGAATTCCGACAGCTGTATTTTTTGCAAATAATGGCGTTAAGGTTCAAGGATTTGATATAAATGAAAATATTGTTAATTTGTTAAATCTGGGTAAAATAAACATTGTAGAACCAGGTTTAGAAGAAATGGTTTTAAATGCTGTTAAGGCTGGCAATTTAGTTGCGAATACTGTTATCAAACCGGCAGATGCATTTATTATTTCTGTTCCTACTCCTTTTAAGGAGAATCATCAACCTGATTTGAAATATATTGAAAGTGCTGTAAAGAGTATTTCAACTGTTGTTAAAAAAGGTGATTTGATTGTATTGGAATCAACGTCTCCTGTTGGAACAACTGAACAAGTTGCAACTTGGTTACAAGAGTATTGTCCAGAGTTAAATATTACTGGTGCAAACAATAAATCTGATGTTTATGTTGCATATTGTCCTGAACGTATGATACCAGGAAATGTTTTTGAGTTGGTTGAAAATGATAGAATTATTGGTGGTATAAATCCGGAGTCTACTCAAAAAGCTATTGAATTATATTCAATAATTGCTAAAGGTGAGTTATTAAAGACTAATTCGCGTGCTGCTGAAATGTCAAAACTTACAGAAAATTCTTATAGAGATGTTAACATAGCATTTGCGAATGAATTGTCTATAATTTGCGACAGATTAAACATAGACGTGCAGGAACTTATAGAATTGGCAAATCATCACCCTAGAGTTAATATATTACAACCTGGCTGTGGGGTTGGTGGACATTGTATAGCTGTTGACCCTTGGTTTATTATAAGTAAAACTCCTGAACAAGCTAAACTTATTAAACAGGCTCGTGAAGTGAATGATTATAAGCCTCAATTTGTAATTGAAAAAGTTGAAAAAGCTGTAAAAGACTTAGGAATTGATAACGCTAAAATTACTTGTTTTGGTTTAGCATTTAAACCTAATATTGATGATTTACGTGAATCTCCAGCACTTCAAATATGTAAAACATTGGCAGAAAAATTCTCAAATGTATCTGCTGTAGAACCGAATATATCAGTCTTGCCAAAATCTTTAGAAGATAAGGGTGTAAAACTTGTTTCGCTAGAAGATGGTTTGAACTCAGATGTGTTGGTTATGTTGGTTGAACATAAAGAATTTAAGAATGTTAAATTTAATAAATCAGATTTGCAAAAATTGATTGATACTAGAGGAATTTGGAAATGAAATTAAATAGATTTGATGAATTGATATATGAAAATTTAAAAGATTTACAAGTAAAGTATAATGATAAATTTATTCTAAAATCTTGTAAATGGATTCAGTTTTTTAAAGATTATAAAATTTTTCAATCAAATATCAATAAATCTTTATTAAATAATGAAATGTATTCTGAAAAATATAATGATAAAAAAATTGAAGAATTTTCTGAATTTTGGAAGTTGTATTCAAAATACTTTTCTGTAAAAGATAGACGATATATAAATAAATCGTTTGTTCTTCCCAAAACTCTTTTGGAAGAACTAAAAACTAGTAATGAATATAAATTTACGCCAATAAAAAACAAGCTTTGTTATTGCTTACATCATTCATTACCATATCAATCAGATGGTTATGCAACTAGAAGTAAGTATATGGCAGAGGCGTTGGCAAAATGTTTTGACATTAGCGTTATAACGGATATTGGATTTCCTTGGAATAACCAAAAATGTATGAAAAATGTAAAAACTGTACCAATGCAAGATATTATTAATGGTGTAACGTATAATCGTCAAAAAAAATCTTTTAAGGCATTAACCTTGAAGGGGCGATATATAAATATGATTAATAGTTGGAAAAAAATGTTTTTGAAAGAAAAACCAGAATATGTTATTGCAGCATCAAACTATGCATCTGCGTTTCCGGCTTTAATTGCTGCAAAATCTTTAGGCATTCCTTTTTATTATGAAGTTCGAGGACTTTGGGAAGTTACAAAAATCTCAAAAAACGAGTCTTATTCAAACACTCTTTGGTATTTATTTGAAAGATATTTTGAAACAAAAGTTTGTCAATTGTCTGATGGAGTGTTTACTTTGACAACACCAATGAAACAAGAACTTATTGAAAGAGGAGTTAATAAAAACAATATATTTTTAGCTCCAAATTGTGCAGATATTAGTTTGTTTAATTCAACTTCAAAAAATGTAGAATTGATGAAGAAGTTGAAAATATCTGAAAACGATACTGTTATTGGATACGTTGGTACAATACAGATGTATGAAGGTTTGGATGATTTGATAAAAGCTTGTGCTATATTAAAAAAGAAGCATTTAAAATTTAAATTATTAATAGTAGGTGGAGAAAGTGTTGTAGATAAAGATAATCATTTTGACTACTTAAAAAATTTAGCAAAAGATTTAGATATTGACAATGAAGTTATAATGCCAGGAAGAGTACCAGTAGAAGATGTTTCTAAATATTATTCTTTAATGGATATAACTCCTTTTGGTAGAAAAAACTTGCCTGTATGTGATTTAGTTTCTCCGATAAAACCATTAGAAGCGATGGCTATGAAAAAAACTGTTATTGTTTCTAATTTGAGAGCGCTTGCTGAAATTGTTCAAGATAATGTTACTGGTTTACATTTTGAAAAAGGTGATGTTGAATCTTATGCAAAAGTGTTAGAAAAAGCTATTCTTGATAAAGACTTGAGATTAAAATTAGGTGAAAATGCTTATGATTGGGTTCTCAAAAATCGACAGTGGTCGAGTAATGCAAATTGTATAAAATCGACGATATCTAAATAAATATTGTTATTGTTAAAGCTATATAAAATTAAAGGGTTATCATGTTTATTAAAAAATATAATAAGGGTGAAAAAAAATTACAAAAATTTTAGGTGGATTTATAAAAATTGTAAAAATGCCAGCTATTGTTAAGTATTATATTCTTGGAATACGAGTTTTTTATAAAAAAGATTTATTAAAAGAATTAGAATTAAAAAAATGGAATAATATTTATAATTATTGGAGATTTACTGGTGTAACAGACGAATTTATAATTAGTTTAAAATTGATATTTAATAATCCAGCAGTTTTATCAGAAATTCCTTCTAGAATTTGGTTGGTATTTATAAGTTCTTTGATTGAAAAGAATTTAAATAATGAGGTTAGAAAATTTTTAAAATTATATTTGAATAGTTTTGGATTAAAAGATATTAAAAATTATTTTTATTTATCAGAATTTATGTGTAAAAACAAATTGACTGAGGATAAAGAAATTTTAAGAACTGCAAAAATTTGGGAAAAATTGAACAACAAAACTTATGTCGAAAAATTTAGAAATTATTTAAAAGAAAAACGTATTGCTGTTGTTGGAAATAGTGGTTGTGAGCTTGGTAAAAATAAAGGTCAAGAAATTGATAACCATGATATAGTGATTCGATTTAACAACTATCCCATTGATGAAGAATTGTTTAATGACTACGTAAAGAAAACTTCTATCTGGTTTAGAAATAGCTCTGGGGTTATGCTTAATGTTACAAGACCTAATATGTCCGAATATGATTGAGTAATTTGACGCTTGAACTGATTGCGGATTATTTAAACGATTATGCAAATAAAAATTATGATATCAATTATATATTAGATTATATACAGAATACAAAAATAATCTAATAGATGATTCTGTTATTTTTGACGGAAGAAACCAATACAACATGGAAAGAACTGTTCAACGTGGATTTGAATATGTTTGCGTAGGAAAAATTTAATATTAATCAATTATTAACTAAATGTAAAAATAAATAGTCGCTGATGTTAACTTAATGTTTAAATTATACGTTTATGTTATAATTGAACACAACAAAACAACGATTTTGTTCAAAAAATAAAGAGAGGAATATATAATGTTAAACGGTAAAACAATTTTGGTTACAGGTGGAACAGGTAGTTTTGGTAAAAAATTTATTAAAACGGTTTTTGAAAAATATCCAAATGTAAAGAAAGTCATTGTATATTCAAGAGATGAATTCAAACAGTTTATGATGTCAAATATGCCTGAATTCAAGCCACATTTAGATAAGCTAAGATTTTTTATTGGTGATGTAAGAGATAAAGAACGAATGATGAGAGCGTTTGACGGAGTTGATATAGTTATTCATGCTGCAGCGCTAAAACAAGTTCCAGCTTGTGAATACAATCCATTTGAGGCGATAAAAACAAATATTCATGGCGCTCAAAATATTATTGATTGTGCTATAGACAAAGGAGTAAAAAAAGTAGTTGCCTTGTCAACAGATAAAGCTTGTGCGCCGATAAATTTATATGGTGCAACAAAGTTGTGTTCAGACAAATTGTTTATAGCAGGCAATTCTTACTCAGGTTCAAAAGATACAAGATTTGCAGTTGTAAGATATGGAAATGTAGCAGGTTCAAGAGGTTCTGTAATACCATTCTTTAAAAAGTTAGTTGAAGAAGGAGCAAAAGAACTACCGATTACAGATTTAAGAATGACTCGTTTTTGGTTAAAGTTAGAACAGGCAGTGGAAATGGTATTAGAAGCAGTAGAACACATGCACGGTGGCGAATTATATGTAAAGAAAATCCCATCTATGAAAATGCCTGAATTAGCAAAAGCTATAGCGCCAGATTTAGCAATAAAAGAGGTAGGTATCAGACCTGGAGAAAAAATTCATGAGCAAATGATTACGAAAGAAGATGCTCCAAATACAATAGAGTTTAAAGATTTCTATATAATATTACCTCAAATGAAGTTTGAAAAAATAAAATATGATTATCCAAATGCAAAACAGGTAGCACCTGATTTTGAATACCATTCAGGTAATAACGACAGATGGCTAACTGTTGAGGATATGAAAAAGTTAATAAATGATATATCTGTTTAATTTATGTAATCACAAAATGAAGTATTTATAATTTGAGAAAATGATAAAAAATACTAATTTTGGTTGACAATATTAGTAAATTATGACATGAATAAATTGATAATTAGTAAATATTAACAAATATTGTGGGTAATAATGGCAAAAAATAGTAATGTTAAGATTATTATCTTAGGTAGTAATGGAATGTTAGGAAAGGCGCTTGTAAAAGAAGGGCTGTTGCGTAATAAGAATATAATTGCTACTACAAGAACAGAGTTAGATGTTACAGCTATAGATAGCTTGGAACAATATATTAAAAGGATTCAGCCTGATATTGTAATTAATACTTGTGCAATTATTAATCATACTTTATGTGATGAAAATGTTAAACTTGCATACGAAACAAATGCAAGACCAAGTGCTATTTTATCTGATTTAGCTACTCAATATAATTTTAAATATGTTTATATCTCTACAGATGGTTATTTTAATGGTGATGGTATCCAAAAACATAATGAGGATGCTCAAGTGTCTTTTTTAAATGAATATGCTAGAACTAAATTTTCAGGAGAGATGTTTGCATTAACAAATTCAAATTCTTTAGTTATAAGAACAAATATTGTAGGATTTAAAGGTATAAAAGAAAATCCTACTTTCATAGAATGGGTTATAAATTCATTTAATAAAAATGAACATATAACTATGTTTGATGATTATTTTACATCAAGTATTAGTGTTTCTCAGTTTTCAAGATGTTTGTTTGATATTTTAGAAAAAGATGTGAGTGGGATTATAAATTTGGCAAGTACACAAGTGTTTTCAAAAAAACAGTTTATAGAAGCTGTTGCTGAGGCATTCAATTTTTCTTTAGACAATACTTCTGTAGGTAAAGTTTCATCATTATCTTCAAAAAGAGCAAATAGTTTAGGGTTAGATGTTTCAAAAGCAGAATCAATATTAGGTTATAAACTCCCTACCTTACAGGAAGTTATATTACAATTAAAAAAGGATTATCAAAATGTTTAATAAAGAAATAAGAATAGGAACTAAAAAAATTGGTTTAAGATATCCTACATATTTTATTGCAGATATTGCGGCTAATCATGATGGGGACTTAAATAGAGCAAAAGAGTTAATTTATTTAGCAAAAGAGTCAGGAGCTGATTGTGCAAAGTTTCAACATTTTCTAGCAGAAAAAATCGTTAGTGACTATGGATATAAGCATTTGAAAGGGATAAAATCTCATCAGGATAATTGGGATAAATCTGTTGCAGAAATATATGATGAATATCATTGTAAAAGAGAATGGAATGAGGAATTGATAAAAACTTGTAAAGAAGTTGATATTGAATTTATGACAACTCCTTATGATTATGAAGCAATAGAACAAATTGATAAGTATGTTAATGCTTATAAAATTGGTTCAGGTGATATTACGTGGACTGAATTTTTGGAAAGAATATCGAAATTAAATAAACCAATTTTATTGGCAACAGGTGCATCTGACATGAATGATGTTATAAGAGCTATGGATTTGATTTCTAAAAATAATTCAGATGTTGTTTTAATGCAATGTAATACAAATTATACAGCAGATTTAAAAAATATGAAGTATGTGAATTTAAGAGTTCTAAATACTTTCCAACAATATTTCCCGAATGTTATTTTAGGGTTATCAGATCATACATTTGGACATAGTGCAGTGTTAGGAGCTGTAACACTAGGCGCAAGAGTTATAGAAAAACATTTCACAGATGATAATAATAGAGTCGGTCCTGACCATAAATTTGCGATGAATCCAAATACTTGGAAAGAGATGGTTTTAAGAACAAGAGAACTAGAGAATGCTTTAGGTGATGGAATAAAACGTGTAGAGGATAATGAGCAAGACACTGTTATTATACAAAGACGTTCAATAAGGTTAACAAAGGATAAAAAATGTGGTGAAAAGATTACTTTAGATGATATAGAGTATTTAAGACCAGCACCACAAAATTCATATTTCCCATTTGAAGTAGATTTAGTTTTAAATAAAACTTTGAATGTGGATAAGGTTAAGGGTGATTGTTTAGTACATGGTGATGTTTAATGGTTAAGGTCGGACTAAAGCTTTGGAATATTAATACAGATTTTTATTTAGAGGAAGCTTGTAAATTATATAAACAAAAAATATTTGATTATATAGAATTATATATAGTTCCTTCTCATCTTGAATTATTAAAAAAATGGAAAACTCTTTCTATTCCATTTGATATTCATGCACCTCATTTTGCTCACAAAATGAATTTATCAAAGCCTGAATATAGAGAATCGAATTTATTATTATATAAAGAAGTTCAAAAATATGCAGATGAATTAAATGCTTCAGTGATAGTTTTTCACGGAGGTTCAGGTGGAAATTATAAAGAAACAGCTAAACAATTATCATCATTTAGTGATAAAAGAAGTTTGATTGAAAATAAGCCTTATGAAACACTTCCGTTTGTTAATGAAGCTTTTTATGTAGGTTCAAAATTTGAGGAAATAGAATATATAATGAACAACTCTAATTGTGGTTTTTGCTTAGATATTGGTCATGCTGTTTGTGCCGCGAATAGTTTTGGAATAAACCCATATTTATATATAGAAAAATTTTTGAGTCTTTCACCTAAAAGAATTCATTTAAGTGATACAGATATAGATACGACATTAGATAAACATTTTAATTTAGGTGACGGAAACCTTGACATAAAACGAGTTCTGTCAATGCTTCCCCAAAATATAAATATAACGATTGAAACAAATAAAAAATCGAAAACAAATTTAGATGATTTTGTAAGAGATGTAGCAATATTAAAGGAAATACTAAAATGAAAACATTGGCAATAATTCCTGCACGTGGTGGCAGTAAAAGAATACCTAGAAAAAATATAAAAGATTTTTTAGGAAAACCAATCATTTCATATTCTATAAATTCAGCATTGGATTGTGGAGTCTTTGATGAAGTAATGGTGTCAACTGATGATGTTGAAATTGCCGAAATAGCTGAACATTATGGAGCTAGTGTTCCGTTTTATAGAAGTCCTGAAATGTCGAATGATATGGCAATGACAGCTCCTGTGTTGATAGAAGTTTTAGATAAATATAAGCAATTAGGTAAAGAATTTGAATATGTAGCTTGTATTTATCCTACTGCGCCATTTATAACACCAAAAATATTGAAAGAATCAATGGAATTACTTATAAAATCAAATGTCGATAGTGTATTACCTATTGTTAGATACTCTTATCCACCACAGAGGGGGCTGATTATCGAAAATGGATTAGTAAAGATGTTATACCCTGAAAATTATAATGTAAGAAGTCAAGATTTTACGCCATATTATCATGATTGTGGACAATTTTATTGTTTAAAAACATCTGCATTAAGACAAGAACAGAAATTGTATTGTAAATCAACAATTCCAATAGAGTTGCCAGAAACAGCTGTTCAAGATATTGATAATGAAGAAGATTGGAAAATTGCAGAAATGAAGTATAGGATTATGTACAATGTATAAAATCGGTTTAAAAATTTGGTCAATAAATACAGATTATTATTATGACGAGGCAATTCGTTTGTATAATGATGGAGTGTATGATTATATTGGATTGTATGTTGTGCCGAATACGACAGATACGATTGAAAAATGGAAAAAATTAGATATACCGTTCATTGTTCATTGTCCACATTTTGCACATGGATTTAATCTTGCAAAAATTGAAAAAAAAGATTCGTCTTTTGGTACTCCTCATAGTGTTGATGATTTTTAAGAGTAAAAAAGGTGGTTTATGATGAATTCTAAAAAGAAAATATTGTTACGATGTCAAAGTTTAACATACTTGTATACAGGTTTAGCTTCTATTTTAACTAAATATTCTATAGATGAAGTTAATATAGACATTTTTTTTACTAGAAATGAATGTCCACAGAAGTTTTTGAATTATATAGAAATGAATGAAGTTTTTCAAAACCTCTATCTCATGAATAGTTCTATTTATTATGAAATCAATAAAAAATTGTTTAGTCGGAAAGTTAATTTCTTTAATAAGATTTATTTTAATTGTCTATTGAAAAAAGATATTGCAACAAGATTTAAAAAACAATTGGATAATAATGATTATTCTGAAGTGTTTTATTCAGATGGTGGTTGTAGTTTTATATATCTTACGTTTGCTTATCCAAATGCTCATTTCGTTATGTATGGCGACGGCTCAGGTTTGATTTATAATCCTTCTAATTCAAAGTTGATTGATTTTAACCAAAATACATCAAAAAAAAGATTGTTTAAATTGAAATCACCTGATGAAATTATAGCTTTAGCGCCATATAAAAAAGACGATTCTGTAGATATTACGGGTGTACCTATTTCAGCTACAAACCCTCAAATATTATTGGATATAATTAAACGTGATAAAGAAATTCAACATAAAGTTGATGATTTTGTAAACTCTATCAGTTCAGATTTTTCTCAATATGATAAAAAAATATTATTGTTGCCATCTCGTCTTGAGGATAAAAGGTTCTGTATGCAAGAAGATGACCAAATAAATATTTATGTTGATATTATAAATAAATACACAACGGATAATTCTCTTGTGATATTAAAGCCACACCCAACAAGTAAGATAAATTTGTTGTCAAGTCTTAGAGAAAAATGTAGTTGTAAAATAATTGATATTCCTGATGATTTAAAACCTTTACCTGTTGAAACTTATGTAAATTTATTAAATCAAATGGATAAAATTATTACCTTTTTATCATCATCAAAAGTTTCATTAAAGGCTATTTTTAATATAGATACACTTGATGAATATGATGTAATACAAAACTATCCTTTGAGAGAGCGTGTAAATGCTGATTTGAAAGTCTTTAGTGAGGTATGTAAACGATTTGATAATTGGGATAAAAAATCTATTATATACGAGTGTGATGTGTTACCAGAATATAAAAAGTTCTATCAAAAATATTCTAAACCTGTTTTTGTTCCTCGTAAAAATACTTTTATAGAAAATATTTTTTCTATAAGAAATATTGGAACTCCTGATGAAAAAAGAAAACAATTAACAATCTTGGGGTTAAAGTTTAAATTTAAAAGTAGTAAAAAAGTACATTAGTCTGATTTTTATAAAAATTTTGATGCTTATAGAAAAATATTTAATTGAATATATCCAATATTTTCCTTGCATAAATTAGAAATTTTTAATAAGAAAGGAGTAAATTTATGAATACACTGATGAAATTTATTGCAAAAATGTTGACTTTATTTGTATATCCTAAATCAAAACGAAAAATAAAGAAATTTACATTAGAAAAACAATTAAAAGCAAAGTTTTATGGACGTAATGTAATAAAGAATGCAAAATTGATTGGTAAAAATTTTTCTTGTAATGGTTTTTCTTATTGTAATTCTAAAACAGAATTAGGCGACTATGTTAATTTTAATGGTATGAGGATTGCTGGTAATGGACCTTGTAAAATAGGCAATTATTTTCATTCGGGAATAGAATGTTTAATTCTTACTCAAAATCATAATTACAATAATGGTACTATGATTCCTTATGATAGAACTTATATATTTAAGAATGTTGAAATAGGTGATTTTGTATGGTTAGGTTCAAGGGTTACTTTGCTTCCTGGAACTAAAATTGGTGAAGGTGCCATAATTCAAGCCGGTTCAGTAGTACACGGAGAAATTCCTCCGTATGCAATCGCTGGTGGAAATCCCGCAAAAGTTTTTATGAATAGAGATGTTGAACATTTTAAGAAACTAAAAAGCGAAGGTAAATTTCTTGATTTAGCTGTTTGGGGTGAAACTCTTGATTAAGTTAATCCTTGCATAAATCTGAATAATTTGTTTAAATAGTCATAGAAAAGGGCTTTTTATGGGTTACTACAAGGATAAACTAACTGAATTTGAAGATAGAGGATTTGCTGATATCGAAGGCTATATCTGTGCTGATTGCATAAATGATGAATATCTTAAAAAATGGATTATCGAAAATGCTACATCTGATGAAGTTTGCTCCTACTGTGGTCAAGCAAAAAAATCTATTTCGATGGAATTGTTCACGAAAAAAATTATGGAAACAATTAATTTCTACTATGAAGATGTAAATAATTATGGTGAACAAGTCTACAACGGTGATATTTGTGCAATCTATGATACAGAAGATATCTTGCAAACAATCGCTGATAAATTAGGTATAGATTTTAATTCAAAGTTGATAAACGACTTAAAACCCGTAATTCAGGAAAAGACGTGGTGTAAATCAGACCCTTACGGTCTAGATATTGATGAATCGCTAAAATACTCTTGGCAAAGGTTCTCAAACCTTATAAAACATAAATCTAGATACATGTTCTTTTCAGAAAAAACTTCATCAGATTCTGGTGTGTTATCACCTCTTGAAATTCTTGAAAATATAGCGTCTGACCTAAAAAACTATAACATGATTCACGATTTACCTAGTAATACAACCCTATTCAGATGTCGTGCCTTCAACAAGAAAGAAGATATCAAAACAAACGTTGAAGAACTTGTATCACCACCAGACAATCTTGCAAAAGCAAACCGTATGAGTGCTGAGGGTATATCTGTTTTTTATGGTTCGTTTAAAAAAGATGTTGCCTTGAGAGAATCTACAACAAAGTCTTCAAGCTATACAGTTTGTGCTGAATTTAAGACTTTACAAACTTTTAACTGTCTTGATTTGACAAAAATAAAAGGTCTAAAATGTCCAAGTTTCTTTGATATTGAGCATTATAAAGAGGCTGAAATGTATCATTTCTACCACTATCTAAATAAACAACTTGTTTTGCCTGTGAGCGATTTTGCTTCAATTAGATATGCTCCAATCCAAGTGTTTGCAGAGTATTGTAAAACAATCTTAGGAGTTGATGCGATTATCTATGAAAGTGCAAAAGTTCGTGGAAATAAATGCATTGTTCTATTTTTCAACAAGCAAGAATGTTTAGGAAATGATAGTCCATATTTTCCTCAACCACCAAAACTTGAACTTAAAAAAGCTGAAACTTATTCCATAACCCCTAACTATAGCTATGATAGGATTTAGGCAATTTTAAGTTTGTAGCCGAGTTCTTTTAATAATTTTAAAATGGTATTAAATTGTGGTGTTACATTCCCATTGAATATAGCATATAAATTGCTACGTGATATTCCTGTGTTTTTTGAGATAATAGAAATATTTTCTTTTTTTCTGACAACATATTCTAAGGCATTTACAAAAGAGTTTAAATCACCGTCATTCATATAATCTTCAAGGCTAAGTGATAACCATTCTTTTATATCTTCATCGGTTTTTAAATTTTCCATGATTTCATTATTTATATCAAAATTTTCAAATTTACCCATTGTGTTGTCCTTTCACATATTTAATAATTTCAGTAGCAATTTTTATATCTTTAACTTGAGTTTTTTTATCTCCTGCATTTATTAATAATATAATTTGGTTTCCTTGTAATGTATAATATATTCGATATCCTGACCCAAAATTAAATCTTAGTTCATTGATATATTGGTTAATTTTTTTATAATCACCAAAATTACCATATTGAAGTCTATTTAATCTTAATAAGACTCTTTTTCGAGTTGTTTTGTCAAGATTGTCTAACCAATCTTTTATATATGATTGTCCGTTATCTGCTACATAGTATTTTATTTCGTAGTTCATATTTACAGTGTACTATATGTAGTACACTTTTTCAAGTGTCGAAATTTTTACAGAGCATTAAATGATACTATATAAAAGGATTTTAGCTATTTTCGTAACATTTGTTAACAACATGCAAAACAAAAAGGCAATTTTTTTGTTTGGATATACTTTATATATACACAGGAAATAAAACAAGGAATAGGAGAATATAAATGGGTTCTTTCGATATTAGATTTTTTACATCTGCTTTTAATAAATCAAATGATGTTAATTCAACAGATACAACTAATGAAAAAGAATACGTTACCTCTACTTTCGGAACAGAAGCTCCTACAGAAGTTCCATCAGAGGATTTGTTAGAAAAAGGTATTGATACAAATGAAGTGTTTGGAGCATCTTTTTCTAAGCCTGTAGAGTCTAATTCTCCAGTTTTCTCTGATGAAGATTTAGCGTTTATGTTTGAAGAAGCAGGTGTTTCTCAAACAGAAGCAAAAGTTGCAGAGTCTACTCTTACAGCAATAAATGCGATGGAAGAAGCTGGATTTAATTTAGCTGAACTTGATGAAATTTTTGAAGATGAACCAGAAGTTGTTGCTCAAACACTTTCAGCTTTTAACAATGGTTCTGCTACAAGAATTTCAAATGGTGGTCAAACATATAGTTCAATTATCGAAAGTTTGCCAAAAGATGCTCCTGAAGGATTCTTTGATGCATTTATGTACGCAATTAATAATAAAGAAGTATAATATAGTAATATATCAAATTCGGTAGAGAAAAAAGTTGTAAGTCGGGCTGAGAAATTTATTCCTCAGCACGACTTTTGATATCTAAAGTTTTTTGTTAAAATAATCCTATGAAAGAACAACTTTTTTTAGAAACGATAAAATCGATTATAGGTGACGAATATATTGGTGATGATTGTGCGTACCTAAAAGATTTAGGAATAGTAGTTACTCAAGATAGTCTTGTAGAAGATGTTCATTTTAAGATGGATTATTTTACTCCTGCTCAATTAGGTTATAAATCTATAATGGTTAATATTAGTGATGTAACTGCTTCAGGTGCTGTTCCTAGATATGTTTCTATTGCACTTTCTTTGCCAACTGAAACTTCAAAAGATTTTATAAAAGAGTTTTATACAGGTGCAAAGAAAGCATTTGATTTATATGATAATGTAGAAATAATTGGTGGTGATATAACAGGTTCTGATAAAATAGTTGTTTCTATTTGTGCTATTGGTCTGACGTCTGATTGTAAGATATCGTCAAGAGCAGATGCTCAAGAAGACCAAATAATCGTGACAACAGGATTTCACGGTTCAAGTTCAGGTGGTTTAGAGTTATTATTAAATGGCAATGCTCAACAAAATTCGCTTATAGAAGCTCATATATCACCTTGTGCAAAATTAATTGAATCTCAACTTATATCAAAAAATATTGATGAACCTTATGCAATGATGGATACATCAGATGGACTTGTTGATGCTCTTTATAAGATAGCGAAAGCAAGTAAAAAAACATTGGTGGTTGAGTTTGATAAGATAAAATTCGATGCTAAATTAAAAGAACTTTTCCCAGATAATTATATAGAAAAAATATTGTATGGTGGAGAGGATTATCAGCTCGTGGCAACTGTTCCAAAAAGTTTGTTACCAAAATTAAATTCTTGGTATGAAATTGGTGTGGTAAAATTGGGAAGTCCTGTTCTTCAATTAAATATGAACAAAAAAATAATAATAATTGACAATATAGATAAATGTTACAATCATTTTAACGTATAAATATTTATTTATGTTAGAATTAAAATATATAAATTAGTTAAAATGAGGATAAAATAATGACAGAAAATACTACAAGAGAACCTATTTCTGCAAAAGAAACAATGCGTCAAAGACGTTTGCAAAAGTTGACAGAATTAATGGATAAAGGGATTAATCCATATCCATATTCTTATAAAAAAGATATTTCAGCTGCTGAATTACAAGAAAAATATAAAGATTTGCCAGCAGGTGAAGAAACAGAAGATTTTTACTCTGTAGCAGGTAGAGTTATGGCTATCAGAAACTCAGGCATGTTTATTGATTTGATGGATACGTCTGGTAAAATCCAAATCTTTTCACACAAAGAAAATATGGACGTTGATAAGTTTAAAACTCTTAAGTTAGTTGATGTTGGCGATATTATGGGATTTTATGGTTCTATTAGAAGAACTCCACGTGGTGAGCTTTCTATCAAGGCAAAAGAATATACAATTTTGTCTAAATCATTACAAACTTTGCCTGAAAAATTTCATGGATTGACGGACCAAGAAACAAGATATCGTCAAAGATATGTTGATTTAATAATGAATGAAAATACAAGAGATACATTCAGAAAAAGAAGTTTGATTATTCAAAAAATTAGAGAATATTTGAATAATAAGGGATTTTTAGAAGTAGAAACTCCAATGTTACATACTCAAGCAAGTGGTGCAAATGCAAGACCATTCACAACTCACCACAACGCTTTAGATATGGATTTGACACTTAGAATTGCTCCTGAACTTCATTTGAAAAGACTTATGGTTGGTGGATTAAGTGATAAAATCTTTGAATTGAGCAGATGTTTCAGAAATGAAGGTATTGATACTCGTCACAATCCTGAATTTACTATGATTGAGTTATACCAATCATTTGTTGATTACAACGATATGATGGAATTGACTGAAAACTTAGTTGCTTATGTAGCACAAGAAGTTTTAGGTACAACAAAAATTCAATATGGTGAAAATGAAATCGATTTGACTCCACCTTGGGATAGAAAAACTATGTTAGGTGCTGTTAAAGAGGCTACAGGTATTGATTTTATGGAAATCTTTACTGCAAAAGAAGCTGTTGAAAAAGCAAAAGAACTTCACGTAGCAGTTGATGATGATATGAACTGGGGTCAAGTAATTGATGCTATCTTTGAAGAAAAAGTTGAACCAACTTTAATTCAACCTTGTCATATCATTGATTATCCTAGAGAAATCTCACCATTAGCTAAGGCTCACAGAGATAATGATAGATTAACAGAAAGATTTGAAACAAGAGTAAATGGTTGGGAAATTGCAAATGCGTTTTCTGAATTGTCAGACCCAATCGACCAAAGATATAGATTTGAAGCACAAGCATTAGCGAAGGCTAATGGTGACGAAGAAGCTATGTCTATCGATGAGGATTATATCAATGCCCTTGAATATGGTTTAGCACCAACTGGTGGTATGGGTATGGGTGTTGACAGACTTGTTATGTTGTTGACAAACTCTCCTACTATCCGTGACGTTATTGCGTTCCCTACTATGAGAAAAATTGAAAATCAATAATAGTTTTCATAAATTGCAATAATTGGTTTACGAATCAAGAAAAATTTTATATAATTGAAAAAAGAGAAGTTTTATATAATTTCTAAAGGAGAAAAGTATGAAAAAAACATTAGTATTATTAGCATCTGTTGCTGTAATGAGTTCATCAGTAATGGCTTGCGAAAAACCACAAATTCAGGCTTATGCTCACCCAACATTGTTTGGTTCAGAAGCTCAAGTTGATGTTTGTGCAAAAACAAGTAGCATTATTGGTGGTAAAATTGAAAAATGTTCTTGTGCAAAAACAGTTATTTCTAAAGATAACGTATTAATTAAATCTTTTGCTAAGAAAGAACTTGATAAGTTCGCTCAAAATGGTAATTTCAGCAAAACAGCACCTGTGTTAAGAGGTGAATTGGCTCAAACATTGGCTGACGGTTTGAACTTGTCTGAAATTAAAAAGACAGATAAATATTCTGATGTTCCTTCAACATATTGGGCAAAACAAGCTATTGATGAAACTTTAGCTGCTGATATTATGATTGGTTACCCAGATAAAACATTTAAACCAGAACAAAAGGTTACAAAAGCAGAAGTATTTTGTACTTTAGCTAAGATTTTTGATGTAGCTCATAACAAAACTGCTACTCCAAAATTTAATAATAGAGCAATTAAACACATTCCAAATTGGGCAGTTGGTGCAACAAACGAAGTTTTGGCAACAGGTATTTTAAACGCTGTTCCTGATGAAAATGCTTTGATTAATAATGAATATTTGACAAAAGAACAAACTACTTATTTAGTAGGTGCATTAAGTGAATATTTGAAGAATAACCCAAGTGCAGCTACTGCTCGTGTAAACGCTGGTTCTTGCGGTGGCATGTTAATCAAGATTGATGAAAGATTAAGCGCTAGAACATCTAACGCAGGTGATACATTTACAGCTACTTTATTAAAAGATGCAACAGTTGCAGGTAAAACATTCCCTGCTGGTGCTAAGGTTAAAGGTATTGTATCAGAAGTAGTTAGACCGGGTGTTGGTAATACTGGTTACATCAAAGTTCAATTTAAAGAAGTTAAAGACGGCGATTGCGTAACTGCATTACCAGAATCAGTATTTGAAGCATCAACAGAATGTGCAAAAGATGCAAACTTTGTTGCTAGATTAGTAGGAGCTCCTCTTTCTGCTTCAGCTAGAGTTTTAGGTGTTGCAGGTAGAACTGTTTCACAACAAGCATTGTTAACTTCTAACGGTGTTGAAAAATATGGTGATGAATTATCTAATAGTTTAGTTAACACATTCTCACTTCAACCAGTTGCTGGTGCTAAGAAATTCGGTGCATCATTTGTAACTGTTGGTAAATATGTATGGAACACAGTTGAAAACGTAGCAAGTGGTGTTTTCGGTGTTGGATACGAATTTGTTGATGAAGTTAGATATCTTGTAGCTCCAAAATATTCTAACAATTCAAGCTTAAATCCAAAAGAAACATTGAAAGTTACTTTTGAAAAATAAAAAGATTTTTAATACAAGTCTTAAAAGGGTCGACGAAAGTTTGACCCTTTATTTTTTTAAAGTGCTATAATTGTTGTGGAGGGTTTTATGACAAAGAGTTTATTTGTAACAGCAACAGGCACGGATATAGGAAAAACTTATATATCAGGATTATTGGTTAAAAAAATGCGTGATTATGGATTTAATTGTGGCTATTTTAAACCTGTATTAAGTGGTGCAGAGAGAAATTCTGATGGAGAACTTGTCCCAGGAGATTGTAAGTTTGTTGTAGATACTGCAAAATTGAATTGTAAGCCATTAGACTGTTTGTCATATTGTTTTGAAGAAGCTATTTCTCCTCACTTAGCATCAAAACGATTAGGGGTTGAGATTTGTTTATCAAAGATTGAAACAGATTATGAAAATTTAAGTAAGAACTATGATTATATGCTTATGGAAGGTGCTGGTGGAATAACTTGTCCATTAAGAGATGCTGTACAAAAAAGCGACTTGTTGTTGATGCCTGATTTGATTAAGTATTTGAATAAAGATGTTATAATTGTTGCTGATGGTGGATTAGGAACGATTAATTCAGTTATTACGACAGTTGAATATACAGAAATGTGTGGAATTCCTATTAAAGGAATTATTTTGAACAATTTCGATAAAAACGATTTTATGCACAGAGATAATTTGTATATGATTGAAAAAATTACAGGTTTGAATGTGTTAGCTACTGTTGGAAAAGATGAAAAAGATATCGAAATTGAAAAAGAAGTTTTGGAAGAATTATTTAAAGAGGATTAGTTATGAATAGTTGGCAAGAAGAAGATTTAAAATATATTTGGCACCCATGCTCACAAATGAAGGATTATGAAGAATTGCCTCCGATTGTAATAGACCATGCTAATGGTATAAATTTATATGATATAGATGGAAAATGTTATAAAGATGTTGTGAGTTCTTGGTGGTGTAATTTGTTAGGTCATTGTAATCCAAGAATTAATAATGCCATCAAATCACAGTTGGATAGATTAGAACACGTTATTTTTGCGAATTTTACTCATAAAACAGCGATTACTTTATGTCAAAAACTTGTTGAAGTATTACCTAGGGGATTGTGTAAATTCAATTTTGCAGACAACGGTTCTGCAGCGATTGAAATGGCGATGAAAATGAGTTTTCAATATCATCAACAAACGGGTAATACTCAAAAGAAGAAGTTTATGGCTCTTACAGATGCGTATCATGGCGAAACAATAGGAGCTTTGTCAGTTGGTGCGTGTGATTTATACTCTGAAATATATAAACCTATTTTAATGGACGTTACAAGGGTTCAAGCTCCTGATTGTTATAGATGTCCTTGTGGTAAATGTAGAGGAAATTGTAATTGTGAATGTTTTAAATTTGCAGAAAAAACTTTTGAAGAACATGGTGATGAAACTTGCGCTATCTTGGTTGAACCATTGTTACAAGGTTCTGCTGGTATGAAGATTTATCCACCGATATTCTTGACTAAGTTAAGAGAGTTGTGTGACAAATACAATGTTCATTTAATAGCAGATGAGATTGCAACAGGGTATGGTAGGACCGGTAAGATGTTTGCATTTGATTGGGCAGGTGTTTCACCTGATATAATGTGCTTGTCAAAAGGTTTGACGGGTGGTTATATGCCAATGTCTATTTGTGTAACAACACAAGATATTTATGATGCGTTTTATGCTGATTATGTCACTGGTAAAGCGTTTATGCACTCTCACACTTATGCTGGTAATCCGTTGGGCTGTTCAGCTGGTATTGAGGTTTTGAATATACTTAAAGATGAAAAAATTATTGAAAAAGCTAATAAGAGAGCTGTTTATTTTAATAATATTATCAATGAAAAATTCGCTGATTATAAAAATGTTGGTGAGGTAAGACATATAGGTTTGGTTAATGCGATAGAGCTTGTTAAGGATAAGAAAACTAAAGAACCGTTTGATTCTAAGTTGAGATTGGGTTATCAAATTTATAAAAAAGCATTAAAAAAAGGTGTTTTGTTAAGACCATTGGGTGATATTATTTATTTCAATCCACCATTGATAATTGAAGAACCTGATATGGACTTTGTGACAGATGTTGCACTAGAGTGCATGAAAGAGGTTATGGATTAGGGTTATATGAAAAGGTCGCTATGTGTTCCAGTTTTGGTTAAAGTCAGTAATAAAGCTCCTTTATCTATTTTATAGACTAATAACCAATCTGGTTCAATGTGACATTCTCTATACCCACAGTAGTTTCCTTTTAATGAGTGGTCAAGATATTTTTGTGGTAATTCAACGCCAGTTGCAAGCATTTCAATGACATCACGAAGTTTAGACATGTCTTTACCTCGTTTTTGCATTAGTTTTGTACTTTTACGCATTACATTTGTGTAAACAATTTTATACATTTATTAGTCCTTTAATAAGTCATTCATAACGTCATCTACATTATCATAAACTTTTGATAGACCAATACCTTTTTCAGTATCTTCGATAACTCTTTGTGTATCGTGGTTGTAATCGTTTAATGAAATAGCAAAAGGAACACCTTGTTCTCTAACAGTTTTTTTTATGAATACTGTTATAAGAGTCGACATTGTTAAACCTAATTCGTCACAAAGATTATCAAATTGTTTTTTTAAATTGTCATCTATTCTTACACTTATATTTGTTTGACTCATTTTTGTACCTCTTTTGCAATACATTGTACTGACAATATAATACATTTTTAATAAAAAATCAAGGCTAGTTGTGTATAGCAGGAGTTTATAATTAAAGTATAGCTCGCTTTATATTTATCCCATTACCCTTGAGCATTGAGTTCGTTTTTAATTCTTTTTTCTACAGCAAACTCTTTGTTGTCACCTCTGCAAAGTCTATCTGCAAGCATGATAGATGGTAGAACTAATCCAAGTGCTATTATTGTTGAGCCCATATTCTTAATAATAGAGCCTCTTTTTAGTTTTCTTACCCCATTGAAAAATTCGTCAATCGTTTGTCCTGATTGTTCAAATTGGTTATATAATTTGCTGATATTAGAATGGGTTTCTCTTACTTTCTTAAGGTCAATGTATTTTCTTGTATCAAGCATTTGTGTATCTTCAGCTTTTTTGAAGATTTGATACCATTTTTTAGGTTTTTTATAGGTTTGTACAATGTCAGATTGTGTTGCAACATCAATTACACCGTTTTTGTGTTCTTTAGTGATACCTTTATCTGTTTCTGATTTGATAAAGTCGTACAACGAACCATCACCTTTATCTGCATCTGCAAACTTTTTAAGGTCATCAACAATTGTTCCGTTTTTGAACGATTCTTTGAAGTTGTCGTTTTCAAGAACTTTTGCATCAAGTGCGATTGATTTGTTGTGTTTTTTATCTGCAACATTTTCAAAATGTTGTTGAACTTTTTCACCTAAAACGTACATAAAGAATAAGAACCCTGATTCTTTGATTGCATATCCGATGCATTCTTGTGGAGATCTTGATTTCAAAATTCTTTGAGAAGTGATACCTGCGTCCATAACAAACATGTTTTTAACTGGGTCAAGCATGAAACTTTGTAACCCTTTGAAACTTGTTTTGTTATCGTCTTGTTTGTTTGAATTATGAGCTTTCATTTGAGAGAATGCTTCATAATCTTTGTCTTGGTTAAACTCAAGTTTTTGCTTAATATTCATTTTAAGCTTGCTTTCTTGCTCTCTTTCTTTAAGAAGTTTTGTTCTAATTCTGTTCTCAGTGTACTTTTGTTTAAGGTTGGTTAGAAGATTATAAGAACCGAGAGCAAGTGAAGTAGATACAATAAACTTTGCGATGTTTAAGTTTTTGAATGTTTTAGTATTATTGCCGATTCTTTCTATATTTTGTTTAATTTCTTTTGTAGGAGCGTATTCAATGGTTTTCTTGTAGATGTCTTTGTTTGCAAGGTTTCTAACATCATACTTAGAATCATAATTTAGCGTTTTAAATAAAGTTTTGTCGGTTAAAGTTTTAAAAAGAGGTATGCCACCAAGCCATATTGCCTCTGAACCGAACTCGTCCATAAATCTATCTTTTGCTTCATCTTTGCTAGTTACTGCTGAAGCTGCTGTTGCACCAGCGCCATTTGCACAATCTTTTATTGCTAATGGTACTAATGATTGGGAATTCCCTAATGTTGAAAATATTTTACCTACTATTGCCATTCTTTTTGCCTTATACTACCTGTGTATTACAAGCCCCAAACTAAATTCATCAAGTAGACGATTGGAGCGTTCGCCTTGATAGTATTACGTCGTCGAATGTTTATATTAAAAATCATCAATATTCTAACCTTCCTTTATTGTTAACGTCCTACAATCTAAAAAATTGCCATTAAATTTTCTTTTTTTACGAAATTTAACAAAAAAAATAAGACCCTAGTTTTTAAGGTCTTGCTTTTCGTCACATACAAATTAAGATGTTTTAACTATAAAACAAGCCTTAAATCCTAAATTGTCTGCATCGTAAATTTAATTTCATACGAATATAATAACTTAATAGTATTTTTTTGTAAAGCCTTGCTTATATTTTAATGACTTTTAGTACGTACTAATCTATAATTGTTGTATGAAGAAATTTGAGTTTTTTAATCAATTTAATAATCCTGTGTTAGTAATTAATAACTCTCAACGAGATGTTAAGTATAGGAATAATGCTTTCAAAAGAGCTTTTCCTGATTTTACAACATTGAAGAAGTTTTCTCACAAGCTTAATAGTGAAATTTATTTATTAAATTCTGATGACTGGGAACTTCATTTGCCATTAATTCAAGCTATTCGCTCAAAAGAAGATTTTGTAACACACGTTAGTTATCAGAACAAAAGTAACGAATATTCTTTTTATGATATAAATGCTTTGAAAAGAAAAGACTATACGATTGTATTTTTTACAGATGTAACGACTAACGAAAAATATGAAAAATTAAAAATAGAAAAAGAGTTTGTTGATAAAAAATGTGAATTGCTTGATGAAGATATAAAAAGTTTAGAATCAATTAAACAACAAGCTCAATCTCAGGCACTTAAAATGGCATTGATAAATAAAATATCAAACACAATGAGAGAATCTATTGATTTGGACCTAATTATTTATCCAACTTTAAAAGAACTTTCAGTTATTTTTAATGCTTTTAGAGCTTATTACGCTGAGTTTTCTCATAACACATTTAAAATTGTGCAAACTCTTGATGAAGAAGACATCGGTACGGCTATAATGTTTGATAATACTGTAATGAAAGATATTTCTAATAAAAAAATATCTCATACAAGAAGTATAAAAGAATATTTATCAGCAAAACCTTATAAGGAATCAATTCAGAGAATTGTTGTTCCAATTAATCATATGAACGATTTATTAGGGGTTGTTGTATTGGTATCAAGACAAAGACGTGAAATTAATGAGGAAATTGATATCTTAGAGAATATTTCTTCTCAACTTGGAACAGCTATTGTTCATGCAAATTTGTATAAAAAGAATTTGGAAACAGTAAAGGAATTAAAAGTAACCTTGCAGGAATTGAAGGATACACAGTTACAGTTGATAAATTCTGAAAAAATGGCATCTTTGGGTCAATTAATTGCAGGTGTTGCACATGAGATTAATACTCCTGTGGCAGCAATAAAATCTAATAATGAGATATTTTCACGATTGATTGAAAAGATTGATAATGATAATTTGTTAGAATTATTTAAAAATATTAATTCGACAGATAAAGAGGCTATTCAAAGGATAAACCAAATAGTCATATCTTTGAAAAAGTTTGTAAGACTTGATGAAGCAGAACTTCAACTTGCTGATATTAATAAGGAATTAGATTTGACTCTTGATTTAATCAGGCATGAAACAAAATACAGGATTACTGTAAATAGGGAGTATGGTGAAATCCCTCAGATTAAGTGTTATCCGAACATGCTTAATCAAGTATTTATGAATATATTAGTAAATGCTTGTCAGGCGATTGAAGGTGATGGTACAATAACTATTAAAACAGAATATAAAGATGATAAATTGGTCATTTCAATAACTGACACTGGAGTTGGGATAGAGGATACTGATAAAATCTTTTTAGCAGGTTACACAACAAAAGGAGTTGGAGTTGGGACTGGTTTAGGACTAGCTATTTCATCAAAGATTATTGATAAACATAAAGGAAAAATAGAAGTTAGAAGTAAGAAAAATGAGGGTAGTACATTTATTATTACTATCCCTAGTTAGTACTAATATGAATTGAACGTAAATATAAAAAATCAAGCCTAGGCTTAATTTCCACATTATATTTTAACAAATATTAAGATAATCAAAAAAATTTTTATAAGACTAAGGCGAAAATTTAAAAAATATGATATATTACTATTACGATTAATAAGTGTAATTTGTACCCTTAAAGAAACGGAAAAACATTACTATATGAAATTCAAATTTACAAAAGTACATAATCAACAAAAAAATAGCAAATTATTCAATCAAAAAAACTTTATATAGTAGTGTAGAATGTAGAATGTTATATGTCGGAGGTTATCTAAATGACAATATCTGTAATTGGTAAGAAAAAACAAGTTAAAAAATCTTTTGAAGAATTATTAGCAGATTTAACAACAAGTAGTTCTGAAAAAGTTAGATATAATGCAGCAAGAGTTTTAGGTGAAATGGGCGATTCAAAAGCTGTTGAACCTTTAATTGATGTATTAAGAAATGACAAGAATGGTTCAGTTCGTTTATACGCAGCAAGAGCATTAGGTGAATTAGGTGACTCTAAGGCTACTGAATATTTAATTGAATCTTTGCGTGAAGACAGAAATGTTGACGTAAGAGTTCGTGCAGCTCGTGCATTAGGTCGTTTAGGCGGTAAGATTGTTGTAGAACCTCTTGTAGAAGCATTAAATGATGAAAACCCACAAGTTTGTATTACTGCGACAGATGCTTTAATCGAAATTGGTGACGTTACTACAGATGCTTTGATTGCTTCTTTAACTCATGAAAAAGTTAATGTTCGTTGTGATGCTACAAGAGCATTAGGTGAAATTGGTAACAAGAAAGCTGTTGACCACGTTATTAAAATGTTATATGACGAATGGGTTAATGTTAGAATTTACGCAGTAACTTCATTAGGCAAGTTGAATGACGTAAAAGCTGTTCCTGCTTTGATTGAAGTTATGAAAAACGAAAAAGAAAATGAATTGGTTAGAGCTGGTGCAGCAGCTGCATTAGGTGTTCTTCGTGACCAAAGAGCATTACTTCCATTACGTGAATTGATTATGAATGCTGAAGAACTTGGTGAATTAGAAGATACAGCTCTTAAATCATTCAAGAAAATTATGGCTGCTAACTGGCAATCTATTCCAGGAGCTTCTATTCAAAAGAAAGCAGCTACAGTATAGTAATATACTAAATTAGTTTCCAATTATAGATAACAGATAACATCAAAAGCTCTAATTTTCATTAGAGCTTTTGTTTTTTAGGTTTAATAGAATATAATAAGAGTATGAAGAAACGAATAATAGCACTTGTTGATTGCGATTCATTTTTTGTGTCGTGTGAACAAGCAGATATGCCAAAATATAAAAATACACCTACCTGTGTTGTATCAGGTGGAAATGGGTGTGTGCTTTCTCGTTCAAAAGAAGCTAAAATTGTTGGTGTAAAAATGGGCATGCCACTTTTTATGGCAAAAAAAGAGTTTCCTAATGTAAATTATATAATAGCAAATCATGATAAGTATAAAGAATATTCAAAAAAAGTTATGGATTGCTTGACGAATTTTTCACCTGATGTACAAATTATGTCTGTTGATGAAGCTTTTATTGATTTGACTGGTACAAAATTATTATTCAAGAAAAACTATTATGATATTGTAAAAATGATAAGACAAACAATTCTTGAAAAGACTGATATTCCTGTATCTATCGGGGTAAGTTTATCGAAAACTTTAGCAAAATTAGCGAGTGATAAAGCTAAAAAAACAGGTGGAATATTTGTTGTAGGGACAAGAAAGATTTTATCGGTACTAGATGATACTAGTGTTGAAGAAATATCAGGAATAGGTTCTGCGAATAATCTTATTTTAAGACGTTCAGGAATATTTACAGCTGGTGAGTTTGTTAAAAAAACTGATGCGTGGGTGAAATTAAAATTAGGAGCAAGAGGATTAGAATTAAAACATGAATTATTAGGAGAGGTTGTTTCTCCTGTAAGCAGAAAATCAGAGCCACCAAAGTCTATTCAGGATACTTCTACAATCGGAGATGGTGAATTTTCGTCTAATATGAATGTGATAAAAATGGAGATAGCAAAACATATTCATTCGGCGTGTTCAAGGTTGAGGTATTATAATGCAAAATGTCTTTCTGTGGGTTTGATGTTGAAAGCAAAAGATTTTTCTGTTTTTTATGATAAGAAAATATTGATTAAACCTACGGATTTTGAGTTAACTGTTCAAAAAGCTGTAAATGAAATGTTTGAAAAATTATACAATCCATCAATAGTTTATAGGGCAACTGGGGTTGTGCTTGATAGAATATCTCTAAATGATGGTGAGCAGTTGTCGTTGTTTACTCAACCTGATGAAAAAGAGTTGAAATTGAGTAAGTGCTTTGATAATATTCAGAAGAAATTCGGCAAGAATTCTATCAGAACAGGGTTTTAGGGAAAGTAATTACAAGTCGTTAAGTGATAATTAATGTGTACACAGGGATTCTGAAACAAGTTCCACTACTGTCCTGAACAATTCTGTTGAAAATTTCACAAATTCAATAATCGTATAGTATTGAAATACTAAGAAAATAGACATATAATTTTAGTTAATTTTTGAACAATTTAATTGTTGTTGAAAACAACATAGTAGACACGAAAACATAAACGAAACCCAGACAGCGAATTTGTTTGAGAAATTTGATAATTAAAATAAAATCACAAATTCCGAGTTATGAGCTTTAACGGTTGAGTGTTAATATTTTCGTGTCTACTCAGCGTGCCGTTTCTTTCTTTTTCTACTGTTTTCTTTCTTTTGGCTTCGCAACTCTGAAAAGAAAGAAAATAGTTAAATAAAATATACTTTATATGTACACAGGGATTCTTCGCTTGCATTAAAGAAGAACTTGCAAACCACTCTGAATGACGTTTTGTGTTTACATAACAGTTGATTTATGGATTGCCACAAATTTGCGTTGCAAATTTTCGCAATGACGAATTTGTAATATTTCTGTATTCAATCTTATTTTTTGAAATTTAATTTTCTTCTATCATTAATCATAAAATTATGCTAAAATAAACTATATGGTTATGAGTATGAAGAAATTATTAGTATTATTATTGTTAGTGAATTTTATTAGTATCCCTGTGTTTTCAGCAGAATGTGACACTGCATCAAAATTTGTCAGAGTTACAACAAATGCTGTAGGGTACAATTTTATTGCTAAAAAGATTGCACAGAGTGCTGTAAAAAGAGTTTTAAACAAAAATGCAAAAGGCGAATATAAGGTTTCAATCGATTCTTTTAGTGGGGTTGATTTAAAGAAAGGTAAGTTTAGAGGTGCAAAAATCTATGGAGAAAATATCTCAGTAGATGATGAATTATTTATATCTACTTTGAAGATGCAAACTCTTTCTGATTTCAATTATATTAAATACAACAAAAAGCCTATTGTGTTTGTGACAGATATTCCAATGTCTTATGAGATGACAATTACAGAAGATGATTTGAACAAAACTTTAGCCTCAAACAAAATGCTAAAGTTGTTTACAGAAGGTGTACCTTTAGTTAGTGTTGACAAGGTTAAAACACGTTTAGTAAAGGATAAAATAACTTTTTATTCAAAGATAAGACTTCCGTTTTGTAAACCTATGAAGTTGACTGTATCATCAGGCGTAAAGGTTGTTGATGGTAAAATCGTTTTTGATAATATTGATACATCTGGGGTAACTTCAGCTTTGGCAGACAAAGTTTTAGAGTATATGAACAGTCATAATTTATTAACGAGTATAAATTTGTATGTTTTTGATAATGCAACTACTCAATTAGAAATCCATAATATAAAAATCGATGATGGCAGATTGTATATAAACGGAAAAGTAACATTAAATAAGGTTCAAAAATAATGGGACGAAAAAAGAAAAAACAAGACAATACTAATATAATTGGTATAATTGTACTTTTAATAATACTTCTAGTTTATTTAAAAACAGTGTTTTTTAAAGATGTTAATCCTTTTGAAAATATTGATTTGAGCAAGTTCAAGATTCCTCAAAAAGAAAAAAATATTGAAGTGGCAGAGCGTTCAGTTGTTGAAGATTATTCAAATATAGAAGAACAAAAATCTCAAGCTGAGCCACAAGTTGTTGAACAAAAATTTGTAGAAGTTTTTTTTACAAAGGCAACAAGAAACGGTAATGTATATGTAGCTGTTTCAAGAGTAAAAACTTCTGCAAATATGTCAGATGTTGAATACGCTGTAAGAATGTTGTTAGCAGGTCCTGCTAGAGCTGATATTAGAAAAGGATTGTATACCGAAATCCCTAAGGCTACAAAGTTACTTTCTGTAAAAGAAACACCTTTAAAAGTTATAATAAACTTATCATCTGATTTTGAATTTGGTGGTGGTGGTGACAGTTTGTATACAAGAATGTATCAAATTATCAAAACGGTAAATAAAAACACTAATAAACCTGTTTATTTATATATTGACGGTCAACAAGCAAATGTTATTGGTGGAGAGGGTTTGATGTTGAAACAGCCACTAAGGAGTACTTCGCTAGATGACTGATAATGTTAAAAAAGATATTGATTATTATATGAACCTTAATTGGACATTGATTGAAGGAACTGATTTAGATTTTAATCAAAACCCATATCATTATATTGAAATAAAAGAGTTTCCTAGTTTTGCGTTTTGTGCAAAAACTAGAGAAAAAGCGTTAGAGGGTTATAAACGTCAATTAAGATTGACAATAATGATAATGTTAGAAGACGGTGACAGAATTTATGAGCCAGGAGAAGAACTTCCAGAGGAATGGTATTAATGGCTATAAAAAAGTTGATAATTAAACCGTTAGAAAAAGAAGATATTGATAGAGTTTCTGAAATTGAGGCTGAATCATTTGGAAATCATCATTGGTCAAAGGATTCTTTTTATTCTGAAATATCAAATAAGGTCGCAAAATACTATACTGCATCATTAGAAGATGGCTTGATTGTTGGTTATATGGGAACTTGGCATATTGTAGATGAGGCTCATATTACAACCATTGCGACAAGCAAAGATTATTTGAGAAATAAAGTTGCAGAATGCCTTATTGTAAAATCTTTGCAAGATTGCTATAATGAATTTATTAAGTACATAACATTAGAAGTTAGAGTAAGCAATATCCCAGCAATTAAGCTATATGAGAAATACGGGTTTAAATCGTTGGGTACAAGAAAGGGTTATTATCAAGATAATAACGAAGATGCTTTAATTATGTGGACAGAAAATATTTTTTCTGATACATATAAATCAATGTTTGCTCAAAACGTCAGTGAACTAGAAAAATTGGTTACAATAGAATGACAAAACGTGTCGAAAAACAATTAGGTTATTTTAAATATGAGGGCGAACCTGTAAGATTTAGGTTAGGCACTTTGTTAGTTGTTATTTTGGCATTACAGTTTTTAATAGTGTCTGCGTTTACAGAGATTAATTTTAAACACTTGATATTCCCATTAGACATATTCACTAATTGGTCATTTTATTTTCCTGATGGAGATGTAAATACACACGCTTTTGTCCGTCATATAAAATATATTCCACAGGTTCCTATGGTATTTTTTATGTTAGGACTTTTGGATAGAAAATATTCATTATTTACAGTTTTATTGTATATAATTCTAGGATTTTGTGGTTATCCAATCTTTGCGATGGGTGGAGGTTGGAAATATATTTTCCAATATGGTGTAGGCTATATTTTAGCATATATCCCTGCAGTTTGGGTGTCTGGAACTATTTTGAATAGAAAATATAATTTTAAGAATGTTATAAAATCAGTTGTGTTCGGACTTGTGATAATAAACTTGATTGGTGGTTTAGCTTTATTATTTATTGCGTCATTAAGACACGAAAGCTGGCTTGTTATCAAGAACTTGTTATATTCATTAACTGGGTTCAAGTTTATATATGATTTAGTGTTTAGTGTTATTGCAATTTATTTGTCTTTAATTGTAAAACGAGTATTATGGATTATTCTTAGTTAGAGTGTAAATTTTACTATTATTGAAACGCTGTAATCCTTGCTATGTGTAGGTTTAACACTATTTAGTTTTGTAAAATTTTTGCTTAATTTTGGTTAAAAATTGTTTACAATTTGTTATTTTGTGGAACATGATTAATGTAAGGTTCAAGCTCCTTATAGAGTGTTATAGCCCCATTAACCACTCTTTAATAAAAAAGGTATCTTGTTACTACTAATTTAAAGGTGACGATATGGATACCCTGTATTCTAGGTTTAATCAGGATAGACTATTGTTGCTGTGCTTGAATGTGTTCATCGCAACTACAATAGTGCTCTCACAAAGTGTTTCAGTCTTTGCTGATAATGTGAAGATAGTTAGTGGAATAATATCTCCACCATTGATAAACTCTATTCATGTAGAAAGAAGTTTAGACAAGGTAATGACTGAAGAAAAGTCTGAGGCAGAATTTAATGCTTATATAGGAAGAAAATACTCTAATTGTAAGGTTTACGATGTAGATAAGGGAATTAAACATATTAAGTTAGTGCGTTATTATCAAGGAAAACCTGTAAGATTAAATATTATAGAAGCAGATTTGTCTGTAAATAAAAATATCAAAGTAGTACCAGTTTTGGCTTCCAAAACTCTTTCTCATAAGGCATCAATTACTTCAATGGCGAGAGCTAACAACTCTTTAGTTGCGGTGAATGGTGCCTTTTTCCTTCCACAAACCGGTTGTCCTTTAGGAACAATGATGGTTGACAAAAAGTTGTACACAGGTCCTGTGTTTAACCGTGTCGCTATGGGAATTTCGGATAACGGGTTTTATATGGATAGGGTGAAGTTGAATGCTTCATTGAGAGGAGGATTTAATAATATAAAAGTTGATAATATCAATCAACCAAGAATGTCATTTGCACATACTCTTTGTTATACTCCTGATTGGGGTCAGTTAGCACCTAGTATTCCTAAAAATGGAGTTCAGATAGTTGTTGATAACGGTAGAGTAGTTGCTATAAACAAAAATAGAAACCTTATTCCAAAAACTGGGTTTGTTGTTGTTGGACAACAATCAATTTTGTCTGGGGTAAGAGTTGGACAAGGTCTTGATTTGGATATCAAGATGTCGCCAGAGTGGGAACACGTAAACCATGTAATCAGTGGTGGACCTTATCTTGTAAAAGATGGTGAGGTTTATGTTGATATAAGAGAACAAAAGTTACTTTCTATTGGAGGTAGAAACCCAAGAACTGCGATTGGTTACACAAAAGATAATAAGTTTATTATGATAACAGCTGACGGTCGTGAGGGTTCTTCAATCGGTTTGACTTTGACAGAATTAGCACAGTATATGAAAAAATTAGGTTGTGTTAATGCTATGAACCTTGATGGTGGTGGTTCAACAGTTATGTATGTAAAAGGTTCGATTGCAAACAAGCCTCCAGTAAAAGGTGGAATAGCTTTATCCAACGCATTGACGATTTGTGTGGATTAATCTAATCTAAACGATTGATTTTTTACTTAAATCTTATTTAAAATGTTGAATTGGGGTTGAATTTTGCTGAAACAACATTATATAATGTTAGTAAGTAGTACTACATTTATACATAAATTTATGAGATTTGAGTTGATTATGAGAAAGTTTTACCCAGTTATAACGTTGATAATGGCTGTATTATCAGTGACGTTGTTTACGCCTGCTAATTCAGCAACAATTACCCCTGTAAAAAGAAACGGACAAGATGTATATGTTATTAAAAACAATCAGTCTATGACCTTTACAGGAAACTATGTTGGACACACTTCTGAGGCGTGGATAGAAAATGCCGGTATAATATCTATTGATAATGCTGTTTTTAGCGGCAATAAGTTAAATGATAAACTAAATTCATTTGGTAAGTATTATAGTACTATTCATAATTTCAATGGAAGCACATCAGCCGGTGCTAGCGGTGGAACAATTCAATCAATTAAAAACTCTCAATTTATTGGAAATTTAGCAAAATATGGTGGTGCTATTTCTAACACGTTGGGTACTATTGGGCAAATAACAGGTGTAGTAGGAAAAGATGAAAACGCTTATACATCTACTGTTACATTTAAGGAAAATCAGGCAGATTATGGTGGTGCGATTTGGAATAACCAATCAAGTCGATTAGATGCCGTTTCTGGTGTTTTATTTGAAAAGAATACTGCGAATGCTAATGGTGGTGCTATTTATAATGCTGGTACTTTTAACCTTATTTATAACACAGTTTTTGTTAATAACGCAGCTGGTGCATCTGATAGTTCTACCGGAGCAGGTTATGGCGGTGCTATATATTCAACAAAAAATTTAACAATTAAAAATTCAACATTTATAGGTAATTCTTCAAAAACAAATGGTTCTGCAATAGCTCAAATGAATGGTGATTTGACAATCACAGCAGAGGGCAAAGATATTAGTGGAAATTATAATAATGCTTTGTTCATGGGAAACAAGATTGGACTAAGAGATTCATTATCTTCTAAGAAAAATGATATTTATATGGGCGGAAGTGGGCAAAGTTTGTATTTATATGCTCAAAGTAAAGGAAACCAAGTTGTTTTAGATGGTGGTATTAATTTAGCTAACAAGACTAACATTTATATTAATAAGACAATAGCTGCCTCATCTGTTTCTACAAACGGAGGTGGTGGAGTTTATATAAACGGTGATGTTGGAAGTTCTTCTGCTAGAGCTAATTTATATATTTATGGCGGAACTTTTTCTTTGAGTAACAAAGGAACAGATGCTTATAGTGACACTGTGTCTTGGAATGAAATTGGTAATACCGTTTGGGCAGATAAAGTAACTATTTATAATAATACAGTATTAGGATTTGATGTTTATTTGGACTATGTATCAGGTTCTAATAATAAAGGTTATGACTATTCTTTATCTGATAAGTTGGTATTGAATTCAATTTCCGGTACGGGTCGTTTTATTTTAACAGAAGATAGTTTTAATGTTATTGCCGGAAATACAAGTAGTGATAATTTTAATTCTACATTGACATTGATTGATACAAAAGCTAATATTAGCTCTTTTATTACTATGCGTGATGAAAATAATAATGATACAAATATTTTATATATGTATGACGATGACAATAATCCTCTATATAAAATAAGATTGACTCCAGAGGGAAAGGTTATATTCTCTAACCCATATTATATTGATAAAGATATAAATCCATTAGCTTATGCAGTTAATTATCCAAAGATTAATAGACAATATGCTAATAGTGATGGCATTGGTATTGTATATGATTTGACATTGAAAAAAAATATTTCTATTAATTCTTGGGAAGATTTGCCAGATGAAAATAGAGTTTTGCAAACAAGAAACAAACTTATTGGTGACGTATTAAATATCTACGGTAAAAATAAGACAATTACAGCTGAAGACCATTTGATTGGTATGGAAATCAATAAAAATAAAAATGATGAAAGTCGTTATTTGTATGCAGAAAACACTACATTTATTGGGTTCCAAAATGCTGTAACGAATGATGGCGGAAAAGTAGATTTATATAACGTATCTTTTAATAACAATGGATATGTTGATGTTGATGGTATTATTCAAACTGAACGTGGTGGAGCATTGGTTAACTTAGTTGGTGAAATGTCGGTTCAAGGTTCAACTAAGAAACCGAGATCTAATTTCTATAGAAACACTGCTCAAAATGGTGGTGCTGTTTATAATGAAGGAAATTTGAAAATAGATAGAGCAACTTTTGGTGGAATTGCTACTAAAAAGACTACTTATGCAAACAATGCAACTTATGGTGGTGCTTTGTATAACTACCAAAACGAAGAATCACGTTTGAGTATTGAAAACTCAAAATTCATTGCAAACACTGCTCAAAAAGGTGGTGCGATTTATAATTCTTATGATAAAGGAACTCCATTAACAGATACCATAAAAGTTTATGATGGTTACGTATATGATATAACAGATGCAATAAAGGGCGATATGTACTACGACGGTGCAGAACTTGATGCAGGTCAAATTGTTGTAGACGGTTATATATATACAAATGCAACTAATAAAGGAGCTTATAGAACTCCTGTTGGACAAGCAGAAGCAGCTATTATAGAAAAAGCTACTTTTACTCATAACAAAGCATCAGACAAAGGTGGTGCGATTTATAACGAAGGTCATTTAGATGTTAGAAGTTCTACTTTTGGTAGTTCAAGCAAAAAAACTTCTTATGCTAACACAGCAACTGTTGCAGGTGCTGCTGTTGCAAACTGTAATGAAGGTATTTTTACATCAACAGCTTCAAATTATTATTATAGTTCTGGTAATTATGGTGGCGCAATTTATAATACTGATTTAGGTACAACTAATATTGTTGGTGGTACATTTAGCAATAATAATGCTACTTATGGTGGCGCAGTGTTTAATGATTTGAATGCGACATTAACTTTAGATGCTTATTCATACTATGTTATGAGTAGAGGAAATCCTACTATAAGATATACATATTTGACAATGTCAAAAAACACTGCTGTTTATGGTGGTGCAATTTATAATACAGGTACTATTAAGTTTAATACAACAAATGATATGTCTGGTACATATTCTTCAAATAAGGCTACTTATGCCAACCAAAATATTACTGTTCCAAATATGGGGTATAGAAACCCTGAAGATAATATAAAAGTTCTTCAAATTTTGAGCGGTGATTATGACGTTACTCCTGAAAATATAAGTACTAGTATTGATGGGAAAGAGATATATGATTATGTAACACCAAAAGGTGGTGCGATTTATAACGCTGGTACTACTTTGAAAACAGGAGAAGTAGAATATAACGGTAAAATATATGATATTTCTAATCTTACAGAAGGTGCTGTATATGAATCACCTAGTGAATTGAAAACAACAGATATTTTACAAGATGGTAAAATATTTGATATGGCAAATTCTGTTAAAGGTGAATTGTATATTCCTGAAACAATATTGAAAGATGGACAAATTCTGAATAAAGTTGATAATGTTTGGTACGTATTTGACGGTGCTACTTATGTTTCTGACTATGTTATTGGTTCAGAATTATTAGATGGTATGATTATTAATCCTAACGACAATCATATTTACACTGGTGCTAGTTATGTAAAAGATTATCAATATGAAACCGTGTTAAATGAAAATCAGATTGTTTATAACGGTTCGGTTTACGAAGGTTGGGTTAATAAAGGAACATATATTCCTCAAACAGTATTAAAGGATAACCAAATGGTTTATACTGATGCAAATGGTGAAAAATTTGTATATGAGGGTATGAAATTTGTTAATGATTATGTCGAAGGTACACCGTTAGAAGATGGTCAAATTGTTGTAAATGGTAAAATTTATAACGGTGCGGATAAAGGTGCTAAAGTAGTTGTTGGTACTCCTTTACAAATTGGAACTGATAAAAGAGATATCGTAGTTGATGGATATATCTATAAAGATGCAGTTGTTGTAACAAAAGAACCTTATTATACAGATTTAAAAGATAACCAAATTGTTCACGATGACAAGATTTATACTGTTGGTGCTACTCTTGGTCGTTATGAAGAGTTGAAAACAGAAATGGATAAGAATCCAACTTGGGTTGAATACAATGGATTCGTATATGATATCAATGGTATTGATTCTGATGGTGAATATGTTGCAAAAACTCCATTGGGTGCAAACCAAGTTGCTTATGAGGGCTATATTTATAACATAGAGGGGCTTGTAAAAGGTGATAAATACGTTGATCCTGTTAGAGCGGATGAAAGTAAAAATCAAGTTGAGTACAATGGTTATATCTACGATATTACTGATGCAACCAACACAAATATCACTTATGTTAAACCAGTAACCCCAACAGGTGATGAAATTGTGATTGATGGCAAAATATATAATATGGCTAACGCAAGTAAGGTTGGTCCTTATTTTGACGGAACACCTTTAGGTGAAAACCAACACAATATAAATGGTATAATATACGATTTTACTAATGCAGAAGTTGTTGGAGAATACAAAGAGGAAACTGTATTAGGTGAAAATGAAATTAAATATAACGATAAAGTTTATGACATTTCAAATGCTACTCAAAGAGATGAATATGTTGAGGGTACTAAATTAAAAGAAAATGAAATTGTTTATGACGGCAAAGTTTATAATATTGAAAATGCCGTTAAGGGCGAAAAATATGAAGATGGAACTGTTTTAGAAAACGGTGAAATCGTTTATAATGGCTATGTTTATTCAAATGTTGTAGATAAAGGCGAATATAAAGAAGGTACAAAATTAGAAGAAGGTGATATTGTTTACAATGGTCACGTATACTCTGGTGCTATTAAAAAAGGTGATTATATATCAGCTAAATTAAATATAAATCAAGCTAATTTTACTGGAAACTCTGCATCTTCAAAGGTTTATGTAATTGATGATAATAGATATCCTTCAAATTATGGCCTATATTATAATCAACACATAACATTGTATGTAGGTAAGGGTGGTGCTATTTATAATTCATCAGAATTGCCATTGAATATTATGTCTTCTACATTCTCTAAAAACACAGCTGCAAGAGCAGGTGGTGCGATTTGTAATGAAAACGACAAAGCTGACATAAATATTAAAAACTCGGTATTCAAATCAAACTCTGCTAAATCAATTATAACTACTGTTACAACAACAATTATCCAAAACGGTTATAAAACAAAAACTAAAAAAACTACAACAAAAGAAAATGTAGGTAACGGTGGTGCAATTTATACAGCAGGTAACGTTAATATAAACACTCGTGTTTCTGAATATTTAAAAGCAACTACATTCACATCAAATTCAGCAGCTTATGGTGGTGCTATCTATGCAATGGGTGTTGTAGATATTAAGGGTGCTACTTTTACTTCTAACTCTGCTTTGAAAGATGGTGGTGCAATTTATTCAACAAGTAATAAAGAGTTTAAATACGATGAATATACAAAAATTACCAATGTAAATATTACTCAGTTCTATCAAGATCACGGTGATGATTTTTATTATTTCTACAAACACGGTGCTGATATGGACTTTGATGTGATAATCAAAGGGTCACAAAATTATTATGATGAAACAACTCAAGAATTCGTAACAGGTTTGCCTGTGATATTTGATAAAAATACCGCAAAAGGTGATGGTGGCGCAATATTTGCTAATAAAGTATATGTTGAGGGCGCTACTTTTACAAAAAACAAATCATCTGGTAACGGTGGTGCAATATGTGCTAATAGTGATATTGTTGTTAATCCATTTGCGTTTACAAAAGATGATAATGGTTCTGTGCCAAAATCTATTTTTACATCAAACTCTGCTGTAAATGGTGGTGCAATTTATGCAGGTGGTACAAGTTTGATTAAGAACGCTGATTTTACATCAAACAAAGCTTCAAATTGTGGTGGTGCTGTTTATGCAGGTGATGATACAGTTATTGTTAATAGTAACTTTAAAAATAACACTGCTGGATATGGTGGCGGTTTATATGTAGGTAAAAATAATACAGCTTATATTATAAACTCAAATTTCACTGGCAACAAGGCATCAAAACAAGGTGGTGCTATGTACTTGGATTCAGGCTCTACCACATACATTATGGCGTATGCTAATGGTGATACTGATGTAAACGTAAATATATCTGGTAATAAAGCAGGAAATAAAACTAATTCTATATATATGAAAGAAAATTCAACTTTATGGATTTATGCTGTTGCAACTGACCCATACAAAGCAACTGCTTCTGTTTATATAGATCATATTGATGGTGGAAACAATGATAATACAAATGTATTTTTGAGAACCTCAAAAGGTGGTACTGTAACCGTTAAGAATGCAGTAAATTTAACATGGCATGATGAACAGAGTAAAGATGTAACAGATAATGAAAAAGGAGCACTTAATGTAATTGCTGAAAACCTTATCAAGTCTTGTTCTTTCTATTTGTCTGGTACAAGCGTAAGAATAGCAAATGGTTCTATTGGTACATTGTCTTTAAAAACTTTGTCATTGGCTGATGGTACAACTTCACATTCAGCAATTGATATGTGCTTGAAATCAGCAACATCAGATAAAATTCAAGCTGAAAAAGTTGTCGGTACAGGTAAAATGGACGTTAATTCTATTAACATAATATCAAACAGTAAAACCCCTGTAGATATAAATGTAGGTAAGGATTCTGTCGTATCAAGCGTAACAACAAACAAGGCAGAGAGTGCAGAAGCTACATACAAACTAAAATCATATTATGA
>CANNUY010000003.1 GCA_947525005.1 uncultured Candidatus Melainabacteria bacterium
GAATATGGTCTTGGTTTACAACGCAGATGGGGTGAAAGATTTACAGGCTTTGGACAAGCAATGATAAGAAACGGTGGCAGAAACGGTGTGATGCTTTCATTCGGATTCAAATGGCTGATAGGTAGATAACCAATGTTAAAGAGACCCTGAAACGAGTTCAAGGTGACTTAATATAAACAGTCATTCCTAACTTGTTTCGGAATCCCTGCGAACATAAAAAGACTTTTTCTGGATTACCACATCACTCACGTTGTTCGTTCCTCGTAATGACGTGTAAAACAATAGTTCGTTGGGGCTTCTATCCAACTGAAAAATTACAAATATATAAATCATTAAAATAAATTATACAAAATACTTGTATAAATTTATGTATTTGATATAATAGAATCAATGGCGGGTGTCGTCAAGTGGTTAAGACCTCGGATTGTGGTTCCGATATGCGTGGGTTCGAATCCCATCTCCCGCCCCATTTTTAACATTTTTCCAGTATTTCATCTTGTAGAATACTGGAAATAATTCTATTTGAAGGGTTTCGCCGTTATAAGTTAGGGTTCGGACGCATGTTTGAACTATTTCTCTTTTTATCTCTGGTGTAGCTAATCTAAACAGTTCAGGCAACTGGTTGCAAAATGCCATTATTAGGTTCAAGCGGTTGTATAGAACTTTGCTTTTTTGGTTGCGTTCTTCTAATTTCATCTCTAGTTGATTGAGTTCGGAAGCCCAATCTGCCATGAGCTTATTCCAATCATTCTCATCCATGCCATAAGGTAAATTGCCATCAAGTTTATCTGAATAACTTTTTTTAATTCTTGTTTTGATTTGTTCAATTTTCTTCTGCATTTCAATAGGACTTTCGAGACTATTCTCATAATCTTTAATAGCCTGCAATAACTCTCTCGCTTCGTCTTTTATTAGTTCAATTTCTTTTGGTGGGATATAAATATCATCAAGCATATCAATAAAAACTTTGTCTAATTCTTCTTGTTTAATAGCTTTACATCCACACTTACATCTATAATAAATATACTCGCCTGAATTATGTGCTCCACGTTTCATTTCTGCTGATAGCTTATGTTCACCACAGCAAGCACACTTAATCATATTAGTATATGGAAAATAAATATTGTGTGTTTTGGGTTTCTTCCAACCAAACATACTCTGAACTTGGTAAAATAATTCTTTAGAAATTATTGGTTCATGTTTGCCTTCATAATAATTTCCTTTATATTTTATTTTACCGATATAAAAACTATTTTTAAGCATCCATTCAAATTTTCTTGGTGGAAATTTTTCACCAGTTTTTGGATGTCTGAAACCATCAAGATATAAAGTATCACCTAATCTTTTTAAAGAATAGTTGCCTGTTGCATATAATTCAAAAGCTCTCTTTATAAATGGTGCTTTTTCTTCATCAACAATAACGATTTTTCTTTCATCAGGTAGAGTATAATTTTTATAGCCAATAGGTGCTTTACATGGAATTATACCTTCTCTTGCTTTCTGTTCCATTCCCATTGCTGTTCTTTGAGAAATTTTCCTTCTTTCATATAAAGCAGTTCCTTTTGTAATCCATCTTAGAAGCTCACCTTCCGGACTATCTTCATTACATTCTGTTGCTGATAACGGTGCAACTTTGCACTCATCAAAAAATCTTCCTAATACGGCATAATCATATTCCGTACCTCTTGATATTCTTTCCCATTTCCAAAATACAACTGCATCAACTTCTGCTGCATGTTCTCTTACCCAACTCATTAAGTTTTGCAGTTGCGGTCGGTTGAGGTCTTTTGCACTAATTCCTTCTTCTCTAAAAACATTTATAACTTCATATCCTAATGATGCAGCAAAATCTCTATCAATTCTTTCCTGTCCGTCAAGAGAATATCCTTTGGTTTGTTCCTCTGTTGAAACACGAGTATATATAACACATTTCTTTCTCGGCATAATCACCCTATTTTAAATTAAATTAACTTAAAGTAATTATACATAAAAAATTAATCATAACAATCTAACTTGATATTTGTTTCAGGGTTTAGGCATATTTCTTTAAAACCTACTTGTGCAAATAAGGTTACAAATTTAATTAATCTGATGCGATTTTCTTCTTCTGAAATATCTTCTCTCGGTTTTATATACTCAACTTTCAATGCCATCAGAATAAGCTCCCCTGATTGATGCTATTGAAATTTCTTATTTCAATTCTGCTTGGCAAAAAATCTCTGCAAAAATATGCAGAAGAAAAGTTGATTGCTTTATCTGTGTTTTGATTTTTAAATTCCATTCGATCTTCAAACATTAAAAGCTGCATACCAATATTTTTAAATAAGAGTTTCGGTGCTCGGTCGTTCAACCATGTTAAAGTCATGAGCAGGCAGAAAGGTTTATTAAAGCTGATTGCTCGTTTAAAAATTTCTGCCTTCCCTGTGAATGGTGGGTTTGAGATTATAACATCCCATTTTTCAGGTTCGTATAGGTAAAAATCTTGTCCTGTTGAAATATGAGAATTAACTACATTGTAACCATATTCTCTGAATACTTTTACAAATTCGCTTTCTTCCGTATCAAAAGGACACCATATTATTTTGTCTTTGAATTGTGGAAGAAATTCAAGCAATGGTTCAACTGCGTATCTGTGAGTATAGCATTCATCATTTTTACCTTTGGATGTGAATAAAAACTCGTTAGTCATGAGCGACATCCTTTAATAGTTCAGGGTTTTCGTAAATGCTGCCGATAATCTCTAAGTCTTCTTCTGTATTGATGTTATCAGTTAGTGGGCATTCGTCTGATTTACTTCTGTACTCATACATTGCTAAATCTTCGTCATAATGCACACTCCCATTTTCGCCAGAATAACATTCTGGACATTTATGCACCCCGTCTGAACAATATTCAGCAGGACAAAAATATTTTACAATATCCCCTTCATAAATAAGTTTGCCGTTTTTGTCTTTTAAGCCTGTGCATTGTATTAAATAACCCTTATATATTTGTTTTTTTATAACAGGTTTGTAATCAACCGTTACTGTTGGTTCGCCAACAAAACATATATTTTTAACGTCATACATTTTTTTATTTTCAACGTCAAAAAATCTATACTTAAATCTATCTTGCATTAGTTCTTCTCCTATACAGTTTCTGTTCCGTAAACTCCACGTTTGACACGTTCGGTAGTTCTTTTGTTCAGCCACATAAGAGCATGATTGATATTATTTATTGCAAGTGTATTTTCTTGGCAAGCGTATTTACTTGTGTTAAATCTTTCAAGACAATCTCTTGCAATAATCAAAAGATGTTCTGTAAAAATTCCGTTATGTCCAAATTCTGCAAAGTTGCCATTTTGCAAATTAATTCTTCCTAAAAGTTCTGAAGTTTTTGAATCAGGTTCATAATTTATAATAAATTCGTGGTAGGAATTATTATTTGGACTAGGTTCATCTACTGCATAAATAGCGGTACAACCTTTGCTTTCTCCGTAAATAAATTTCTTTTCTTTTTGATTTGGTTCATTGGTATTCATTGTTTTGTACTCCTTTGCTTGATTGATAATTTCTGAAATTGTTAAGCAATTTGCTTGTTCTAAATGATAACCCTCTAACAATTCAACATTTTCTTTTGCTAGTTTCTCAATCTCATCAAGTGCTTGTTTATACTTTTCTGAAATTTTACATATTTCTGTACTTTCAATAGAGATGTCCTTAATACTTATTCTGCATCCTCTAAGTTCTTCTTCTAGGTTCTTGCACTCTTGTTTGAGTTTTGCGTTTTCTTCCTGAAGTTGTTTTTCAAAATTTTTGTTTTCTTGTTCTTGTTCTTCTTGACATCTTTCACAATTATCTCTATAAGCTAAAATAACTGATGAAGCAAAATAGTTTGTTTTGCTTAAAGTTCCGCCTGTTATTTCATGGTAAATTTTTGGAATTTGTTGTAAAAAGAAATAATAATCCGCAAGTTCCTTATAAGCATTTTCTTTATTAAATGGATAATCTTTATCAAATACTCCATCCCAAAATTCATCACTTTCCTGTTCGTTTGCTTTTCTCATTTTTAACTCTTGTTTGAGTTTTGCGTTTTCTTCCTGAAGTTGTTTATTAAAGGCTTCATTGAATGGATAAGTGGGTTTGTTTTCAAGCTCTTTAATTCTTGCTCGCATAAATTCATGTTCTTCTTCGATTTCTTTATTGATAATATCGTCATGCGTTGTTTCGTTTGTCATTTGGATAACTCCTTTTAATTTTTACTTGGTGTCTTTTCTTTTGTTTTACTTAAAAAGATTGCTTCTATTGTTGGCAAGTCTGTTATGCTTACTGTGTCGCATACTACTCCCATAAAGGTATATGCTGCATCAGAATTTCTTATGAGTTGATTAGCCATTTTGGTAAAAAATTGCTCTCTCATTGTTAAGTGGTTATTTTCAAACATTATCAGCTCCAATATTCGTTTTTGATAATGCAAGCAAATTCTTTTATTTTTAGTGGATGCTCATATATTTCTTCTTCAATTTCAACTGATAAAACACTTAGAGTATCTTCTAAAAAATTCTTGTTTCTGCTTTTGATATGAAGATTAAAATATTTATGAAATTTGAAAACTAAGTCCATCAACTGGATAAAATTTTCAGGTATTGAAAAATCTATGTAATCAATATTTAATAGTTCGCATATTATTCTTGAAGTTTCGTGTGTCATTTCGTCTTTCCTTTCAAAAGCTAATGCAAGAAGTGGGGCTAAGATTAGAAATAATAGAACTGCCGCACTTAAATTTGTTAGTATTGTTCTTAGCATTATTCACCTGTGCTTCCTACTCCACCACCTCTATCACCTGTTCTAAAATCTTCATTATCTTCAACAAGATTTAAGTTTACTTGAGGTCGTTGAATTATCATGAATTGTGCAATTCTTTGTCCATCTTTTAAGCAAATTGTTTCTGTGCCAAAATTTGTTATTGCAAGTTTGACTTCATCTCGATAACCTGCATCAATAATTCCAGTTGTATTTGTTAGCATACAATGCAACTTAAAACCGGTTGAACTTCTTGGATAAATTAACATTGCATAATCTTGTGGAATAGAAACTTTAATACCTGTTGAAAATACTTGCGTTTCATTTGGTTTTAAAAAATAGCAGTCGGTTTTGATTTCTTTTTCTTTATCTTCAATTTGAATTTTAATTTTTAGATCCATGCAAGCATCAGTTAAGTTTGCGTATCTTGGCATATATTTTTCATCTTCGCAAACAATATCAAGTGCTATATTAGGATTTGAAGTAACTTTTCTGATTAACTCTTTTGAATATTCCAACATGTCGCTTGAAACGTCTGTTAGTAAATCAACAGCTCTTGATAATACGGTAGCACTTCTTGTTGTTCTATTTAAAACTATATCAATGAAGTATGTTATAAAATATATGCTGACTAATAACATTACAGAATTTGTGGATAACATCATCCATTGATGCTTTACAACATTTGAGCACATTGCTAAAATAAGTATTCCTGCATTTATTGAAAATAATAATGCCATTGCTAATTCTCTTTTAATCTTCATTTATTTGATACCTTTCCTTGATTGTTTTTAATTGTTTCTTTAAAGTTTCTACATCTTGTTCAAGCAACATATTGGCTTCTTCAAGTTTAATAAGATACTGGTTGTCTTTTTCCATTTGTTCTTTTTGCCATAAAACTTCTCGCTGTAAGCTCTGATTTTGTTTCACGACTAAATTATATTGAGTTACAGCTTCTCTTAAAGGCTTGCAATCTTCTTGAATATCACAATAATTAGGTTTTGTTCCTACAAAATTGTTTGCCCCTGACAAGATATTTTCTCTCATTTTGTTTATTGTTTTTTGGTTGCTCATTGTTTGCTCCTTTTAGGTATCAGGGGCAGAAGCCCCTGATTAATAAATTAAAAATCACTTAATACGAGTAGATTTGAATAATCTTTTGTTTCAGCTATTACAAATTTCGCTTCATCTATAATTGCTTGTTCTTCAATATTTTCAAATAAAGGACATAGCACTTGTATTCTTAGTGCATCATCTTCATTTCTGAAAAAGAGCAAATCGAAAGGTATTACATAAGCCATATCGCCTGCTTTTGCAAAAGGAACATCTACCGCAAAACCACTTGGAAAATGTTCTTCACCATCACAACCATCTTCAAGTTTATAAGAACAAGTATAGCCTTCCTCTTGTCCGTTTTCAGTTATTATTGGGTTAGAGGTTAAAACAGATTTTCCAACAAGTCTTAATAAAGAAAATCTTTTAAAGAGTTCTTTAAAATCAGGAATACTCGGAGAAAGAGCTTGAACGAATTGTAAAAATGATCTATGGTCATAAACCTTATTAATTCCGTTTCTAACTAAATTCCATTGTTGAGAGTTTAATCTTTCAAATACAATTTTTTCCTCGCCAAAATCATCATCAGGTATAAAATAACCACCATTAAGATTTACTTTAACAGTTGCGTTTTTACCTTCTTCATTTTCTCGTCTTGATAATTCTTCTTTTATGATTTCAACGAATGCTTTAACACTTCTAACCTGTTTATCACTAGGTCTTGATGTGTGCAATTCATACTCTGCTCTGTTGTCATTATAAAGCATTGTTTGTTTTTTTGAAGAATATCTGCCATAGATAGTTGCATCTATCAATTCAGGTCTTTTGTTATCTTTTAGTACATCAATAACTTCTTTTACTAATGTTGTTTCCATTGTTTTATTTTGCTCCTTATCTTATCTACTAATCATTTTGTGCTGCTGCATCTTTGCCTGAAAAATTTTTGACATTTGAATTTTGCGTTTCAAATAATCTAAGTTGATCAGGATCATCTAAATACATTCCACCAGTTCTGCTATCACGATAGAATGAGTTAGCTTGGCAGCCTTTTGGAATTGTCTTTTTAACTTCTGCAAAAACATTAACTGCATTTTTGTTTTTCTTGTCGCATTGGAATTTGATTTGTATTGTCAATGAACCATCACGACCATATTCTGCAACTTTTTTTGAAACTTCTGAAAAAACTTTTTCAATGCAATCTTCAAATTTTCGCACTCGGTCATCATCATCAATTACACGCATAACTGATAACATATCCATAAATTTCAGTTTTTCATTTGACATTTTCTTTTCCTTTCTCCAATTCTATTGGTCTAAATATTGTGTTTATTTGGTTTTGCCCTTTGATAATGTAGAAATAGCTTTTGTCGGAAAATAAAAAATTGTTGCTCTGACATCCACAAGTATTACATTGGTAAGGGTCTGGAACTAAGCTATTACATTTTGAACAGATAAAAATTTTACTTGGAAATTTTTCATTAAAATCTCGTATCGTTTCAAATTCATCAACATCATTCATTTTTTTTCTTTCTTACATTCAGCTTTTCGCTTTCTCTCATTGATTAATTCAACAAGATATTCAAAAAGGTAGGTTAGTTCACTCATGGTTAATTTTTCTAATTCAGCTAAAATATTGTTCATTGATACCTCTTGTTACACATCTACATATCGTTTTTCAAATTCGTCAAATTTTACAAAGTTATAATATCTGCCAATAAGAGAAATGTTTTCTACTTCTTTTGTAGAATTTTTAGGAATAAATTTATCTATATTCAAATTTCCCTGAACTCGTATATAGTTTCCTTTTTTTACACTATCGGCAATTTCTTCTGCTGTTCTGTTTTGAGCTTCTGCTCCACAAATAAAAGTGATGAAAAAGTTGTTGTAAATAGGTTTTCCATCTTTATCTTTTCTGCCGGTATTACAGCCTAATGTGATTTTTGTGATGGTTGCTCCACTTTCGGTATATTTACAATCTACCCAACCAACCCTGCCAACTAATTCAAAATAATTGTCTGCCATATTTTTCCTTTCCTGCTTATGCTAGTTCTGCATTGTTATTAAGTGAACGATATAGATATTTCCAAACAAGAAAAATATCATCTTTAATTCTTCCGACCATATCTATCTCATCACCTACTTTAAAAGTTGTTCTTCCCCATGCGATACACATTCTGCCATCAGGGAATTTGCTGCTCTTACAATAAAAAACAGTTTTGTATTTTCCATTTATTTCTTGATTTTGAAGCTCAATATTAATAATCGTGCTTATTGTCCTAACCGCATCATCTTCAAATTGAGATTTTTTAATAAATGGTTTTCTTTTTTTAGCCATTATTCACCTCAATTTCTTTTTCTGTTTTTGAAAAATTTGTTTTAAAATCATTAAATTCAGAAACAGTTATATTAAATTTTTCTGCAAGTTCTTTAAATGTAGAATTTCTTCTAATAATTGCATTATTATTGATTTTTAAAGAAGGACAATATCTGCACATATATTCAAGAGCAGCTTCTTTTGAATTAATTGAATTAAAGAAATTTTCTTTTTCTTCATCTTCAATTTTTCGAGCCTTTATATATTCAACTCTTTCTTTTTCCTCTCTTGCTTTTTCTTCTTTTTTCTTTTCTGCAATTCCTTCTCTATCAGGTGCTAGAAAATAATCATCTGATGCAAAGCTATCCCATTTATCAAGAATTAATGATAAGTTTGGTTTTACATTTTCTCTGCCATCAATATCCCATCCACGTTTTGCGTTTGAGAATACTTTATTCCATATATCTAATGTTAGGTTATTTTCTTTGTGTATTTGGAATATTCTGTGTTTATTTTCATTAGATACAATTTGAGATTTTTTAAACTTCTCATTGTAAATCTGAATAATAGACATTGTAAATTCTTCATCATATTCAGCTTCTGTTTGTGGTTTTTCTTCGCCTTTTTTATTTTTTCCATGTCGCTTATTGGCAGATGCTCTTGCTTTTTCGCTTTTTTCTTCTTGAAGTTTTAAATTACGCAACACCCTTTCAGAAATATATGCTCCGTCTTTGATTTTAAATAAGTCATAGTTATTTAAAATCTTTTCTAAAATTTCTATATCAACTCTTAGGCAGTCTGAAAGCATTTCTAACTCATCAACTTTCAAAGTATTTTCATGCAAATATTCAATGATTTCCCAATAAATGGCATAAACTGCATGAGGAAGTAATTCTCTTAATATGTGTTCCGGAAAATCTTTTTTATTTTTTCTGAAATCAAACATAAGACGAATTATTTTTTCATCAGATTTTGTTGCTATATCGTGTGAAAAATATGGTTTAGATGCTTTCATCCTATCCTCTGTTTTTAATTTCTTTCATTCTTTTTGTGTAGCATTCATTTAATCTGCCATCTGCAATAACATCAACTAATGCTTTGTGTGCATAGTCATAAGCAAGTTGCCTTCTTTGTTTTTCATAAAGAAATTCAGGTAAATCAACATCTGCTAATTTTGGAATTTCCAATAAATCGTAAAAATATCTGTATGCTTCTTTTGTTAAAAAATCTATTTTTTTTTGCTTTAATTCATTTTGTTTTGCTTTGTATTGTTTCAACAAATTAGTAAATAGATTTGGTAGCAATTTTACATTTTGAACTTTTTTTGTAGTTTCAATTCTTTTGAATTGAATAGGTGTAATAACATTTGAACTCATTCTTAAAACTCTCTTTCTTGTTTAAACTTTAATTTCAGTAACATTTTCCAAGTTGTGATTTTTGATGTACTCTCTTAAAGCCATAACCACAAGCCCTGAACGTGAAAAACCTTTTATGGATGCATATTTGTCAATACATCTTAAAACAGGAATTGGAAAACCTATTGATTTTAAAAGCTGTCCTTTTTCTTCTTCCATTTTTTCTCCTTTCTTTTGCAACAAAACTCAACACAAATAGACGGCAAATTTTGTCGTTTTCGTGTTTTTGTAGTATTGTAGTAGTTAAACTGTTAAACAAACTAACAATTATAATTATACTCAATATTGCATAAAAGTAAAGCAAGAATGAGTATAATTTACAAAACTTCATACAAACGGAGTAGAAATGTATCAAGAACGCATTAAAGAAATTAGAGCGAAACTCAATCTATCAGTGGCTAAATTGGCAGATAAGATTGGTATTCCTGCAAGAACAATTACTGGTTACGAACGAGGGGAGCGAACTCCTTCAATGGAATTTCTTGCAAGTTTGAGTACAATTTTAAATGTAAATGCAAATTGGTTTGTTACTGGTGAGGGGGAAGTTTTTAATCCACCAAAATTTGAACAAGTTCAAAGTGAGCTTGCTCTCGAGGTAAGAAAAATATTGCGTGAAGAAGGTTTAATCAAATAGTATATGCACTAATTTAATAAAAATTCTTCTTGCTTCTTGCTTGCCAAAAATAATTTTTAATGCAAACAATATTTTTTGCAATTCAGTTGGTGTCATGGTTTACTCCTTTCTATATATAAAAGGCAATAAATTAAAAGGAATATTGTGGAAGTCTTATTGATAGCTGTTATTATCTTTCTTATATTACTGATATGGTTTATTACATCTAGTGAAAGTGATTTGCATAAAAGGTATAAAGATTTACAAAAAGAGTATGCAGATTTAAAATTAAAATACGATACACAAAACTTTGAATTAAAAAAATATAAAAATGAGGATGCAATAAGAAGCAAAGAAATTGCAAAAGATTTTTTAACCGATACTGCATATTGGATGAAAAGAACTTTTTATTATGCTAAAGAAAATCAAATTTTGAGAAAAAAGAGAAAAAAATAACATGAAGAAATATTGCAGTAGGGGTTGAAAAATTTGAAAAATAGTGAATAATAAGAATATGAGAAAATGTATTTTATTATTTGCAATATTTGTTTTTGCAGCTTCTTATGTGAAAGCTGATACTTATTATTATAACGACTATTCAGGCTATAATAAAACAACTAATAGTTATTCTAATATTGGGAATACTTATTATTCGCAAAATAGCAATACTTCTTATACCCGTTCGGGCAATGATATTTATGGCTCTGACGGTTCTCACTACTATAATATGAATGGTAACATTCAAGATATGTCTAACGGAAGTTTGTATCAGCAAACTGGAAATACAATAGAAAAAATTTATTAATAAATGCAATAGCATAATTAAAAAATATGCAGTTGCTTTGCGTTCGTTATGCGTTCGCATTGCGATTGCATATTTTTTTTGTTTACATTCGCAAATAACAATTTTATGCGTTCGCATTGCAAAAGCATAAATAATTCTAAGACAATGCATTGCGTTTGTTATGCGTTCGCTATGCAATTAAATTAAATAAAAGTAAAGTAAATAAAATTAAATATAAAAAATACTAATCGTATTTTTTATAGCTGAGAGAAAACAGGAAAAATATTTTTTTATTTTTTTTTCTTTTAGTGTGGTTTTAGGCTTGTTAATTTTGCTTTTAGAATAGTTTGCCATCAGGTTATAAAATAAAATGATTGTTAAAAATTTGTCAAGCATTTTTAAAATAATATTAAGAAATGTAAAATTGCGAGATTTAGTAAAATAGTGTGTTTTGCATTTTCTTAATGTTTTAACAGTTTAACAAGTAGTGATTTTCTTTTTAACTTCGTTTAGATTTGAAAACAGATTATGAAATGTATGTTTTTCAATGGGGACATTGAGCTGGGAAGTATAAACATAACGAGTAGTAATTGGTGAAATAAGATTAACTATGCAGTTTTAAGAGGGTTTTGATGAATAGAATAAAATTTTCCAATATTGAAATACGACCTTTTGATATTTGGTTTTTAGAAGATACAAAAGATTTCAATGAAAGAAAATTGCTATTAGGCAGAACTCCAAAAGGTAAAACTGTTGTTAGTCTTATTGAGAAAAGAAAAGTAGATTTTAAAGTGTATGTAGATACGCATTCAGGTTTAAGAGCTGAAAAGATTATTCAGAATGAAAGAAAGCGTGTTTTGTACACTAGGCAAGAATTAATTTACAGTAAAAAAGGAAAACCGTTTGGTTGGACTTATGGAGATAACAGGGAAGTACGCAACAAAAAAGGTGAAATAGTTGCAATTAGACAGTACAGAAGTGATAATTTTGGAAACTCTGAACTTGTCAAAGAAATTAAAACTCTAAATTAAAACTCGGATAGTTTAATTAATTTCATTGGTTATCGGTATTTAATTAATTCAATGCTGATAACCACTTTATTTTGGGTGCTTAGATGACAGAAATTAGACCAGAAGATTTACCAAAATTAACAGAAAAAGAGCATTGCTGCATAAAACAATACTTCACTAATGGTTATAAAAAGAGTGAAGCATATCGTTATGCTTATAATTGTTCTAACATGAAAGCTGCATCAATATATGTTGAAGCTAGTAAATTCTTCAAAAACCCTAAGATAACCCTATGGTTAGAGTATTACAGACAAAATACTGCAAAAGTTGTTCAAGAAAAGTTGAATTATACGGCAGTTGATTATTTTAACGACTGTGAGGAATTGAAACTAATTGCTCTCGAATGCAAAGATAAACAGGGAAACCCTAATGTTGCAGCTGCAATAAAGGCTGATGAAAACAAAGCAAAAGTTTGTGGCTTGCTAAAAGATCAGATTATTCATTCAGGTAGTGTAACTCAAATGCCTTCTGTTGTCGTGAATGGTGAAGAACTTGTTTTAAATATCGGTGAGGAAGTAGGCAATGAAGAAAATAGTTAGCAACAATAATTCTCTTGTTGTTCCTGCTATGCTTCAATGTCCACCAAAACTTTATCCTGTAATAACTGAATTTAACAAATATTTGTACTTTCTTCTTGAAGGTGGCAGAGGTTCAGGAAAAACACAAGTTATTGCAAGATGGATTTTATATATCGGTGAAAAAAGAAAAATTAAAGTTTGCTGTGGTCGTGAAATTCAGAAGTCTATTGAAAATTCAGTAAAATCTGTTTTTGATGGTTTAGTAAACAAAAATAATCTTGATTGGAAAATATCCGATAAAGAACTTGTTCATAGAAAAACTGGTTCAAGAATTTTCTTTCAGGGGTTCAGAGAACAAGGTTCAGTATCAATTAAAGGTCTTGATGATGTTGATATTCTTTGGATTGATGAAGCTCAAGCAATTACAAAACCTACACTTGATATTGTTGTTCCTACAATTATCAGAAAAACAAATGCTAAAATAATTTTCACAATGAACAGATTTGTTCGGAATGATGCAGTTTATAAATTCTGTGTTGGTCGTGAAGATTGTTTGCATATAAATATCAACTACTTTGATAATCCGTTTCTGAATGAAGCAATGAAACATGAAGCAGAAGTTCAGAAAGCAAAAAATATAAAAGATTATGAACATATTTGGCTTGGTTATCCGTTGGCTCAAGCAAGTGATTATCTTTTATCATCAGATAAAGTTCAGTATGCAGCTGATGTTGTATTCAATAAAGAAAATCATCCTGAAAATAAAGTGATGGCTGTGGACTTGTCTGCATCAGGCGGTGATTTATGTGTAGCAAAATTATTAGAGCAAAAGACCATGACATCTTGGGAAGAAACTCAAACTGTTACTTGGGCAGAACCTGATACTGATATTACAAAAGGTAAGATAGTTAATCTTTATAGTATTTGGAAACCTGATATTTTAATCATTGATGCTGATGGACTTGGTTATCCGATTTGGGTAAGTGTTAAAAAATCTATTGATGATGCGATAGGTTTTAGAGGTGCAGGTTCTGCAAAGAATTTAGCTTGTGGAAACGCAAGAGCAGATGGCTATATTGCAGTAAAAGAATTTATTGATAATGGTTGGTTGAAGTTGCGTTGTGAAAATACAATTAGGCAGCTTGAATATATTAAAAGAGATTTTAAACCTAACGGATTAAATTTTATTCAAAACAAAAAAGAAATAAGAAAAGAACAGGCTGAAAGTCCTGACTTTGCAGATACTTTAATGATGGCAATTTATGCAATTACATATCATTCTCATTTGTTTACTGCAAAGATGCAAAAGAGTTCATCTTCTTATATCAATTCAGACTTTAATCCGTTTGAATAGTGAACAAATAAAGAAAGGGGAAATATAAAATGTGTTCAACTCCTAAAATGCCGAGTGTAAACAATTCTGCAAAAGAAGATGTTGCAGCTCCAACTTATGCTGATGCAAGTGTTTCAAAAGCATCAACAAATACAAGAAACAAAACTGCGGCTCTTGCAGGTCGTGATACAAAAACTTCTGCAAGAGGTTTAGGTGATACTGCAACAACACAGAAAAAAGAGTTATTAGGTGAATAAAATGGAAAATGTAAAGTACGATAAAAAGTATTTTGAACAAAGAAGGGCAGAATTAAAAAATATTTTCGATCAGATTAAACCTGATTTACAAGATTTGGCTGATTATTTTGCTCCTAATGCAGTAAGATTTATTGCTAGAAATATCAATAAACCTCATGTAAAAAGCAAGAAAATTCTTGATAGTACAACTTTTATTGCTGTTAGAAATTTTGCATCAGGTATGATGACTGGTGCAACTTCACCAACAAGAAGATGGTTTAAAACTGGCATAATGAACAGAGATAACAAGAAAAATAAAATGAGTTATGCTGCTAAACTTTGGTGTTCTAATCAAGCAGAATTATCAAGAAAAATTTTGTATGCATCAAATTTTTATCAGCTTCTTCCGGAAGTCTATGAACAACTTGGAGTATTTCTTTTCTCTTGTATGGCAATGGAAAAAGATTATGATAATGTTGCGAATTTCAAAGTTCTACCAATCGGTTCGTACTACTATTCAAAAGATGGCAGAGGTGTTGTTGATACTGTTTGTCGTAACTATATGGAAAGTGCAAAAAATCTAGTTGAAAGATACGGATTAGAAAATTGTTCTGATGCAGTTCAACAAGTTTATAAAACTAGACCTAATGATATGTTTGAAATCGTTCATTTTGTAGAGCCTAATAGGGAATACAAAGAAGGTTCACCTATATCAGCTCAAAAGAAATTTATATCTGTTACTTATGAAGTAGGCAATGGAACTACATCATTCTTGAAAAAGGCAGGTTTTGATAAATTCCCTTATGTTGTTTTTGAAGCAAGTTGTAATGGAGAAGATGCGTACCCATCAAAAGGTTGTGGTATTTATGCTTTGCCTGATGCTAAGCAACTTATGTCAATGATTAAAGAACTTGGTAAAGCTGTTAAAAAAATGGTTTCACCTGCCTATCAGGGTTCAGCAAGTTTGAAAAATAAAAGACTTTCTGATAATCCAGGCTTCTTTAATGAAGATGGTGATAATGGAGCAGGAATAAGACCAATACATGAAGTTAATCCTCAAGTATTGGAATTGAAAAATATTATTGCAGAACTTAGAGAAAATATAAAATCAATTTTTTATAATGATTTGTTTGCAATGATTTTGAATACTGCTGAACGTGGCAGAACCGCAACAGAAGTTAATGAATTGAAAGAAGAAAAACTTGTGCTTCTTTCACCATTATTAGAACAAATTCATACTGCATTAAAACAAATTCTTGACTGGTTGTTTTATACAGAAATGGAAGCAGGTATTCTTCCTGAAGTTCCTCAAGAATTAGAAGGTGAAGAAATTGAAATTGAATTTATTTCAACTCTTGCTCAAGCAATGAAGGCTCAAAATATTTCTTCAATGGAAAGATTTATCACATTTACTGCCAATATGGCTCAAGCCGTAGATCCAGTTCTTATTAAAAAAATTAAGGGCGAAAAAATGATTGACGATTATGCAGATTTTGCTAATATCGACCCTAATCAAATTGCTCCTAATGAAGAACTTGAAGCTCTTAGACAACAACAAGCAGAAAAACAAGCTCAAGCGGAACAAATGCAACAGCTGCAAGCAGGTTCTGAAATGATTAAAAACATAGGTGGTAGTGATAGCTACGGTGCTGAATTATTGAAAAGATTAGGAATGGGTTAATGGCAAGTGATAAAGATATAGAAAACATGATTACAAATGTTACAAATTCACCTGATGGATTAGATTTTATCTATTTTTTACTTGAAGAATTTGGAACTTTCACAACAAAAATTCAATTCTCTGATGGCAAATTGCAGAATATAGAAAAGGTCATAAAAAGAGAGCAGGGTGAATTTATTCTTGAACTCATAAGGCAAAATAATTTTAAGAAATATATAGAAATACAAGAAAGAAGGAGTAACGACAAATGGCAGAAAACAATGAACAATTAGGAAATGAAAACTTGAATACTGGAGCAGGTCAAGAAGGTAATGTTAATGACGGTGCTCAAAATACAGGAGCAGAAGGTGAAGAAAATCTTAATGCAGGATTAGGACAAAAGAATGACGGCTTAAATGAAGATGGTAATGATGCTGCAAAAGGTAAAGGTGAAGAAGGGGCAGATGGAAAAGAAAACAAAAATGCTGATGATAAAGGTATTTACGGTGCTCCTGAAGTTTATGATTACAAAGATGTTAAACTTCCGGAAGAATTTGAATATGACAAAGATATGCTCAAAGAGTTTGATGCACTTAACAAGGAAACTAATTTGTCGCAAGCTCAAGCGAATAAGTACATGGAGTTTGGAATTAGACTTGCTCAAAAACAGGGGGCAGAATTGCCTAACATGATAAAGCAATATCAACAAGCTAAGGTGGCTCAATTCAAACAAGCTATAAATACAGATGCAGAACTTGGTGGTGGCGATAAAACAAAAATGAACGCATATCTTGATGTAGCCGATAAAGGCTATACGGCTTTTGCAAATGATGATGTAAAAGCTGCTCTTGCTGATACAGGGCTTAATTACCACCCTGCAATTATCAAGATGTTTCATAAACTCGGTGAACTTGTTGGTGATGATAAAATTTATCAAACAAAAACTCCATCAGGCTCAACAGATGTCGCAAGTGTTTTATATGGTGCGAACTAATTAAAAAAAAACAATGGTAATAAAAAAGTATTAGTAAAATTTTGAAAGGGAAAATGATTATGGCAACAATCGGACAAAACTATTTAACATTGAAAGACATGTATTCACAAATGGAAGGTGATGGCAAAGTTACAGCAGCTCTTATTGAATTGTTTATGACTTCAAATGCTATTTTGGAAGATGCAATTGCTGTTGAATGTAACGAGGGTACAAACCACAAGACTACTGTTAGAAACGGTTTACCTTCACCACAATTCAGGAAATTCTATCAAGGGGTTGAATGTACAAAAGGTGATTATACTACTGTAACAGATACAACTGCAATGCTTGATGATTATGCTGAAATAGATCAAAAATTGGCAGATATTAACGGAAACACAGCTCAATTCAGACTGAATGAAGCAGAAGCTCATATTCAGGGTATGAATAAAACTGTTAAAACAAATATCTTCTATGGTTCCAAAGGTAAAAATGCTTCTGCATTTGATGGTTTGGCAACTCGTTATAATAAAATTTCTAATAATGAAGGTGAACTTGGTTTTCAAGTTGTTGATGCCGGTGGTACTGATGATGATAATACATCTATCTACTTTGTAACTTGGGGTGATAGACACACTCACCTATTATATCCAAACGGTTCTCAAGCAGGTTTGAAAAGAACCGACAAAGGTCAAGTAACAGTTCAAGATGCTAGTGGCAGAAATTTTGAAGCATATCGAGATCATTTTTCTTGGGACTTAGGTTTGTCTGTTCGTAATTATCGTTCTTCTGGTCGTATTGCAAATATTTCTATTGCTAAATTAAAAGCAGGAGAAATCGATTTAATTGATAAAATGGTTGATGAATATTACAGAATTGAAGAACATGCAGCCAATGGAAAAACCATAATTTATGCCAACAATACAATTAGGACTTGGTTGCATAAACAAGCTATGAACAAGAAAAATGTGAACTTAACCATAGATGAAGCAGCAGGTAAACCAATGGTTAAATTTTTAGGACTTCCTATTAAATCTTGTTCTGAAATTCTTAATACAGAAGCAAGAGTTCAATAGTCTTAACTGTTGTCGATAAGAGTTTTGAGCATTTTCTCTCTAAAATGCTCTTTTGATATTACAAGAAATCGAAAGGAAATAAAATTATGAGATTAGATAGTCAAGCGATATTTTCAGATGTTCAAAAAATTACAGCTACAGCCGTTTCAACAAATGTTATTAAGATGGCAAGTACTGAACATAATATGACAGAGGTTGCGTTCGGTACACCTGTTCCTTTGTTAATACAAGTCGTTGAAGATTTTGCAGGTGCAACGGCTCTAAAAGTTGAAGTACAAACATCTGCAACAGAAGATTTTGCAACTCCTGTTACATTAGTTACTGCAGAAGAAACTACTGCTGCAAAACTTGTAGCAGGTTATAAATTCCCAATCATTAGTGTTCCAAAAGGAAATTTGGGATATATGCGACTTAAATATACTCCAACTGGAACTGTAACAGCAGGTGCTATTACGGCAGGTATTGTGGATGCTATTGATACTTCATTCCATGATATGTAATTGATTTGTGGATGCAGGTGTAAAAATCTGCATCCATTTTATAGCAGTTTTTGAAATTTAAGGAAACGAAAATGGAAGATAATAATGAAATTAAAATCAATGTTTCTCAAGAACCTAAAAAACCAAAATATGATGAATGGGAAATAAAAGATGCTGTTAGAACATTGATTAGAGCAGAAGAAATCAAGCAGGATAAAGAGCTTATGTCTTTTGTAGCTCCTGAACTTGAGAAACAAAGTAAAGCAATTAAAAGTGCCGCAGAAATTTTATACGGTTCTGATAGAAAGGAAGAAGCTAATAATGAAAAAACTAACTCTTAAAGTTAAAAAAGTTGCTTTTTATAATGGTGGATTAGTTCAGCCGAATGAAATTATTAAAAATTACAAAGGTGAAAAAGTTCCTTCATGGGCAACTTTATTAAACGGAGAAGAAACTCCTAAAAAATCAAATGAGCAAAAGGATGCAGATAATGCCAATGGTAAAGTAGGTTCTACTTCTGAACCTCAAACCGATAATGTAACAAAAACAGAGGAAGTTATTGTTGCAGGTGATGGTGGAGTTCATACAATTCCACAAGAAGGTGAAACTGGTGTAGGTACAGATGAAACTTCTGAAGAAGATGAAACAGATACAAATGTAGGTAAAGCTCCTGAAGAAAAAACGGAAGCTGAACTTATGGCAGAATATGATGCTCTTTTAGATGAAGCAGTTGAAAAAAATATTATGCTTGAGGGGGCAGACACTAAAACAATCGTTGAACAGATTGCAGAATTAAAAAAATTATTGGGTAAAGAATAGGAAAAAATTATGTGCATTATTACATCAACAGTTACAGTTGCAGGTATTGCAATAAGTGCTGCAGTTGCAAATACAATGCTTGCAGTTGGTGCTGTTGCAACGATTGCTTCAACAGTTCTTGGTACGGTTTCCTCTGTTCAGCAGGGGAAATCGCAACAAGCTATGTATAATTATCAGGCTCAAGTTGCAAATGAAAATGCAAAAATTGCAAACAAAAATGCAGCAAATGAAAGACAAACTGGTATTGAAGAAGCTCGTTTGCAACGAATGAAAACAATGCAAGCAGTAGGCAGTCAACAAGCTGCAATGGCTGCAAACGGCATGGATATAACACAGGGAACTTCGCTAGATATTATTGAAGATACTGCTGCAATGGGTGAACTTGATGCTCTACAAATTCAAACAAATTATGAACGAAAAGCACAAGCCTATGAACAACAGGCAAATAATTTCAATAATGAAGCGAATATGGATGTTATTGCAGGTAAAAACGCATATAAAACTGGAATGATAAATGCAGCTCAAACTGGTTTGAACGGTGTTGCAAAACTAACTGACGTTTCTTCTAAATGGCTTGGTTTTGGTGGGGGTGGTACTTCTTCTATTAAAACAAAGAATAAACTTAGTGGTGGTACAAAAGGCGATAATATAACCTTTTCATAAATATAAGGAAAAATAAAATGGCATATTCTAAAGTTGGCATATTTAATATGGCTCTAAATCATCTTGGCATAACTGCTTCTATTTCTACTAACAGTATGAACAAAGATAGCAAAGCAATCATTTTGAATAATTTTTATGAAACAGCAAGAGATGAAGTTTTAAAGGCTTTTGATTGGGGGTTTGCAAATGCTTATAAAGATTTAACTTTATCAACAGAAAAATCACCTAATCCTAGATTTCCTTATGTTTATGATTGCCCTAATGATTGTATTGCAGGTAGGGCAATTATTGATACGGTCAAAGGTGATGAAAGAAAATTTGAACCGTATATCAACTCTATTGGGGAAAAATCATTTTTAGCGGAAGTTGAATGTGCTAGATTGCGTTATACAAAAAGGGTAGAAAAAGAAGTTTTATTTGAACCTGAATTTGTGTTTGCTCTTTCTTATTATCTAGCAGCATTAACAGGCGAAAGTATAACAGGACAACAGAAAAAAGCTGACTCTTGTTTGCAAAAATATGAATGGCGATTAAGTAAAGCAAAACAACTTAATGCACAAGAAGGTGCAGCTGATGATGAAGATAATTCTCAATATTATGACATAAGGTAGGAAGGCAAAATGGCAGGAACAAGATTAACTCAAACAAGTTTTTCTAGGGGCGAATTAGCTCCTGCTCTTTATATGAGAACAGAAATTGAACAATATTCTCTCGGTTCTAAAGAAATTAAAAATGGTTTTATTCATCAAGAGGGTTGTGTTTCAAATCGTTCAGGGCTTGAATTTATAGGTGAAGTTAAAGATAGCAATAAAGAAACTCGGAATATTCCATTCTGTTTTAATTCTGAACAAACATACATAATTGAAGCAGGCGATATGTATTTTAGATTTATTCAAGATGGTGGTTATATTGTTTATTCTGATGAATATAAAGATGAAAGCAAAAGAGGACAAATTGTAGAAATTGCAACTCCATATAAAAAAGAAGATTTAGTTAATTTAAAAATTGTTCAATCTGCTGATGTATTAACTATTACACATATTGATTATACTCCTCGTGAGCTTATTAGATACAATCATGATAATTGGGAATTGAAAGAAATTATTATTGAACCATGTATTGCAGCTCCAACTAATATAAAAGCCGTATGGACTGGGAAAACTGACAGCTACACAAGAACTTATAGCTATCTTGTTACGGCAGTAGATAAAGAAACATTGGAAGAAAGTGTTCGTTCAACTGTTGCATCTGCAACAGGTCATAGAGAAGCAAATTGGCTTTCAGGCGAATATATGACGATTACTTGGAATGCCGTTGAAGGAGCAGCAGAATATAATGTTTATAGAAATGTAAACGGCATTTATGGATATGTTGGAACAGCAGAAGGTACAAGTTTTGTAGATGATAATATTGAGCCTGATTTAAAAGAAGCTGCTCCTATTTTTGAAAATCCCTTTAAAGAAGGTAATAATCCTACTTGTGCAACTTATTTTCAACAAAGAAAAGTTTATGCAAGTAGTAAAGATAATCCTCAAACATTTTGGGCTTCACAACTTGCAACTTCAAACAATTTTAATATTTCAAGACCATTAATTGCATCTGATGCAATTACACAAACTCTTGCAGATAGAGAAGTTAATGAAATTAGACATCTTGTAGGACTTAATCATTTAATCGCATTAACATCAAATACTGAATATAGAATAAATGGTTCAGATGGTGTTTTTGAAGCTAATCCTTCACCAGTTGCAACTGTTCAATCAAATTATGGTGCTTCTCATGTTCAACCGATAATTTCAGGGAATATGATAATTTTTGTTCAATCAGGTGGCTCTGTACTTCGTGATTTGGGATATGATTATCTTTCAGATAGTTATAATGGTGCTGAATTATCTTTATTCGCAAGTCATTTATTTGAAGGGAAAACTGTAAAATATATGGCTTATGCAAAAGAGCCTTACAGATTGATTTGGATTGTATTCTCTGATGGAACTTGTGCTTGCTTAACATACAACAAAACTCAAAAAATTTGTGGTTGGACTAGAATTGTAACAGATGGCTTTTTTGAAAGTGTTGCTGCAATTCGTGAAGGTCAAGAAGATGTAGCATATTTTGTTGTGAGAAGATATATAAAACCTGCTTATCAGGGAAACTATGAATTTATTGAAAGTGTAGAAAATTCTGATGAAACAATGACATATTCTTATGATTGTTCCGGAACTACATATTATTCTGCAAAACCTTTTGAACTTGGAGTTGATGTTTATTCTGACATTGAGCTTCAAAATTTTGTAGGAAAAATCAATGTATTAAATTCTTCTGAAAATAATGTAACAATAGGTGGAATTTTAAAAAGATATATTGAGCGAACAAAAAAAAGAATTATTAAAAAAGTTCAAGAAGGCTTTTTTGTTGATGCAGGTTTGAGTGCAAAATTTAACCATGAAGTAAGTTTGATTTCAGGCTTATCTCACTTAGTAGGTAAAAAGGTTATTGCATTATCCAATGGTGGTGTTATTGGTGATTTAGTTGTCAATGAGGATGGTAAAGTTCAACTGCCATTTCCAGTTAAAGAAATAACTATTGGACTTCCTTTTGAATTTAAACTTGAAACTTTAAATATTGAAGGTGAAAATACTCAAGGATTGAAAAAAATTATTAATAATGTTTGTGTAAATATTTCAAACTCAAGAGAAGAATTTTTTATTGGTGGTTCAGAAGGGTTATATGTTGAAACGGATAGAAGTATTGAAAGTGTAAATGATAGTAATAAACTATTTTCAATTAATACTTCTGCAACTCCGATTAATTCCCCAACGACAAATGCAACAATTATTGTAATGCAAAATAATCCGTTACCTTTAACAATTCTTTCTTTGAGTGCAATGTTTAGTCTTGAAGATATTTCAGATGTTCAATGAGGTGGTTATGAAAAGTAAAGCAACAAAATTAATTATTAAAACTAAAAATAAATGCACAAAACCAAAAGCTACGGTTGTAAAACCAAAATTATCAGGGGAATAATCAGGTGTATGAAAAAGAAAAAAATAAAAATGATATTCTGTATATTCTTGAGCATTTAAGAGTTGAAGATCAACATGAAGCAGAAACTCAAAAAGGTAAAAATTTTAAAGAAATTATTCTTAATGAAATAATGAATACGAATACTAGAACTTATTTGGGTTGTAAAAAATCTGACAATACTCCAGTTTGTGTTGGTGGATATACAGATACAAATGAAAAAGGTGTTGGTGTTGTTTGGCTTTTATCAACTCCGGAAATAGAAAAAAATAAGCATTGCTTATTAAGGCATATAATAAAAGCCTTTGAAGAAATAGATGAAAAATATTGGCTTACTTGCAATATTTTATATTCTGAAAATAAGTTTGCAAAAAGATGGCTAAAAAAAATTGGATATAAATTTAATAATCCTAAGCCTGATGGGTTAGATGTTCCTGATGGTTTTGAATTTTTTTACAGGGTTAGAGAAACAAGAGGTCTTGGATGTGTTTAACATTCAAAAAGAAAGGTAGAAAAGATGGCAAGAATACCACAATATAATAGAAGTGTAACTCCTCAAAATACTCCACTTGGATATATAAAAGATAATGCTAATCCAGTTGCATTTGGTGTTGGTACAGCTCAAGCTATGAGAGAAACTAGTGATGCACTTGGAAATGCAGGTCATGGAATTTTGCGATTAAAAGACCAATACGACCGAACAAAAGTGCTTGAAATTAGCAATATGCTTGATAAGTATGTAAATGATACTTTGAATGATAAAGAGAATGGTTATTTATACAAAACAGGCAAAGAAGCTATGGGAAAATCGCCTGAAATAATGGATGGTTATGATAAGTATTCAGATGAACTAATTTCAAAAGCAGGATTGTGGGGTGAACAAGCTGCAACAATAAGAGATGTTGCTGCTAGAAAAAGAATAAATTTAGAAAAATATTCAGAAGCTCATGATAAAGAAGAAAGCGACAAATGGCAAGATAGTGTATATACTGATGCTTTAACCAATGTGTTTAATAAAGCTATTAACGGTAGAAACAATCCTGCTGATTTAGAAAAATACAAAAAAGATGGTTTTACAATTCTTGATAACTATGCACTTATAAAAGGTTGGGATAAAGATCCTGAAACTTATGCAATTAAGAAAAAAGAATTTGAAGGAAATTATTATGCAAAAATTCTTGATGCTTATTTGGCAGAAGGTTCTTTGAAAGCAACAGAATATTTTAATAAACACAAAGATAGTTTTACTCCTGAAGTTAGAAATCAATATCTAAGAAATATACATTCTCAAGAAGTTGATTATAAAGCAAGAGCAGTTGCAGCAACATTAGTTGATAAAACTCCTGAAGAAGCATACAAATATATTGATGGAATTGCTAACATTGAAGAACGCAACGCAACTGAAAATGAATATAATCGCTATTTAAGACACAAAGAAACTATTCAAAAAGAAAATGATGCAAAAATTAGCAATGATATTATGCAGAGAGTTTTTTCTGCTTACGAAAATGGCGGAGATGTATCTTCAATAATGCGTGAAGTAAACACTTCAAATATGTCATTAGAGCAAAAAGAAAAGATTTATAAAAATCTAAAAGCTATGCAAGAGCTTGAAGGTGTTGGTAACAACTGGGCTGATTATAACATTTTACTTGATATGGCTGCATATAATAATGAAGATTTTAAAAAAATTAATCCTGCAAATTATAATTTGACAAAAGAACAATATAACAAAATTGTTGAAATGCAAAGAAAAGCAGGTTCAAATGAATATACTCCTGAAGTAGAAATGAGAAAAGCTATTGGTGCTTTAACAGGCTTTGCACCACAAACTTCTAATGGTTTAAAGATGAATGAATATAAAGATGAAGTTGTTAGATTTCTTTCTAAGGTCGAGAGAATGCAGGGTGAAGCATTTAATTTTAAAGATACAAAACAACTTGATGCTATTATGGCAGGGTTTAATTATAAAAATGAAACTGCTACTAACAAAAATATTGATGAAACAAAAGAATTGTTTGCTCGAGCAAAAAAACATGGTGAAGTTTATGATTTGATGGCTAGAGAATACATGTTATTCAAAGGTCAAAATAAAAGAGAGCCGAAGCCGGAAGAAATTTATGAAATGGCGAAAAGGTCATATAACACCATTGAAAACAACTGGAAACAAAGAGATATGGGAAGATTAAATCAAGCACAGGGTATTTATAAAAATATATCTGCAATCACTCCCAAAAGAGGGGAAACAAAAGTCCTTACATATTACGCAGATAAAAGAATACCACAACTTTCAAGAGAGCTTGGTATTCCTCTGAAAGTAACATCAAGATATAGAGCAGGAGATGCAGGCGGTCATGGACATGGTAGAAAATGTGATGTGGGGATGGCAAACTTAAATGTTGCACAAAGGCAGAAAGTGTTTGAAAAATTTTTAAGTGAACCTGCTGTTGCATCTATTGGAACATCAGACCCAGTTTTATTAAAAAGATATAATAGTCCACCTAATCCAAAAATAAGAGATTTGAGAAATTATGATGTGAATTATAAAAAAACACATCCGAAAGAAAATATGAACCACGTTAATCATATAGATATATCTTTTGATACAAGATATGGTGGTTCTCAACAAGGAAGATAAAACGGCAAAAGGTAACAAATAAGGAAGAAAATTTTATGTTTAATACAGTACCTGATACAAAAAGCAATCCTATTTTTAGTAGCTATTCATTAAGAGATGCTAATTTTAATGAAAATATGGATGAATATGTTAAAGCTCCGAACGATATTTATATTGAAGAACAACAGAAGAAAAATATATTAAAAGGTAAAGTTTCTAAAAATATAAATCAGCAAGCATTAAAAGATATACCCGATATGCCTGAATTTTTAAAACAAGAATATGAAGAAGCATATCAAACTCCTGAATGGTTTAGAAAATTAAATGTTGCATCACCTGATGAAATTGCTGAATGGAAAAAGAAAGGTGGCATGGGGATTGCAGAAGCATGGGAAAAAAATCATAAATGGGCTTCTTTTGCTCCTTATGTCAATACAACAAGAGATGCAGCAGATGCAATAACCGTTTCTGTACTTTTAAATAGAGCAAAGAATGGTGAAGCTCTTACTCCGGATCAAGAAGAAAAACTTGTTGATTATTTGAGAGATATGAAAGAACTTGAAGTTCGTGGTTTTACATTTGGTGGTGGAACTGTTAATGCTATTCTTGCTACAATTCCTTATCTTGAAGAATTTGGTATTGGTCTTGCTGCATCGGCAGAAGGTGTTGGTTTGGCTTCATTGGGTAAAACATTATCTACTATTGGTGCAAAAAAAGCTGCAAGAAAAGCTGTTGAAGCTGAATTAAAAAAAGCTGCGTTAAAATCAGCAGCTCCTGCTGCTATAAAATCAACCGTTCCTTTATCTGCTGCAAAGAAAATTTATAAAGATACATTAGTGAAAACAACAGGTGCAAAAGCTCTTGCCAATGTTGGTTTAAAAGAGGGTTTGAAAGAAACTACAAAAGCATTGCCTTCTGCCGTTGTATCATCAACAAAATTTGGTTTAACTAAAATGCCACATACGTTTGCAGGTAGCATTGCAGACAGACAAATTTCATCAGGTGTTTATGTTACAGATTTAGGAAATACTGTTTTTACTGCTTCTGAACATCCTGCATTATCGGTTATGAAAGCTCTTGGCGAAAGTACATTTGAAGCATTGACAGAAACTGCTGGATGGACTTTTTCACCAGTTGCTAGTTATTTTGCTAAACCTGTTCAAAAATTATTGCCGAAAAAGTTTTTTACTGAATTTGAAAAACTTGTTTCCAGTCGTTATGGGATGGCAGCAACAGAAGCTCTTAAAAAATATGGTTATGATGGTGTTATAGAAGAAATGGGTGAAGAAGTTCTTAACCGTTTTTTAAATCAAGTTTTTGGTATAAATGGACTTGATGAATATAATTTTGATGGCTTTATGAATAATGTTTTGTATGCAAATAATCCTTCTCAATGGGGACAAGAAGCATTATCTTTTGCTGCCGTTGGTGGTGCAGGACATCTTGCAGCAGGAACACATTCAAAAGTTGCTGATACTTGGAAGAAAAAACAGTATGAAAAAGATGTCAAAAAATTAACTGAAAGAGCAAATAAATATATTCAATCACCTGAACAGTTTTATTTGGATCAGGGATTAATTAAAATAAAAGGTTCTCAATCTTTGGCTGAACAAAAATTGAGAAGTATTTGGTCTGCTCACAATGTAGATAAAGATTTGCAAGATGACATTTTGAAAAATATGTCTGAAATGGAAATTAGAAGTGAGCTTAAAAAAGCGATTGAAGATGATGCGGAAAATTCAACCAATGAAGAAGTTACAAAAAAAATTGAAAATGATTTAACAAAAAAATTTATTGATAATAAAACTTTCGCAAAAGAAAAAGATGCAAAAACAGTTGCAGCTTTATTTGCTGCTCCATTGCAAAAATTGAGCGAAACGACAGGTATTTCTCTTGGTGAAATTATGGAAGAAGAAATGCCTGAAATACAAAGACAAGCAGAAGAAGCTGCAAAAGAAAATGGTCGATATATTCAAACAGATGGAAGAATTGAAGAGCTGCTTGATGAATTAAATAATTTACCTGATGATTTTTCAGATGAAGAATATTTAACACAAATGATGAATGAGATAGATATTCTCTCTAAAATTCGTGATGGTAATTTGGGTGAAGAAGATATTGAAAATGCGAAACATTATATCAAGAAACTTGATGAAGATGGATATAATGATTTTGCAAAAGAACTTAAAGAGCTAACATATAATCAAACAGGGCAATTATTTCAATCGTATGATATAGATAAAAATTTGAAAGAAAATTTTGATATGTCTGCGGATGATTTAACAGATATGGTAAAAGCAGACATTGAAAATATTCTTCAAGAAGCTGATGTTAGTCCTGAAGAATTTAATTTTGAAGATATTAGAGTTTATGGTTCTTATACAAAAGGAAAAAATAAAGAAACTTCTGATTTAGATTTCATTGTTCAATATACAGGAACAATGAAAGAAGATGCTGCTTTTAATCTGTTACATGATGAAGATTTAACTATTGAAGATAAAAATGGCAGAACTGTTACTATTGACATCAATCCTATCAATAGAGAGTTATCAGGAACTATTGATGAACATATAGGACAAGAAGGGGTGGAATACTATCAAAGTGTTGATACAGCAGGAACAAACAATTCTGCTGAAATTTCTGCTGCAAAAAAAGAGTGGGAAGAAAAAGGAACGGATAGTAAATATTTTAAAAAGTGGTTTGGCGATAGTAAAGTTGTTGATGAGAGTGGAAAACCTTTGGTGGTTTATCATGGTACAAATGCTCAATTTGATACATTTAGCTACGACAAAATTGGAACAAATGGAACTGCTGAAGGTGTTGGCTTTTATTTTACAGATGATGCAGATACGGCAGCAGGATATAAAAAGCAAAGTGGGGAAGTGAAAGAATGTTATTTATCAATACAAAAACCATTAAGACACAATTCTCATTATTTAAGTTTTGAAGATGTTAAAAATATTATTCAAAAAGCTGCTGAATTACAATCAGAAGAATATGAAGAAGATTTAAAGGACAGTTTTGTTTCTAATTATGCTGATACATATTCAATGAATTTTGAAGATGCTGTTGAAGAAGCCGCATACATGATTTATGCAGAAGATAAAACAGATACTGATATACTAGGTGAAATTGCTTATGCTGCTAATTCGGAGTTTGCTAATAGAGCAACAACTCTTATAACAGGATATGACGGTGTGATAACAAATGGCTATGGTGATTTAGGTAAAGGTGGTGGAAATTTTTATATTCCTTTTAATCCGGAACAAATAAAATCAGTTGATAACAAAGGAACTTTTGATAAAAGCAATCCTAATATTTATTATCAAAATGCAGGAACCAATTATCAAGAACAAGTACAAGATGTTAAAAATAATCTTGAATACAAAAAATTTGTTAATAAAGTTCTTACAGGAAATTTATCTCAACAAGAAAAAAGAAAATTGTTTAGAATTGGCAAAACTCCTGCAAAACTAATTGAAGCAGGGTTGCCTGATAATACAGTTAGCATTGGATATAAAGTTATTGAAAAAGCTCAAAACAATAAAAATGCAGACCATAACCTAAGTAAAGAAACTATAAGCAAAGTTTGGGAAGCATTGAAAAATCCTATTGCAGTTATTAAAGCTGAACAAAACGAAAATGAAAAGAAAGAAAATAACAGATATTCTGCTATTCTTGATTTACAAAATGACAAAGGGGAATATGTTCTTGTTGCTTTTGAAATAGATAAAAAAGTAGGAAAAGGTGTTGTTGTTAATGATATAAGAAGTATACATTCTAGACAAAATTATGAGCCTATTATTGATAAAGCTCTTAATGATAAAAGATTATTAAAAGTTGATGCAGAAAAAATAAGAAACTTGCTTTGGGGCAGTTCTGATTTAATTTCAGAAGGCGATCAAGCAAGTTCTAAAAAAGACCTGCCGTTGACCAGTTCCGATTTAATTTCGGAAGGGGCAGCAAGCCTTATTCAGAAATTACAACAAAAGCTAGAAGATGTCAAATATTATCAATCTGTTTATCATGGTTCACCTCATAAGTTTGATGAATTTTCACTTGATGCTATTGGTACAGGTGAAGGTGCTCAAGCTCATGGTTGGGGTTTGTATTTTGCAGGCAATAAAAATGTTTCAGAGGAATATCGTGAAAAATTAACACGCAATCAATATGAAAGTGTTTCATATAATAATAAAGAAATTACAAACAAAACTGATATTTATTATTTGAGAAAGATTTATGATGCTTCTTTTGAAGGCAAAAAATATGTTATTGAAGAATTTGAAAAAGCTATAAAGGACAAAGAAAAAAGAATAAAAAATTATTCAGATAAAGACAGCTCATTAGATGATAATCCTGTTTTTACAAAAACCGATAAAGAAGCTCTACATGAACAATATCAAGGTGCTATTAAAAATCTCAAAGAGGAAATAGATTATTGCGGGGAACAAATTGAATTTTACAACAATATTGATATAGATAAAATTTCTATAAAACATAAAATAGGACAGCTTTTTAAGGTTGATATTCCTGATGAGGCTGTATTACTTGATGAGGATAAACCACTCAATGAGCAACCTGAAAAAGTAAGGAAAGCTATATTTGAATTTTACAAAGCAAGACCTGATGCTTATATTGTACCTAAAGATTACAACTCATTAGGAACTCAAACTGGTAAAGGTTTTTATAAGGATGTTGCATTTGAATTAGAAAGAGAAAATTCATTAGCATATAAAATGGCAAATGGAATTAAAACTCCTGTTATTCAAAACTTCAATAAAAACAAAGAAGCTAGTTTATTATTAAATAAGTTGGGAATTAAAGGTATTACTTATGACGGCAGACAAGATGGCAGATGCTATGTTATTTTTGATGATAAAGCTGTAAAAATTATTGAAAAATATTATCAAAAAAAAGAAGAAGAACCTATTCAAACCAATATGCTTTATGATAATGTTACTCCTCGCAAGTTGAGAAACATGAATATTAAAGGTGCGTTTGTGCCTGCTGAAAATCTTATTGAACTATTTAAGAATGCAGATGAAAGTACAATCGTTCACGAGTTCGCCCATTGGTGGTTATCTCGTTTAGAAAAATATGCAGAACAAAATGAAGAACTTGCTCTTGACTTAGCAGAAGTTAGAAAATTTGTTAAAAATGACGGCGGTGCTTTTACTCGTGAGCAACATGAAAAGTTTGCAGTAGGATTTGAAGCATATATCAGAAATGGTTCTGCTAGAAGCAATAGATTAAAAAGAATTTTTGAAGATTTTAAAAATGCTCTTATTCAGATTTATGACAGTATTAAAAATCTTGTTTATACCGAAAATGGAAATCAATATTCTTTTTCAGAAGCTGATGTTGCCAATCTTGAAAAATTATTTGAAAGATTATTGACAACTGAAAATGAAAGAATTAAGAAAACTGTATTTGATAGATGTGATGATATAAACGACAAAATACAAGAAATTAAAGCACGTCAAGAACAGGAAATGAAAGAGCTTGATGAAATTTGGAAAGATAATGTTGCTGCAAATAATAGAAATTCTGACAAAAAAAGAAAGGTTGAAGAATATCTTGAACTGGCAGAAGATGCTGTAAAACGTGTACCGAAAGAAGTTAGAGAAATGAAGCAACGATACAAAGATGCTACTCTAGGTATCTTGTCGGTTGCTACTGGAATGAAAAAGAATGTAATTGCTAATCCTCGTAACTGGGAAAAGGTTCAGATGGCATTAGAACATGCTGATGATAAAATAACTGTTTCAGGTGGTATGCGTGCAGAATGGTCTGAATTTTATAATGATACAGGTGTAAATTATGATAATGATGAAATTGATGGTGATTATAAATTAGCAGAACAGGCTTTTCAAGTTCTGACAGATGGAACATATAATTTTAATAATCAAAATGAAGATGAAATTGGTGATTTCTATGGCAAGTTTGAATATTTGTATAATAAAGTTCAAACATTAAAAGGTGAAGAAAAAACAACTGCTCTTGAAGCTCTTTATGCGTTATTCGATAAAATGCCTTCAATGCCTGATGAAGTAACTCAAGATATTGTAGAAAAATTAAGCAAGGTTGAAGATGATTACAATAAAGGTCAAAAGGATGATTTTAACAGAAAACATTATCCTAACATTCCAGTTGTTCAACAGCTTCAATATTATGTAACAAATAAATTGAGTGATTTAAAAATTTATGATCCGAACGTAAGATATAAAGTTAGAATTAGTAAATCTCATAGTTTGTATAAAGCAATTAAACACGCAACTTCTGTAAATTCAACAAAAAGAATTATCAGAAAAATTAATGAGTATGTAATTTCTGATTTAGAAAATCAAGCAAAAAATATATTACACAAAGAAATTCAAAAACAAATTAGAGTAAATTCTAAACTTGTTAAGGTTGGAACTTTGAAAAAAGGCAAGTTTGATTGGAAAACAAATACTGTTTTTGCAGAACTTGCTGAAATAAATAAACTTGGACAAAAGGATGCGTTTAAAGAATTTGGTGCAATTCTTGAATTAGATAAAGTTGCAGCAGGTGAAGAAAGAGAAAATAATGATGAAAGTCCTATTTCTACTCCTGAAATGAAAACAGATTTTCAAAGCAATTTGAGAAGAAAATTTTTAGAATATCGTTCAAGTAAAGTTAAAGATTTGAATTTGGCTGCAACTCGCTCTTTGTTAGAAGATATTATGACTTTGAAATTTGAAGGTCGTAGAGCAAAGGATGCAGAAGAATTAGACAAGCAACTTCAAAAAGATGATATGAAAACAGACTTAGTTCAAAGAGTGAGAGAACTGAAAGATAAAAAAGCTGCAAGAAATATAGCAAAATTTATTATGGGTGAAAATTTAGTAACATCAGAAAAGACTCTTGTAAACTGGGAAACTGCTCTCAATGCGTTATTCGGAAAAGAAGTTGCTCAAAGATATTCTTTGTTAAAACTTGAAAGTGATGCAGAAGTTTATGCTCATAAACGATATTCTGATTTTTGTAAAAAAGCTATTGATATTTATGGCTTGAATAATCCTGCAACATTCAAAGAAAAGGCTTGGAATAAATTCAATGAGTTTATTGATTTTGCAAACAATCAGCCTTTAGTTAAATTAATGCAAGAATACGAGGAAGAAGTTTACAACTATAAAGAAGTAACATACAGTAAAGAAACAGGTCAATTTGTTGAAAGTGGAGTTCAACTTTCAAGAGCTGAAATTATAACTCTTTATGCTTGGTCTTTGAATGAAGAATTGGAACAAAGATTATTCACCCAATACGGCTTGGCTCAAGTTCAGCACATGTTTGAACAGGTATTATCAGAAGAAGATAAACAGTTTGCTTGGCTTTTGGTAGATACTTGTGAAAGTATGTATAATGATAATAATGAAGTATTTATCAGAACAATGGGATTATCACTTCCAAAAGTGGAAAATTATTTTCCATCAAAAACCGTTCGTGTCGGTTCAGAAATTGATATGCTTCATGAAAATGTTGTTCGTTCAAACAATCCTTCTTTTATTAAACAAAGAAAAACTTGCAAAAGAATAAAAATGAAGCCTGAACAACCTTTATCTATTTTACTTCCTCATATTAATAAAACAGCAAGATACGTTGTTCTTTCTGAACGATTAAATTATTTGAATGCAATTTTTAAAGATGGAACAGTTAGAGCTGCAATTAAAGAAGTTTTTGATGGAGTTGAAACTCCTGATAAACTTCAAGCCGGTACAAGAGTTAAAGGTAAAAAAAATAAAAAGCAAAGAACAGTCGGTGATAGAATACATGATACTTTATTAAATCAACTTGGTTCTTCTACATTTGAAAATTATGTTAGAGGAATTAATGTTGGAAAAAGTTTTATGGATTATGTTGCAACAAACTACATAACATCTCGTATTGGCGGAAACTTTAAAGTTATGTTTGGGCAATTAACTTCAATGATTAACTATTGTGAAAATATGCCTAATGGATTATGGGCAAAAGGTTTTGTTGAAGGTTTGAAACATCCAAAAGCTACATTGAAGTTTATGCTTGATAATTGTGATTATCTACATGCACGATTGGCAGGCGGTTCAATGAATGAAGTTATGTTGAAAATAACTGATGAAGCTGATAAATTCAGAAGTCTAAGAAATTTCTGTACTACAAATACAAAATATGGTGATTTGTTTGCAATCGCTTTTGGCGGAAAGCCTTATGTTGATTATTTAATGAAACAGGGATTGAGTAAAGAAGAAGCCTTTGAAAAATTTGTTGAAGATACAATGCGTTCTCAACAGGCAGGGCAAGCATCATCAACAAGTGTATGGCAGAAAAAACAATCAGAAAATCCTCTAACAAGAATGATGTTTGCATTTAATAATACTACATTACAGTATGAAAGAAAGTTTGTAGATGCAATGGCTTCAAGAGCTAGAGGTGATATTGGCAATAAAGAATTTGTAAAGGCTCTGCTTATATACAAAGTTTTCAATCCAATTTTATTTACTTCATTTTTATCAAATTTATCCTTTATGACATTGATTAGAGGTTTGACAGGGGATGATGATGACGGTGTTGCAAAATTTGGAACAGATATTATTTCTTCTATGTTGTTTGCAAATTTAGCTGCATACGGTTATCTCGGAATGGGGTTATCAACTATTTGTAGCTTTGCTATGACTTTGGTTGATAAAAAAGAATATAAACCATTTTTAAAAACAATTCCTATTATTGGTGATTTGGAAGATATTGGAAAAAATATTTTGTTGAAAAATGAAATCTCTGTTGCAGATTGGGTTGATGCAATGGCATTAACTGCTGATGATTTAACAGGTATTCCTGCAACAAGATTAGTAAATACGGCAGGTGGTATTGGTGATGCTGCAAAAGGCAATATCTTTACTGGTTTGTTGAGAATGTTTGGATATGGTAAATATCGTGCAAATGTTGCTGCAACAGGTAATCCACCTGAAAAGAAAAAGAAATAAAGAAAAGGAGTAAGCAAAAATGATACCTGACAAAAATCCGTACAACAACTGGAACGGCAACGGAAGCACAACCACTTTTGACTTTGATTTTTATATTGAAGATGAAACTCAACTTGCCGTATATCATACAAATTCAAAAGGTGTTCAAACTCTTTTGAAGTATGGTACAGATTATTCAATTAACGAATTACAAAATGAAAATGGAAGTTTTATTAATTTCCCTCTCGCTAGTTCTACTTATAGTGTATTGAGTGAAAATGAAGTTATTTCATTGTGTTTAACATTACCAATTACACAAGAGAACCCTTATAGCAAATCAAGTTATTTGAATTTGGAAACTCTTGAATATTCTCTTGATTATTTGACTAGAATTTGTCAAATAATCAGTAGGCAAATGGAGCGAAGTGTAAAAACGCAAGAAGGTTCTTCTCAAACAGCAGAAGAATTAGTTCAAGCTCTGAATGATGCACAAGTTAATGCTGCTGCATCAGCTTCCGAAGCAGCAACATCTGCTAATGCTGCAAATGCTTCTGCTATTGCAGCAGGGGAAGAAGCAACTATTGCAACACAAAAAGCAGCAGAAGTAAGTGAAACATATAATAATGCAATGGCAGATATTCAAAGTAAACATTCTGATGCAGTTTTAAATATTCAAAATGAATTACAAATTGCCGAAGATACTATACTTGCGGATAGAACGGAAGCTGTTGAAGGAATTGCAACGGCAAAAGTGCAAGCAATAAATGAATGTGAAAATGAAGTTGTTAAAGCTAAAAGATATGCAGAGCAAAGTGGGGGAAAGGGTATGCCAACTGATATATGCAAAAGATTAAATATTGAATATGATTTAGTAAACAGAAAAGTAAAATTAAAATGGATAGATCCGAATGATACAATTAATTCATACGGACAAATTTTATCTTCTTGGAGTGGTACAATTATAACCTGCAAAGAAAATTCATATCCTGAAAATTATGATGATGGAATTGTGGTTTTAAATTCAAAAGTAAGAAATCAATATGGTAATGCTGAATTTATATATGATGTTCCTCAAAACATTTCAGATATAACAACTTTGAAGTTTAGAGCTTTCCCATATTCAACAAATGATGTTTATAATAAGGATATAAGAAACTGTTTTGATGAAACATTTATTTATGAATTTTTATATGATAGCAAAAATTCAAACACAAAGGGATGTATAACTAAACCGATAGGTTGTATGAATGAAAATTTTACTCCTGCCAAAATGGATTATGATAAAAATAAATTTGATTATGGTTCTTGGAAAAATACTTTTATTATGGACTTAGTTCGCCCATGTATGCTTTATAATCAAAATGCAAAAGATGCAGAAGGTAATTCTCTTTGTGGTCAAGTAATGGAATATTTAGATCCTGAAGATTATTCAAAAACAATAGATGGAAATTCCTCTCATATAGCTGATGAAAGTTGTAATGCAAATGCAATGGCTCAATGGGATATAAGCCGTTTATGGTTTAAGATTGTTGAATATTTACCTAAAAAATATCATTGTTACGTTGCTAATAAAAAAGTTGATAATAATTATAAGAACTTTTTACAGTATGATTGTGATGGTAATATTAAAAAATATTATTACAATGCAATGTTTGATGCTTGTATTATTAATGGTGTTGCTCGTTCTTTATCAGGTAAAGCTCCTGCTGTAAATGCAACAGGTGATGCACAACTTGCAGCAGCTCAAGCTAACGGCAAAGGCTATGATGCATCGGAAGAACGATTTATTGTTGCAAGAAATATTTTGTTGATGTTAATGAGTGAAACAACAGATGCACAAACAGCATTCGGAACTGGTCGTCAATCAGGTGGTTCAAACCAAAATTATAATCAACTTGCATCAGGGCAATTAAACGATAAAGGTGGCTTTCATGGAGATAGCAACAACGGCTGTGTAAAAGTTTTTCATAGCGAAAATCCTTGGGGAAATGTTTGGAAAATATTGCAGGGTTTCATTTTAGTTAATGGGGTTGTGTGTTTAAAATTTACTCCTAATACTAATGATGGTTCTACTGCAACTGCATATAACAAAACTGGAAGTGGTTATATAAATACAGGAATTACAATAAGTGGTACATCAGGTGGATATATAAGTTCAATAGCATTGGCAGGAGATTATGCTTTTGTTCCAACTGTTGTAAGTGGTTCAAGTTCAACATTTATTCCTGATGGTTGTTGGTTTAATAATTCAATAATCGGTTTCGCTCGCTTTGGTGGCTGTTCTGACGGTGGATTGGTTTGTGGTTCTTTCGCTTTGTCTGTGAACAGCGCTGTGTCTGTGTCTTCTTGGTACTTTGGCTTGTCGCTCTCTTACTCATAACCTCTTAGGGGGGGTTGGGGGAGTTATCCCCCATTTTGTTAATTGAGCCTTTAGGCTCATGAAAAATTTTTTTCATGGGTATATAGAGAAATTTTACATGCTTTAATTTTTTTGTGCTAATATTAAGCTATTCGCACTTTAAAAGGATAATGACCTACGGTTTCGCTCGCTTTGGTGGCAATTCTGACAATGGATTGATTTGTGGTTCTTTCGCTTTGAATGTGAACAACGCTGTGTCTGTGTCTAATTGGAACTTTGGCTTGTCGCTCAACTACTAAAAGGGTAATAATGTACGGTTTCGCTCGCTTTGGTTGCTGTTCGGATGACGGCTTGTTGGTTGGAGCTTTCACTCTGAACTTGAACAACGTCTTGTCGAACTCGAATTGGAACTTTGGCTTGTCGCTCAATTACTAAAAATCTTATAATGTAGATTATTGTCCTTACCACATGGTAAAAATTAACCGAAAAAGAGGCATAGGTTAGTAGCATGTTGAACACCTGTGAGGTTTTAGTAAGAGATGAAAAGTTATAATCACCTCTTTGAAATTGCATTGAGTGATAGGATTATTCACCTATCACTTTTAGGTGCAAGTAAAGGTAAAAGAGATCGCCCACAAGTTGCAAGAATACTTGAACATAAAATTAAATATATAAAACGAATAAAAGAATGGTTGTTAAAAGGAAAATTTATACCTGAAAATCATATTGCAGCTATTATAAATGATGGTTTTATTCAAAAACAAAGAATAATTATAAAGCCATATTTTTATCCGGAACAGATTATTCAGCATATTGTTGTTAATACATTGAAGCCTATTTTTATGAAAGGAATGTATATATATTCTTGTGGCTCTGTTCCTGATAGGGGTGTGCATTACGGACAGAAGTATCTTGAAAAATTTATAAGAAACAATAAAGCAGAAATTAAATATGTTTTAAAATTAGATATTCATCATTTCTATCAAAGTATTAATATTGATTTATTAAAAAATCGGTTTAAGGAAATAATTCATGATGAAAAAATGCTTGAACTTATTTATTATGTTCTTGACTCAAATAAAGCAACATTGGGTGATAAGCTAATTCAAGAGGGTTTGCCTATTGGTTTTTATACATCACAATGGTTTGCTAATTGGTTTTTGCAGCCGTTCGATCATTTTGTAAAAGAAGAACTTAAAGCAAAATGTTATGTTCGCTACATGGATGATATTGTTATTTTTGGAAGAAATAAAAAAGAGCTGCATAAAAATTTTGAAAAAATTAGAGAATATCTTAATAATATTGATTTAGAAGTAAAATCAAATTATCAAATTTTTAGATTTGATTATATAGATAAAAACGGAAATAGACGTGGTCGCCCAATAGATTTTATGGGGTTCAAATTCTATCGAGATAAAACAACAATTAGAGCTTCAATATTTTTAAGAGCCATACGCAAAGCTCGCAAAATGAAAAAGAAAGAAAATTTTTCTTGGTATGATGCTTGTCAACTTTTAAGTTATATGGGGTGGTTTAAACCTACAAATACTTACGGTGCTTTTAAAAAGCACATTGAACCTAATGTGAATATTCAAGCATGTAAAAAATTAGTTAGTAAACATTTTAAAAAGGAAAGGAAAAAAGAATGAATGTAAATTACAAACTTGTTGAAAGTCTTGAAATGCCGTCTGAAATTGATACAACATCATCACCTGACGGCATTTATGTTAGAAGAAACATTGAAGAAATAGTTAATGAAGATGAAACCAAAAAGTATAGGTATCAGGAAGCATTTATGACTTTTGATGAATATGAACTATACTCAAGAAATCTTTTGGTTAATCAGATAAATGGTGAAGATAACACAAAAGAGTATGAGGAATATAAAAGAAAACTTAATACAGGTGTTTTATATACAAATGGAAAATATTACAAACCAATTTGGGCTGAACTCTATAATAAAAAGGTTAATGAAATAATGCAGATGCTTGTTAATTATGAGAAAGTTGGCGGCAGTATTGAAGGGTTAGCAACAATAAAAATATTAATAACTGATGTAACAAATAAAGCTGAAAACTTTGTGTTGATGAATGTCAAAGAGATTATCGAATTATGGTATTTCTTATTGAAGCAGCAGGAACAGCTTTTTAATGAATATAAGCAAAGTTTAAATTAAATTAATTAAATCAAGTTCAACATTCTGAAAGATGTTTTTATTTTTTTATAGCTTGATTGCGTGTTACCTAACTTAAAGAAAGGGAGTATTTACCATGAAAAAATTTTTAACCGTCTTAACGGTCTTGCTAGTGTGCTCAAATTTTGCTTTTGCATCTGAAATAGAAACAAAAGAAATTTCAGCAGAAAAACCTGATGCAGAACAAATTATTGAAATGACAGAAAACAAAGTTATTCTGAATATTCAAAAGCAGCCTTTAAATGAAAATTCAAAACAAAAAATTGTTTTAAAGAAAAACTGGTTTGTTGTGAATATCAATGTTAACGGAAAAGTTAAAGTTAATCCGTTAGCAAATACTTATGAAGTTGAATAGAAAGCAGGTACAGAGTGTGCGTAGTTACTAAGAATTATTGTGATGTGCCTTCTTGTATAGTGATGGGTAGGCAGGATCTAAAAATTTATTTCGATAAAGATATGCCTGAAAAATTTCTGCAAGATAAAAGTCTTGTAGGACTTGAAGGCAAAGAGTTGAAAAGAGCTTTAGATAAACCTTTTTATGTTACCGAAAATATTAATATTATTGTTGAATACAAAGGTAGAAATTATTATTTCACTATTCCGAAAGGATATGATTGGAATGGTGCAAATGTTCCACCTTTTGCGTGGGTTATTATCGGACAACAAAAAGAGCCTAGATTTAAACTGGCAAGTTGTGTTCACGATTTTCTTTGCGAAAACAAAGAAGTTATTGATTATAACAGGTATTTATCAACTCTGATTTTTGAAACATTGTGTGAATATTTTGGCAGATTTAATGATGTTAAAAGATGGGCTATGTTTCATTCAGTAGATAATTTTCAAAAGTTTAAAGGTTGGAAGAAGGGGAAAAAGAAGTGAATTATGAATTAATTGCAATACTTGTTACTGTTGTGTTTCAGGCTTTATATGTCTGTTATAAGTTAGGGCAAATGACGGAAAAACTTCTCTATTTGGAAGAAAAACAGGATAAGCATAATAACCTTATTGAAAGAATGGTTGTTGTTGAGCAGTCTGTAAAGTCTGCTCATCATAGGATTGATGATATTAATAATGAGGGAGTGCATCATGAATAAAATAATTTTACACTGGACAGCAGGAACTAATCAGCCTTGCTCAACTGATTATGAACATTATCACTACTTAATTAATAAAGATGGTGTAATTCTTAAAGGAAAGTTTGCTCCTGAAGATAATTTGAATTGCAATGACGGCAAGTATGCTCAACATTGTGGGGGTGGTAATACTGGTGCAATAGGTGTTTCTATGTGTGGGATGTATGTACCTAAAGGTGTAAATATTAAGGAAACAAAATTTCCACTAACAAGAATACAATGTGAAGCTACTTTTAAATTGGTTGCTGAATTGTGTAAAAAATATAATATTAAAATAACTCCTCAAACAGTTCTAACTCATTATGAGTTTGGACAAGCACATCCAAAAACGTCAAGCTATGGAAAAATTGATATTGTATATCTGCATCCTTTTCCGGAAATTGATAAAAAAAATATGGGTGATTTTATTAGAAACAAAATTGAATGGTATTTTAATAAATTATAAAATTCCTTCTTCTTGTTACCTTTCTGCCGTTAAAGCTCCTGCCGTTTGGTGGGAGCTTTTTTATTTCTTAATTCTTTTATGAAGTTTCTAACATCTTCAATTTCCCATTCATAAAGCCTGAATGTGTATCTTTTCGCTTGTTCGTTTTTAGGTTTTGCAGGTCTGCCTGCTCCTAATCTTTTTCCACCTCTTGTCATAGAAATTTTCCTTGCATAATATCTTTTTCTGTTATGTAATATTTTCGCATTCGTTCCCTGCCTTCTTCTAGTGTAAGCCTGAAACAATGTTGGTATTTTGGGTATTTACTTTCGTTGCCATTTTCGTCTATTATGTAATATGTCGTTACATTTCCCCATTTGGCTTTTCGTGAAAACCAGCCTAATGCCCAGGGGTCGTATGGATCATGGTCGGAATATTTTGTTATTAAAACATATTCGTTAGGTTTAGGGTTTTTTATTTTTCGCATTACGATAATCCTTTTGATTTGGTTATAAATAATTTTATTTTATCTTGCTTGTCTATTTTTCTTAATAGTTCCTTATATTTGGTTTAATAAATAATCTGCGGCTTGTCTTAAATCTTCAATAGATTTAATTTCTAAATGCCATGCTTCACATAAACCTACACAACGCTCATGATTGTCTTGGATAAATTGATCTAGTTGTTCATTTGTAAAACTCATTTGATAGCCTTTCTTTGTTTTTGTTCTACTAATAGTATAAACTATTTTAGATTATTGTCAAGACATAAATCAAACAACATGAAGAAATATTAAGCTGCAAGAAGTTTTTCAATTCTTCTAAAAATAGCTTGACATTCAGCTGTATCAAAGATGTTAAAGATATTGTTATCAGGTTCGGAAACCAAACCATTAAGTGCCCCATTTTTAAAAGCAAGAACTTTAGTTCTTGCTTTTTTTGTATGTATATAGAGATGGGATTCTCACCCAAAATTTACTTCGTAAATTTAAGGGTTCTTACCTCTCGAGAAATGATACTTAATCATTTCTCTCGGCAGAGTCATCTCCCGCCCCATTTTTAAAAAGACTAGAACAAAGTTCTAGTCTTTTTTTTGTTATTTATAATATGAGGATAAAAACCTTAAGAGTACTTTATTATATTCCAAATGCATTTTTGAATGATGTTTTGATGTTATCGAAAAATTGACCGATTGATGAAGTATTTTTTGATTGATTTGGTTTGTTGTTATTTACTGTTCTTTTTGGTGGTACTTTTACCCTTACTTTTTGATGTACAGGTCTTGGAGCTACACCAGTGTGGTCAGTTGGGTTATAATAACTTTTTTCAACCTTAACTTGATAGCCTGCTGCATTCGCTAAACGTCTTACTTCTTCTTCTGAATAATCAAATTTTGAATGTGCGTCCATTTTAGTATAATTTTTATTTAATTTTCTTTCTGTATGGATTTTATCCAATTCTTTATACAAATTCAAAGCATCTTCTTTTGTAAATCCATCATTTTTAAAATCTACTAATTTCCCTTGATCAACTAACTCTATGAAAGAATCTCTCAAATCATAAGTAATTCCTGAATGTTTACCTCTTGATTTTAAGTCAATGTGTTGTTGAACGTATTTACCAATCTTAAATTCTACTCCGTTACCGTCTGAATAATTCCAGTTTCCCATTATAAAATTCCCCTTAATAATTCCCCGTATTCATATAAAGTATTTTTATATAAATTAATTGATTAATTGTTGTATTAATTTTTAAGATTTTGTAACATAATAATTGTATATATTCATAAAAAAATATTTATAAAAAAAGAGGTCAGAAATGACCTCTTTTTACAAATTTGTTAGTTCTAATTATCTAACTAGTTGATTCTTTGAAACATATATCCAATTCCTCTTGCTGTCAAAATCAACTCAGGGTTTGTTGGATCTGTTTCTAATTTAGAACGTAATCTAGAAATATGAACGTCTACTACACGTGTATCAATTCTATGATCTGCAGGGTATGACCATACGTGTTGTAAAATTTCGTTTCTTGAATATGCTTGTCCTGAATTATTAACTAGTAATTCTAATAAGCTGAATTCCATACCAGTTAGTCTAATACGTTCATTCTTTCTATAAACTTGTCTTCTAGCTGTATCAATTTTGATGTTTCCTGTTGTAATAACATTCTTAGCTGAAACTTTATTACCTGATGGAACTACAACACTCTTATCTGAAGTTCTTCTTAATACAGCTTTTACTCTAGCTTCTAATTCTTTTGGACTAAAAGGTTTGATAACATAATCATCAGCACCTAATTCTAAACCAGTGATTCTTTCAGATACATCACCTAATGCTGTTAATATAATAATAGGTACGTCTGATATTCTTCTGATTTCTCTAGTTACTCCGTATCCGTCCATTTTTGGCATCATTACATCTAAAACTACCAAATCAGGATTTTCTTTATTGAATAACTCAACAGCTTCTTCACCGTCTTCTGCTATTACAACATCGTAACCAACCATCTTTAATCTTGTTTCTAGAATACGTCTGATACTTGCTTCATCATCAGCTACTAATATCTTTTGACGTCCAGTTTCTTCTTGAAGTTCTTCGTTTTCTGTCATATTTCCATCCTTTTATTTGTAGCAAATATTACAAAACATTCACTTTTTTTCATAAAATTTAATAATTATATACATATCTTAATATAATTATCGTAAAATTGCAAGTGCTTTTTTCTTGAGTCTCAAGATTGTTATACTTTATCTTGTGTTAAATTGCGTCTTCTCACAATCGCAGATAATTGCATATACAAATCTCTGTTTTTTGCAGATTTATCAATGTCGCTCGCTTCTTTTATATATTCAAAAGCATCTTCATATCTACCCATTGCTTGATAAAATTCTGCCATCTTTAAATATAAATCTGCGTTATTTACATCTAATGTAATTGCCTTTTTTAAGCTTTCAATCGCAAAATTAATATCACCTTGTTCAAATAAAGCAGTAGCATTAAAATAATAACCTTCGTAATGATTGATATCAAGCTCTATCAATTCTTGTGCAACATTATATAAATTCTCATTGTCATCAATTAACATATAATATTCAGCTTCTAAAACTTTTGCATAATAATACTTAGGATATTTTTCAATCAATTCATCAATTAAATTTTTTGCTTCTTCTAATTCGTTCAGTTTTAATAATAACCTGATATAATACTCATTGTACTCAAAAGATTTAGAGTTCAACTTCAACACATCTTGCATTATAGATTTGGCTTGTTTGAACATATCTAATTTATAATAAATTTTTGCTAAAGAATACAAAATAGATTCATTATTAGGGTTATCTTTAAGCATTTTTTCTAGTTCAATTTTAGGTTTTGCCAAATCGCCTTTTTCGGCTTGTATAACCAATTTTAAGATTTTTGAATTCAAACTTTCTTCACTACCTGCATCACCTTCTAAATGGACAAGCGCATTGTCATAATCTCCTATCCTATAGAATAAATATGCTAGTGAATAGTGATAGTTTTCTTCTAACGGATTTAAGCAAATAGCTTTGTTGAAGCTGTTCTTAGCCTCATCAATCCAGCCTTTTAAAAAGTATGCTTGACCTAAATTGTAATAATATTTTGCCTCGTTATCTTTTATTTCTATAGCTCTTTTGAAACATTCAATAGCTTTATCAAAATCAAGATTTTCTATATAATTTAGACCTACTAAATTTAAACTCTCAGAATCTTTTAAATCAATCTCTTTCAATTTTTTATAAACCTCTTTAATTTTTTCTATATTTCCTGTCTTATAATAAATTTTATCAAGTAATAACATACTTGCTTCATCATTACTATCAATTTTTTCTAAAATATTTTTAGCCTCGTCATATTTTAATAGTTTATAATAGGATTTCGCTTTCAACAACAATGCGTTAGTATTATCATCATCAATATTGTATTTACAAATTTGGTCATAATCACCTTGTTTATACAATAATTCCAAAAGTTCTAAAATTGACTCGTTGTTTGAATTAATCTCACAAATTTTTTTTGCTGTATCAATAGCTGAGTTAAATTCTTGTTGTTGTTCGTATATTTTTTTTAAAATTTTTAGACATTGAACGTGATTAGGCTCAATTTCTAATACTTTATCAATGTAATGAGTTGCTTTTGCATTATTGTTCATCAAATAATACAAATCAGCAAGTTCTGTTAAAATTTCTAAATTATCGTCAGTTTCGGATAAAAGCTTGTAATATAGTTCAATAGCTTGTTTATAATATCCTTGTCGCTTAAGCTCAAAAGCATCAATCATTATTTTTTTCATTATTTTTCAACCTAATTTTTCCACGTTTTTGAGATTTTTCTGTTTCTTCGTGCTTGTTTACTATAACCAAAACTTCGTCTTTTCCAGCCATTTTTAAGTTGTTTCTAGCAATAGATTCCATTGTTGCAGTCGTAGAAAAATTCTTTATATCTTTTTTTAGTTCTGAATTTCTAGCTTCTGCCGCAATTTGTTTAGACTCTAATTTCGCTAATTTAATATGATAATCAATGATTTTTGAAATGTTTAATAATGCACTAATGCTCATTTGTGTCAAACAAATAATTAAAATAACTGTCAAAAATGAGTAGCGAAACCTTCTTTTTGTTCTTGCTTTTTTCTTATCTCGTTTTATTCTATTAGCAAGCTTTAGCTCGCCATTTTTCTTTTTTTCTTCCATAATTTAATTATATAAAATTTTTAACTGTAATACAACTTTTTTTATAATCTTATTTTAGTAGAAAATTCTACAGCGGAATTTGTTCTACCATCTTCGTAAAAAGAGTTTGAAAACCCTAGCTCAAATCTTAAAACATCTGGATTATTCTTGATGGTAGGGGTATAAATTATTGATATCTTGTTCTTTTTTACGTTAGTGTTAACATACGCTTGTATAGTATCACGAATAACAAAAGATTTTGATATTTTTATTTCAGGTGCAACCCTTATAATATTGTCGTTCAAGCCTTGTATTTGTTTTTCGTTTGTTCCAACACTACCTGTTATTGCAAAATGTTTGAAATCATACCTAGTGTAGATATTCATATTGCTTTCTAATTGGGCAGTATCAACATAGGTAAAATATTCTGTACCGTAAGAAAAATTTCCCATAGACTCTTTTATTTGTGACCAAACAGGAATCAAACAATAATCTTCCCCTTTTAACCTTGTAGCACCTGCAAAAACACTTCTAGATGGCATTGGGATAGAGGTGTTTGCTTTCTTTGGCTTCTCGTTTACAGGAATAATCATGTTGGCTGTTTTCAATTTTATTTTTGGTTTTTCGACATTTTCTAGTTCAACTTCAGGGATTGCGTTTGTCCCTTCGTTATAGATAACAGAACCTTTTAATTCAACCTCAGGAGAGTAATAATCTTCTGGTTCATAAAGGTCTGAGTTTATTGTTTTTGTATGTTTAGGAATAACGTGATTATATGTCTCAACTGGCTTTGGAGAGTTTATTTCCATAGCGTTGGAACAACACGTTGAACATAACAATATAAGTAGTAACAATAAACTTTTCTTCATATTTTTATTTTAATACGACAAATTGTCTTTAGCAAGGTGTAAATTAAAAATAGGGTAAAAATAAAAAAGGCGACACCCAGATTCGAACTGGGGATAAAAGCTTTGCAGGCTCCTGCCTTACCACTTGGCCATGTCGCCGTCCCTTCTCTTATTATATGGTATGTAAGATATACTCAAATGTCAATAGTTAGTTTAGATAAATTATCATATTTGTAATATAATTAAGTTATGAATATAATACAAGAATTTGACACAATCGCAGCAATATCAACTCCTTTAGGTATGGGAGGAGTTGGTGTTATAAGGATTTCTGGCGATAAGAGTTTTGAAATAGCAAAGAAAATTTCAACAAAAAATATTTTTAAACCTAATCATATTACACATTGTTGGATTTTAGAGGACGATAAAAAAGTAGATGAAGTTATTATTCTTCCTTTTAAAGCTCCAAATAGTTATACAGGAGAAGATGTAATTGAAATCCAATGTCATGGTGGTGTTAATATTGTTAGAAAAATTTTGTCTATTGTAATTAAAAATGGTGCTAGACATGCAGAAAAAGGTGAATTTACAAAAAGAGCATTTCTAAATAAAAAGCTTGATTTATCGCAAGCAGAGGCTGTAGCAGATTTAATCCATTCCAAAACTCAAGATTTTGTAATCACATCTGCAAAAAATTTGTCTGGGGTTTTGGCTGATAGAATTAGAAAAATTAAGTCAGATATTTTTGAATTGTTATCAAAAATAGTTGCAGGTATTGATTTCCCTGAAGATGTAAAAGAGCCTGAATATGAATATATAGTTGACACAATAAAAAATTGTATAAACGAAATTGATAAGATTTTATCAACGGCAGATACTTCAAATATTATGCGACAAGGAATTTCTGTTGCGATTGTTGGACGTCCGAATGTTGGTAAATCATCGTTATTTAATACTTTATTAAACATTGATAGAGCAATTGTCACAGATATTGCAGGTACTACAAGAGATGTCCTTAAAGAAACTCTTGATTTTGGTATCCCTGTAACTTTGATTGATACTGCAGGTATTCGTGATGAAGACGGTATTTCAAAGGTCGAAGAAATTGGAATAGAGTTTTCAAAACAATCTCTTGATGAAGCAAATTTGGTATTGTTCTTATATGATGCATCTGTTGGAATGACAGAAGAAGATAATTCTATTTATGAATTAGTTAAATCTAAAAAGCATATAAAGATTGCTAATAAAGCTGATTTGTTAAAAGATGATTGCCCAGATTTTCAAATTTCTACAAAAACAAATCAAGGAATTGAAGAATTAAAGACAAAGATTAAAGACTCAGTTTGTGATATAAATCCAGAATCTTTAGAGTTTTCAACAAATATGCGTCAGCAAGATTGTTTAATAAATGCAAAGGAATCTTTGATGATGGCATTGATGGCAGCAGAACAAAAAGAATTGCAAGACCTTATATCAATAGATGTAAAATCATCACTACTAGCTCTTGATGAGTTGACGGGTGAAGTTATTACTGACGATATTTTAAATAATATTTTTGATAATTTCTGTATAGGAAAATAATCTCTTTAATACGGTCGAAGAAACCACCTGAACATATTATTGTTGGGGTAGAAACCCCAACCTACAATTCACAAAACCGTTGTTTTATGGATTGCCACTACTCAAACGTAGTTTGAGTTTTGCAATGACGGATTTAGTGAAACAAGTTTGGAATGATACTAGATATCTTCATTTATTTTTCTTAAATCAACGCCACCTGTTGCTTTATAAAGTCCGATAGTTGTGATTATAGTGTTTATCTTGCTTGATACTTCTTCTTTTTGCATAATCAAATGTGATTCTTTTGCTAATAGTTCGTCAATACTTGAAGAAGCACCTATTTTGTATTTGTCTTGAGCCAAGACATATAATTTAGATTCGGTGTTTAGTCGAGATTGTACATCTTGATAATTTTTTAAGGCTGTATTATATTCTACAAGGCTTGAGTTAACCTCTTTTACGCCAACTAAAAGAGTTTTTTTATAATCATTCAATGCTTGTTCATATTGATATTTTTTAATTTTTAAAAGAGCAAATTTTCTTCCTCCTGAAAATAAATCAAAGGTTGGTAAAATTCCTGCATTAAAAAATTGAGATTCTCTATTAAAGAAGTCGTTCCAATGATATGAGTTTAAACCTATTTGACCATAAATTGTAAAGGTAGGTAAAAACTCACGTCTAGCAACTTTTATATCAAACCCGATACGTTTCATGTTATATTCATCTTGTTTGTAATCTGGACGGTTCAAGATAATATCTGAATTGTATTTTGTAGGAATGCTTGAAACTAAAACGACATCATTATAATTTGCTCTTTTGATGTTCCCATCGTTTTTTACCAAATAAACTTTTAAAGCGTTTACCAAAACTTCTCGTGTTTGAATGTGAAGATTAAGTTCCTCTTTTAGTCCTGTTAAAAACTGTTCTTGCACAAGTACTTCATTTAAAGTGCAAAGTCCAGCTTTATATTTGTCGCAAACCATTTTATATAAATCTTCTTGAGTTCTAATAAGTTCTTCTTGAAGTTCAATTAGTTTATCAGCTTTTATTAAATTAAAATAATCAGATGCAAAATCAGACGTTAAAGAGATGTATGTAGCTCGTTGTTCTTGTTTTATAATTTCTAATTGAGCTTTTTTACTTTTTGTTTTAAACCTATTTTTCCCCCAAATGTCGATTTCATAACCTGCTGTGATAGGAATGTTGTAATTATATTGAGAATACTTAGGAATTCTCAACGCACCCATTTGTTGTCTAGGAGCTTGCAAATCTCTTGATAAATCACCAGATAAAGTCATAGATGGTAATTCGTTTGCAAATTGCATTTTAACAACTTGTTCATTTTCTTTAATTTTAAGTGCAGTATTTTTTAAATCATAATTGTTTTGTGAAACGGTGATTAAGTTATTTATTAGACAATCGTCATTGAATGCCTTCCACCAGTTTAGATTTAAGTATTCTTCTGTATTAGCAAATGTTGGTAATACAGATGACAACAATGTTATACAAATTATTATAAAAAATTTTTTCATGATTTGTCCTTTTTAAATTTCCTTGTGCTATAATTATAGCACAAGGATTTTGATAAAACATGATTAAAGACATTATTAAAAATAGAATAGGTTCTATAATATATGTGGTGGGTTCTCTTGTTAGAGGTTTATCCTCTCAAACCTTTGCTGATAAAATGATTGGGATAACTCCTGAACAATATCTTATTTTACTTTTAATAATAGAAAATGAAGGTGTTTATCAAAGACAAATTTGTGAAACAACTCTTAAAGATAGAGGAAATGTTGCAAGAATAGTTGATATATTATTAAAAAAAGATTTAATCAAAAAGATTGCTGATTCAAACGGAAGAAGAATTTTTAAGATTATAGCAACACAAAAAGGAAAAGATTTAATTCAATCAATAGAGCCTTTAGACTTAAAACTAAGAAGTTTTATCACAAGAGATATTACAGAAGAAGAATTATCAATAACAAAACGTACATTAGAAAAAATAAAAGCTAACGTAATTCAAAACGTAAGATTACAAATTTAAGTTTTAAGAGGAAATAATAAAATGGCAGACGATAATAGAAATATATTTGAGAAAAAACGGGTAATAGTTCCAGTTATTGTGGGAACGATTTTGCTAATATTAGGGGTTTATTTATCGATAAACACAATGTTTTACAAATCAACTGATGATGCTTTTGTAGAAGGTTCTATGGTTACAGTAGCGCCAAGAGTATCAGGTCCTGTTGTTAAAATGTATTTGAAAGATAACGGTTATGTAAAAAAAGGAACTTTGTTAATTGAAATAGACCCGACCGATTATGAAGTAAAATTGAAACAAACTCAAGCAAAATTATTAGAAGCAAAAGCTACTTTAGAAAGCGTTCAAAACGAGTTGGTGAAAACAAATTCTGAATTAGGATTTTCAAAACGTGATTATGATAGATTTTCATCAATGCATAAAAAAGGTATCGCATCAACACACGATTATGATGCAAGCAAAAATGCTTTAACAGTTGCAGATGCGAATTATAAATCTACAAAAGCTAAGTATGACGAAATTACTGCAACAATAAAAAAATTAGAAGCTGAAATAGAACAAGATAAGTTAAATTTATCTTATACAAAAATTTACGCTCCACAATCTGGGCGTGTAACAAACAGAAATGTTGAGGTTGGGAACTATGTTCAAGTCGCTCAACCTATGTTTTCGCTTGTAACATCAGATATTTGGATTGTTGCAAACTTTAAAGAAACACAAGTCGGTAATATGCATCCAGGACAACCTGTAAAAATTAAGCTTGATGCGTATAAACATAAGAAATTTGAAGGAGTTGTAGATAGTTTGCAGATGGCATCAGGAGCTAAAGCTAGTTTGTTTCCACCAGAAAATGCCGTTGGTAGTTATGTAAAAATTGTACAAAGAATTCCTGTGAAAATATATTTTACTGAAGATATAACAAAATATAATGTAATACCAGGAATGTCTGTTGTGCCAACTGTAAAGGTAAAAGGGAATAAATAGAGATTAGGAAATGACTGGCATGGGAGATGTTGATAGACCAAAATTAAAAGCACCTGTTTGGTTGATTGCGATTGCAATTTTAATGCCAACATCTTTTTCTGCTATGGCAACAACAGCAACGAATGTTGCGATGCCTCATATTTCGGGTTATTTTGCCGCTACAACAGATGAAGCAAAATGGATTGTAACTTCATATATGGTTGCAAACGCTTGTATGATGATGCTTTCTGGGTGGCTTGAAAATATGTTAGGAAGAAAGCGTTTTATAAATATTTGTATTACGATATTTACACTTGGAGCATTGATTTGTTCTATTGCACCAACATTAAATGTAATGGTGATTGGTAGACTTATTCAAGGTGTTGGTGGTGGACCAATGACTCCAATTTCACAAACCGTATTGTTATCTGTGTTTCCTCCTGAAAAAAAAGGACTAGCTATGTCTTTATTTGGGCTTGCAGTTATGGTTTGTGCTATTTTAGGTCCATCTTTTGGTGGGTTCTTGGTAGATAATTTTAACTGGCACTATATTTATTCAATTAATATTCCAATAGGGATACTTTCTATTTTTCTTATAAATAAGACTATTAACGATGTAGCTCCTGATAAAAGTCATAAAATTGATTATATTGGTATGAGTGCACTTATATTATGGCTACTTTCAATGCAAATTGTTCTCGATAAAGGTCAACAATATAACTGGTTTGATTGTGGTTGGATTTGCTGGCTATCTGGATTTTCATTGGTTATGCTAACTTTTCTTATTGTTTGGGAATTGGAAAGCAAAGATTCTTTTATGAAGTTAAGATTGTTCAAGGATAAGAACTTCTTGATAGGAACTATAATATCGACAGCTGTAAGTATGGTTGTATTTACAACGATGTATCTTGCACCACAATTTTTACAAAATGTATTAGGTTATACAGCTTTGCTTAGTGGATTTACGTTAGCGCCACGTGTAATTTCGTGTGTTCTAATGCTATTTGCGATTCCATACCTTATGAGGCTTTATGACAGTCGTCTTTTAGTCGCTATAGGATTTTTCTTTTTAGGGTTATCAACATTTTTATATACAAATGTAAACTTAGCTGTCTCTTTCTTCTATGTTGCGATACCAAACGTTTTGTTAGGTGTTGGTGTAATCCTAACTTTTATTCCTATTTCAGCATTAGCACTTGGTACGCTTCCAAAAGAACAATTAACAAATGGTGCTAGTTTACATAATTTTTTAAAGACTGTTGGGGTAGCTGTTGTTGTATCAATGTCATCTACTATTGTGGCAAGACATTCTCAAATGCATCAAAACTTCTTGGTAGATAATTTGTCTAATTTTAATATGGTGTTTCAGCAAAAGATGAACAGTTTAACTCATACTTTTATGAGTACAGCTTCTTATACTTACGCACATAATAAAGCAAACGCTTATTTTTATAAACAAATGGTTGCTCAATCAACTTTGTTCGCTTATGTAGATGCGTTTGCAACAGTTGCTCTTTTAGCGTTTATACTTATTCCGTTGCCATTTTTTATGAAAAATACAATTGATGAAAAATAGCTTAAAAATAGCTTACAATATATTATTTTTTGTACTAAAATGATTATGTAAAAATAAAATAAAGGATATATGTATGAAAAGAATATTTATCGTTGCGTTTATATTAATGTCATTAGTTTTACCTTCTCAAGCAAAGGTTATTTCGAATGAAAAGATTGACCATAACAAAGTAAAAATTGCATCAAAAATAATTAAAGAATTACAATCTGAAATGTCAAGTTATACAAATAATGGATCAGGACCTTTTGTTGCGGCTATATATGATGAAAAAGGTAATCTTGTTGTAAAAGTTGCAAACTCAGTAGTGAACGAAACTTGTTCAAACAACCACGCAGAAGTTAATGCTATTAAACTAGCAGAACAAAAATTAGGTACTTATGATTTATCAAAAGAAAATTTGAGTTTATATGTAACAGCAGAACCTTGTATGATGTGTTTAGGTGCTATTATGTGGTCTGGAATTAAAAACATATATTATGGTGTACCATCTAAAAGAGTTGAAGAAATCACAGGATTTGATGAAGGATTTAAACCTGATTGGTTTAATGAGTTTAAGAAAAGAGGAATCACTGTTTATGGAAACATTGAAGTAAAAGCAGGCGAAAAAGAATTACATGAATATGTAAAATCAAATAAGACTATTTATAGACCTGAAAGATAGAAAGTGCTTGCAGGGGTTCTGCATCTAGTTCAGGACGACGCATACACTACCACCCTAAGTGTCATTCCGAATTTATTTCGGAATCCCTGCATACAATGTTTCATCAATACTTATAACTTTGCCAAGAATTTCTTCTCAAAAACTCTCTATCAATTTTATTTAAGCAATCTAATTTTTTTCCAATCCATCTTGGAGCGATGAGTTCTTTTTTTAAGCCATTTCCTGCTAGTCGATGAATGGTAGTTGATTGAGGTAAATATTCTAAGAAGTCACAAACCGTATTTATATAATCTTCTTCTGACATAAAATTTATTTCGTTGTTTTTGTACATATTAGCAAGTTTAGTTCCTTCTAATGCAACAAGCATGTGTATCTTAACTCCATCAACACCTAGTTCAGCGAGTTTTTGAGCTGTTTGCATCATCTCATCGTGAGTTTCCCACATTCCGAAAATAACGTGTACACAAACATTTATTCCATATTCTTTTGTCTTTTCGTAGGCTCTTAAAAACGTATCAAAATCATGTCCACGGTTTATTTTTTTTAAAGTCTTATCGTGGATTGTTTGAAGTCCGTATTCAATCCATGTGTAATAATCGTCTTTATAAGATGAAATTAATTTAAGTTTATCCTCATCAATACAATCAGGTCTAGTTCCAATAGAAAGTCCAATCACATCTTTGTATTTTAGAGAAGAAGAATATATTTTTTCTAATTCATTAACAGGTTTATAAGTGTTTGAATATGCTTGAAAATAAGACATAAACTTTTGAGCTTTGAATCTTGTTGCTAATGTTTGAGCACCAACAATCACCTGTTCTTCTACAGAAAGTCTGTTAGAATGTGCTTGTGAAAAACTTCCACCTTCATCACAAAATATACAACCGCCGGTTGATATATGTCCATCTCTATTAGGACACGAAAAACCGGCGTCTATTGTAATTTTATATACTTTAGCACCATATTTATTTTTTAAATATGCACTAAATTGGTTGTATCGTTTATCTGTTCCGTTAAATTCCATCTAATTATTTTTATTCTCATCTGAGTTTTCGATAATAGGATAAACATAGTGTTCACCACAGTTAGGGCAAACTACTTCTTGTTGTTTTCCGTCTTCTAATTGAGCTACTTCAAATAATGTTTTACAACCTGATTGTGTACATCTGATTGCCCAGCTTGGTCTTACTAATCTTGCCATATTATTTTCTCCTTATTTAATTATTTACATAGTAGCACAAACTAATCTTATGCTAAATATTTTTTTATTTTATCTTTGTCAAAAACTTCAATGCTATCTTTAGAATGAATGAATATCAAACATGATATTAAGGATTTGAATGATTGAAAATCAGGGTGAGCTAATTTTTCTCTTAAATCAGTCATATTGTTTGCTAAGAACTCTGTAATAACAGTTTTGTTGTTATAAACAAGTTCTGAGAAGTATTCAAACGCATATTTAGATTTTACACCTTCAATATAAATGATGTCAGGAGATTGAAACTCAATAAATCTTAGTGCTTTATCAAGGTTAAACCCTACATTTTCGTTAAGTTCACATTGGTTAACTCCTTTTAAATCATATTTAGTAATTGATTCAATGGTCATAATATTTTTTCTTAAATGTGTAGCTTCATTTAAAAGAGAATAAATAACGTGAGTTTTACCACTTAATTGCGCACCACAAACAAGGATTATGCCTGCTTTATCAATACATTTGTTTAAAAGTTGTTTCTGTTTTTCATCTTTAATTAATTCTGATAACTGTTTTGGTGGTTTATAAATTTTTAAAGCTATTCTTTCTCCAATAATAGTTGGGAACGCAGATATGCTTGCAACTAACATTATCCCATCAACATTAAAACAAAGTTTTCCAAGTTGTGGAACTTCTGAAACAGAAGGATCTAAATTAGATAAAGTTTTTAACTTTGAAACAATAGATGTAACTAGGATATACGGAATTGCACCTTTATTTTCATAATTGTTTTGTTTCTTGAAAATAAGGTTAAGACCTTCATCAGACTGTTCAAAATAAAGTTCATGAACATCTTCAATAATAGCTTGCTTTAAAATAGCTCTTATTATTTTTTGAATATGTTCTTCGCTTAAATCTTCACTGTGTAATTCGTCTTTCCAATCAAAGCCTGCATCGTACAAGTCTGTATAAATTTTATCAACAGTTCCAGACGTATTGTAATACGCTTCAATTTTAGAAGAAATGCTTTCTTGTGACGCTATAACTGGTTCAATAGAACATTCTGCAGATTCCATAATTTTATCAATAGCAAACAAATCTAGTGGATCAGCCATTGCTACAGTCAAAACATCTTCTATCTTAAACAATGGAATTACATTGTATCTTCTTGCATCAGCAAAGCTGATATATTTTAAACATTTTTCGTCAAGACTATAGTCTTCAAGATTAACACTTGGAATATGTAATTTCTTTTCTAAAAACTTTAAAAGAGTTTTTTCTTCAATAATTCCTGAAGAAATTAATACTTTCCCGATATTTATATTTTCAGCAGAAGCAAGTGATTGAGCTTTGTCTAGAATATCGTATTCTACAAGTCCATCTCTTACCAAATCATATTTTAGTTTTTCTAAAGTTTTGTTTGAGATTGTTTCCATTATTAATCCTTCAAATACTGATTAACTTTGTTTATTACAAACTCCAAGTCAAACGGTTTTGTAATATATTCGTTTGCACCTGTTTCATTCCCGATAAGTTTGTCTTCTTCTTGAGAACGAGCTGTCAACATAATAATCGGAATGTTTTTGTATTTGTTATCAAATTTTAATAAACGGCTAATTTTGTATCCGTTCATTTTGGGCATCATTATATCAAGTATGATTAAATCAGGTAAAAGTTCTTTTGCTGATGCTAAACCATCTTCACCATTTAGAGCAGTATAACAAGTATAACCCTCGTTTTCGAGTACAAATTTTAAACTTTCAACGATATCTTGTTCGTCATCAACAATAAGAATTTTTTTCATTTGACACCTCATACGTCATACACACAATAATATTATATCATATTGAATTTTAGATTTCTTTTTGTAAAGAATTTGTATTCTTTAAAACAGGAAGAACAAAATTGAAAGAAGATCCTTTGTTTAACTCGCTATCACACCATATTAAACCATTATGAGCTGATATCAACTGTAGTGCAATTGATAATCCTAGTCCAGAACCACCAACTTCTCTTGTCATAGAGTTTTCAATTTGTTCAAATTTGTCAAACACATGCTTCAAATCTTTTTTATCGATACCAATTCCATTATCAATTACAGATATTTCAATATAATCTCCTTCTAAACAGCTTATTTGTGGCATGAAACATTCATCTGCAATTATGTCTTTTCCATTAACAGTTTTTGCAGAAATTGTTATATAAGAACTGTTTGGAGAAAATTTTATAGCGTTAGAAACAAGGTTTGAAAGCACTTGTTCAATTCTATCTGTATCAATATAAACGGTTGGCAAATCTTTTTGAATATCTAATTTGATTTCAAGATTTTTTTGTTTTGCAGATTCCGTTAGATTTGTTTTGACATCTTCAATAACCTGTGTAACACCTGTTATTTGGTAAGAATAATCCATTTTTCCTGCTTCAATCTTTGACATGTCTAGCAAGTCATTAATAATACGAGCCAATTTTTTTACATTACGTTTTGCCATATCAAGAAAACGTTGCATTGACTCTGTTATATCACCTGTTTTCCCACTTAAAATAATATCTAAAGAATTCTTAATAGACGTTAGTGGAGTTTTTAATTCGTGAGAAACTATTGATATAAATTCTGATTTTAATCTCTCTAGTTTTGCAAGCTGATTATTTTTTTCTAAAATTTCTTGATAAAGAATAGCACTTTTTAACGGTAAAGAAACTTGATTTACTAATGTTTGAAAACAAGTTATATCATCAGTTGCGAATTCTTTTTCTCTAAATATTTCAGAGTAGCCATAACATTTGTTATCGACATTTATATAAGCTAGTGATTTTTGAAAGTTAAGAACTTCAAAATCATATTCATTCATTCCAAACTTGATGTTTTCAACAACTTCAATATCATCAATTCCAAAAATTTCACTTTTTTCACCAGTTGCAGTTCTATAATTAAGTACAGCTCTAAGTTTAAGCGCTTCGATTAAGCGTGAAGACATTTTATAATTTGATGAGATATATAGAACAGGTGCGTTTTTATCATTAAATGATAAAGAACAAGCTAAATTAGAATTCAAGGATTTGTCAATTCCCTCGTTCATAATAGATATAAGTTCATTTTTGTCTAAAGTTCCTGACAAAGAAGAACTTGTATTATACAAAACATCTAATTGATAAAGGCTGTTTGCAAGTTCCTTGTTAGAAAGTGCTAACTTATTTAATGCTTTTTTTGTTTTTAACCCAGAAAATATGGCTGATTTCAAGAGGGTTTTATTGAGTGGGTAAGAAACAAATAAATGAGCGTTTGTTAATATTTCTGTTGGAATCTCTTTTTCACGCATAATTAAGAGAATAATTACTCCAAAATTTTTAACAGTTTTGTAAATAGAACGTATATCAACTGATTCAACGTCAGAATCAAGCATAACAATATCAGGAGTGTCCACTTGCATTGAATCTGCAATTAACACTTCATCAGAGCATACCTCAAACTCGTGGTTTAACAAGGTCGTTTGAATATCTGTTTGAACATCTTTATTATCTGAAACCAACAATATCTTAGCCATACTTATATCGTACCAACAATAACCAATATGGCAAATTGTTAAAGTTTATTAAAATAAATATAAAATTTTATAAAGAATACTAACCAACAAGGCTTTTATAAAGTTTTAAATATTCTTCTGCGCTCTTTTTCCAAGTGAAATCAGACTGCATAGCAGACTTTCTCATTGAGTTAAACGTATATTTATCGTGGTAAACTCTTAATGCACAATCAATAGCTTCCTTCATTTGCCAACCGTCATAACCCCAGAATTTGAAACCAGTTGAGTTATCTAGTGGGTATCCAATAACTGTGTTATCTAAACCACCTGTCGCTCTAACGATTGGTAATGAACCGTATCTCATAGCAATAAGTTGACTTAATCCACAAGGTTCAAATTTTGATGGCATTAAGAAGAAATCGCTACCTGCATAAATTTGGTTCGCTAAATCTGCTTTATAACCAATATAAGCCCTGATATTAGAAGTGTTATTAGATAGCCAAATCAATAAGTTTTCATAACTACTATCACCTGAACCTAAAAATACAAAATCAGCGTTCATATTTTTAAGTTCGTTTTCAACTTGTCTGATTAAATCAATACCTTTTTGACTTACAAGTCTAGAAATTAAAGCGATTAAAGGTCTTTCAGGATTGTATTTTAGTCCAAAATATTCGCAAATTTGTTTTTTGTTTTCTTCTTTGTTTTCTATAGAATTAACATCATAGTTTTTAGCAAGGTTTTTATCAGTTTTTGGGTTAAATACATCGTAATCGATGCCATTTAAGATGCCTACAAGTTTATCTGTATGTCCTCTTAATGTGTAATCCATACCTTCACCAAATTCTTCAGTTAGAATTTCTTGAGCGTATTTAGGAGAAACAGCAACTATTTTATCAGAATAATTTAGTGCACCCTTCATCCAGTTTACTTTGCCATAATGTTCGCAACCCCATTCATTGAACACAATATCTTTTCTCATATTTGCAAAATCAAGAATGTCTTCAAACCAAACTCCTTGATATGCTAAATTATGGATTTCAAATACGTTTTTGGTTCTAGACCAGAATTCATCAAATTTGTAGTTGGCTTTTATATACAATGGTATCATCGCAGTATGCCAATCGTTAGAGTGAATTACATCTGCTCTAAAATTTAATTGTTTTGCGTATTCTAGTGTCGCTAGTGAAAATGCGACATATCTTTCATGTTCATATCGTGTATCTAGCCATTTTGGATAAACCTCTTTGAAACAAGTGAAATACCAATCATTATGTACGAAAAATACGTTTATATTGGTATTAGGAAGTTTTGTCATAAACAATCTGAATTTTTGTGGTTGTCCTCCAAAAGATATCCACATTTCAGAATTTTCTAGCTCAGTTATTTCATATTTTTTAGTATCAATACAACCATGTAATGGTGTAAATATGGCTATTTCTGCGTCTTTTTCAAGATACTTAGGTAGACTTCCGATAACGTCTGATAATCCACCAGCTTTTGAAAAAGGTGCTACTTCTGCAGATGCAAACAATACTTTCATAAAAACCTCGCTTTTTATTCTTGTGGAGTTTGTGGCTCACTTGGTGAATCTTCATTATTTACAACTTCTTCACCAGTAGTTTCTCCTGAATTTTCTTCTGATGCAACTCCTTCTAAATTCCCTTCAGCGACCACTTCTTCATCACTTATGTTAAATGATTCTTGTAATTCTTTTATATAATTTTCATCAAGCAATCTTTCGTCATCAATAAACTTGTAATATTCTTCTAGTTTATATTTTGAGCATAAATAGAATACTTTATAAACAAGTCCAGGAAGTTCTTTTTGTTTGTCCTCAATATTAGAAACAATGTTTATTGTCATAATCAAGTTGCATAATATCATTATTTGGTTAGATAAACCTACACGTTTTATTAATGATGACACTGATATAATTAAATCATAGGCTTCTTCAAATAATCCCTTATCTTTCAATAATGTTGACTTAAACCATTTTGCTAAGATTTGTACAAGTACAATACCTGAGCGTTGAGCAAGGGTGAATACGTCATCATAGATTGTTTCTGTTTTCTTCCAAGATTTTTGTTCCACAAGATTTATTTTTTGATAAGAATAACCAATGAATAAATCGCAAATCAAGGAGAATATATACGTATCATTTCCTTGTAGTGATAGTTTTGCCTGATATATATTTTGTGCAAATTCATTGTAATCACCATTAAATTCTTTAAACGCTTTTATCGTGTTCACAATAAAAATTGAAATACTATCGTTTGATATTCCTGCATCATTATCAAATTCTTCATTGTATAAAAGTTTTTGGAATAGAATTAAATGATTTCTTGATAAGATATCACTGCCTAATTTCTCTTTAACTCTATCAAGAAACTCTTCTAATGTTCCATCACACATGAATATTTTTGAAATAGCAGAAAATACTAATGTATCCATTACGTATGTAATAAATTCCGTTTTATCAACGCCTTTAACTTGTAACTGTTCTAAAAATTCAGGAGTAATTTTTTCTAAAATAGTATCGCAAATATTTACACATTCAACGGTTCTTGATAGTTGAAACATTATTTTAGCGTTCAGACAAGAGTATAAAACGTATCTAACAGAATAATCTTGTCCTTCTTCTAATAAAGAAGGGTTAAGAATTCTAGTAAGAATGTTTTGCATACATTGACTAGCTAACAAATAATCGTGTCCGCTTAATGCTGAATCTAGAATTAGACTTGAAACATTTACTATAGTTGCATCATCGTTGTTTTTAGTTGCATTAGCAAGAATATTTTTAGAAATTGAATAAATCTTAGTAGAAGGATATCTATTCAAATGTTCTACTAGATGATTATATAGTTCATTTTTTCTATCAAGCAATTCGCCTTCTTTGATTTTTAGATTATCAACAAGTTTAAAGTATTCTTTTGCACATATTAAAAACGCATTGAAATCGCCAAAATTAAGTGACATTAAAGCGTTTTCATAGATTCTATCAAGTTTTTCTTCAGGTTGTTTTAATATGTCATCAATTACGAAAGTTCTAATGTTTAGTTTTTCAACGATATTAGTTGCCAATGATTTTTTGATGTTAGCTTTTAAATGTTTCAATAAACTTTCTTCAAACAATCTGTAGTTTTGAATAACAACACAAGAGTTTTCGTACAAAATCAATCCTTTTACAAGAAGATTGTTTATAGCTTCATCAACATTTTCAATTTCTAATTTGTTTAAAAACGAAGAGTGAGCATAGCCACATAATAAAGTCGCATAAGCCATTACTAAGCCTTCATTTTCAGGTAATGAATCAAAACGTTTAGCTAATAATTCTTTTATTGTAGCAGGATATACAACTGTCTTGCCTGCACCAAGCATAAGTTTACCTTCAAATATAATGAATATATTTGTATCCATAAGGTATTGAAGCTCATTTTTGAAGTATAATAAGCTACCTGCACAACGTTCTTCTAATTTTTGGATATAGAAAGTATCCTTAATTTCAGAAATGTCCTCTTGTATTGTATCTAAAAATATGTTGAAATCACCTTTTGTTACATTGATTTCTTTATAGAATGGCGAATGTAATAATTTTGAAATATTTTTATAAATTGAAAAATCCGAACGAACTGTAACAACAAAGGTAAAATGCAAATCTTCCATATTTATCAAAGAGGATAAGTATTTATTTATTATTCTGCGAGAAGCCTCATCAATCAAATCGAAATTTTCAATAAAAATAATTTGATTAGATAAAGAATCAAAATAGTTTTTAAACACTTCTAAATAACTTCTGAACATTTCATCAGGAGTGTTTGTAAACGGTGTTGTTGGATTTAATAATGTAGTAATAAGATTATTTGTATCTATTGACGCCAATTTTTGTGCAGCCTGAACCTCAGAACCTTTAACTCTTATATCAACACCTGCTACCCTTGAGAATAAATCCTTAAAAAATGCATACGGGATAAATTTTGAAGATTTTCTACAATTTACGTGAATAACATTAGATGAAATAGTTTTTAAGAAATCTAAGACATCTCCTGTAGGAAGCTCTCTACGTTCGGTAGTTTTTAATGATATGAAACTGTTTTCAGAAAGAGTTTCTTTTAAAACATTAAACACATTGTGTGCAGGGGCTGAAATAAATCGGCTTTCTGTGGTAATATCTATAGATTTATTTCCATATAAAATTTCTTGTAATTCGTCATCATCATCGTAGATTTTTGGTTTAGGAAGTGCAGTTGGAGCTTTTAATAAGCTTGTATCATCAACTTTTTCTTCTTCGTCAACGATAGGAATAATTTGATCTTCTAGTGGAAATTCGTAGAACATCAAAAGTTCATCTCCGACCTGAGAAGAATAAATCATTTCAAGAGTGTAATCACGTGAGATAACATTGTTAACATACTGGTCAGTAATAAGTTGGAGTCCGTCTGTATATTTTTCAACTGTGGTATCTTTAATAAGTTTAATGTTTAAACCAGTATTGAATTCGTTGTTATCTGTTTCAAATGTTTTCTTTAAGATTGTCATTTTACAATGTAATCTAACATTTTTGCTTTTCTTTAGTTTATAGCTAATTCCACCAATTTTGTTCAAAAGTTCTATTGCTGATTTTACAGCTTTTTTTACAGAACTTGTAAGAGAGAATTCTTTATAGTATTTGATAACGTATGTTTCACCAAACGCTTGTGCACGGTTATCTTGGCTTGCTGCGTAAGCAAAAAGTGCTTGTTTAAGTTTTTTCTTGAATTTGTTGAAAATAGTTTTGTTTTTAAGAGCTGGTCTTAAATCTTCTAGGTTAGGAAACGTAATTGCAAGACAAGCATATTCTTCTGTCTCAGCCTCATTCATAATGACACTTTTTGCAGTATCAAACCCGCATTTTCGACATTTTCCTAATATATTCGGTCCTGGAGTTCCACAATTGTGGCATTTTACAATGATAACATAACCGCATTCGCTACAAACAGCGGTTCTGTTAAGTTTATGACAAATAGGGCACTCTAAAAGAAGCACCTTTTTACAAAACGGACAAACTTTATCCGTATCTTTTACTTCATTACCACATTTTGGACATTCCATATTTACTATTATATACAATGAAGAAGCATATTCAACTAAATTAAGAAATTTAGTGACAAAACTACACTAAAAAAAGAAAAAGGTCGAAAAATTCGACCTTATAACCTGTCTTACTATCTTATTCCCATATCTCACAAATGTATTATACATTTGCAAGGGCTGTAAACTCCACAACATAAATAGTTGCGTGTTACATAAAACTTATGTTTATTATAAAGTTTCTCTATGAGTATTATTATTTTCCGTTTTGTTTTTAAGTCGTTATTGTTATCTTATTCCTAATATTCCTCCAATTTTTTTATATATACAAATTTTATTATGTTTTATCAAGAGAGTCATATTTGATATACCCTAAGATGTCCATGTCTTTTTCATTTTGAGCTAATCCATCAAATGTTTTGATTGAATCTTTAATTCTATCAGCGGCACCTGTTTTGATAGAATCTGTTATGTGTTTTAATGCAGATGGTGTTTCGTCCATCAAAATATTAACTAATTCAGCAGAAAAACCTGCTTTTTCAAGAGTAGCAACTTCTTCATTGCGTTCTTCGACAGAAGATAACATTGGTTTTTTGTTAAATTCACGTAATTTATCGATATCAAGATTGTCTTCTGGAGCAAGTAATGACATCATATTTTCAAGAGAGATTTCATCTTTTGAGAATACAACTTCATTATTTTGCTTTTCAGCTTTAACGCCTGCTGATTTACCGAAGTCAGCACCCATAAGATTTGCTAATTCAGATTTCATTGTTTGCTCTAAGTCTGAAATATTAGTATTATCATAAGCTGTGTCTTCACCATTTTGAATTGCGTTATTACTTTTTTCTGCTTTTGCTTTAATTGCATCCCAACCTGAAACATAAGCATTTAATTCTGATTTAGTATCAATTTTGGTTTTATCATTTTGCATATTAGCAGATGCTTTACCAAGATTTGCAATCAAATTATTGAAGTCAATGCCCATTATATACTCCTTGTATTTATTTCCTATGTATATATAAAGGATATCTAATGACAAAAATTGACTTTTAAAATTGGTTTTTGTAATATTTCTTAACAATTAACCTTAAAAGTTAGTGTATAATAGAAATTTTTATGTTACTATGAATAAGAACAAGGAGGTTATAGTATGCAACAAATTTTAGTTTCAGGTATGCGTTCAACAGGTAAATTACATCTAGGTCACTATCTTGGCGTAATTGATAACTGGGTAAAACTACAAAACGAATATGATTCTTATTTTTTTGTTGCAGATTGGCATGCGTTGACTACAAAGTATGACAAGACAGAAGATTTGAAACAAAATGTAATTGATGTTGTTGCAGATTGGTTGGCTTGTGGATTAGATCCAGAAAAATCAACAATTTATTTGCAATCATTGATTCCAGAAATTGCTGAATTTCACTTGTACTTAAGCATGATTACACCTCAAAATTGGGTAGAGAGAGACCCAACTTTAAAAGATATGGCAAAAATTTTGAGAACAAAAGACGAAGCTAATAATCAAATAAGTTATGGCTTAATGGGTTATCCTGTTCTTATGACTGCTGATATTATGATGTTTAATGCTGATTATGTTCCAGTTGGAATAGACCAAGTTGCCCACGTTGAATTAACAAGAGATATTGTTAGAAGATTTAACAATATTTATAAAACTAATTTCTTTAAAGAACCTCAACCTAAATTGAACAATTGTTCATTAATTTGTGGTTTAGATGGAAACAAGATGGGTAAATCATTTAATAATGATATCAAAATATCTGATACAGCAGAAGTGACTGCAAAAAAGGTTATGAGTGCAATTACAGATAGAAGTCGTTTGAGAAAAGATGATTTAGGTCACCCAGATGATTGTGAAGTAGCATTCAAATATTGGAATATATTTGGTACTGAAGATGAAGTTGCAAATATTAGAATCGAGTGCGAAAAAGGTTTGAGAGGTTGTGCACAATGTAAACGTGAACTTGGTGCAAAAATAAATGAAAGATTCTCTGAAATTCGTGAAAAACGTGCATATTATGAAAATCACATAGACGAAGTGAAAGATATTATTGCAACAGGTTCAGCGAAGGCAAGAAAAGTCGCTCATGCTAACCTTGAAAAAATTAGAGAAATTATTAGAATGTATTAGTTTTTTGTAACAAAATTAAAAGGTTTGTTACAATTTAATGTAATGTATAGCAAATAATAGGATTTACACTTCTTTCAATAGATAAGTGTAATATGTGTATGAAGGAGATAATTTTTTGGTTAATATAGAATCAAGATTTGGGAATTCTAGAAATTATCAATTAAACAGAACCCAATTAAATAACCTTAAATCAGGTAGAGAGAACTCAGTAAAAGAGCCTGAAAAAAAACAAGAAAAAAGACGTGATATATATATGGAGATGCCAGTAAGGGCATTAGGTTATACAAACGAAGTTGGAGAAGCTCTTAGACCAGTAATTGGTTCATGGGCATGGGCATCTTGGGTGCCTGCGATTGGGTATATAGCCGCAGACGTTGTAGATAAATATAAACAAGACGAATATGGAAACCAAGATCCAAGTGCAGAAAGAGGTACGAAACAGCTTTCTACTCAATTATTAGCGAGTGTTGCTTTACCTACGTTTGCAGTTAAAGCAGGTCAAACAACTGTTGATATGATGTCTGGTTTAACTAAAACAGGTGTATCGTTCAATAATAGAGAAAAAATTTCTGATTTTGTTCTTGATGCAATGAATTCGGGTGAACATAATGGATTCTTGAATGAAGCTGGTAAGGTTGATAAAAAAGCATTTACAGATTCATTGATACCAAAGATGTCAGAAAATATTAAACATAAAGAAGTTCATAATAAACTTTTAGAACCATTTTATGCAGTGAAAAAATGGTTTGCTGATCCACACATTAAAAATCCTAAAAAAGCTGATGTGAATGGATATATGGGTAAGGTTGTGGACAGATTAGTTGAAAATAGACAAAATCTTCTTGATGGTGTTAAACCTGCAAAGATGTCTGATAAAATGTTTAAGAAATTCACAAAAGATTCTGAAAAAATAGCTGATATAACTAAATCTGCTGCAGAAATGTTAGGTAAAGCTCCTGAAGAAATTGGTGAATTGGTAAAAACAGCGAAAAAATCAGTAGCATTTGATTATGTGAGAAAAATGGAAAAATCACATAACTTCAAGAACAAGATTCTTCTATCTGCTGGTGGTTTTGTAGCATTATCATTGTTAGCTAAACCTATTGACCATTTTGTAGAAAATGTAGTGATTAAAAAAGCTGTAGAGCCTGCAATAGCTATGGTTAAAGGCAAAGGCAAAACAAATGTTGCAGAAAATAAAACAGATTCAACTACTAATAATAATGTAAAAGCGTAGAGATACTATTTTCACTGAATACTAACAGTCATTCAGAACGAATTGAAGAACCTCTATGTACATAAAATTCATAATTTTATTATCTAGCTGAATTAAATTTCAACTTCATAGACTCTCTATCATAAGACCAATTATTAGTCAAATGGTAGATTGTGCATGAAGTATCATATCCTTTTGATTAATCTATTCAATACTGTCTGTACAAACTTTTTCTTGCTTTAAAATTTGTTTTCTTATTTATTTAGGTATTATTTAATCAATCAAATTTAAATATTGAATAGCATATAATCCAATTGCCATAAGTGTTACAGCGAATGCTAATCTAACAAAATATGATGTGAATACAGATTTGAAATCAAATCTGATTCCATTATTAAAAAATGCCAAGCCATCAAAATTTTCTAGTTTTCTCATAAATTTATATCCTTAAAACGACTACTCTCCGAGTTAGTTAACGGATTAATTTATGTATAACTTTAGTAATTTTATAAGAATATTTACAAAGTTTAATATTATGAGATTTCTTTATTATTATTCTTCATTGCCCAAGCTTTTTTAGGACATACGACAGAACAAATAGAACAACCGATACATTTGTTGTCGTCACTTGTATAGTTATTGTTTTCATCTTTTGTAATTGCGTTATTAGGGCAGTTTTTTATACACAATTCACAGTTGACACATAAATCTTTTTCCCAACAAGGTGTTTGAAGTCTACCTACACCTGTTGTTACAAGGTCAAATACCTTCAAATCATCTTGGATAAAGTCGCCAAAGATACCACCTTCAACCCATTGTGTTTCTCTAAATTCTTTTACGCTAATTTTCTTTTGTTTTTCATCAGGAGCAATCGGAGTAATTTTATGCCATTCAGAAAAATCAAGCAAAGTATCAGCTAATCCTTTTTTGTCGATAGATGATAAAAATTCTTTCATTCCTGACGTTAAAAATGTTTTGTCGTCATTATTAAGTTTTTCAACTTTAACGCAGTTTGCTATTCCTTTAATTGGACCTCTGCAATAAATAGTTCCACCAACCATACCAACACAAGAACGGTTACCAAGTACAGAGTTTAATCCTGCACAGTCATAACCACAGATTACAGCTATACCACCACCCATGAACTCAAAACTAAATGAACCGGTGTTTTTAAGTACCCAAAATTGAGGTATTTCAAACTTAGGGTCAAACTTCATTAATGCACCTGAACGAGTACCAACTCTACCAGATACGTATATTTTCCCACTTGCAGCACAATGTGCAGCTGTATCTCCACAGTCACCGTTTACAATTATTTTTGCTCCAGAATTCAACCAACCTACATCAGCAGGAACTGAACCGTTTATATAAATATTTGTTCCCTTGCGTGCCATTGCACCAACTCTTTGTCCAGGGTTAGTAATTGTAAAATTAAGTTCTTTTCCGTCTTTTCTAGACCAAGCAGAACCACCAATGTCGTGTTGTCCACAAGCGTTTATCTCAAAATCCGTATAGCCTTCTTCAATTTTTTCTTCGATTAGTTGAAGAAGTGATTGAGTTGACATTCTTATATTATTTTCTAAAGCATTAATTTTAACTTTTTTCATAATTCCCTAATAAGTTTTGCTCTAACAAGCATATTGTATATCTAATCTATCAGCAACATTTTTATCTACTGTAATAAGCGCATCTGAACGACCAACCGGTAGAGATGAACAGCCTGTTGCTGCCATAAGTTTTCTTAACTCTAAGTCTGTTGCCAAAATGTAATTAACCAAATTTTGTGCAACTTTATCAATATCAAGACGTTTTGTTAAGCAAACATCTTGACTTGTAATGCCAGCAGGGCAAAGTCCTGTATTACAAGCATTACATCTTTCGGTATCATTTCCAACACAACCTGCGATTTGAAGTAATAATCTTCCTGAGAATACACCGTTTGCACCTAAACAAATTAATTTAAACGCATCAGCAGCAAAGCTACCTGTTTGACCTAAACCACCACCAGCAAAGATTGGGATTTCGCCTTGCCTACCTTGTTGGATAGCAGCTTTATAGCAATCACGAAGTTTAGATGTGATGGTGTGTCCAGTGTGATTTAATGATATCTCGTGGGCAGCTCCTGTACCACCTGCTAAACCGTCAACAAAGAACCCTCCAACAATATTATATGGATCTCTTAATAAGTTGTTGTAAACAGATACACTTGTAACTGAGGCTGCAACTTTAATTGCTACTGGTACTTTAAAATTAAACGCAGCGTTCATTGATAAGAACATTTTTTGAACACTTTCTTCAATCGAATAAAGTCCTTGGTGAGTTGGTGGGCTAAGTAAATCAGCTTTTGGAACTCCTCTAATTTCTTGAACGTATTTAGCAACCTTGTTTGCCATCAACATACCGCCATCACCAGGCTTTGCACCTTGACCTATCTTAATCAAGATACCAGCAGGATCTTCTGTCATCTCAGGCATGGCATCTATTATTCTATTCCAACCAAAATGTCCAGATGCTATTTGCAAAATCATATATTTTACATATTTTGATTTTAATAATCTTGCAGGAATACCTCCTTCTCCGGTACACATTCTAATAGGAATGCCCATAACTTCGTTTAAGTACGCAGTTGCAATAGCCATTGCTTCCCACATTCTCCAAGATACAGCTCCAATTGACATATCACCCATTATGATTGGATAAATCCATCTATTTGGAGGTAACGGTTTTGATTCAACCATTTTGCCATCTTTTATTTGTAAATCAAGTTTGTCTGCAGACAAAACTCTCCCAAATGGAGTTTTTAGTTCAAAAGTATGTCTAACAGCATCAAGTGATGGGTCAGTCATCTGTGAAATTCTACCGACCTTGATTTTATCTAAGGTACGACCTTCTGTGTTCAAGTTTGAACGTCCACCTTTTTTTACAGAATCACCTGTTTCAGCTCTGTATCTGATAGAATATCTGTCGTCAGTGTTTCTAACGGCTCTTATTGCACCATTAGGACAAACTCTTTCGCACATTCCACAACCACGGCAATGACTTTTGAAATCAACAACCTGTTTTATAACAACAACTTTTTCAAGTTTGTTTTTTTCGGTTAATGAACCAGATTTTTTACGTTGCTCTATCTCAGCCTTAATAGCCTTAAATGAACACGTAGCAAGACACTTTCCACATTGGATACATTTTGATTCATCGTATTCAATTATCCAAGGTAAATCGTCTTTATGTAATTCATTAACTCTTACTGTTGCCATCTTTCCACCGTTAAATCATTCGTAACAACTACCATTTCACGTTCTTTTGGGTAGATGTCTTTGCTCATATCTCTGTTTGGAAGTATATCATTAATTCCTGCAACTTCTGAGGTCATAATAACAGTGTCCTTATCTCTTCCAACTACTACAGGTCTTAATTTTTTAGGGTCGCAAACACAAATTAAATTCCCGCTTGGAACAACACCTAAAACTGTATTAGGACCATTTGTTTCTAAATGTTCTAAAGAAGCCTTTATTCTTAATAAAATATCTCTTTCGTGTGGCTTTCTTTTGCAAATTTCATTGTATGACAATGGATTTATTGTGTGCATAAAATATTCTAAAGGCCATTTTAAAATCTTATTTACATAGTGTAAAGAATATAAGAAACATTGAGAATCTGATTCAAACCCAATATAACCTTTATACAAACCTTGTTGGTAAAGTCTGTTTTTCTCATAAAAAGTGTTTTCACCATTTGCTAGTACAGTGTAACCTTCTAGAAAGAATGGGTGTGCTGCATATCTAACAATACCGTAGTTTGTGTTTTGTCTGCATTGTGCAGTGATAATTTTTGAACACAAATCTTTATCATCATTCCAAAGATTGAAATATGTTCCGATATCTTTTGGGCTACCAATTTCTTTTAAGGTTAAAACATCAGGCCAAAAAGAATATATAAATCCAGAATTATTTTCTTCTAACGCTTTTCTTAATTTGATACTTGTATCAATAAGTAATTCTTCTTTTTCTTCTTTCGTTGCGTACTTGTGGCTTTTTGGATACATTAATACATCAAAAATGTAGTTTGGCATTGGTGTAATCTTTAATCCTTTTTCAGGCTTAACGTCAGGTGACCATTGTAAAACTCTTTTGAAACCAATGTCATGTAAAATATCTTCTGCAAGACGTGTTCCTTCAAGGGTTGCTGCCATAGATAAAATAGGTAAATCTTTGTATGTTTCAAAAATTCCACCTAAATCTTGCATTACAAATGCAAACCCTGAATCATCATGTCCTTCTTGTTGTGAACGCATCAAGTTCAACGCTTTTGAAGGATGAATATATTTCTTTGATTTTATTGCCCCAATTCTACACATACTTAATTTATTTTAAACCTTAAATCAATATTCTGTCAAGAAAATAGTACAATTTCTAAATTTTTTTTACATTAAGTTTTGTAAATTAAATTTGTTGATAGGGCAATTCAAAAAATTCACAGTCTTTGAGTAAAGAGTAGTGTATGAATGAAAGGAATAATTATGAATTTAAGTATCAACCCATCTGTAAATAGCAATTACAACACAATGAATTGTAATAAACGTAGCAATAATCCAAGTTTTGGTATGGCAGTAAAAGTTGATGAATCAGCAATGCAAATTATGAAAGATCAAACATTAGCTTTAAGTACTAGAAAAGCTACTAAGTTCTGGGATAAATTAAGTGAAATGATTTCAAGAAACGAAGATAACCCAGTAAACGTAATTATTAGAAAATGTAATCATAGAAAAGCTCTAGCAGCAGAAGTTGTTGACTCAGAAGCAGCAACAGCTGTTGAAAACAGAGTTCACACACAACCATTTATGTTTAAAAATGGTAGTTTGAAGTTCGCTGAAAAAGCAGAAAAAGATGCCTATACAATTAACGAAACAAACAAAAAACTTGAAGCATTACCAAAAGCTGAAGAAAAAGATTTCTATGCTGGTGGATTACTTCCTGAAGAACTAGCTGGAGAAATTGAAGCATAGTTAAAAATAATATTTGGAAGCACCCTTTTAATTTAATTAAAAGGGTGCTTTAATTTACAATAAAACTTATCTTAAACTATCAATTCTCTCTTTGATGTTATCGGAGTTGAATACGTAACTCCCTGCAACTAGAGAATTTACGCCTTTTTGTGTGCAAATTTTTGCTGTATCTGCATTTATACCACCATCAACTTGTAAATATTGACCTTCCTTTTGTAATTTTTTAATAGGTTCTAATTTGTTAACACATTCATTGATGAATTTTTGACCACCAAAGCCTGGTTCGACAGTCATAACTAATATCAAATCACAGATAGGAATATATTCTTTTATTTCTTCATAAGATGTTTTTGGTTTAATGCTTAAGCCTGCTTTTTTGCCTAATGAGTGGATTTTATTAATAATATTATTAGTTTTTTCTTTTGTTGCCTCATAATGAAATGTGATTATATCAGCGCCAGCGTTTGCAAAATCTTCTATATATTTTTCAGGATGAGATATCATCAAATGGACATCTAAAACTAGGTCTGTAACTCTTTTTATCGATTTAACAACAGGAATACCAATCGTTATATTAGGAACAAAATCTCCGTCCATAACATCAATATGCACCCATTCAGCACCTGCTTCTTTGACTTTTTTTATATCTCGCTCAAGGTTAACGAAATCTGCTGATAAAATAGATGGTGAAACGATTACCTTATTCATTTATGCTCCCTTCATCTGTTAATCCAAGTTCAACACATGCTTTAAAGGCACAGTTTTGTTGTGCTTCTTTTTTTGTATGACCTGAACCTCTTGCTAGCTCTTTATCATTATAAGTAACGCTTACTTCAAAAACAGGTTTATGTTGAGGTCCAGTTACTCCAAGAGTTGTATATACAGGAACAGAATTATCTTGTTTTTGAGTGTATTCTTGTAATACAGCTTTTGCATTGTATTTTACAAAATGTTCTACAATATCATCAGACTGTGGCAAAATATTTTCTTTGATAAATTGTTCTATTTCATTAATTTTCCCATCAAGATAATAAGCACCAAGAGTTGCTTCAAGAGCGCAGGCAATATTTGATGGACGTGTTCTTCCTCCAGTTGCTTCTTCGGATTTGCTTAATATAAGGCGCTCAGGAATACCTATTTCGACTGCTATATTTGCTAAAATAGCATCAGAAACAAGAATAGAACGTATTTTTGATAATTCCCCTTCTTCATATTTTGGGTATTTATTATAAAGAAGTTTTGACATAGTAAGTTTCAAAACAGCATCACCTAAAAATTCAAGTCGTTCATAAGACTCAATATGACCTAATCCATTATCTTTTGTATATGATGGGTGAGTGAGTGCTTTTTTTAAAACCTCTTTTTTTGTGCATTCAACATCAAATAAATTAAACATTACCAAAAACCTCTAAAAAGAGTTGTTAAAGCATTCATTGTGTTTGAATCATAAACAATGTATTGAAAGTAATAATACAAAACAGGTAATGTAAACACATAGCTATCAGTTCTGTCTAAGAAACCACCGTGTCCTGGAAGTATATTCCCAGAGTCTTTTACTCCAGCATCACGCTTGATAAGTGATTCGCACAAATCTCCAACTTGTGCAAATAAAGCGATTAAGATACCTGCTATTACACAGTGATACCAAGCTAAATTTATTAAATGACCAATAAATAGTGAAACTAATATTGCAAGAAATGTTCCACCAATAGAACCTTCAATAGTTTTGTTAGGACTAATTATTGGAGCAAGTTTGTGTTTCCCAAATTTTGAGCCAAAGTAATAACAGCCTGTATCAGTTATTAAGACAGCAAAAAATATCAAAAGCACATAACCTTTTCCTACTCCCTCTCCTGAACTTTTTAAAAGATAAGAATATGTAGGGTTTGTACCGATATCTCTTAAGAAGATTAAGTATAGAGGAAATAATCCCCCATAAATAAAACCTAAGATTATAGTTGCTGCGTTTGCAATATAGGGTTGTCTACCTTTGAACAGTACCCACATAAAAGCAGATATTGAGCAGATTGTTAGAGCAAATGATAACATATTAAATCTATTGCAATATGCTAAAATTGATAAAAACAAATCTGCAAACAATATTACTTTAAAGCTTGGATAAAATCCTTTGTTTTTAAGAATTGACACGTATTCTTTTGTTGCAAAAATAATAAATAACAATGTCAGTGCAAATAGAGCAGAACCACCGATTATCAGCGTGAATAAAACTGTTAACCCTAAAATTACACCTGTTATAATTCTTGTTATATTATTTTTTTTGTCTAACATTATACTGTCATAACCTCTTTTTCTTTTTCTGCAACATTTGTATCGATAATTTTTGTATATTTATCGGTTACTTTTTGGATTTTATCTTGGTTATCCTTTACCATATCTTCAGGAAGATTTTCAGATTTTTCAGCTTTTTTTAAGTCATCTGTCATTTCACGTCTGATATTACGAACTGCAATTTTTGCATCTTCGCCCATTTTTTTAACGTCTTTAACGATATCTTTCCTTCTATCTTCTGTCAAAGGTGGGAATTGTAAACGAATACAAATGCCATCACTGTTAGGAGATATGCCTAATTCTGCTTTGATAATAGCTTTTTCTATATCTTTAAGAATAGTTTTGTCATAAGGAGTTATAACAAGAGTTGTACCATCTTGAACAGTTACTTGTGACATTTGTCTAAGTGGAGTTGGAGCTCCATAATAATCAACAACTACCTTGTCTAATATACCAGGATTTGCACGACCTGTTCTAACGGTTGAAAATTCTTTTTTAAGCTGTGCAATAGCTTTTTCCATTTTTTCTTCGCCTGTTAAAAATAACATATCAACTGCTTCTGACATTTTTACCTCTTTCAATTTATTAAAATACTATCTATTTACTAACGTAAGACCCGATTTTTTCACCACTTATAATTTTTTCTAAGCTACCTTTTGCTTTGAAATCAAAAACTATAATAGGAATATTGTTTTGTTCGCAAAGTGAACACGCCGAAGTGTCCATTACCTTTAAATCATTTTTAATAATATCTGTGTAATGAAGAACTTCAAGTTTTTTTGCATTAGGGTTTGTTCTTGGGTCATCAGAATAAACTCCATCTACACCGTTTTTAGCCATCAACATAGCTTCTGCATCGATTTCAGAAGCTCTTAAAGCTGCTGCTGTATCAGTTGTGAAGAACGGATTTCCTGTTCCTGCTGCGAAAATAACAACTCTGCCTTTTTCAAGGTGACGAATTGCACGGTGTCTAATATATGGTTCTGCAATTTGGTTCATAGAAATTGCTGATTGAATTCTGCAATCTACACCAATTTTCTTTAATGCGCTTTGAAGGGCAACTGCATTCATAACAGTTGCAAGCATTCCAACATAATCTCCAGATGCTCTATCCATACCTAATTTTGCACTGTTTTTCATTCCTCTGAAAATATTACCACCACCGACAACAACAGCGACTTGAACATCTTTTTTTAGAATTTGTTCGATTTCTTTTGCCATCATTTCAACTGGTTTATAATCTATTCCGAATTCTTGAGTGCCAAGTAAAGCTTCTCCACTTACTTTTAGCAGAATTCTGTTATATTTATTATTGCTCATTGCTACCCCTTATACACTAAATTACATGTTAATACTAACATGGTTTTACATGTAAAGTAAAGATAAATCTTAACAAAAATAAAGGATTGAATGGTGTTTTTAAATCTTGATGTTATTATAGATACATTCTTTTACGACTGTAACTGCTAAGGCTACTCTAGTTGTTGAATTAAATTTATTAAGTAATGCACTTACATGTGCTTTTACTGTATGAACACTCAAGCTTAATTTTTTAGCTATTTCACTATTTATATAACCTTGTACCAAATATTTTAATATACTTGCTTCACGTTCAGATAATAAATATTTTCGTCTAAAATATTTTTCCATAACTGTCCTCTTGCTACTACAATTATTGTAAATTTTTATTGTTAATTTCTAATAAATAATAAAGCACATTTCTAGCAGGAACTTTTTTAACGTATTTCCATTTATTTTGGAGTTTTGAGTGTCGCGAAATTTAAGATGTCCTGAAAACTGTACAAATACTGAATTTAAGAAATATAAAAATTGTCTTTAGATTTTTATAATTTCCCCATGAAATAAATAAAAAATTTAATTCATATTTATTTGAAAAATAGTTTAAAATAAGTTATACTGTTGATTTTAAGGATTGTTAAATTTTGTAACAATTTTTGATGAGTATAATAAAATTAGATAATTTTAAAGGTTAATTGAAAAAATCGTAAAAATGGAAGAATTGATACGGTGCAATTTTAATAAGTTCTTCAAGAAATTTAAGGTAAGATGTAGTGCATTCTGTTTCATCTAAAGAATATTGTTTTTTGAGATAGATGTTGTATTTATTATTGATTTTTAGAGCCGAAATAAAGTATGTAGGTACGTTCATACTTTTAGCTAGCTTAAAAGTACCTTTTGGTAAATAGATAGTTTTGTTAAAAAATGTCTTTTTGATTATGTGTTTTTTTCTTAAATTACTATTTTCTGATACTCTATCGCCAGCTATAAAAACAATATTTCCATTATCTAAGTCTTCTTTTAATTCTATCCCTGTGGATAATCCAATATTTTCTATTAAAAAGGTTTTTACAGGTATGTCTAGTTTTATGGACGTTACAAACTCGTTAAAAATTTGGCTTTGTTTGTTGCTTAAAAATACGTCAATATTAAACTTGTGATTATCAACCTTATCTATTAAATATGATTGTAAAATTTCTATATTTCCTATGTGATTACAGATGAGAAAAACTCCATTTTTATCTTCAATATCCTTAAATAATTTTTGTTTTTTGTCGTCATCAACAAAAGTTATATTTTTTGCATTATAATCTCCTGAATAAACTAATAATTTATCAATCAATGAAGTTGCATAATTGTTTATATGCTTGAATTGGTTTAGAATGTTTGGTTTTAAACCTGTTACATCATAAACTGTTTCAAAATATTTTTTAGAATAAGTTCTTATTTTTTTAGAAAAAATGAATGTGAAAAAAGCGACCAAATTCGCAATTAGGTATAAAATACCTTTCCCAAAAATTTTGTATAAGTACCAAGAAATTATAAGTCTTTTTTTTCCTGCTGATTGTTCTTTAATCTGATACCATTGCATTTTTTTTGCACTCCAATAGTGTATAACTATATGCACCAATATCATTAATGGTTTGTGAAATAACTAATCCTGATTGATGAATCATTTCTTTCATTTCTTCTAATGTATAAAATTTGCTAACACCATTTGCAATACAAGTAAAATACAATGATGAATGAACAAGAGCGTATTTAGAAGCTTCAAAATTTTGCATATCAGTAAAAGGTTCTAATATAAATATAGAAGAATTTTCGTTAATTCGATTGGAAATATCTTTTAAAATTTTGACAATATCTTTTTTAGAAAAACAATCGAGAAATTGACTCATTAAAATTGCGCAGTCTTTTAATTCTGGATAAAGTGGGTTTTCTAAGACATTCATTTTATGAAATTTGCAATTTTTCAGGCTTTCTTTATCTTTTATATTTTCTATATTTTCAGGTAAATCAACCATAGTTATATCAACACCATTATTTAAGCATATTTTTTCAAATTTCCCTGTGTTCCCACCAATATCGACAATTTTTTTATGATTTTGCAAAATTATTGTGATAACTTTATCAAAACAATTATCTGAATACATGTGATCAAACTCGTACCAACTATTTTTTATTTTTTCTGGTAAAGTGGAAAGCAGTGGATAAATAGTGGGAGAGTCTTTTATGAATTTTTTCAGACCCATAGGTGATTTGTTAATAAACGAAGACGTTAGTTCGCTTGCTCCAAGATAGCAAACATCTTTTACATAGTTGAAATTAACCCTTGTCATATCGTCATACAAAAATAGTTTAGCTGAGTTTGTTAGGCTGTATTTTTTAGCTTTTTTTTCTAGAAGATTGTTTGCTTCCCCAACTTCTAAAAGTGTACTAACAATATATTCATCAAGATTTAGACCTGTTATTATTTCTTTTATAGTAGAGGGGTTTTTGTCTAAAAACTCTAAAATTCCAAGTTCAATCATAGAATTTATTGATTGAAACGCTAAAGGTGCAAATATTAGTTTTTGAATGTTTGATAAATCTTCTATAATATTAGATTTGTGTTTGCGTTTTAAAAATTTTTTCATAGGCTAATTATACCATGCAATTAAATGTCATTCTGTTTAAAAATCAGATATCCTGATAAATATGAAACAATTAATCCAAAGAACAATACCCAAGATATAGAACTTAATAGCTTAAATCCTGATAATGCAAGCAGTAGAAATGAGAAGGAAGTGGTTAAACATGAGATGAATATTGCATCTTCTGTTTGCTCCGAAGTTGTAACTATATTTTTTCTTGCAGTATTATTTGAGTCCCTAAATATTGAATAATCAATGGTGAATCCTAATATTAAAAATAATGAAATTGTCGAAAATAGGTTAAATTCAAACCCTAAAATTGACGTAAGTCCTATTGCTAAAATAGTTGCTAATATTGGTGGTATTAATATTTTTACCCCTCGTTTTAGTCCATAAATCCCTAAAAATAGGACGATTAACAATCCTAAAATAGCTGGGAAGATTTTAATTAATTTATGTCTGTAATCTTTTAAGTATCCTTCTATTTGACTTTTTATATCAATGATTTCTATGTAATTTTCTTTTAGACAAATTTTGTTATTGGTAAACGCAAATATACAAGAGGTTGAAGGTGTAACTAAAAAGTTTGAAAGATAAGGATATTCTTCAATGTTAAAAACTATAGGAGTAAATTTTCTGTTGAGAATTGATTGTTTTTGAACAGGTGAAAGAATATCAGGATAATTTTTTAAATCAGCTTTGTATAAGTCTTTTACAAGGCTATAGTTTTCTTTTTGTTTTTCTATTGAAGGAATAAATTTTGATAAGGAATAATAATTAATGTTTTTATCAGCAAGTTCTTCAGTAACCTTTTCTTCTTTTTTTAGTAAATCATCGAACGAAGTGCCTTTTATTTTAATAATTTTACAATCTTTAGAAGTGTTATTTGAGATTTGGTTATATAATGTTTCGGCTTTTAAAAGTTTTTTAGAAGGAACATATAATGAGGTCAAGCTGTCGTTTGTTTTTATTTTTAATAACCCAATAGTACCAATGATTAAAAGAATTAAAAATGTATTTTTATAGAATTTGTAGTTGAATTTGATTTGAGCTTTTGGTGGAGTGATGTTGAATTCAGGATAATATATAAGTATGAATAAATAAATTGCGACTAATCCAAATGTTGTGAAAATAGAGATTTGTTGAAGGAGTTCAATTTGGGTTAAATAAAGAAATAAAAAAGGAAGCACTGTGGTTAAAAGGCTTAAAGTAAGGCTTTTAATAAATGTTTTATCAATGCTTTTTGTAAAACAATAATGATATGAGTAATCTATCCCTATCCCAATTAGAGTGGTTGAAAACACCATTGTAATAATTTGAAAATCATTGAACCATAATTTTGTAATGACAAACCCTGAAAGAAGTCCATAGCAGATGCTTAAAAAAATTGGAATTAGTATTTTGATTTCTTTGAAATAGAAATAGGTTAAGAATATTATTAGGAAGGTTGAAAATAAACAGATTAGGTTAATACTTGCGACAGAGTTTTTGCTAGTGTAATAAGAATGTACGGGTGTCCCAGCTAAGTATATTTTAGAAGTTTTATTGCTGAATTTTTTTTGAACTTTTACTAGTTTTGATATTTTGGTATTACATAAATCAGGTGATAATCCTTCTTTGTTTTTTAGTTTTAAGGTCAGTGTGTCATAGCACTTGTCGTTTATATAATCATCTGTGTTATAAGAACTTTTAGAGGACATTAGAAATTCATCTAATAATAAATAAGGGTCTTTTTCTAAAGAAGTTAACTGTATGCTTGCAGGAGCGTACAGTCCTTCTATTGCGTTATTGTGGATAGAAGTATAATTCTTTGATTTTAGGAGTTTTCTTGATTTATCGGATAAGAAATTTGTTGGTTGAGATAGATATTTTTTGATTAATTTTGAAATGTTTATTTCATAGATATCAAAATCATTTTTGTTTATAGCGTTTGTAAATTCTGTTTTTATATACTCTAAATCTTGAGAGTTATCTGATTCAAAAACGACCTTTATTATTGAGGAGTTTTTGTCTGCTAAAGTTACTATACTATTAGAATTTGGAATTGAATTAGGTAACAAAGTTTTTAATAGGTTTGTTTCAATTTTTCCTCTTGAAAAGCTCGCTCCAATTATTAAAAGAACGGTTAAAAAGAATAATATAATAAATTTTAATGTCTTTATTTTGAGAACCATATTATTGTTTTGTTTCCATTTGTTTGTTTAATTGTTATCTGATGAATATAATCATTTCCTGTTATTAAAATAGACGTTACATAATTTTTTACGCTTGATTTTTGTTTTGGTTTTAGTCCAAGTGTCCAGTTTGAATTTTGTTTTGTATAATAAAAATTGAAATCTTTTTCTAAGATGTTATATTTTTTTGATGAGATGGCCTTCATAATATCATTGATTTGTTTGTAATTTTTGTTTGTATAATCAACGGTTGATTTTATAGGATAAGTTGTATAGAAATATACTCCTTTATTTTTTATAAACTCAAAACTTCCAGAAGAAACTAGTGGTTTAGAAAGTCCTAGAATTGTTTTTTCTTGTCTAAACTTACATTTGATATTTGATAGCTCAGGAAGTTGTATAGTATTGATTTTGGTCGGATATTCAAAAACATCTGCTTGACAGTATTCAAAAAGATTAAAAAATGCTAGACAAACGAGAATTATAAAACTTATGTAATTAAATCTTTTTAACACTAATATTACTCCTTTATTACTTAGAATTTATTTTTTTATGATTAACAAAAACTTTATTTATTGGAATCATTGTTTTTGTTCGCTATTTTTTATCGCCAAAGAAAACTTTTTAGGTGGGGTGTAAACACTTTCTTTTGATTTTATATCAAATCCTATTTGCATTGTCGTTGCTTCAAAGATTTTTTCTTCAGTGTTTTTATTAAAAATTTTATATTTAATATCAAGGGTTGGCTCAATCGATAAAATCTCTGTCTTTACGACTAACACATCCTCAAAAGTAGCAGGTTTTATGTATTTTACCTTCATTTTTGCAACGGGATAAGCAACACCATCTGTTTTCATGTCATTATAAGTATAATTTAATTCAGACAACATTTTGCATCTTGCACGCTCCATGTATCTCATATAGTTTCCGTGCCAAACGACATTCATTGGGTCTAAATCTTCAAACGACACTGTTAATTCAAGTTCTGATTTGAATATGCTCATAATGACTCCTTAAATACATTTTTACATAAAAATACACCAGATGCGTAATTTTGTTCTTCATCAAAATATTGGTAAGAAACGTGTTTTTCAGTACGTTCTAATTTTAATAAAATAGTTTTGTCAGGTTTAATAATATTCGTAAATTTTATTTTTTTCCATTGTCCTGCACCTAATTTAAGCTGGAACTCTCTGTTTGCAAATTCTTTTGCTAAATAAAGTTGTACTACTCCTGCAAGAATTTTGAATTTTGGGAAATGACCTTTAAAAAAGTTGCACTGATTGTAGAAGAATATCTTGAAGGTTATTGAATTATCTTCCACTTTTCTATCTAAAATTATTGGTAGTGAAAGTTTAAGGTTAAATAAATGATTGATATAGTTCTTATCAACCTTTCCTGTCACAGTTTTAGGGATAATATCAATATATTTCCATTTTTGAGGAATTACTTCAAACTCTTGTTTTAAGTATGCTTTCAAGTCTTTTGTTAAATTAGTAATTCCATTTTTTAATAAAGTAGTTCTCCCTTTTTCAGATAATGCGCATAGACAAGCAAGTTTCCCCTCGTGTTTTAAAATATAACAATCGTTAACTAATTCATTGGTATTTAAACTGTTTTCCATTTCATCAATGGAGATGCGTTTTTCGTAGATTTTTATAACTCTATCTGTTCTAGAATTTATTTTTAAGTATCTTTCTTTAAGTTCTATGTTGTCATTTATTAGGATACGGTTATTATAGATATGATTAGAAGAAACTTCTAATGAATTTTTAAGGAGTTCAATATTCACTGTATTGAATAGTTTAAAGAAATCAACAGGATTAGTTTTATATGCAATAACTCCTGTTTCAGTACTTCCATAAATTTCGACAACCTTTGAATTGTGTTTTAATAAATCAAAAACGTCCTCATTTAGTTTTGAACCTGCTGAAAATATATATTCAGGCGAGGTAGCAAAAGATAGCCCAAATTTTTTGATAATATTCAAAAAAGTTGGTGTTGAGATGAAAATAGTGTCAGTATTTTCTAATTCTTCAGGGTATAAAATTGTCTTAGTGTCAATCATATAACCACACGTCAAAGCAACCATTAAATGAAATGTCAAACCAAATAGATGACACAAATTTGTAGAGGATACAACTGTTTTCTTTGTATTTGGTAAATTTAGCTCCTCTTTAATTGTTTTTGCTTCTGTAATGAAGTTTGATAGAGTTTTCTTAATTATTTTAGCTGTCCCAGAAGAACCAGATGTAAGAAGGTTTATTATAATATTATCAGGGTTTATTTTTTGTAGTTCACAATTAGAAGATGGATTATTTAAAGGAATAACCTCTGCTTTATCAAAATCAATGTTTAAGCAGGCTCTAGAATGGTTATTAGTTGATAAATAGATTGTTTTGTTTGCAAATATAGCTCCAAAGAAATGGATTATAAATTGGAAGTTATCAGTGTCTGTGATTAAAATATTGTCTTTCTTTGACTCTAAAAATTGAGAATACTCTTTTATAAGCGATTTAAGTTCGCAAAACGTGTAGGTTCTGTCCTGAGAGATAAGAGCTATTTCGTTATCAAATTTGTTAGAATAAAATTTTTCAAGCATTATAGTAACTTCCTTCTTCTCAAAGATAGCCTTATTGAATATTCTATAATAAATAATAGTCCAATTAAAATATAAGAAATGCAACCATTGTAAATCAACCAAATTTTATCAGATTGACTGATAGTCCAGATTGAAATTAATAGATTAAAGAAGGTAAAAAAGCTCCAAGCATAAGTAACTTTACGAGTGTAGATTAAAGCTCTTTTATCAAGGTTCTTATCAATCATTTTTGCAAATTTTTGGATAATAGTTTCTTTTGTGAATAAAGAAATGGTAAATGTTAGAAAGAAAAAAGTATTGCAGATAGGTGGATAATATTTTAAAATTACAAATCTTTTGATGTAGAACAAACTTATTACACAAATAGTAAATAATACAGGTAATATCCCTTTGATTTGCTTCATCGTATCCCTCTTTAATAGCAATAAAAATTATAAAAGGCTATAAACAGCGTTAACTACATCGCTCACTGTTTTGATTTGTTTGAATTCTTCAGGAGAAAGTCTTTTTTCAGTGAATTGTTGAAGTCTAACAGCTAAATCAACTGCATCAATGCTATCTAAATCAAGATCTGTAAATAAATTTGCATCTTCAACAATAGCATCTTTTTCTATTTCAAATTCGTCTTCTAATATTTCAGTGAGTTTATTAAAAATTTGTTCTTTCGAAAACTTCTTATCCATCAATTTGTTTCCTTACAAAATCAGCAATCGTTTGAACTGAATAGAAAAATTTTTTGTTTTCTTCCTTGTTTTTGCTTAAAGTAATGTTGAACTCTTTTTTTAGAGCCATACCAAGTTCAAGAGCATCAATAGAATCTAGTCCTAAACCATCATTAAATAACGGTTCGTCATTAGTTATATCATCTACTGTAATATCTTCCAATTCAAGCGAATCAATAATTAATTGTTTAATCTTTTTCTCCAGCATAGAATAATTATATCATACTAAAAGTCTATCTACGTTTAATATAAATTTTTTGTAATATATTTTGATAATTCAGTTCTGCAAGTGACTTCATCGGTGTATTTTTCAATAAATTCTTTTGTTGCAATAACTCCTTTGTATTCGATATTATAGACGACAGGTTCAACACCTGCATCAGAAATCGGTTGATGAATTTGCAGAAAATCATACGAGGTCGACATATTTATCATTACAATATCTTTTTTAGTTTTTTGCGCTAATAAAGCTGTACCACGTCTTATTTTTGGTCGTTCGTTTTTTTTGTGTCTAATACCCATTGGAAAAATTATTAGGTTAAATCCATCTTCAATCATAGTTTTGGAGTCTTTTAACCAGTCTTCTTGACTTTGTCCTTCGATAATGAATAGTAAATTTACTATTCCTTTTAAGAAAATATTGTTCGCTAATCTTTCAGCGACAAAACAAGTAGAATGAGGAATTATAGATATAAGAATTAAGATATCAATGAAACTTGGGTGAGTTGATATTATGATGGAGTTTTTTATGTTCTTTAATCTTTCAAGATTGTCAATATTAAGTTCCAATATTTTCATCCAAATAAGGAAGTTTAAAAAATATTGCCAAGACTTCTGTAGAACTTCACTATATCTTATTTTTAAATTCTTTTCTGAATAGTCTTGTTTTGTTAAATCCCAGATTGATTTTTTGATAGGTAAGGTTATATATCTAAAAAATAATGAAGCTAAACCAAAGAAAGTAAAGCTTGAAATAACGATTGTACCTCTTAAAATTTTAATGATTTTATCCTTCATCAAGTACTCTTTCTATATTATATAAATTTGTTTTTATAGAGTTTTGTTCTCCTGAAAATAGTTTTACAAATTCATTGAATTCTTCGATTTCGTTAAATCGGCTTGTATTATTTTTTTGTTCTGAGTATTGATTTAAGGTTATTCTATATTTTTTTGATGAAGGAGTTTCTGTCTTACTTAAATTTATTCCAAATCCAACACTTTTTTTGTCATTAACGTCAGAATAGCAAAAAAGGTTCTTTTTAAATTTTGAAATAGCACTGGTTAAAATCCCTATAGATAAAGTGTTATTGCCTGCTCCGATGGAAGTGTATGGAATGCTTAATTTTTTAGTCAGTAAATAAAAAGCAGGTGGGAAATTGTGTACTGAACAAGAAAAATAACTTGGTGAAACCTCGTTTTCTGTTTGATATTGCTCAATCATTTTTTTAAGTCGTTCAAATTCACCATATTGAGATGCAAATATAATGTTTTCGATATCTTCTGTGACAATTTTATTCAAGATGTCTAGAGAAAACTTGTCGACAAGGCTCAATCTCCTTCTTTGAAGTGGTTTAATAAAACTGATATCTATATCTTTTTCATTTTCAATATAACTAAACTTATTTAAGTAAAATTCTATATTTTCATCTTTCATGCTAATATTATATTATAAAAACGGGGTATGAATGAGTATTAAAATAACTGATTATGATGCAATCTGCAATCTTGGTGAAAACATAAAAGATATTTATAAAAATGTTTTAGAAGGTAATAATAAAAACTTTATTATTACTGATAAATATATCAAAAATAAAAAAATAAGAATTGGAGTTGTAAATTCAAATCTCCCTAAAATAGAAGATAGACAATTTAATTTAAGATGTAATCAATTGATATTAAAGCTTTTATTAAATTTGAACAAAAGCATAAATAGACTTTTTGAAAAATACCCAAAGAATAGAATAGGTGTAGTAGTTGCAACTACAAATTCAGGAGTGGAAGAATTTGAAAAGACTTCAGATATAAGTCATTGTGAAATAGGAAATCCTGCTGAATTTATAAAAACGTATTTAGGTTTAAATAGTTACTTTTCAACTGTTTCAACAGCTTGTTCTTCAGGTTTAAAGACTTTTTCGTTAGCACGTGATTTATTAAATAAAAATATATCTGACGCTGTTATAGTTGTGAGTGTAGATTCAATAGCTAAGGTTGCATTGTTTGGTTTTGAGTCATTAGAGGTTTTATCAAATAAACCTTCAATCCCTTTTAGTAAAAATAGAGAGGGTATGAATATTGGAGAAGGTTGTGCTCTCTTTATTCTTGAAAAGTCAGAAAATTTTAATGATGATAAAGAAAGAGGAATAAATATATTAGGAATAGGTGAGAGTACAGGAATTTATCATTCAACAACACCAAATCCAGAGGCAGATGAAGAAATATTAGCTATAAAAGAGGCGTTAGATGATGCGAATTTATCTCCACAAGATATCGACTATATAAATTTACACGGGACAGGAACGCTTGCAAATGATTTAATGGAAGGAAATGCTGTATATAAAATTTTTGGAGATAATAAACCCGTTAGTTCTACAAAACAAATGACAGGACATTGTCTTGGCGCAGGTGCAGGAATTGAAACGGCTTTATGCTGTATGTTATTAGAAAATTTTAATGGACAATTATTTCCTCATATTTACGATGGGGAATATGATGAATCTATTTCTAAGGTTAAACTTGTTGATAAGAATACAAATGAGTATGAATGTTGTAATATTTGTATGTGTAATTCTTTTGGGTTTGGTGGAACTAATGCTATACTAATACTAAGTAAAAAATAATGGGTAAGGAATGGTTAATAATAAAGATTATTTAGCAAAAATATTACCACATAAAGAGTCTATGATTTTGATAGATGATGTTTTAGATTATTCTATTGAGGGTAGATGGTTAAAAAGTTGCGTTACAATAACAGAAGATAGTCTGTTCTATGATAAAGATTTAGGTGGAATTGATTCTGTTATTGGAATAGAATATATGGCTCAAACAATAGGTTGTTTTGCATTCTATTCAAAGGGTTTAGACGAACCAAAAATAGGATTTTTATTAGGAACAAGACTCTATAATAGTGCAATAGAGAAGTTTGAACTTGGAAGAACGTATACAATTTTGATAAAAGAAGTTTTTTCTGCTGAAATTTACTCTTTCGATTGTTTAATTTATAATGACAAAGAAGAAGAAGTTTCTAGTGCGACAATAAATGTGTATCAAAGTAGTGATGAAAATATTGAGGGTTTTATAAATGGCTAATACTGTATTGATTACAGGTTCAAGTAGAGGAATCGGTCGTGAAACGGCGATATATCTTGCAAAAAATGGGTTTGATATAGTTTTGCATTGTGGAAAAAATTTGGATAAAGCAAAAGAAGTAGAGGATATAATTAAGGGTTTAAATAAAGATGTAAGAATCCTACAATTTGATGTTTCTAATAGAGAACAGACAAAAGAAGTTTTATTAGAAGATATAAAAAAGAATGGAATTTACTATGGTGTAGTTGTTAATGCAGGTATAACAGCCGATAATCCGTTTCCTGTAATGGAAGATGAAGAATGGGATTCTGTAATAAATGTTAATTTGAATGGATTTTATAATACATTACGTCCAATTATATTGGAGATGATTCAAAACAGAAAAGGTCGAATCGTAGCCTTATCATCTGTATCAGGACAAACAGGAAATAGAGGACAAATAAATTATAGTGCATCAAAAGCAGGAATCATAGGTGCAGTAAAATCCTTGAGTAGAGAGGTTGCAAAAAGAAATATTACAGTGAATTGCGTTTCTCCTGGTGTCATTGAAACTGATATGATTAATGATTTACCATTAGATTTTGTAAAAAATGTGATACCAATGAAAAGAGTTGGAACTGCAAAAGAGGTCGCAAGTGCAATAAACTATCTTCTTAGTGAAGATGCATCATATATAACAGGGCAAGTAATTTCTGTGAATGGAGGAATGTATCAATAATGACTAAGAGAGTGGTTGTTACAGGCATGGGGTTAGCTAGTCCACTAGGTTCAACTGTTGAATTGGCTTACAAAAGACTGCATAAGCTAGAAAATTGTATAAAGTATAGTGATGAGTTAGCTAAATATAATGGGTTGCATACACGATTATTGTCTAGAGTTGAGGGTTTTATAAAACCAGAAGATTTTACAAGGAAAGTAACAAGAACAATGGGGCCTGTTGCAATTATGTCTGTTGTTACAGCAAAAGAGGCTCTTAATGATGCAGGTTTGTTAGGGGATAAAATTATCTCTAGTAATAGAACTGGGGTTAGTTATGGTTCGTGTAGTGGCTCTATTGATGCAATAATGGATTTCTATTCAATGTGTATAAATCACGAGGTGAATAATTTAAACTCGGGTTCTTATGTAAGAATGATGTCGCATACTTCTGCAGTGAATATATCGTTATATTTTAAAACAACAGGTCGAATTATTCCGACATCAAGTGCTTGTACATCAGGCTCAATGGGAATTGGCTACGCTTATGAGATGATAAAATCAGGTATTCAAACAGTTATGATAGCAGGTGGTTCAGAAGAATTCTCACCAAGTAATATAGGAGTTTTTGACACGTTGTTTGCTACAAGTGTAAAAAATGATACTCCAAAACTTACTCCATCACCGTTTGACAAATCAAGAGATGGATTAGTAATTGGTGAAGGTGCAGGAACATTGATTCTTGAGGAATATGAACACGCAAAAAGTAGAGGCGCAAAAATATATGCAGAAATAGTTGGTTTTTCTACAAATTCTGACGGTACACATATAACTAATCCAAACGAAGAAACTATGACAGAAGTTATGGTTCAAGCGTTAGACTCTGCAGGTTTAAGTGCCGATGATATAGGTTATGTGAACGCACATGGAACAGGAACAATAAATGGAGATATTGCTGAATCTAACGCAACTTATAAGGTGTTTAAGAACAAAGTCCCAGTAAGTACAATAAAAAGTTATACAGGTCATACACTAGGTGCTTGTGGTGCGATTGAATCTATTTTGAGTATTTTGATGATGAATAATAATTGGTTCTGTCCAAATCTCAATTTGGTAGAAGTAGATGAAAGATGTGCCGAATTGGATTATATAATCGGTAACCCAAAAATTTTTGAAACAGAATATTTTATGAGTAATAATTTTGCTTTTGGTGGAATAAATACTTCGTTGATTTTTAAAAGGGTTTGATAGAAATATTAAAAATTTTATGGATTGCCACACTATCGCTTTCTTGGATTATTCGGGCGTGCTAAACACTACATTCACTATTAAATTCTAACGAATTTAGTCGTTCATTCAGTGTTTTACGCTCTTACGGGTTTCGTTCGTTTTACTCACTCACCCTACCGAAAATCCGTAAAAAAAAGCCACTTGCTTTTGGACAGAGTGGCGCTTATTAGGAATAAGAAAAGGAATTATAGGAATTTAGGAATTTTTAGGAAACTTTTTGTTGATTTCCGATATTTCGTACATCAAACCAAATTTATTTCGGTATAAATAAGTCTTTAATTTACATAGTCTATATATTTTTACTGGTTTTAAAAATTTTATTTTTAATATATTAACAATGAACGACTCATTTCAGTTTCAAACCTATTTCATAACGGGATAAGTTTGGTGTGATATATTTTTTACTCGACGGTGACAATTATTTGTTTTACAGTACCCAAGTACAACCTTTCGAGTCCCGAGGGAGAGAATATCTCCCTCGTTTCCGAAAATTTCATTTATTAACTCAACCATTAACTGAATAGTTTGAATGTACGTTCTACGTTTTCTTTTGCAACGCTCTTTAATGTTTCCATTTCTTGCTTGATAGCGTTACGTTCAGTATCTAACGCTGCAAGATCAGAGTCATATTTCCTATCTTTATTATCGATTTTCTTCATATCAGCTTCATATTTAGCCTCTGCCTTTTTCAATTCAGAAGAGTCAGTTACTTCTTGCAAGTTTGTATTTGTTGCAACACTTGTTTCGTATCTATTGTAGTCAGCATCAGTAGGTTGTGCAAATGTACCATCATTTTTTGCTGATACAATAGTAACTTGTCCTGAATTAATGATGTTTGTGATTACATCTTCAAAGTTACCAGACAATTCTTGGATGCCTAAATCTACTAATAATTTACCAAATGAATTTGCTGTTTGGTTTGCAGGGTCTAATTCTGTAGTAGAGCCACCTTTGTATTTAATGTCGCTCTTATCATAGGTAGTTCCATTAAATTGCAATGCAAATCCAGCTGTTGTAAAGTCTTGGTAACTTGTGATGTCTCTATAAGTTACAGAACCATCTGTTGTAAGAATTTTCTTTTGAATTTTTGTCTTTTCAAGTGCTTCCAAATAGTCTTCGTAAACTCGACTTGATTCGTTAGCCATTTGTAATTTTTCTGCTTCTAATTTTGCTGCTTTGTACTCAATTTGGTGCATTCTACTTGTCAAATTGAGTAAACGTGCTTGTGATGATGATAAACCCATATTTAACTCCTTTATTCCTTGTACTGAACCCCTAATCTTGTTCAGTTTTTTCTTACTCCCTTTATGACGGCAATTTTTTTTGAAACTTTAGAGTTTTTTTGTTTATCTGTTACATTTCGTTACAATAACTGCCTAAAATTTAATTATATTGGCAAATTTATTTTTTATACGTTTTAAACTAAACATGCTAATTTCTAATAATTATTCAATCAGCAATCAACAAATTTATAAAAATCAATCTAATCCGATTAAATATAATCAAACAAGTTTTAAAGGATTAGATAAAGATACTGTAGAAATTTCAGCAACAAATAAAGATATATCAAATAAAAAGGTGTCTAATAGGGAGAAAGCTTTTTATGATCTTATGAAATTTGGATTTTCTGAAGAGCAATCTTTCAAAATAATTGTTGCTGTTCATTCTTTAGATAATTATGAAAATGAAGAAGAAACTTATGAGTATATAGTTAAGGATGTTCCAGAAATTGAAGATAACGATATTCGAAAACAATTTATACTTTGTAGATTTCAAGCAATGGTTGATACAAAAAATCAAGGTGATGATATTTTTGATAAAACGACTCCAAAAATTATAAATAAAGATAGGTTTAAATTCTTTACGGATACCTTTAAAAAATATCCTAGTCTGCAATCTCAAACAAGTCTTGATAATTTGAAAACAGTTGCAAGACTGTATGACAAAAATGAATTTGATGACATAAATAAATATATAGATAATAATGACGATGCACCAGTATTGCTTTTAGCTGTTGCTGAAAAAGATTATAATAAAGAAGATAATATTTTTTCAGGATTAAAGAAATTCTTAAAAGCTGGTTGTTCAAAGGATATATTAACTTTTCAATTTAAAATGTTATTAGAAAATGATAAAGAGCTTGAAGAAGATGATGATGACGATGATATATATGATCAAATAAATGTTTTTAATAATGCAGATAGTTTTTGTGAAAAGATAGAATATTTAAAAAAATATGATATAAATCCAAGATTTGTTTTAAATATTTCAGCAACTGACTTAACTTTAGATCAGGCACATACGTTATCAAAATTTATGGATAAGGTCTGTGAACACAGAACTGAGCTTGGTTCACCAGATATGCCTGTAGATGATGTTGAACTAGCATCAATATTTGTAAATAATGAAAGTGCTAAAAAAACATTAAATACAATTAATATTTTAGGTGAAGATAATTTTATAAAAATGTTTCCAATGGGATTTGATACCATAGATGATATTGTTGATAATCTTGGAGATGAACGCCTTATAAAAGAAAAAATGGAGCCTTTAAAAGAGCTTGTCAATCCCACAGAGTCAAATAAATATAAAGAGGCTCAAGATAATATAGAAAACCTAAAACAAGGATTTAATAATATAACTGATAAAAAAGAACGTGATGAGCGTATAAAGAAAATGAATGATGCTAACAACATCAAAAAAGACATTCTTAACAAATCAATAAAAGACCCTATAGAAAAAGCAAATGCAATTAAAATTTATCTTGGAGCAATTGATAATAATGGGTGTGATGAAAGTGATTATGAGTCTGCGAATGAGCTTATTCCATACTTAAGAGATAATAATGATGGTGGAAAACGCTTAAATGAAAAACTAAAATCTATAGTTTGGAAAAATTACGCTATTATTCCAACAAAAGAAACAGAATCAAAAATAAATCTAAAACCAGATGCACGTATTCAAAAACTTATGTTCCCATCACCTGATTTTCATGATAATTTTTCACGTTTGATAGGGGATTTGAACGATAATCCAGATAGAACTATAAAAGAAACTTTAGACAATTTACCACATAACAAAAATTTTAAGGATAACATTGAAACGTATGGATTTGATTATGATGTTTGGACGGGTGCTAATCCTGATTTAAAAGTGAATGTTAATATAGATTATGATTTTGACAAAATGTCAAAGAATGCAATTAAAAATCTTGAAACAGAATTTAATGATGATATTTTTAAATCATTACCTCAAAAACAACAAAATAATTTAAAAAAATGTCTTGAAAAGGGTGGATATGAATTAAAAGATTCTGAAAATATAGTTTATGAAGGTGATGGATATTTTGCAGGTACAGATAAACTTTTGAAGTTATATAAAGATAATAAGCCTATTGAATTTAAAGATTTATCAAAAATCTATAAGCTTTTGAATACAGAGTTTACAACGAATTCTTATTGGAATTTTGAAGATACAAATGAAAATATTCCAACAGCAAAAGGAACATTTAAAAATCATATTGATACTAGGCACGAAGAAATGAAAAGAATTCGTCAACAAAAAAGCTCTGAAAGTTCTAATATAACTATACAAAAGGTTGATATGGACGATATATCACATTCATTGTTTTTAGGTAACGATGCAACGTGTTGTACTGCAATTGGTTCATTTAATGATTGGTCAGCACCTAATTATATTAGGAATAAAATGGTTCAGGCAATTGAACTTAAAGATGGTGATGAATCGATTGGTAATACGATGATGTATTTAGTTGCAACATCACCTGAAAAAATGGGATTATTGCTAGATAATATTGAACTTAAGCCAAAATACCAATACAATGAAAAAATTGAAGATGGAATAGTAGAGTTTAGTAAACAATTTGCAAAAAAATTAGGTAAGCCTGATATGGATATATACGCAGGTCCAAATAGACACAAACTTGATATGAAGAATTTTGAATTCACAGATGAAAAATTCCAAATTTTTGGTGAAACAGACGGTCAGCCTGTTTATTTAGATTTTATCACGCAAGGTATGCCTATTGATTACGATACATTTGAAGGTGGTATTTTAAAACTTAATAAGAATTAAAAATGTTAGAGTTCTTCATAATTGATTGACCATGTAGCTTTATATATTAAAATAATATTGAGGAAATGGAGTGTATATCTCCAGCTGTGCCGCAGCCGTAATAGCCGGAATGCTCAAAGTTTTATGATATTTCGTCGCAAAATATTGTAACAAGTAAAAACTAATCAATAAGGAAGGATAAAAGATTGACAGCAGGTATATCGTCAGTTACTGCAGTCAGGTCTGGTTTGTGTCCTCACGGATTGCCACCAGGAGCGTGTCCTATTTGCTCTGGCATGGGTGGTACATCTAATAAGGTACAGACAGCTGATTTCTCTGCAAAACCTGGTGAAATGAGTTGGAATGAATGTGCAGCAATTGGTGCGTTTTTAAAATCTTTGAAAAACGCTAGACTTGCTCGTGAGGCTGATTACCAAGCGCATTTAGTAAATATTGCTATGTTTGAAAAGAATATGGTTAAAGCTTCTCAAAATCTCGCTAATTTTATCCAAACTTTAAACGGTAATAGGTTGACAAAACCAGTTGGCGTTGTCCTTCAAAATCTTGTGATGCCTATTTTACAGCATATAAAAAATGTACCTGTTAATATAATGAATACGATTGCTACTATATCTCAAAAGTTAGCAGATATATCGGATAAATTGACAGCTATTTATGGTGAATTAAAGGCTGCAATAAATAAAAAAATATCTGATTTCTTTAATAAGGTTAAGAAAAAACTTGTTTCAATTTTTATGATATTTACACCGAACAATGATGCTGATGAAAATGAACTTATGGTTGAACTTGAAAAGAAATTAGAAAAATTAAAACAAATGCTAAACAAAATTACTAAAAAACTACCGGAGAAGAAAAGAAAAAATGTATATAATAAATAATGATATGGAAGCACAAAGAATGCACAGAAATAGAACTAAAACTCAAATTAAAGTTGCAGATTCTGTTCGTGAGGGAGTTGTTCTTAATAATAATTTGCCATTAAAAGATTCTTATGATTCTTTGTTGATTTCTAATAGGGCAGAATTGCCTAATAATCTTTATGAAAAAAATGCTAAAAAAGAAAAAGGATTATTCCCAATTGCTATAGCTACGGTTGGTTTTATGGGTGCATTAGCTGGTGTTACAGGACTTATCGCAAAATCAGCACGTGATGCTGTTGATGTTGATTTACCTAAAAAACTAGGCTCTATGACAAGAAATGTCTGTGTAAATAAAGAAATTGACCAAGCCATATATAGAGTTGTTGCAAACCCAAATAAAAAAACCTCATTGGCTCTTGGAGGACTTGCTGTGTTCAGTTCTATGGCGTTTATGGGAAAAACATTCTGTGAAGGGTTTAGAGATGTATGGGTAAAGAAAAAAGAATCAGATATACAAAAGAACTTGCAGGAAAATCTGATAGAGGTTGAAACACAGTCTTTCTCTGGCAAAATGAAGATAATTAGAAGTATGCTTTCAGAAAAAGCAAGAGAATTTAACCAAGCACTTATTGAAGAAAATCCTTCAAATAATTCAAAGGCTGTGTATAATAATCAAATTACGTTTAAGGGTGCTCAATCAACATCTAAAAATGAACAAAAAAATAACGTGTTTAAAAATATTGGATATATGGCTATTGGAGCTGTATCAACCGTTGCGATTGTCGGACTTGGATATCTTTCTATGAAGAATTTGCGTTCTAGTAACAATTCTATGAAAAGAGGTGTAGAAAAGGTAAAAGAAGTGATTGCAGAGATTGTTGAAAATCCAGAAAAGAAACCTGATGATAAACAAACAATTATGAATTTGTTTACGGATATTTCAGCTGACTCTGAATATGTAAGAGCTACTGCTGATAAAATGTCTTGGAATAATGAAAAAGAAAAGAAAGACTTTATTAAAGAAAGTTTGTTTAATATTAATAAATCAACCGAAAAGGCGAATAGTGCACTTGGTGGTTCAGGTCAAGATAGAAATACTTTTTATTCTCACGTTTCTGATTATAAAGCGTTCTTTTATAACTATTTGATTGATTCGCATAATAAACAGTTTCAAAATCTGTTCTTTGGCATCACAGGTGCAACTGCAACAGCTTATCTTGGCGAACTAACAGTTGGAGCAGTAAAAGATGTACAAGTAAAAAAATATAATGCAGAAACCGAATTGAATTTACAAAAAAGACTTGTTTCTACAGAGTTAAGGAATTTTAAATCTAAGAAAGATTCTTCTATTGAGCCATTATGTGATGAGTTTTATAGACAAAAACAAGAAGGCAAACCAAAAGATGAATTGAAGGTTGTAGCAGATAATATTTTGAATGAAATTAAAAATGGTGCACCTTATGTGTACGCATAAGATTAGGGGAAAATATGACAGTTAGTGTACAAATGCCAACTAAAGATAGAAATTATTGCTTGTTCAATCAGGCAAAAGTCAATTATTATGTTAATCAAGGTGAAAAGAGTTTCCCAGCATTAGAAAATGTTTTGAACAATTCAAAAGATGAAAAGGAAGTTGTTGAAACACTTTATATTGTTGATAGAATGATTGATAATGGAGTAAAAGGTGTTGATAAAATGTATCCTGCTTTATCAAAACACAACGATACAACATCCCCTAATGTTCAAACTTATCTTGCTGGAATATATAGAAAAACAAAAGTACCTGATGCTTTTGGACCTTTGTGTTCAATGCTTATTAGAAATTCTATTAACCCTCCTAATAAAACTTGTGGGTTTGATCCAAATGAAGAAATTGGTGGCGCAATATTAGATTATCTTGCTTAATGGTTATTTCTTTGTGTGGTTGATTATTAATTTGTAAGAGTAGTTTAATTGTAAATGTGTTTTTAATCTTGATTTAAAATAGAGTATATTTGATGTATAATCAAGCTAAAGTAGAAATCTTAGTGAGGGAAATATGTTTAAAGATATAGTTTTAGAATCAACTTTAAAAGCAATAGAAAAAGCTGTTCAAGAAAAAGAATTGGGTCAAATGGAGTCAGTTGAAGGTGTTTCATTGGTTGTTGAAAAACCAAAGAATCCAGATTTTGGCGATTTTGCTATAAATGTGTCATCGTTAGCTAGAAATGCTAGAATTGCACCACCTATGATAGCAAACGCTATTGCCAAATATTTAAATTCAGATTTATTCACAACTTCTGTTGTTGCAGGCTTTATCAATTTTAAACTATCTGATAAAGTTTTGGTTGATGTAATAAAAGAAATATTAGAAAAGAAAGAAAATTACGGAAAACCTCTAAATCCTCAAGTTGAGAAAATTATCTTAGAATATGTTTCAGCAAACCCAACAGGTCCATTCCATATAGGTCACGGTAGATGGGCAGCTATGGGTAGCGCTCTTGCTAATCTTTTAAAATTCTATGGTCACGATGTTTATCAAGAGTTTTATATTAATGATGCAGGTAGCCAAATACAAAAACTTGGACGTTCTTTGAATATAAGAGTTAAACAAGAACTTGGTGAAAACGTAGATTTTCCTGAAGATGAAGAAGAAAGAAAAAATTATTATGCAGGTGAATACTTAATTCCTGTAGCAAAGAAATTTTTGGAAGAACACGAACCAACTGATGATATTCAAGTTCTATCTGATTACGCTAAAAACTATATGGAGAAGGTTCAAAAAGATTTGTTAGAAAACTTTAGAGTTTATTTTGACAATTTCTATTCAGAGCTAGAATTACATAAATCAGGTAAGGTTGAAAAATGTTATAAACAATTAGAAGCAAATGGTAAACTTTATGAAAAAGAAGGTGCTATTTGGTTTAAGTCATCTGAATATGGTGATGATCAAGACCGTGTTCTTAAAAAAGCAGATGGTTCAAATACTTATTTAACGGCAGATATTGCATATCACATTGATAAGATTGAACGTGGGTTTGATAGACTTATAAATATTTGGGGCGCTGACCATCACGGTTATGTCCCAAGAGTAAAAGCATCTATTGAGGCATTGGGTGAAGACCCTAATAAATTAGAAATTTTATTAGGACAGCTTGTAAATTTAATTATCAATGGAGAAGAAGTTAGAATGGGTAAGCGTCGTAAGATGGTTACACTTGACGAACTTATAGAAGAAGTTGGTGTTGATGCAACAAGATTTTGGATGTCAATGAGAAGTATTGATACAACTCTTGATTTTGATATAGAGTTGGCAAAACGTTCAACTGATGAAAACCCAGTTTTCTATGTTCAATATGCGCACGCAAGAGCTTGTTCTATCTTGAGAAATGCTGTTAGTCCAAAACTTGATACTGAAACAGGTAAAACAACTCCTGCTCCGATGACAGAAGAAGAACTTAAATCAGCATTAGAAAACTTTGATAGTGAATCTATGTTAAAGGCTATTCCAACAGCTAAAAAATTAGTGTTAAAACTTGAAGAATTTAAGTCTATGATTGATTACTCAGCAAAGACCAGAGCAGTTTACACAATTTGCAGATATGTTCAGGATTTAGCAGGAGAATTCCATTCATTCTATAACTCAAACAGAGTTATCTGTGATGATAAAGAATTGATGAAATCAAGGATATGTTTGATATATGCTATTAAGACAGTTTTAGAAAATGCCTTGAATATTCTTGGTGTAAGTGCTCCAGAAAAGATGTAAGGGCAGAATATGAAGCTAATTATTGGATTAGGCAATGTAGGTGCAAAATATACGTTTACAAGACATAACGTAGGGTTTATGCTTGTGGATAAGATTGCAATGGATAATTCTGCAACATTTAAAGAAAATTCTAAGCTAAAATCTTTGATTGCAAAATTTACGGCTGATGAAGAAATTATGTTAGTGAAACCTACTACCTATATGAATTTATCCGGTGAGGCTATGCGTGCTGTGATAGATTATTATAAAATATCTCCTGAGGATATGATAATTGTTTATGATGATTTATCATTGAATTTAGGTAAAATAAGGTTTAGAGCCAACGGTTCAGATGGTGGTCATAATGGAATAAAATCTATTATTCAACATTTGGGTTCAAAGAATTTTGCAAGATTAAAGATTGGAATAGGTCCACAACCACCAATCCCATCAGAAGCATTTGTTCTACAGAACTTTGACAAGGACTCGTTAGAAGAATTAAAGACAATCCTTTCAACATCAGAAGAAGCTATAGATTTCTATTTTAAAAACGGTATAGAAAAAACTCAATGCAAATATAATTAGTATTAAATTAGACAAAGGGTAATATATGAAATTAGCAGAACAATACGAAAACGAAGAAAATTACGAAAAAGCGTATGAAGAATATAAAAGAGTATATGAAAATAACCAAGAAAGTGTACATTTATTACAAAAATTAGGTCATATTGCATCTATTTTAGGTAAAAAAGACGAGGCTGAAGAGTATTATAAAAAAGTTGTATCAGTTGACGAGAACAATGTTGTAGCGTATGAACAACTGATTGACATCTGTTATGAAAATGGTGATAAATTCACATATTACCTTGCAAGAGCTCAGTATAACGTTCTTCAAGAACAGTTTGAGCACGCTATTACTAATTATAAAAAAGCTATATTTCACGGTGATGACGAAGATAAAATTAATCATACTAGATATTTGTTAGCAGATATTTATGAAAAACAAGGTAAGTATAACCAAGCGATTGACCAATATTTGTCAATTTCTGATACAGATAGTGCATCTTCTGATGTTTATTTGAGATTGGCTAATTTGTATGATAAGACAGGTTTTTCTGAAAGTGCTGTAGAGGTTCTTCAAAAAGCTAAAGATGATGGTTATAAAGGATTAGATGAAGCATTAGCTCGTTATTATTCTAAAACTAATTGTCCTGAAAAAGCATATGAATTAACTACGGACAGTCTTTTAAAAGCTCGTTCTTTGATGGAAATGGGAAAGGTTAGTGAAGCTCAAACCTTGTTAGAGTTAATAAAGGATAAATATAAAAAAGACCCTAAGTATTTAGCATTGGTTGCACAATATTATTTTGAAACAGATAATTTGGATACAGCTTTAGAAAAAGTTGATGATTATGCAAAGTTTGCACCAAATTCACCATTGATTTATCAAATGAGAGCATTGATATATGAGAAAAAAGGTAATGAGTTCTTAGAACACGTTAATTGGGCAAAGTTCAATATTGTGAGAGGTGATACTGATATTGCTATTAATGAATATTTGACAGCTCATCAAATAGATGAAAAGAATAAAGAAGTTGTTACTGCTATAGCTGATATGCTTGATACGACTGATAAAACTCGTTCTGTTGAATTCTATGAAAAGTTATTAGATTTGGATAACAATAATAAACGAGCATTACAAAAATTGGCTGAATTCAGAGATAGAATCGGTGATTATGTAGAGATGGTTGATTACCTAGAACGATTGAAAAGAATCGATCCACGTAATCCTTATGTTGTTCAAAATTATGATAGAGCAGTTGAGATGGTAACTAATCCACCTTCAATCTTCGATAATATTATGAAGTTCTTCACAGGAAAGTAATATTTATACGTTATTTTTAAGTTGTTATTAAGAGTATTTGCATCGCAAATTTGAGACAATCCATAAGCTAACGGTTCTGCGTGTTCAGAGGAATGCTGAAACAAGTTCCATTACTGTCCATGATAATTTTAAACCGTCATTCAGAGCGTGCTGTAATTATTTTTGTAACGCAAGCGTGGAATCCCTATAAAGATGTTATATAGACCCTGAAACGAGTTCAGCATGATTAAGACAAATAATAGAAGTCACTGAAAACTCTACACCTTTAAGTCATTTTCAAACAAATCATCAGCCATTTTTGATGCTAACATAGTAAAGCTTTCTGTTATATTAGAATTTTCGTTTACTTCTGATACAGGAATAGCTTTATTTATGGAAGACATTATTGTAAAATAGTTGTTTGGTATCTTCCAATAAACTTGTTTATTAAGAGTCTTTTCAACATCAGAAACAGTTATTTCGTCATTTTCTAAATATCTATTTATAACAATTTTAATCTTAGACTCTGGAAATTCTAGGTTCTCGAACAAATCAAGACATCTTTGGCAGTTTCTAATCAATGGCAAGTTGATAACAGTTACCAATAATACAAGGTCAGATTGCTCTAATATAGACATATTAAGTTTATCAACATTTGTACCCATGTCGATAATAACATAAGAGAATTTTTCTCTTAATAAATTAAATAATTTAGTTATTTGAGCAGGAGATAGCTCTCTAGATTGCTTGATATAAGGTGGTTCAGCCAAAACATAAAGACTTGAATCTTGATATTGTTGACAGGCTTCAAACACAAGGTTTTTCTCCTCATCATTTGTATTGTCTACCACTTCAGAAATATCAATGATAGGCTTTATATCTAAAAATGTAGTTACATCGCCTATTGGTAGATTTAAATCCACAAGAACAACTTTTTCTCGAGTGAGTCTAGCAAACTCGTACGCCAGATTTGTTGCAACTGCAGTTTTACCAACTCCTCCTTTGTTTGAATAAACAGAGATTATTTGAGATTTTTTTAATACTTTAACGTCTTCTTGGCTACATTTTACGATAGCAACTAATAAATCTTTAGAAAGAACTGGTTTTGAAACAAAGTCTTTTGCACCACATCTCAATAACTGAATGATATTAGAAGTTGTATAATCTTCTGAAATAGCGATTACATTTATTCCAATCTCAAACAACTTTTTTATCATCTTAAGACAAAGTTCTTTGTTTTGCGTTAAAGAAAAAAGAACAACTGATATTCCGTTTTCTCTAACATATTTATAACCTTCTGTATAGTCAGAAAAAGATGCAACAAGTTCAATATTTTCAAGACCAGATAAGTATCCTTTTATGATATCAACTGTTTGTTGGTCTTGTTCAAAGATAACAATTTTTGTAGCCATAATTATACCTATAAATTATACTTGTAAATGTTTTTTGATAGATAACAAACTACCACCAGCACCAAATGCAATTCCAACTAATAATAAAGTTAGAACTACTAATCCTTCAGCCATAGCAGGTGATGGAATTAAGAAAAATTTGTGGATAGATACAAGTGCATTTTGTACAAATTGAAGTGGTACAAGCGCAATTAAAGCTCCTGAAAATCCATAAAAAGCGCCTTGTAAAACAAGTGGTAAACGAATATACCAGTTGCTCACACCCATAAGTCGCATAATTTCTATCTCATCTTTTCTAGATTGGATAACCAACTGAATAGTGTTATTGATAATTGTAATTGTTAATGCTGCAACTATTAATGTTACTAAAAGAGTTGTAGTATTAACAACGTGTGTAATCATTTGTAGTCTTTTTGCAAATTCTTCAGCGTAACCTGTATCTTCAACATTAGCATCTGTTTTTATTTTAGCTAGAACAGAGTCTATATAAATAGGGTTATCAACTTTAACATGAAGTGTATCAGGAAGTGGATTGCTTATGTTTGGTAACACAATATCTTTTCTAAGCTCTTTCCATGAAACTTCTTTTGGAATGATTCTAACTCCGTCTACGTGTTCTATACTTCTGAACTTCTTTGCTACAGGTTGAACTTGAGTATCAGGCTTTAGATAAACAGAAATTTCAAGTACAGTTCCAAGTTCATGAGCAAACTGTGACATAGAAATAGTTGTTCTAAACAACGCACCAAAGATAGATAGAATAGCCGCCATTGTAGTAATTATGACGATATTCATAAGACCTGTTCTCTTTAGGTCATTAACAGCCTCCATTACTATTCTATAGATTATTCTTATATCACATAACCAATCTTTTGGGATTGATTCTTTTACCTGACTTTTTATCCTTTGTTTATTATTATTCATAAGTACCTGCCTGAACATCTCTAATAATTCTTCCACTATCAAGCGTTAAAACTCTTTTTCTGAAATAGTTAACCATGTTCTTATCGTGAGTAGAAACAATGATTGTAATTCCTCTTTGGTTAATTTGGTCAAGAATTTGCATGATTTCTAATGAGTTTTTAGGGTCTAAGTTCCCTGTTGGTTCGTCTGCAATAAGTAATGGAGGTCCATTAACAATTGCTCTTGCGATACTTACTCTTTGTTGTTCTCCACCAGACAATTCAGATGGTCTAGAGTTTCGTTTTTCTATTAAACCAACGACCTTCAAAGCTCCTAGTACACGGTTTCTGATTTCTTTAGTGCTCATGCCCAACGTTCTGATAACGTAGGCTACATTATCGTAAACAGAAATATTAGGAAGAAGTTTGTAATCTTGGAACACAATTCCCATGCATCTTCTTAAATGAGGTACTTTTTCTGGTGGAAGGTTTGCAATATTTATTCCACCGATTAATACTGTTCCACTTGTAGGTGTTTCTTCCTTATATAGAAGTTTCATCAAGGTAGATTTGCCAGCGCCAGAAGCTCCTGTAATAAATACAAATTCACCTGACTTGATATCCAAATCAACATCTTTTAATGCATAATTTGTTCTATATTTTTTAGTTACTGCTCTTAATTGTATCATTTTTTATCTCAACTATTCTTTCAACTATACTTTTTGCATCTAATTTAAAATGTGCCATCAATTCTTTTGCTGTACCGCTCATACCGAATTCATCATCAACTCCCATTCTAATAACTTTTGTTGGGTAAACTTCTGATAATGTTTCGCAAACTGCACTACCTAAACCACCTTTGATTGAGTGGTTTTCGATTGTGACTACTAAATTTGTTTTCTTTGCTGACTTGATTACAGACTCTTTGTCAAATGGTTTTACAAAAGGAATGTGTAATAATTCTACATCAATACCTTTTTGAGCAAGTTCTTCAACAGCGATTAAAGATTCTTGTAAGGTTTCACCATTTGTAACAATAGTAACATCTTTACCTTCTCTCATAAGTTTTGCTTTAGGAGAAATTTTATAACCATCTTCAAATACATCAGGCAAATTAGCTCTTGCAACTCTTATATAAACAGGTGTGTTTATAGTAGAAGCATATTTGATTGCAGCGAAAGTTTCTGCATAGTCAGATGGAACAATGACAGTCATATTTGGAAGGTTTGCCATAAGAGCGATATCTTCTAATGCTTGGTGAGTAGCACCGTCTTCTCCAACTGTTATACCACCGTGTGTACCAACTATTTTTACATTGAAATTAGAATAACAAACTGTGTTTCTAATTTGGTCATAAGTTCTACCTGTAGCAAATACGGCAAATGTAGCTGTATATGGAATTTTCCCTACAGCTGCTAGACCAGCCGCAGTCCCGATTAAATCTTGTTCTGCTATACCTATATCAAAAAATCTATCAGGAAACTCTTTTGCAAATAGTTTTGTTTGTGTAGAAACAGATAAATCTGCATCTAATACAACAACTTTTTCGTTTTCTTTACCTAATTCTACTAATGCTTTACCGAAAGCTTCTCTTGTTGAACGTTTTTTTGATACATCAATCATACACTTTACTCCTACTTTTTTATACAAGTATATCACAAATTTCTTTTCATTTCTTGTTTGTTACATTTAATAGTATTTTTAACATCAATTGTAACATATTTTATTAAATTACATGACAAAAAAGTATATTCTATTTATCATGTTAATAATTGGTCATAGTTTTTTGTGCCAATTTTATAGTTGAAAATTTGAAAGAAGTAGGGAAAATTAGGTCTATGGTATTAAGCAAATATTTGAATACTGGCTATGAAGTGCTTTTTGTAAGTTTGACTGTCCCAATTTTGGCACAGACTATCAAATTTACTCTACATTTGTTGTTTGATAAAAAGATTGATTTAAGACTTTTTACAACAACAGGTGGTATGCCAAGTGCTCATTCTGCAAGTGTTGTAGGTTTATCAACAGCAGTAGGATTGATTAGAGGATTTGACTCAATTGAGTTTGCAATCGCTCTGGGTTATGCATTAGTTGTTATGTATGATGCAGCTGGAGTTAGACGTGCAGCAGGAAAACAGGCAGCATGCTTAAATCGTATTTTAGATGATTTTTATAAGCATGAAATTCAGTTGATTGGTGGAAAACTAAAAGAATTGTTAGGACATACTCCTTTACAAGTATTTTGGGGTGCTATTTTAGGGGTTGTTTATGCTTACTATATGCACTTTTTTGTATTTTTGAAAGGTTAATAGATTATGACAGATTGTATTTTTTGTAAAATTATAAACGGAGATTTTAATACAGAATTTGTTTATGAAGACGAGTATTGTGTTGTTTTTAAGGATATTAACCCAAAGGCTGATATACATTTGTTATTAGTTCCAAAGATGCACGTAGAAAGTCTAAATGAACTTGATGACGAGCAGTTGTTAGGTAAATTAATGATGAACGTACGAAAAGTTACAAAACAACTTGGCATAAAAAGTTATAGAACAGTTATTAATACAGGTCGTGAAGCAGGTCAGGAAGTATTTCACTTGCATATACATATATTATCAGGAGATATTAAATTATGACAGAATTTTATAAAGAAATTACACCAAACGGATATGGAATAGCTATAAAGAAAAAATCAACATTGTTCTCTGAACAGTCAGAATTTCAAAAAGTTGAGATTATTGAATCTGATTCAACATTAGGAAAATTTTTGACTCTTGATGATTTGATGATGTGTACAGAAGGTGATGAATTTTATTATCACGAAATGATTTCACATATACCTATGATGCATCATAAATCACCAAAATCAGTTTTAGTAATTGGTGGTGGTGATGGTGGAACTATTAGAGAAGTTTTAAAACATAAGACTGTTGAAAAAGTTGTGCTTTGCGAGATAGATGGAATGGTAATAGATGCTTGCAAAAAATATTTGCCTACGATGGCTTGTGAGTTAGATAATCCAAAGGTAGAAATCAAGGTTGAAGATGCTATTGAATTTATCAAAGATAAAAAAGATGAATATGATATAATATTGATTGATTCAACAGATCCAATGGGACCAGGAGAAGGCTTGTTTACAGAAGAATTTTATACGAATGCAAAAAAATCATTGAAAAAGGGTGGTATACTTTGTGCTCAATCTGAATCTCCTGTAGCACAAAAAGATGCGATTGAAAAAATGTATAAATTATTAAAGAAAGTGTTCCCAATTACATCTACATTCACATCACCAATTCCAACATACCCAGGAGGATATTGGGCTTGGGCATTTTGTTCAGAGGAAGTTGAACCATTATCTTATTTTGCTGATGATAGAGAAGAAGATATTGTCAAAACTTGTAAGATTTATAATAAAGATTATCACTATGCAAGATTTGCGCTTCCAAATTATTTAAAGGAATTAGTTTCTGAATAGAAAATATAAAAGGATTTAATAATGTTTAAAAGTATAATAATGAGTATATTAGCGACAGCATTGATTGTATTCGGAGTTGGCTATTGGGTTAATGGCTGGTTTCTACAAGGTTATAATTGGTTGTGGCTAGCGATTCCTTCTTTATGGGTATGTTACCAAATATTTTTAAGATTTTTCAAAGTTTTAGACATTTTAATAGGAATTGCTGTTATTGTATTGATTGTTGCTTTGAAAATGAATGGAGTGAATCTTCCATTTATTGGTTAATGGATAACAGAAAAATATTAGATAGGGCAAAGAGTTGAATCCATCACATAATTCAACTCTTGTTTAGGACCCTGCCTATTTGACAAAATATATTATAATTCAATTCTTAATGTCATGCAACAAAAAATTGTCATTTTATAATGTGTTACATTAAAAAATAGTTATTTTTTATGACAATCAGCATTATAGTTTATTTCTTACTATCGGTTTAAACTTACTAAAATAATAAAAGAGGAATTTATTATGAATTCATTTAAAAGTAGGTTTGGTAAACGATTAAAAGAATTGAGAAAACGAGCAGGGTATACACAAGAAAAACTTGCTGAAAAGGTAGGAATTGAGCCACCAAATATCTCAAAGATAGAAAATGGAATCCATTTCCCACAGTCTGATAAATTGCTAAAGTTCGCAAATGCCTTTGGTGTTGATATAATGGCTCTTTTTGAGTTGGATGAACCTAAAGATCCTGATACTCTTTTAAAAGAAATTTATGAATATTTGGAAACAACTGACGTAAGAAATATTGAGTTTGTGCATAACTTTATAAATATATTGAGAAAATATTAGGGAAAAATATATAACATATAACTTTAAAAAATTATAGAATATTAATAAGTAAAACGATGCTTAATTGTTTTAAATATGAACAGAATTTTTATAACGCATTCAGAGAAAATAAACTTAATGTTTGAATCATCTTTGTAGCATATAAAAAAGGACACCAACTGGCGAAAATAAATAACTAATATCCTTATCAGGCCTCTCACAAAACGTGACATTTAGTCACCTTTTGCTCGGCAGAGTGCTCTAACCACGTACTGAATACTTAGAGCGTACTCAGATAAAATAAACTCAATGTTTGAATCATCTTTGTAGCATATAAAAAAGGACACCAACTGGCGAAAATAAATAACTAATATCCTTATCAGGCCTCTCACAAAACGTGACATTTAGTCACCTTTTGCTATTTTGTGTTACTTAAAATACACACAAGTTCATTTGCTTGTAATAAAGTTCATAAATTTATACACTGGTAGTTTATACGTATTTCAAGACTTGTTGGGTCTTATGGAGAATTAACTGATATAAAAATATAATGACATTAAAAAATGTTTTACATAGTTTAGTTAATTATGATTATTTTAAAGAAACTTCTATTTAAAGATTAAATAGACAAAAAAGATGAGATTAATTAAACAATTTTGAACATTCTTTTTGAATATCTAATGCGATATCTTTTGCGAAATTTTTTTTTAGTCCTATATTTTTTGCAACAGCTAGGATATTTTCTAAAGTCGGATTTTTACCCTCGCCATTAATTGTTGTCGCGTGTTCTCCATTAAATGAAAAACTGTAAGTCAAATCGTATGCAGGAGATAAATGCCATTCTTTTTTTGTATCATCAAAAAGAAAAGAAAAATTCTTTGAATGGTCATCTCGATTGTGTGCAAACACATTAAAGCACATTAATCTAAACATTTGTTCAATATCCTGATAATTTCTAGTCAATTCAAGTGTTAATTTCATCAACGTATTGTAATCAAGATTAGGAAGTCTGTGACTTGTCTCTAAAAGCCCGCTAACTGATACCATATGAACTTTTTTACCATTTTTACGGTCAAACCTTTTTATTCCAAAATATCCAGAACAAATTTTAGATGGAAAAAGCCTTGTTTCAGTCATATTTATTCCGCAATTTTTTGCACATAGGGAATATTGATATTCTTTTTCTCCTATATTTTTAGGATCAGATGATGATGGGAACTTAATAATCCAATCCTCATTGTCAATAGACGTTAAAATTTTGGGTCTTGCTCCACCAGATGAACCGCCTAAATTAAAAATCTCATCTAAATTTTCTGAATTTTGTGATTCTAGTATATTTGAACACTCTTGAGCAAGAATATCATAATCTTGAATACTATTTCCAGATTCAAACTTATGTTCAGGCTTGTAAGTCAAAGCCCCCATACCACATTCTTGAACAACAGCAAGTCTATTAAGGTCATCTATTTCATTAGGGTTAATTTTATTTTTCAAAAATAATCTATCAACGAGTAATCGCCCCCAACCATCAGGCAAACTGTCATTAAAAACTCCAAATAATCCACCAAATGGGTCATATTTTGGAATAAAAACTTTCTTTATGAGCGGTAAACTAAACGGTGAAATGCTAAACCCATTATTCAACCAATCTAAATCATATTCAAAAGCAATAACTCTATCTGGAGTTTTAGCCAGAGTACCAACTAAAATATCATTATAAAAAACTTTTAAATATTTATAGTTATCCATTTATAACCTCATCAATTGAGTTGTAATTTTTTTGTGTGAATAAATTTTCCAAATCTTGCTCTAAATTAAGAGCTATTAGAATTTTTATAAAAGAATTCAAAGAAATTTCATACTTGGACTCAAACCTTTTAATAGAACCAAGGCTAACACCAGATTTTGTAGATAGTAGAACTTGAGAAATTTTAAACTTTTTCCTGTGTTGCTTAATTCTCTCAACCAATTCTTTTGCAATATCATTAGGAGTTTTAGGATTAAATAAGGCATTATTCATAGATAATATATTATGCCAAATTTAATAAAAAGTCAATATTTAGATAATATATTGTCTAATATTTTAAAAGACAAATAATGCAACAAAATGAAGTTGTGTTGTATTTTGAGGGTAAATATATAGGGGTAATTTTGCAGTCTATAGTTTTTTGAATGCTATTTAAACGATATTTAAACGCTGTTTAAAAGGTGTTTAAATTTTGTGTCATTAGACTTTACTTTTTATATGAAAGAAGCAATCATTGTCGGTGATTAAGCGAGTTTGAAAATGAATGTAGTACAACCTATAAAAAAGATAGAAGATATTCAAAAGATTAAAAAATATTTGGCAAAAAAGCAAAGAGATGTACTGCTTTTTAGTTTTGGGATAAATACAGGGCTCAGAATATCTGATATATTATCGCTTGATGTTGGGAATGTAAAGGGCCGAGATCATATTGAAATTAGAGAGAAAAAGACGAATAAGTATAAGAAATTCCCGCTTAATAGGTTTTTGAAGGAGGAGATTGATTTATTTGTAGAAGGTTTGCCTGGGGAACAACCGCTATTTTATACACAAAAACATTGCAGGCTTGATAGAGCACAGGCATATAGAATTTTGAATAAGGCTACACAAGCCGTTGGGGTGAAGGAGAGAATCGGAACACATACACTGAGAAAGACATTCGGGTATCATCATTATAAAAAATATAATGATATAGTACTCCTGCAAAAAATCTTTAACCACTCATCACCATCAGTAACACTTCGCTACATCGGAATCGAACAAGACACGATCGATGAAAGCTATATAAATTTTTATTTATAGAATATGCTTGTAATAAAATATAAGTATGAAAACACAAGAAGAAATTGTATTTAAATCAAATGGCTGGCAAACTGTCAATAGGCTTGGACTTTTGAATGAAAATTATCACACGCTTATTCTAAATTACAATGAGCTAAAAAATGAAATTATAAAAATACAAACTGGTGCTGAACCAATATTGTTATTATTTAACAACCTAAATTTAAATCGTTATATTTTCAATTTTCTCGCTTCAACTACTGCTTTAATCGATTCTTGTAGAAATACAATGAAGTTTTATAAAGAAACAGATTTATATAAAACATATGAAGATGATGTAAAAAAGTTATTTGCAAGAAATAAAGAAGCAATATTCATAAAAGATATAAGAAATTGTATGATGCATTATAAGATAATTTTCCCTTGCCTTTCCGATAATAATCAAGTTAGTTTTGAAGTCTATCAATTAAATGAATTTAAAGGATGGACATCGTTATCAAAAGAATTTATTCAAGAACAAGGAAAATTTGTTACTATAATACCCTTGATAGAAAATTATTTTAAAAGATTAGAACCTTTTTATATGGAGATTTATTCAAAAATAAGAGAATTTCATCGAGAAGATTTTAAGGAAACAATTAAACTCGCTTCTGAAATTGATATGGCTTTGCCAAATATTTATTTCAAATTGGCATATAAAGTCTAATTATAAATAATTAATGATTGTGATATAAATCGCTTTACAATTCATCATAATAAGAATTTTCATGCTAATATGGATATACAAGTGAGGGTTAGTTATGGAAAAGATTATTGCTGAAATCAAACGACTTAGTTTATTTAATGAAGAAGAGCAACAAAGATTAATAGATAAATTAAGGGAAAATGATAAGGGAAAAACAATTGTTGAATGTTTGGTTCGAAAAACGGACATAATCTTAACCCCAGAAGAAGCTGTAAGACAACTATTTTTAGATAGATTAATAAATGAATATAAATATCCTGTATCTAGGATTAAATTAGAACATGCTATTCATTTCGGTCGTGAAGTAAAGCGAGCAGACATTGTCATTTTTGAAAAAGAACGCCCTGCAACAGAGTACATAATTATTGAACTAAAGAAATCAAAAGAAAAAGATGGTAAAGAGCAATTACGTAGTTATTGTAATGCAACAGGGGCTACGATGTCTGTTTGGACTAATGGTTCTCAAATAACATTTTTTAATAGAAAAGATCCTAATTATTTTGAAGAAATTCCAAATATTCCAACAGAAACCCAATCATTAAAAAATATTTTAGATGAACCTTTTACATTAAAAGATTTAATTATAAAAGATAAAATTTTAAAAGAAGGAAAATCTTTAAGACAAATTATTGAAAATATGGAAGATGAAGTTCTTGCAAATGCTGGTGTAGATGTATTTGAAGAATGTTTCAAGCTTATTTTTACAAAGTTGTATGATGAAAGTTTAAGTAAGAAAGATAAAGAAATTATAACCTATGATGTTGATAGTAATTGTGAATGTGAATCATTAGCAGATTTAGAATATAAAGAATACATAGAATTGGTAAAAAAAGTTAATGATAAAAAATTTAGACAACTTGAATTCAGAAATAAAGGCGAAACCGATTTAGAACTAAAAAATAAAATTCAAAAGCTCTTTGATAGTGCTAAAACAAAATGGAAAGGTGTTTTCACTGAAGATGCAAAAATAAACCTTTCTCCATCGCATTTATCAGTTTGTGTTTCAAGTATTCAAGATGTTAAATTATTCAATTCAAATCTTCAAATCATAGATGAAGCTTTTGAATATCTAATCAATAAATCTTCTAAAGGTGAAAAAGGACAATACTTTACTCCTCGTCATGTAATTGATATGTGTGTAAAAATGTTAAATCCGCAAAAAGGTGAATATATGATAGATACTGCATCGGGTTCTTGTGGTTTCCCTGTTCATACAATCTTTAAGATTACAGGTAAATTATTCTCAAATGCTGATATTCCGGATGACGAAAAAGAGAATGTTTTAAAAATTTTTGGTATAGATTTTGATGAAAAAGCTGTTCGTGTTGCAAGAACTTTAAACTTAATTGCAGGGGATGGCAATACCAATGTTTTGCATTTAAACACTCTTGATTATGATAGATGGAAAAATACAATAGAATCTCTTGAATGGTATGATACTTATGGAGAAGGTATTAAACGATTAAAAAAATTACAAAAAGATAAAGACTCATACAAAGAATTCAATTTTGATATATTAATGGCAAATCCACCTTTTGCAGGTGATATAAAGGAACAAACAATTCTTGCAAAATATGATTTAGCTTTTAAAGATGAAGCAAAAAATAAAATGAAGCCTAAGGTTGGAAGAGATATTTTATTTATCGAAAGAAACTTAGATTTCGTAAGACCTGGTGGAAGACTTGCAATAGTATTACCTCAAGGTAGATTTAATAATACATCTGATAAAGATATAAGAGAATATATTGCGCAAAAAGCAAGAATTCTTGCAGTAGTTGGTTTGGATGTAAATACGTTTAAACCCCACACAGGAACCAAGACAAGTGTTATGTTTTTACAAAAATGGAATGATGATGATTCTAATAAAAGATATTATTGTCCAAAAGTTGAAGACTACCCTATCTTTTTTGCAGTGTCAGAACAAAGCGGGAAAGATAACTCAGGAAAATATATATATGCAACAGATGAAAACGGTCATTTAATACTTGATAAACATGGACATTTTGTATTAGAGCATGATCTCCACAACCATGATGGAGACTTGCCAGATGGTATAGCAGAAGCATTTATTGATTTTGCAAAATCTGAAAAACTTTCTTTTTGGAGTGAAGAATAATGAAATATTCTATTGTTAACTATTGTGATACAAGTAATGCCCTTGATAAAAGGTTGGATCCTGAATATTGGTCACCTGAAGCATTAGAAGCTGAAAATTCAATTATTGGGCAACCATTGGAGAAATATATTGAAAGTGGTTATAGAGTTGTTTATGAAAATACAAAAATAATAGATAAAACATTCCAAAAAGAAAATGATTTGCCATTTTTTATTCAATCAAGCGATATTGAAGATTGTTGCATAAATATGGATACAGTTAATTGTGTTTCTAATACCGATTGGTATCGCTATCCAAAAGGAAGAATTAAAAAGGGAGAAATACTTGTCGAAGTCAAAGGTAACGTAAAGAAAGTTGCTATTGTTACCGATGATATCCCGGACAAATCATTAGTTAGCGGAACTTTGTATAAACTATCCATTAAAAACATTAGCAGTTTTTTTGTTATATGTTTTTTATCCTGTAAATATGGGCAAACATTAAAAAATAGGCTTGTATGCAACATTGCTACTCCATTTATCAATAAAGAAGGATTATACAATATCCCGATTCCGGACAGTTCTACAAATTTGCAAAATAAAATTGAAAATATTTACAAGAACTCTATTAAATTAAAAGCATCAACTAAAGTATTATATAAACAATCGGAAGAATTATTATTAAAAGAATTAGACTTATCAAATTGGTACCCTAAACATAAATTGTCGTATGTGAAAAACTTTTCTGATGTTAATTCAGCAAATCGCTATGATGCAGAATATTTTCAACCTAAATATGGTGAGATATTAAAAATTATAAAAGAAAGCTCAAATGGTTATGACATATTAGGGAATATTGTAAGCATAAAAAAAGGAATTGAAGTTGGTTCTGATGAATATCAGGGAAATGGAATTCCTTTTGTTCGGGTTAGTAATTTAAATAAATTTGGAATTAATAAAAATAATCAACAATATATTTCGCAAAAAACTTATGATAGATTGACGTTAGAATATCAGCCACAAAAAGGTGAAATTCTCTTGTCTAAAGATGGAACAGCAGGAATTGCGTATTATATAGATGAGACTCCCCAAAGGATGATTCTTTCTGGAGGAATATTAAGATTAACAATAACAGATTCTGAATATTTACCTGAATATTTGACATTAGTACTAAATTCGATACTTGTTCAGCAACAAATTGAAAGGACTTATAGTGGAGCATTAATCCACCACTGGTTAATAAATGAAATAAATAGTACTCTCATCCCTAAGTTAGATATTCAGAAACAAAGAAAAATAGTAGAAAAAATTCAAGTATCCTTTAAATATAGAAAGCAATCTAAGCAACTTTTGGAAATAGCAAAAAGAGGGGTCGAAATTGCAATAGAACAAGACGAAGATATTGCAGCAAATTGGATTAATCAAGAATTGCAAAAAATAGGAGTTGAATTATAATGCCGAGTTATATTGCCCATATTACAAAATGGAAAGAACGTGCAAGAATAGATTTTTTTACAGAATTTGTAAAAGCTTGGATCCCTTTTAATGCATGGTATAACCAATATTATAGAGATGTTAATAGTGATAGAGAAATTCTAAATGAGATAAAAAATGATAGTTATGTTAAAACAAAACTAAAAAGATTATTAGAAAATGAAGATACTGAAGCTAATAATTTTAGGAATAATTTAGAAAATTTGCATGAAATATTAGAAAACTTACAATTAAAAAATAATGGTTTTGATGTAAATTTTATAAATGTTGTTATTGAAAGAAATAAAAATAAGGAAATTAAAAAGACCTCAAGAGGTATAGACTATTGTGCAATATATTCTGGTGGTAGATTTTGTGCAACGGTAACAACTTCCGATGGAGAAAAAACACTAAATTATTCACATACGGAATATGATTTTGCTCATTTCGAAGAAAATGTTAGGAATTCTGGAATTAGTGATACTCAAGTTGGCTATATAAGAAGCTGTTTTAAGGATATCAATCCTTATATTCCACAAAATTTAATTACAACAGATGAGAGCAATTGCTTACGAGTTGGGAAATTTAAATTTGTAAATAACTCAGATTTGATCAGTAAAGCAATTATTGAAAACATATATTCATTAAGATGTATGCTTTTTCACGGTTCAATTGAACCTAGGGAGGATACTGAAAAATTATATGAGAATGCATATTATATTCTTAAAGCTTTTTTAGAAGCAATAGAATAGCTTGATTAAATTTTACCTTCGAGTGATGAATACGACACTATAAAAAGATGAAAGTTTATGGTAAATGTGGAATTTGACATTATACCGAAAGAGTTCAAGCAACTTATTAAATAAGCACTATTTTGTGAACATATAAAAAAGTACACCGTAAGAACTAATATAGAACCCTTATCAGACCTATCGTAAAAGGATACTTAATTATTATACTCGGCAGAGTGCTCTAACCACGTACTGAATACTTAGAGCGTACTAAGATAAAATAAACTCAATGTTTGAATCATTTTTGTAGCATATAAAAAAGGACACCAACTGGTGTCCTTTTTTATATGGGCCGCAGTGGACTCGAACCACCGACCTCACCCTTATCAGGGGTGCGCTCTAACCACCTGAGCTAGCAGCCCTCAGTTATTCCGTATAATTAAGATATCACGAACAAATTCTAAAATCAAGTTTTATTTTTCATGTATTTTTAATACTTTTGTAACAAAATGTAAAGACTTTCTTAAAAATTCTAAAGTTCTAAAAAAAAATGTCGTAGTTAGTAGTATAGAATTAGAAAAGGAGTAAAAAGGACCAATGGGTTTAGCAGCTTCACAAGCTCGTCTATTGACTTTGACGTCTAGGCAGCATTCAATTGAATATAAAGCTCAAAAACTTGAAGCCGAAAAGCTACAGCTCGCTAACGACTCTGATCAAGTATATAATACTTATCTTGCAGCGTTAGATGCTACCAAGGTTCAGTACAGATTCGTAAACAACGATGGTACAACAGCCTTTTCTAATGCTACTTTCGGTGATTTAAAAAATGCAGGGTTCTTGTTTAGTGTAAATGGTACTATTTGTAAAGACTTTACTGCAGTTAAAAAAGCGTTAAAAGAACAAGATATAGTTGATTTAACAGCAGGTGATTCTTATACATTGTTGTCAACATTGATTCAAGAAGGCTATGTTGTTGTCGTTGAAAAAGATGCTGATGCATCAGAATATTATGAATACGATACAAATGCTGGTACATTATCATATAAAAATCCGATAGAAACCGACGAAAATTGGACATATACATTCACAGATGATGGTCTAAAAGCTGGTGCAAAAGTTCAAAATGGTCACGGTAATGATATTGATGTCTATGATGAATTGTTTAAAGTTTTCGGTGACTCAAGCGTTTCTACTTCTACAAAACTTCAAGAAGTTTCTGATGAAATTGGTTTGAAGAAGGCTGAAGCTCAGTACGAAGCAGATATGAATAAAATTAACAAAAAAGATGCTAGATTCGATACTGAATTATCTCAACTTGAAACAGAACGTAACGCAATCAAAGAAGAAATTGAATCATTGAAAAATGTTGCAAAAGAAAACGTAGATAGAACATTCAAGATATTTACTTAATGAATATTAACTTTTGTAACGCTTTTTAGAGTATTGAAATTACCCTCTCTAAGTTTGGTTTTATATATATGGAGTACAATATCCGTATATTTATTGAGAGCAAATTGTACAACCGTAGCAAAGAGAGATAAATATGGCGAGCGTTTCAGGTACAAATGGATCATCAGGAACAAATGTCTACTCAGAAGTATGGCAAAAGAGTTCCCCATATCTTCAAAATGCAGGTCTTGATTCAATATATTCAACCAAGATTGGTAATCTTTTGAGTGGAAATGCTGATGCTATTCTTACTGATGCAACAGATCAATTTGCTGACGCTGTGATAAAAGAACCTGTTCTCAATGGAATGGTTAAAGGTGGTATTGATATAGTAAAAACCGTTCTTCTTGGTAATTATAACACAGGTAAAGATGTCCAAGAAGCTGGGCAAAATTTATTGGATATAAATACTGTAACAACTTCAAGCAACCAAGTTGCAGATGCTGGTAATAATGCTAGTACTCAAATTGTTCAAACACTTCAAGGTGACATGGATAGTAAATCAGCTGAAGTTGATGAAGCCGTATCTGTTATTACAACAAAAGCTCAAGATGGCACAAAGCAAATTGAAGAAACTGTTGAAAAAAATAATGAAGCCGTAGATACAATAACTAAAAATCAAGAGCAAATTGATCAAAATAACGCACAAATTCAAGAAAAACAACAAAGAATGAATGAGTTAGCAAGTCAAATTGCTACTAAAAAAGCTCAATTGGGTATCAAATCGCAAGCGCCTGCAAAACCTCAGCCACTACCACAAGCAAATCAAGGTGATGACAAAGCTGATAATAAAGATGTAGAATCTGGTGCTAATCAACAACAGTTTGTCCCAATGTCACAAGATGGAATTCAAGATTCAGAATTGCAAGCATTGATAACAGAATATAATGGTCTTGGAGTTGATATTGCTGGTCTGCAACAACAAAATGCAACTCTTTCTACAGAAAATATTTCTAGTCAAGAAACTTTAACAGATAATGTTGAAACAACGCAAGATAGTATCACAGAATCTATTGAAGTTTCAAATGAGCAATCAGCAAAAATTGATGAAGCAGCTAATAACATTATAAGTATGGCAAAAGATGCGTCATCTGCTATAAACGAAGTTCAAAATATGTTGAAGGGACAATTCCCTCAATTTGATAAATTAACACTTGTTAAATTGGCAACCTCAGTTACTAAGGCTGCCGTTTGTGGTACAAATTCTGGACTATTAGCAACAGCAGCTGCAACGATGGGTGCTACTTCTATCTTTTCATTTGGTGCAACGGCTGCAAAAGCAGCTGAATTGGGTGCCGCATCTGCAGACCAAGCAGCTGCAAGTGCTAAAAATATTGCAACAAATGTTGCAGGGAAAGTTCTTCAACAACAAATGACTCAATACATGAACAAGACTTTTTCTGATATTGGTAAAATGATTGGAGTTGATTTATCTTCTATAACTTCTGTTATGAATCAATACATTCAAGAGCAATCTAATCTATCAAAAGATTCTTTAGCTCAATTTACTCAGATTGCTCAAAGTAATGATGCAATAAAATCAGATGATAAAGATACCTCTGCAGCTTAGAGATAAAATACAAAATTGATTATGAAGTCTGCCATTAATAAGTATATGGTAGATTTTATTGCTGCTTGAGTAGTTGAAATTCCGACTTCTTTTGCACCACCAGTTGTTTCATAACCCTGTGTTGCGCAAACATCAGCAATCAATAATCCAAAAACTAAAGCTTTAAATATGCTTATATAAAAGTCTTTGAGTTTTAGCCATGCCCATACTGAATTGATATATCTGTGTGGGTGAAGTTTGATAGTCATATAAGCTACAACCATACCACCTAAAACTCCAACTAATTCTGCAATAATCGTAACCATTGGAACTGTTATTGCACTAGAAAGTAATCTTGGTGCAAAATAATATCCAACAGGGTCAACTTTTAAAGTTTTTATTGCATCAACTTGTTCTGTAACTTTCATATTAGCAATTTCAGCTGAAATTGCAGTCCCTGCTCTAGCTCCAATCGATAATGCAACAAAAGCAGGTGCAATCTCTCTAATAATCATTACAGTAATTGTTCCGCCAATATAACTATCAGCGCCACTCATTAAAAATTGTTTAGAGATTTGAATAGTGATTACAGCAGCTGCAACAAATGATATAATCAATGAAATAAACAGTGAGTCATAACTGATTGCTGCAGCTTGCGTAATAGCATGCTTAAATCTCATTTGTCCTGAACAAATGTATTTAAGTGCTGTGATAAAATTTTCAACACATTTCCCTAAAAAACTAATCATAAACAGGTGTACACCAGTGTTTGTATTTTGCAACTTTACCTTTTACAACATCAAAGTATAGTTTTTGAAGTTTTGATGTGATTTCACCCATCTTGCCGTTATCGCCAATCATACGTTTATCAATGCTTGAAACGTGAGTGATTTGAGCACCTGTACCACAACAGAAAACTTCGTCCATATAATATAATTCAGAACGGTCAACGGCTCTTTCGATTACTTCAATGCCTAAATCTCTAGCCAATTCAAGAACTGTGTTTCTTGTTACACCTACTAAAATGTCATCAGTTGCGTTTGTTGTAATAAGTTTTCCATCTCTGATGAAGATTAAGTTCATAGCAGAACCTTCTGTAACTTGACCAGATTCAGATAATACTACTGCATCATCAAATCCAAAATTGTGAGCATCAGTCTTAATCAATGCTGCGTTTGCATAAGCACCTGTAACTTTTGCACTAGGTGGAATTGAGTTATCGCCGTTTCTTCTCCAGCTTGATACGCAAAGGTGTAATCCTTCGCTAGAATCATAGTAGTTACCTAATGGAGTTGTAAATAATACATATGAATCTTCGTTATCATACAATCCAGGTCCAACTTTTTGTGCTGATTTATACAAGGTTGGTCTGATATAGGTATCTTGTTTGTAACCGTTTTTCTTTAATAATGCAATATTTATATCCATGTATTCTTTTACGGTGTAAGGACTATTCATATACATAACTTTTGCACTTCTTAGTAAGCGTTCGTAGTGTTCTTTCATTCTGAAAGCGTACAATTGTCCTTCTTCTTCATTATAATATGCTCTGATACCTTCAAAAACACCTGTGCCATATAAAAATGCATGTGTTCTAACTGGAATCATCGCTTTGTCGGCTTCTACATACTCGCCATTTAAGAATACATATTCTGTCATATTTACTCCCCCTAATCTTTCAATGTCTTTATTATACATTTGTAATAACTTTAATGTCAATCATTTGATTTTTAAACTTGGTTTATATATAATTAGTGTAACTTGTACAATGAATAGAGGAAGGGATATGGAACTTAATTTTCAGGATTTAATATTAAATTTATCTGCATTTTGGTCAAAATACGGATGTGTAATACAGCAACCTTATGATACAGAAAAGGGTGCTTCAACAATGAACCCAGCTACATTTTTAAGAGCTCTAGGTCCAGAGCCTTGGTCAACAGCTATGGTTGAACCTTGTAGACGTCCGACCGATGCTAGATATGGTGAAAATCCTAACAGATTAGGTCATTATTTCCAATATCAAGTTTTGTTGAAACCATCACCTGATAATGCTCAAGAACTTTATTTGAGTAGTTTAGAGGCTATGGGTATAGATTTATCAAAACACGATGTTAGATTTGTTGAGGATAACTGGGAATCACCTACTTTAGGTGCAGCCGGTGTAGGTTGGGAAGTTTGGTTAGACGGTATGGAGATTACTCAGTTTACTTATTTTCAACAAGTTGGTGGTGTAGAGGTTAAGCCTGTTGCACTTGAAATTACGTATGGTTTAGAAAGAATTGCAATGTATTTGCAAAATAAAGAATCTGTATTTGATATCAATTGGAATAATAACTTGAAATACGGTGAAATTTATCTTCAAAACGAAATTGAACAATCAAAATACAATTTTGAATATTCAAATGGTGATTCTTTGTTCAAAATGTTTGAATTATACCAAAAAGAAGTAGATAACTGTCTTGAGGCAAAATTAGTTTTACCTGCGTATGATTATGTATTAAAATGTTCTCATACATTTAACTTGCTTGATGCAAGAGGGGTTATTAGTAAAGACGAAAGAATTAACTTTATCAATAGAGTTAGAACAATGGCATCAGCCGTTGCAAATTTATATGTAGAACAACGTAAAGAAATGGGTTACCCATTGTGTAAGGAAACCTTAGTAGAATGTTAAGAGAAAAATTAGAAGTTTTTCACGGGTTTTTTACAAAAATCCTAACTAGAAAGAATCCAGAACAAATTATGGCAACTGCTTCAAAAGCAGGTTTAGAAAAAACACTTACAGCGATTGATTTGATTATATTAGGTGTTGGTGCAATCATTGGTTCTGGTATTTTTGCTGTTGTTGGTATAGCTGCCGCAGGTCAAGCTGGTTCTCCAGGTGCTGGTCCAGCGTTAATTGTATCAATGGTTATTGCAACTATTGCAAGTATATTTTCTGCGATGTGTTATAGCGAATTTTCAACTATGATACCGGTAGCAGGTGGTGCTTATACATATACGTTTGTAACATTAGGTGAGTTTGCTGCTTGGATTGTTGGCTGGCTACTTACTTTAGAATATTTGTTCGGATATATTGGTGTTGCTTGCTCTTGGTCAAAATATGTGATGAATTTCCTTGATAGATTCTCATTATATTTGCCAACTTGGTTAGCAAAACCTCCTGTTTGGTTATTGGATAACTGGGGTTCTGTAAAAGAAACACTTGAAGTAACTGGTGGTTCAGTAGCATCTGTTCCTCATTTGTTTGGTATGCCGATTTGTATAAATTTACCAGCGTTGTTGATTGTTGTTATGACAACTGTAATGCTTGTTAAAGGTACAAAGGATTCAACAAAAATGGCTGCATTGATGGTTGCTATTAAATTATCAGTTATAGCATTGTTTGTTATATTTGGTGCTTTTTGTGTAAGACCTGAAAATTGGACTCCATTTGCACCTTGTGGATTTAAAGGTATTTGTATGGGTGCTTTTACAATCTTTTTTGCGTATGTTGGGTTTGATGCTTTGGCAACAACTGCAGAAGAATGTAAAAATCCTCAAAAAGATTTACCAATAGGTATTATTGGTTCGCTTATAATTACAACACTTGTTTATATTTCTGTTGCACTTGTTTTAACAGGTATTTATAATACAAGTGGTCATGTAGATGCAGGGTTCATAAATGCACCTTTAGCGTTTGTAATGAACTTGCACCATATTAAAGTTATTCCAGAACTTATCTCAATCGGTGCGATTGCAGGTTTGACATCTGTTTTAATGGTGTTGCATTTGGCTACAACAAGAGTTTTGTATGCTATGAGCCGTGATAATTTCTTGCCAAACGTTTTTCAAGTATTGCACCCAAAATTCAAAACTCCTCACTTCTTGACAGTTTTAGTTGGGGTTTTGTGTATAGTGGGTACGCTTATGTTTGATGTTCAAGACGCAGCTCATTTATGCGTGTATGGTACTTTTGCATCATTTATTGTAATTTGTGTTGCAGTATTGATTCTTAGAAAAATTGACCCAGATAGACCTAGACCTTTTAAATGTCCTTGTTCTCCTTGGTTCCCACTTCTAGGTATTATTTGCTGTGGTGGATTGATGATTTATTCATTCAAAGAACTAAAAGATTCTTCAATGTTATTTGGAGGTTGGATTGTTCTTGGTATAATTATATATGCGTTATATGGTTATTCAAAAAATAGAAAAGCTGAAATTAGTAGTATAGAAAAAGAAAATATAGATGAAAATAAAGAGTGCGTTATTAAATAACTTATTAAAATGTAAAACACCTGATGAGTTAATTCAAGCAGGTAATAGTTCAGGATTAAAAAAGACTTTAAATGTTTTTGACTTAATTATAATTGGTATAGGTGCTGTAGTAGGTACTGGTATATTTACGATTATTGGTAGTGCTATTCAAGGTGGACAAGATGGTTTAGGTGCTGGACCTGCTGTAATTTTATCAATGTTTTTGGCTGCTATAGCAAGTGTTTTTTCAGCATTGTCTTATTCAGAAATCTCAGCTATGATACCAGTTGCAGGTAGTGCTTACACGTATACTTACGCAACAATGGGTGAATTTATGGCTTGGATGGTTGGTTGGATTTTAATGCTTGAATACGCAATCGGAAATATCACAGTTGCAAGTGCGTGGACTGGGTATTTTGTTCAATTCTTAAAAGGGTTTAAACATATATTACCTGCGTTTATTGTAAATTCTCCGTTATGGTTAAGAAATGATTATAGAACTGTTTATGCTATGGCAGACAAGTTTGGTTGGAATGTGCATGATAAGATGCCATTTTTGCACATGCCTGATTGGTTCAATAATATTTTTCATATTTCAGAAATCCCAATTGCAATAAATTTACCTGCAATGTTCATTGTGTTTGTTTTAACTGTACTTTTAATAAAAGGTGTTAAAGAATCAACTAAATTCGCAAGTATAATGGTTGGTGTGAATATGTTTATCATTATTTCATTTATTGTGGTTGGTTCATTTTATGTTGCTCCTGAAAACTGGCAACCGTTTATGCCAAATGGTTTTGAGGGAGTGTTTATGGGTGCATTTGTTATTTTCTTTGCATATATTGGGTTTGATGCTATTTCAACTGCTGCAGAAGAAACAAAAAATCCACAAAGAGATTTACCTATTGCAATTTTAGGTACATTAGTTATTTGTACGTTGTTATATGTGCTTGTAGGACTTGTTTTGACAGGCATTTTACCTTGTAGTTCTATTGATACTCAAGCACCACTCGCACACGCTATGCGTTGTATAGGCAAGGATTGGTACGCAGGGTTGATTTCAATAGGTGCACTTTGTGCTTTAACAACTGTGCTTTTGATATATCAACTTGGTACTGCAAGAATTCTTTTTGCTATGAGTAGAGATAATTTCTTACCAAAATCATTAAATGAAATTCACAAAAAGTTTAAAACTCCACATATTGTTACTTGGTTATCAGGTTTGGTGGTTATAGTTTGTGCTTTGTTTATGGATTTGAATGTATCAGCTGAACTTTGTAACTTTGGTACATTTACATCATTTATTATAATTTGTCTAACGGTATTGATATTAAGAAAGACTGAACCAAATAGAAAACGTCCGTTTAAAGTACCTTGTTGTCCATTATTCCCTATTTTGGGTATTTTGACTTGTGCTTTATTGATGTTTTATAAGTTTAGATCAAACTCTGATTCTTCAATCTATTTCTTAGTTTGGTTATTAATTGGTTTGGCTATTTATGCGGGATTTGGTTATCATAATAAGCGCAAAAATGAAGAAAATGCGTAAAATAACCATTTATTTGTTATAATAAAAATATAACAAGTGTGCCCGTAGCTCAGTTGGATAGAGTACAAGTTTCCGAAACTTGAGGTCATGGGTTCAATCCCCATCGGGCATATTTTAGAGGGAAGGATTTAAAATGAAAAAAGTTTATATAGAAACATTAGGTTGTCAGATGAATAAATCAGATGCTGAAAGAATGTTTGGCATGTTAGAGTATATGGGTTATGAACAGACCTTAGAACCTAAAAAAGCTGATATGTTGATTATCAATACTTGTTCTATAAGACAGTTATCTGAGGATAAAGCCTATAGTCAAATTGGTGTTTGGGGTAAATGGAAAAAAACTAGACCTGATTTAAAGATTGTTTTTTCTGGTTGTGTAGCTCAACAGGTTCAACAAAATTTGTTCAAGAGAGCACCTTATGTTGACTTGGTTATTGGTACTCAACGTCTATATGAGCTTCCAGAACTTGTTAAAAGAATTGAACAAGGTGAAAGAGTTTGTTCTTGTGAAGAAAAACCTTATGATGAAGGTGAAGAAATTCAGATTTCTAGAACAAAGAGTATAAATGCGTGGATTCCAATTATGGAAGGCTGTAACAACTTCTGTACCTATTGTATTGTTCCATATACAAGAGGTAGAGAGCGTTCTCGTGGGTTTGAGAATATTATGAATGAGGTTAAAAAAGCCTTGTCTGAAGGGTTTAAGGAAATTACTCTTTTAGGTCAGAATGTTGATAGTTATAAAGGTATCGATAAAGATGGAAATGAAATCAACTTGTCAGGACTTTTAAAAGCTATAAATGATTTAGATGGTAAATTTAGAATAAGATTTGTTACTTCTTATCCTACAGATATTACAGAAGAATTAATTGATACAGTTATTGATTGTGATAAGGTTTGTGAGTATTTTCATATTCCAATGCAATCTGGTGATGACTATGTTTTGAAAAAGATGAATAGAAGATATGATGTTGCAACATATACTAAAATTTGTAACCATATAAGAACTAGAGTAAAAGATGTTACTATTACAAGTGACTTTATCGCAGGATTTCCTGGAGAAACAGAAGAACAGTTCCAAAATACATTGAAAACTATGTTGGATTTAGAATTGGATTATTCAAATACAGCGGCTTATTCACCAAGAGAAAAAACGGTTGCTGCGAAATGGGTTGATAAATATATTCCTGAAGAAGAAAAAACAGACCGTTTAGCAAGGTTGAATGAAACAAATAGAGAGTGTTGTGTACGTTCTAATAAAAAGTATATTGGTCGTGAGATGGAAGTACTTGTTGAAAAATTTGAAAAACATAATGGTAAAAATGTTATTTCTGGTAGAACAAGGAATAATAAAATGGTTCATATTCCTTGTGATGAAAATAAAGTTGGCGAATTTGTAAATGTTAAAATCAATGGTTCAAAAACGTGGTATTTAACTGGTGAATTGATTTAATACATAATTAAGAATATAAAATTGTAATATTATGTAATATTCTAGCCAAAATTTTAAAAGATGTTATACTATCACATGGGAGAGTATAAATATTTTAAGATGATATGTCCAAAATGTAAAAAAGAAATAGATGATAACAGTATAAAATGTCCTGAATGTGGGGCAAGAGTGGGACGTATATGTCCTAATTGTAAAACGCACAATGTTATTAGTGCAATGAAATGTAAGAACTGTAATTATGTCTTATTAAAGTCATGCCTAAATTGTGGTGCAACAAATACTGCAAAAGCTAAGACATGCAGACGTTGTGGTGCAGAGTTAGATGTGAAGAAAAAAGTAGCTCCTCAACAAACTCAATCACAGACAGTTTCTAATATACAGGACTCTCCTAGAGCAATAATTGAATCAATGCCAAAATATGAGGCTATTTATTCAACACAACAAGTAGCTCAACAAAAATTAAAAGATGCAATTTTAGATGAGAATAAAAAAATTATTGCTATATCAGGTGAAAGTGGTATAGGTAAAAATCTTGTTATAAAATTTGTTGCAAAAGACCTTGAAAATTCTGGTTTGATATGGATTTCAGGACAATGCTCTAATTATACAAAAACAACTCCGTTTGGCTATTTCCAAGATTTGTTTTTGACATTATTTAACTTGAATAATTTTTGTATTGATAAAAATGGATTGAAGTCAGAATCGTTGAAGTTCTTTAAACAAGAGTTCCCAGATTTGACAAATGATGAAATTGAGGAGTTTATCAATATTCTATATCCAGAAAAATTTGGTGAGTTTAAGAACATTCATACAAATAGAGAGCGTTCTTTCGGAATTTTGAAGAAAATTTTTTACACAATTTCTCTAACAACAAAGAGTGTTATAGTAGTTAATAATTTTGATTATATTGACAACATGTCAAAAGAGTTTATTCTAGAGCTTCTTTCTATGCCAGAAGTCTTTATGAATACGACTTTTGTGTTGTCGTTCGAAGAACCAAAATCTGCAAAAGTTTGTATATCTCACCCAATTTTGAATGAAAACGCATTTGAGGATATTACGATTGCTCCATTCTCTAGTGATAAATTAGCTCCAATGTTTGATAAGTATAAAAATATTGATTTGAATGTTGAACAACGTAATACAATAACAACTTATGCAAAAGGAAATCCTGCTGTGTTTGAACAGTATATTAACCTTGTTGCTGATAAAAAGAAATTTGGAATGCCATTTTCAGTACCTACAAAGATTGAAGATGTTGTTTTTGATAGATTGGGTTATTTGAAATCCGAAAACCACCTTGCATATAAGGTCTTGATTGCCTTAGTGTTGCTTGGGTTTAAGTCAAATCCTGTAATATTAAATACATTTAACAATATTGATTTAGAACAATTAGAATCAATTTTGAATACGTTGGTTAATTTAAACTATATTGTTCAAATCTCAAATTCTGTTTATGAATTCAAGAGCTTAGGTTTGTGGAAAATTCTACAGTCTAAGGTTAAGGATGATGAGGCTGTTTATAATGATGTCGCTCAGCAATTATTTGTATTGCTACAAAATTATAACTTATCATCGTTGAGTGTATTAAATCATATTGCAAAAGATTTGTCATGTACTCAACAATATTTGACTATTTGGACAACGGGTGTTCAACTGGCATCTTATATAGGTGATATTGATTTGTTTATTTATTCTCAAAAACAAATTCTTGAGATTGTTGAAAATAATACTATCAAAGGCTCTGATACAATAAAGAAGAATATCTATGTTCAAAGTGGTAAGTTGTTAGAAAAATTAAATCCAGAAGAAGGTTTGGATTTCTTGACAAACGCTATTAAAACTGGATTAGTTGGAAAATATGAAGAAATTGAACTTTTGGGTTATATAGCTTCTTGTGCTATGAAAACAGGCAATTATTACGGTGTTTTAGAGTGTGTTGAAGACGTTTTGGACAAAATTGACAATCCAAGATCTATAGAATATGCTCTAGTTAAATCAAGAAAATTAAAAGCATTAAATCAAATTGGTAACTTAGGAGAAGTCGTTAATCTTGCTGAAAACGAGATTATACCTATTATTGAAGATGCATTGACGAAGAAAGCTTCTAGCTTCAAGATGATTTCTGAATATGATGTTTTTGAAAGCTGGTTATCCGTCCTTTATGAGCTTGTAAAAGCATTGACAAGACAGGGAAATAGTAGAACCTTCAAAGTTATTAATGAAGTGTTTAAAATATTGGAAGCAAACAATATTCAAGATAAACAATTCTCTTGTAATTTGCAATTAGAATTAGCTTTGGCAAACACTATTCGTGGTAATATTGCGATGTCGAATAAGATTTTAAATGATATATTTGAAATTTATGAAAATTCAGAGGTTATTAATTCATTTGTTGTATCAAGATTGAATTTGATTAGTATTTTGAATAAATTCTTTACTGATAGAGAAAAAATTGATGTTGATGAGTTGTTCAAAATTGCTACATTTGCTGACAATATTGATGATAAATTTACCAAAAATATTTCAAAACTTTTATTGGGCAAGGTTGTATTAGATACTGTTTCTGTACAAAATGCTATAAATATTTATACAAAACAGCTTGAATACTTTGCTAATGAAAAGAATTCTATTGGGGTATTGTTGGGTTGGTATTTAACCTCAGAAGCTACTGCATTAATTAACAAACAACAAGCACTTGATATTGCTCAAAAGGCTTTAGGAATAGCTCAAAAGCCAGAAATCTGTAATCATTATTTCGCTTTATTATTCAATAAGTTGATTTGTAAGATTTATATTTCAAACAAAGATTTTGAGTCTGCAAGAATTTATTTGGATAGGGCGTTGACAATAGCTAAAGGATATGAGTTGAAATATCAGTTAGCGAAATTATATTTGATGTCAGGAAATTGTTTGAAAGAAACTTTAAATAAAACAGAAAATGTTAAAGAAGTTTTACTAGAGATGAAAACATTGTTTAAAAAATCAGAAGATATAAATGCAGAACTTGAAATCTCATCTTTGACAAAAGATATTATTCAAAAAAATAACGAATTAGACATGCTTTGTAAAGCTTATAGAATAAGTTTATAGATAGGGTAAAAAAATGAGAAGTAATAGATTTTTATGTGGAGTCGTAGGATTAATCGTAATTTTGGGTTTGGCAGTAGGTAGTGCAAATGCAAAATTATCTAAATCTGCGTATCAAATTTATCAACAAGCAAATATGGCAGAATGTAAAGGTGACATACAAGGCGCTGTTGATTTAATCAATAAAGCTATCTCTACAAATAGTGAAGAAGACGTTATGTTATATACAAAACTCGGAGGTTTGTATGTAACATTAGAAAAGTATGATGAAGCTCTTGAAATTTACAAAAAAGCTGTTGCTTTAAGAGATACGGATGCTTTTTTATATGTTAGTTTAGGTAATATTTATCAAGTAAAAGGTGATAATATTAATGCACTTGTCTCTTATCAAAAGGCATTAGAACTTTGTCCTGAGTACAAATATAATTATCTAAATGTTGCTAATGTTGAATTAGCTTTGAAACACTATTCAGAAGCAGAAGACAACTATAAAAAATTCTTAGAAAGCTATCCAGAAAATTATGATGCAATTGCCAATTTAGCTGAAACATATTTCTTGAGCGATAAAAAAGAACAGGCTTGTGAATTGTATTCAAAACTTTTTGAAAAAGACCCTGATAACTTTAAATCATATACAAAATATGGTTCTGTTTTATATTCTTTGAAAAAATATGAAGAAGCTGTTCCTGTTTTAGAAAAAGCTGTTGAACAAGATTCTAATAGTATAAAATCATTAGCTGAACTAGCTCTTTCTTATCAAAATTTACAAAAATATGAAAATGCTGAAAAGACTTATGAAAAGCTATTTGAAGTTGCTCCATCTATGAATGAATTTAGATTGGATTATGCTAATTTATTAGTACAACTTAATAAAGATGAAAAAGCTGCCGTTGAATACGAAGCCTATATAAAATCTTATCCAAAGGATTTTGATGCGTATGCTAACTTAGGTAGCTTATATAAAAAATTAGATAAAACAGATTTGGCTATTAAGAATTTAGAAACAGCTAATAAATTGAATCCAAACGACATAGATGTATTAAAAGATTTGGCATTTTCTTATCATAAAAAACTAGATTATAATAATGCTCTTAAATATTATGATTTAGCAATAGCAAAGGATATTGATAATTACAGTTTAAATTACAATAGAGCAATAACGCTACACGCATTAAATAGATATTCTGATGCAATTACGGCTTATGAAAAATTGTTAACATTAAAAGATGATGATGTTATTAAGAATAATTTGTTAGCCGCATTGATAGAAAATGGTTATAAATTATTAGATGAAAAAAAATTAGATGATGCAAAAAAATATTTCCAAAAAGCAGAGGAAATGAATACAACAGAGGCATCTGTGTATATGGGATTAGCAACAATTTATAATACACAAGGTGATGTTGAAAAAGCCTTAGTTTATTATAAGAAGTCTGCAGATTTAGAAAAAGATTCTACTGAATACAAGGATACTTATGAAACTTTTAAAGAATCATTGACTACAGATACTTTAGACAAAATATCTTCATCTACTCAGAATAAAGATGCTGAATATATTTCATTGATTGCATCAGGAGATAAATATTATAAAAATAAAAACTATAAATCAGCATTAGTTCCTTATGAAAAAGCATATTCTATAAATGATAAAGATAAAGTTTTACTTTTGAAATTAGGTAATATTTATAAAGAAAATAAAGAACTTGAAAAAGCAGGTGATTATTATAAAAAAGCAATTGATATAGATGATAAATACACTGATGCGTGGTTCAATCTTGGGTTAGTACATGCTAATTTGAGTAGATTAACAAATGCGATTGAATGCTTTAATAAAGTTACTCAGATTGACCCTCAGTATACTTATGCATATTATGCTTTAGGTTTAGCTTATGAATATCAACACAATAACGCAAAAGCTATATATAATTACAAAAAATATTTACCGTTAGAAACTGATAAATCGTTAATCAATTCTGTAAATGACAAAATTAAAAAGTTATCAAAATAATGAAAAAGTTTAAATTATTTGTAGCCTTGATATTGGTATCAATCTGTCTGTGTGGGTGTAAGCAAAAAGAACAGACGGGGATATTGTTTAATAAAGACCCTATATCAAAAGATACTGTGATGAATTCTTCACGAGATTTTGATGTTGGAAAACCTATTTATTATTTATTTTATACTCCAAAAAAGATTGAAACAGAATTTATTAGGGTTCAAGTATTCAAGGTTGGGGATAATATTCCAAGAGGTGGATATTCTATAGTTTGGACGAATGAATATAGAATAATGAAACAAAATATGTATTATTATTACAATCATTTTGTTCTCCATTCAAAAGGTACTTATATGATGCAGATTTTTTCAATGGATGATTTAATGAATCCGTTGGCGAAAAATTTCTTTTTTGTCCATTAAAGTATTTTAAACAAGACCTTCTTTTAGAGCTTTTACTGCGGCTTGTGTTCTATCATCAACAAGAAGTTTTTGAATAATATTACAAACATGAGCTTTTGCAGTGTGTTCACTAATAGTAAGAGTTTTCGCTATTTCACTATTGGTTTGTCCATCAACAACGAGTTTTAAAACTTCGTATTCACGTTGGGTTAGGTTTGAATGTCGTTCTCTAAACCCTGCTCTAGAAAGTTGTCTTGCTGGCAGAATTCCATTATTACGTTCTTTGATGAATGGTACAACTTTAGGGTCAAGCCAAATTGCGCCATCTTTGATTGTTTTAATTATTATCATAAGAAATTCTGTGTTGATATCTTTGTGAATATAACCGTTTGCACCTGCAGTTAGTGATGAAAACACTTCATTGTCAGAGATATGTGATGTCAACATAATTACTTTTGTATCAAATGTTGATTGTTCAAATATCTTTTTTACAGCTTCTATTCCTGAAATATCAGGTAAACCTATGTCCATAAGTACAATATCAGGTTTTAATAATTTTGTTTTTTCAATGGCTTCTTTTCCGTTTGAGGCTTCAGCGATAATTTCCATTTCAGGATAATCGTCAAATAGTGAACGAATTCCTATTCTCATTAATTTTTGGTCTTCTACTAATATTATTTTTATAGTCATAATACCCTCTAAAGATTTTTATTATTCTCAATGATAACAAATCAAAGATTTTTAATTATCTCTATGAAAGACATTATGCGAATGATTCTTAACTATATGATAGTTAGAATTTTTATTTTAAATTCTTTTTTTTACATTTACATGTCGGGTTTTGACATTGGTTAGCATCATTTAATCCAAGAATAGCAGGAGTAATGTATTCAACGTCAAAGTTATATATTTTGCTAAGCTCTTTTACTTTATTATAATATTTCATCTGAACTTGTGGGTTTTCGAGAATGAGAACAACTTTTGCACGTTTTCCTGTTTTATGCTGATAATATAGAGCTTGTCCTATTGCTTCAGCCCATTTGTTAGCAAAATCAAATTCTATTGCGTGAGTATCTGTTAAACAATCAACTCTGGTAGAGTCGTCATTTCTATATTCAAGTATTCCACCGTATTTCTTCTGCCAAGCTTTTTGATATGATTTTTCGTTGTGAAGATGAGATTTAGAGGAGTTAGTCGATTTTGATTTATAGTATTGAGTTGCAGACACACTTAGTTTTGGCGTTGTTAAGATTAAACAACTAATAAAAATTATGATAAACTTATAAATAAACTTCCTCATATTATTATTATAGAAAATTTAATAGATTATGTCTATAGCCATATGTCTATAAAATTGGTAAATATATTAAAAATTTTTATTTGATTAAATCTTTTATTACTTCGCTAGCAATAATTAAACCTACTACAGATGGTACAAAAGCGTTGCTTGCAGGGATTCTCTTTTTGCTAGTTTTATCGATTTGTGATTTTATGGGTTTCTCTTGAGAATAAACAACTTTTAATTTTTTGATATTTCGTTTCTTTAATTCTTGTCGCATGACTTTTGCTAATGGACAAACTGAAGTTTTATAGATATCTGCTACTTGAAACTCGGTTGGATTCATTTTATTTCCTGCACCCATTGAGCAAATTATAGGAACATTATGTTCTTTACATTTCATAACTAGTTCAATCTTTCCTGAAACAGTATCAATAGCGTCAACTACGTAATCATATTTGTCAAACTCAAAACTATCTGAGTTTTCTGGTAGAAAGAATGTCTTATGTTTGAATAATTTTAAATTTGGGTTTATATCAAGCATTCTTTCTTCAGCAACGTCAACCTTATATCTTCCAATGGTTTTGTGTGTTGCAATAATCTGACGGTTCAGGTTTGATTCAATAACTTTGTCGTTATCGATTATGTCAATCAGTCCTATTCCACTTCTAACTAATGCTTCTAAAGTGTGTCCACCAACTCCACCAATGCCAAAAACAGCAACCCTTGAGTTTTGTAGCTTTTCAAGGCATTCTTTTCCTATTAACATTTCTAGTCTTGAAAACTGTTCTAGCATTGACGAATTTCCTCTAGAGTGAACATGTTTTTATCATTATTAAAAATAATTGCTATGTTTTTTTCTAAAAAATAGTTTGATAAAAACTCTGTTATTAAATCGTTTGTGGCTTCAAGTTCAAAGTACTGTCCTGCGCAACTATCATGAAAATGTAAATCAATATTGAACTGTGTTTTTATTAGTTTTTTTAATTCAATCGCATCAAAAAGATTGATTTTTTTCATTATGAAATTTCTCCATTAAGTATTTACTAACGGGTTCAGGAACAAATTTTGAAATATCGCCATTGTTTTTTAAGATTTCTTTTACACTGCTTGAAGATATAAAGTTGTATTCAGGTCGAGTTATTAAAAAGACTGTTTTTATATCTTCATTGAGTGAACGGTTTGTTTGTGACAACTGCATTTCGTATTCAAAATCTGATACAGCACGTAACCCTCTTAAAAGTATCGTTGCATTTTTTGATTTTGCATATTCAACAGTTAGTCCATTGAAGCAGTCTACTTCGACATTATTAAACTCTTTGATGCTTTCTTTTATTAGCTGTAAACGTTCTTCAACTGACAGTAGCGAGGTTTTGCTTATGTTATTTGATACAGTTATAATAACTTTATCAAACATCTGAGCACCATCTCTAAGTACATCAATATGACCTAGTGTTATAGGGTCGAAACTTCCTGGATATACTGCAATTTTCATTTTCTTCTCCAATGATATTTAATTTAAACTTAGAAATTGTATTCAGGGATAACAAACATTTCGTTGTTTGCATCTTTTTCTACAAATTCAAGATAGCTTTCAAGAGCTAATTCTTTAGAATTTTCATAGAAAGAATCAGAGATTAGTTGTTTATGTAAATCTGTTCTTTCACCTGAATAATTGCCTAATATTTTAGAGTAGTTAGAAATATCTTCTAAAGATGTTCCACCACCATAAGCTTTTGTTTTTGCATCAGTACCAGAAGGTCTGATTTCGATATATTTATCAGCAAACTCTAAATAAGTACCATCGCCAACAAATTTGACTGCTTTTAAATCTGAAAATTCTAATCCAGGAAAAGCATCATTAAGAACTTCTATAACTTGGTCTAAAGTTGCCTTGTCTTCATTTATAGCTATTGCTAAAGATAAGAAGAATAAATCATTTTTAGTACGTTGTTTTTCACCCTCTGCCTTAGCTTGTTTAAGTTTTTCAATATCAGGTTCTGATTCGTTATAGTAAGAAATGTCTTCTCTTGTATCAAATCTAGAATTGATTTTGTTTGAGTCGAAAACTTCTAATAAGTATTGAGAAAGAGTTTTGTTTTCTGTTTCAAGTTTAGCAATTAAAGATGATGCAACGATAATAGCTTCTGTCGCACTCTTTTCTCTCATAGCAATAGCTTCTCTACCACTCAATGATTTAACAGTATCTTCAGCACCCATAATCATACCGCCAGATTCTTCACCAGCGAAGATTAGACGAGGTTGAACGCCTATGTTTATAGTATTGCCAAATACGTCATCAACTTTTACATCTGAATTTGGATTGTTTTTAAGTTGAAGTTCAACTTTTTTCATAATGTTAGCAATTTCTTTGAATCCAACAGGAACATTAACAACTTTTACTCCGTTGTGTTTTGCCCATTCGTCCCAAGATAGAGCAGAAGCGGTTGTCTTAATCATAAATCTAGGGTGTTTATCCCATTTGTGTTGATGTTTAAGTTGTTTTGCTCTGTAATCCATTAACATCAAGAATGCTTGGTTTGCAGTAAATACTGTTAACACTCTATCTTCATCAAGTTTTACATAAGAAATCCCATTTTCTTCTAATGTTGGAACATTACCTGCATTTTCAAGTTCACAGATAGTCAATCTATCGTGGTCAGGGTCTGTTATTAAAACAGCAGTTCCAAACGGATAATTTTTTAACAAGTTTTCATAATGAAGTGATTCAATAACTGGGAAGAATTTTTCTCCATTAGGTTTTGTAGCAACAACGGTTGCATCAACTGAATAATCGTAGAATGTTTTATTCCCTTTAGGGTCAGTGTCATATTTCCCTATAGAATGGAAGAACGGATCTTCTTCTGTATTGTTCCAAGCAAATTTGTCAGAAATTTCTAATTTTTCAAGAACCTTGCTTAGAGTTCTATATGCACAACCACCAACACTTTCGATTAAAATTTTGTTATTCATTTTTTTGATGCCAGACAAATCTTGTGCTACACCGTTTTGCAAGTATTCAACATATAGATTGATACCGTCTTCAAGTTTTGTCATTATAGATTCATCAATTAGTTTATCATTTTTGGCAGAAACTTTGATTTCATAAGAGCCATCTTTTTCAACCTTATCAAATATCATTTGAATTTTTTCAACGAATTCAAGTGATTCTTCTGGTAAGTATTGGCTACCTTGTGAGTTTAAGTCTTTTGTAGCTGTTTTTACAGAAATACCGTGACTTGATGTGATATACTCGCCACCTACTAGGTCTAGTTTGAAAGCTAAAAATGAAGCTAACCAAATAGGAATGGTTTTTCTGCCTTGTGGAGTTAGTGTTTTTATACCTTGTGCAGCTTGAATTCTAGCGATTGCATCAAGATATAATGCAGAGTTGTAACGAACCTCGCTACCTACAAGTTTTAGGATTTCTTTGTTTGGATATTTTCCAGTAACAACAAGAGCTTTTGCTAAGGTTGCTAAAACAATTCCAACTAAATTGATTGGAAATCTTGTATCTTGTGGAAATAAAATGTTTTGTGGCCCACGAATGCCTGCTGTTGAAACTTTTGCTTCTTTTGAATAGTTTGCAAACCACTCTAACAAATTCAAACCTTCTGGATTCGTTTGTTCATTATATGGATATAAATGTTCTTTTTTTAATGTGAATGTAAATTCTCCTTCATTTGAAAAATCAAGTAGTTTTGCATTCTTTATATAATCAGGTGTCTTGTCATAAACATTTTTGAATAATTCTTGTTCTAATGGACAACTTGCTTCTTTTATCATATTATCTCCCTTATCATTAATCGTATTTTTAACATTATTATTATTATACCTTAAATATTTATTTTTTTGCTATAACATAAATCGGATTGTAAGTTAATGATACATTATCTTTGTATAGATTTTTGTAGTGTTTAATAAATGAGTTTATTTCTTTTATGCTCCATGTTTTTTCAGACAAAGAGTTTACTCCTGTTTTTTTCATGTGCATTAGCATATTTTTTATGTCTTCAAAAATTTTTATGATAGTTTCTTCTTCTATGTGTTCAATATTGTAGTTTGAAAGAAGTTCTTTTAATTCATCTTTTGAATAATAATCAAGCGAAACCTTCCCAACTTCTTTAACTTCTTTGAAGTTTTCTTTCCCAAAGGTTGCAAACGCTAATATACCATTGGTGTCAAGGTTTTTGTGTAGGCTTTGTATAAATTCTTCAAAATCAGAAATCCATTGAAAAACTGCGTTAGATATTATTAAATCATATTTTTTTGTAAGTTCGGTTTTTTCAATATCACCTTTTATAAATTTAATGTCGGGATTGATTGAATAGATATAGTCTTTGCATTCTCCCACTATATCAATTGTTGTGTAGGTATCAAACTTTATTTTTTTGTTTATGAGTTTTGTAAGAAACCCTGTTCCGCAACCTATTTCTAAAATATTCTTATATTCTTTTTTAGGAAGTAGGTTCACAAGTTTTTCTGCCATAATCATTTGAACTACGGCATTCTCTTCGTAGTTTGTAAGATTCTTTGAAAACTGTTGTTTAACTAATTCCTTTTTCATAATAGCTCTGTCCATTTTTTGTATAACATAAAAGGACAGTGTCCAGAATTGATTGTGATAGGATTATCCCAGTAATTAAGTTGGTTTTTTGTAGGAATAATTTTATCATCAGAACCTACAATTGCCTTTGTAAAATTGAATTCTGTATTAGGTTTGTATTCAAGCATTTTTTTTAGTTCAGAAAGTTTGCTATCAAAAGTTCTATCTGAAAAAGTTTCAATACTTGGTTTTTCTATAAACATTCTTTCCATAAACTTTTTAGAAGAAGTTTCTGAAAACCCTTTTATTGTAAGATTATAAATTCTTTCTGGAATACCATATTCATTATCAATCGCAAATGGTGTACCACAGATGGCTGTAGCTGTTTTTATTTCTCCAAAGTTGAATAATGTTGCAACCATTACTCCCATTGACCAAGCGATTATGTGTTTTTCAGTATATTGTGATAAATTTAGAGATTTTATATCAAGCTCTAAATCGTTGTAATCGTATAACACAACTACATCATAATCCTCGCATTCAAGGTGTGAAACAATCTTTTCATCCATTCCCCAACCGTTGAAGAAGATTATTAGTTTTTTATTTGTGTTCGTTTTATTTAGCCAAAAGTGTTTCATAAGTTGTTTTTTATATAATCAATTAACCTTTTTATATCTGTGAACTCTAAATCTGCCGTAAGTGACAATCTCAATCGAGATGTGTGAGGTGGAACAGTTGGAGGCCTTATTGGTAAAACAAAATATCCAAGCGCTCTTAATTGTTCTGCTGTTTTTACAGCAACTTCATCTTCTCCTAGAATTACTGGGATGATTTGAGAGTTTGAAATCGTTTCTATATCATTAGATTTTAGGTATTTATGAGTCGCTGTAATCAATCTTGCAAGTTTATTCTTTTGTTCTTTTATATAGTCAAGTTTTTCTGTTAGCAACCAATTTGTCCAAGCAATATTGATTGGTGGAATAGAGGTTGAAAATATAAAAGAACGAGCCTTATTAATAAGGTAGTTTATAATCGTTTTGTTTGAAACACAGAAAGCACCAAATGAGCCTAGAGCCTTACCAAAAGTTGCTGTAATTATATCTACATCAAGTCCTTCTGATAGCCCTGCACAGTTTTTGTCTACTGAACAAAATGCGTGAGCTTCATCAATCATAAGCAAACAATTGTATTTTTGTTTTAGCTCTACAAGTTTTTTTATGTCTGCAATATCACCGTCCATGCTGAATACTGATTCTGAAACAATAATTACTTTTTTGTAGCTATCTCTATATTGTTTTAGCATTTTTTCAAGGTTTGCATAATCAAGGTGTTTATAGCGTTTGAAATCGGCATCTGATAATTTCATTCCATCAATTATGCTAGCATGGTTTAGTTTGTCTGATAAAATCAAATCTCCACGTCTAGCTAGAGTTGAGATTACTCCAAGATTACATTGATATCCTGTATTAAAGATAAGAGAAGCTTCTTTTTTAAAGAGCTTTGCTAATGTCTTTTCAAGTTCTTTATATACACAAGACGTGCCACTTAACAATCTAGCTGATGCAGATGAAAACTGAATGTGATGATTATTTGAAAATGTTTCTAAAAATTCTTTTGCTAAATCTTCTTTAGTACTTAGATTTAGATAATCATTTGATGATAAATTTAGTAACTCTTTTCCATCTAAATCAACGTAGACATCTGTTTTCTCTGTGATATTAGGGATTTGTCTAAAGGTGTCGTTTTGTTTTAATAAATCAAGCTCTTTTTCAAATTCACACATAATACACTTCCTTCTTCTTTATTATACCAAGAAAAAGATTTGTGTATTACATTATTTTTATGCTAAAATTTTAAACATATAGATAAGAATTTATAAACAGGAGAAATATATGCAAGCAAGACGTGCAGCAAGAGAATTAGCTCTTATATTATTTTCACAATTTGATAAGAATATAACAGAATATTCAGAAAAAGATTTTGAAGAAATAATGTTAAAATCAGTAAGATTGTTGTCAAACAATTCTAGTGAGGAATTAAAAACAGCAGTTGGTACATTGATTGATATGAAGGATTATGTAGATACTTATGAAGCTGATGCTCCAGAAAATTTAGAAAGACCTATTGGGGTAAAAAATTTACCTGTAGCTATCCCTACAACTGCTGATATGAGTGAAAAAATCTCTACATTGTTAGACATTACAGAAAAAGCTGTTTTTGCATTAGAAATTGCAGAATTTGCACTTCTTGAATCTCAAAGTGAAGTTCAGGAATATGTAGTTAAGATAGCAAAAACATTTAAAGAAAATTACGAAAAAATTGATGAAGAAATTCAAAAATATTCTAAGGGTTGGGATATCAGCCGTTTAGTAAAAATGGATAAAGATATTTTGAGAATTGCAATTGTAGAACTTCTATTTATTAAAGAAGCTCCTATGAAAGTTGTTGTTGATGAAGCATTAGAACTTGCTAAAAAATATTCAACAGATGAAAGCTCTGCTTTTGTAAACGGTGTATTGGCAAAGGTTATAGTAGAAAACGGACTTAACTAATGTTTGGAATTTTTTCAAAAATATCTAATAAAATTGATGATTTAAAACAGGTTGTTTCAAAGACTACTCAGTCTTTGGTTGACAATGTGGTTGACACTGTTTCATCTGAAGAAGAATTTTCAGAGTTTGTTTTAGACGATATGGAAGACATGTTAATAAGTGCAGATTTAGGTGTTGATTATACCTCAGAACTTGTTGATAAATTAAGAAATCAAACAAAGATAAAGCCATCAGAAGTAAAAAAATATTTAAAATCAGAATTTACAAAGACTTTGTCAGAAGCAGGTTCAAATGTTCTTAATTATGTCGATGGCGAATTAAATATTTACTTTATTTGTGGAGTTAATGGGGTAGGTAAAACTACTTTGATTGGAAAATTAGCTCACAAATTTAAAAATAGTGGTAAAAAAGTTTTGATTTCAGCAGCTGATACATTTAGAGCAGCCGCAGAAGAACAACTAGATATTTGGTCAAAAAGAGCAGGTGCAGATATTGTTCGTCACGATAAAGCTGATCCAGCATCTGTTGTTTATGAGTCTATTCAAAAAGCTAATTCAGAAAAATATGATGTTGTACTTGTTGATACAGCAGGTAGACTTCAAAACAAGTTTAATCTTATGGAAGAATTATCAAAAATTAAGGGTGTTATTAATAAATTAGCACCTGACAATTTGAGAGAATGTATGTTAGTTCTTGATGCAAACACTGGACAAAACGGTTTGCAACAAGCAAAAGTGTTCAAAGACTCTGTTGATTTGACATCTGTTGCTTTAACAAAGCTAGATGGTTCAGCAAAGGGTGCAATTATACTTGCAATAGCGAAAGAATTTTCTTTGCCTATAAAACTTATAGGTGTGGGTGAAAAAATGACTGATTTACAAGAATTCAACTCTGACGATTTTATTAATGCGTTATTTGAATAATTGTATTATTTAACATATTGATTTATTTATGATAAAATAATTTTACTTTAGATTTATTTGGGGGAATGTATGACTTTAGAATTAGAAAATAAACAAGGTTTGATAGCTGGAGATGGTTTGTTGCCTGTAAAAATGGCTCAACACGCTAAAGAAAATGGTTTTGATGTAGTTGCAATTTCGTTGTCTTCAGATAACTATAAAGAATTGAAAAAATATTGTTCTAAAGTGTACTCTTGTTCTCCAGGACAAGCTAAAAAGATTGAACAAATTCTTATTGATGAAAATATCCATCAATTAACTTTTTTAGGCAAAGTAAATAAAAGAATTTTAGTTAAACGTCCTCAATTTGATTCTAAAGCTATTGAATTTTTGAAAAATGCTGTTAGATTAAATGACGACAAAGTTATGCTAATGATTATTGATGAACTTGAATCAATCGGTGTAACTGTATTAGATCAAACCATTTTTATTAAGAATTTAATGATACCATCAGGTGTTTTAGGCAAAGTTCAACCGACTCAAGCGCAGATAGATGATGTTAATTATGGGTATTGGTTAGCAAAAGAAACAGGTAAACTTGATATTGGTCAATCAGTTGTAATCAAGGACAAGATGATTATGGCTGTAGAAGCTATTGAAGGTACTGATAAATGTATTAGACGTGGTTGTAAACTTGCTAAGAAAGATGCTTGTATTATCAAAACTGCTAAACCAAAACAAGATAAAAGATTTGACATTCCTGCCATTGGTTTACGAACATTAAAGACAATGAATAGATACAAAGCAAAGTTGATTGCAGTAGAAGCTAATGAAACAATTATTGTTGACCAAGCAAAAACTATTGAATATGCTGATAAACACGGCATTGTGATTATGGCGGTATAATGAAAAAATTATTTATAATAACAGGCGAGTACTCAGGCAGTATGCATGCAACAAAGGTTGTTGAGTGCTTAAAAGAACAGAATTCTGACCTTCAGATTGAAGGTATTGGAGATAAAAATTTAGAGAATGCTGGTGTAAAACTATTTGCAGATCATTCAAAGATGTCAGCAGTTGGCTTGAATTTTAGCATTTTATTTAATCATATTATGTTGGGTAAAAGAGTCGTTGATTATTTAACAAAAGAATACAAACCTGATATGGTTTTGTTAATCGATTATGGTGCTTTTAATACAAAAGTTGCTGGTTTTTTAAAAAAAGCCGGAATAAAAGTTTTTTATTATATTCCACCACAAGTTTGGGCAACAAGAAAGTATAGAATAAAAGAATTAAAGAAGAATGTAGACAAGGTCTTGTGTATCTTCCCATTTGAAGTTGAACTTTATAAAAGTTATGGAATAGATGTTTATTATTGTGGACACCCACTTGTAAAACAACTTCCAGAGAAAGCTAATAGAGAAGAATTTTTTGAAAAATATGGAATTGATAAGGATAAAAAACTTGTTTCAATTTTTCCTGGTTCAAGGTCTTTTGAGTTAAAGTATTTGATGAAAACTTTTATTAAATCTGCCAAAATTCTTAAGAAATCACACCCTGATATACAGTTTTTAATTTCACATGCACCGAATTTATCAGATGAAGTGTATAACAAATATCTGGGAGATGATGATACATTTAAGGTTATAAAAGGAGATAATCATGCGCTTTTGAGTGTGTCTGATGCTTTAATCTTAGCATCTGGTACTGTTGCACTTGAGGCTGCTTTGTATGAAGTTCCAATGATAATTTCTTATAAAGGACCTGAGTTATTTTATTGGATTTATCGTATGGTAAGATGTATTTCAAGAGTAGCGCTTCCTAATATTATTTTAGATAAAACGGTAGTTCCAGAGTTGGTTCAACACAAATCTAATCCTAAAATGATATCATCAGAAATTGAAAAACTTTTATATGATGAAGAATTAAGAAAAGAACATATTAGAGGTCTATCACAAGTGAAAGCTAAACTTTCCGATAAATATTCTGCGCAAGAAGTAGCAAATGTTATATTAGAAAATATATAAAATTTTCATAATAATTTGATTTCTAAAAGAAAAATGTATAGAATGTTGTTGTAAAGTATATTCTAATATGTAACGAAATTAATCTTAATACTTTACAATATAGTGTATTTAGTTATAAAATTCTAACAGGAGTAGAATGTGGTTAACGGATACGAGAATTTTGACAATACAGAAATGCATTTAAGAAAAGACTCTCTTATACAAGAAAGGGTTGGGCTTGTTTCTACTCACATGTATAAACAGTTTTTAGAGTATCAAAATGCAACTGTAAACACTTCTGAAATCTTCAATGAGATAATATCATCATTGAAACCAATCATGGAGTCTTTAAAAAAGTCGTTTGCCTCAAGAGGAATTACAACTCAGAATATTCATTATGAATATGATGCGCAAAAAACAATTATAACAATTACTATATTATGGTATACGTTTAGTTTGACAACTCGTTGCAATTATGAACCACAAGCTTTGTATAGAGGGGATTCTAAGCCACCAATGTTTTCAGGCAGAATTATGGCTATTAAGGGTAAGTATGCAGATGTTATAAAGGGGGCAGAGGATAAAAACGATTGTTTAGGTAAATTGTTGGATAGCGAGATTGCATCACTTTATGTGCCATCTGATAAAATGCAATCATCTATCTTTAAGATTAGACATTTATCAAATAGAGAATTGTTCTTAAACAATCAAGATGCTGCAAGAGAATTTATATTAAAAATAATAGAAATAGTTTGTGGTGGTGGCGTTTACCATGAGGAAGGCTCTAGAACAGGGTTTAATATGTAAAAGTATTAAGAAATTTGAAAGTTTTTATAAAAAATATTAGCCAACTAGTTGATTTTTAATCTTTATTTGATATTATAAAAACATTAACCGCAGACAGTTAGTTATGTTGGTGGTGATACAAGGTGTGAGTCCTTGTCGTAGATGAGAACTTTTGGCTCTCAGACCATCAAAATTATAAAAGGAATGAACCGGCTAACCTAGGTTACACAAGTCGAAATATATTAATAGTATTTTATGTGTAAGATTTTGCGGTTAAAGGATTCGTAAAATCTTTTTTATTTTGCGAAAAATAGGTCGATAAGAGGAAACTCAAAAAAAAGTAAACAAAGGAGCAAACAGAATGTCAACAAAAGCTTTTAAGAGTGATAAAATAGCTCAAATCAAAGAAAAAGTTGAAAAAGCGCAAGTTGCTATTGTTACAGAATATCAAGGTATGTCAGTAGAAGACATTACTAACCTTAGACGTGCACTTCAAAAAGAAGACGGCGACTATATGGTAACAAAGAATACATTAGCAAAAATTGCCGTAAAAGGTACAGAATATGAACTTTTGACAGACTTGTTAACTGGTCCTATTGCTATTGCATTTGGTTATGATGACCAAGTAATGCCAGCAAAAGCATTAGCTAAGTTTATCAAAGAAACTGAAAAAGGTAAAATTGTAGGTGCTGTTTTAGATGGAAAATTATTATCAGCAGATGAAGCAAAAGCTCTTGCAGCGCTTCCATCAAAACAAGAAATCTATGCAAAGATGCTTGGTTGTATCAATTCACCTGCATCTGGTATCGCAAACTCTATCAATGCAGTTATGTCTCAATTAACAAGAACTATGGCTGCTGTTAGAGATCAAAAAACTGCTTAGTTCAATGTTATAAGTGTAGATAAATATCTATGCAGATAATATAGCAAAGCAAACAGTATTAGAAAAAAATAAAAATAAATAAAGGAGAAAATCATGAGTGTAGAAACTATTTTAGCAGAAATCGAAAAATTAACTTTATTAGAAGCTTCTGAATTAGTAAAAGCTATGGAAGAAAAATTTGGTGTATCAGCAGCAGCTCCAGTAGCAGTTGCAGCAGCTCCAGCAGCAGGTGCAGCAGATGCAGCTGCAGACGCTGACGCTGAAGTATCAGTTATCTTGGCTTCAGCTGGTGCTAACAAAGTTCAAGTATTGAAAGTTGTTAAAGACATCACTGGTCTTGGTTTGAAAGAAACTAAAGAATTAGTTGATGGTGCTCCAAAAGCTATCAAAGAAGGCATCAAGAAAGACGAAGCTGAAGAATTAAAGAAAAAATTAGAAGAAGTTGGCGCTACAGTAGAAATCAAGTAGTCAATTCTTTAAATTTTTATTTAAGATTTAATCAGGTGGGTTTAATTATCCACCTGATTTTATTTTGTATCGTAAAACTTTGTCAGGGTTATATCTTGAAAGAATTTTTAATAAAGATTTGAACTTGATATGCTTTCTCTCTTTTTCAAAGATGTTTGTTATACATGTGATACTTTTTAATCTCCTCAATAATTCTGTTTTCATAAAAATTTCCTAACATAATATCTTTCACGTATTATGTTTTAATGATATTTTTTATGAATTCAAGGAGTTTATTAAACTAATGAAACACCATCTGGAATAAATTTTAAACCTGTTTTAACCCAGTAACCGTCTAGGTTTTGAATATTATTATCTAATGTGAAGTAAGTTGAACCGGACCCTGACATGATTGCGTGTGGATAATGTTTTTTAATTTCTTGTAACTCTTTATAATCATTAAAAACTGCTGTTTCTAAGTCGTTATATAGGAATTGACTTAGGTCTGTTCCTATTTTTATTGCATCAATCATCTTTGAGGTCATGTCATAATTTGGCTTGTTTTTTAGCTGTGAATATTTTGTATAAGCCTCTTTTGCGCTTATCCCAAGATTTATAGGTTTTATAAGCGATACTGAAGATGTTCTAAACGGAAGTTTTGAAACTTCTTCACCACGTTTTGTGGCTAATAAACAACCACCTTCTAGACATACGTTTAAATCTGAACCTAGTGTTTCACATAGAGTATGAAGTTCTTTTTTAGAAAGTGGTTCATTGAATAATTTGTTTAAACCAAAGAGGGTGCCGGCTGCGTTTGTGCTACCACCAGCTAGTCCAGCAGAAACAGGAATATTCTTTTCTATATGTATTTTTATATTACCTGTTAGTTTTGTTGTGTCAAAAAATAGTTTTGCAGCTTTATAAACAAGGTTCTTTTCGTTATAAGGAATTTCATTACTTGTTCCTGTTAAAGCTATTGAAACTTCGTTTGAGTCCGTTAAATCAAAGGTTAAGTAATCATACAAATCAATAAGTTGCATAATACTTTGGATATTATGAAATCCGTCTTCTCGTTTGTTTAAAATTTCTAATGTAAGATTTATTTTTGCAGGTGTTTTAACCTTGAGTTGCATTTTTTAACTCCTCTGATAATTCTCCAAACTTAGATATTGAAAGTGATTCCCCTCTTGTGTTTTCGTTTATTCCAAGTTTGTTTAATGTTTCTTTAACGATTTCTTTATCAAAACAATTATTTATCAAGCAGTTTTTGATATTTTTTCTGCGTTGAGAAAACCCTGCTTTTAAGACTCTCCTAAAGAATGAGTAGTCTGATAGTTCTAATAATGGTTTATCTTTTACATTTAGTTTAACGATTGCAGATGTAACTTTTGGTGCTGGATAGAATGATTTTCTTCCAACTATTCGCATAATTTCACAATCAGTCCAGAATTGTGAAAGGATAGTTAATAATCCATATTGTTTTGAAGGGCTTTTTTCTGTTGCAACCATTCTTCTAGCTACTTCTTCTTGTACCATTAGTACAATTTCAGAAATTGAGTTTCTGTTTTTATTTGTTAAATCGTCAATTTCACCTAGTAAATGTGAGATAATCGGAGCTGTTATATAGTATGGAATATTTGCAACGATTTTTACTTTTTCGCCTGAGGTTAGTGCTGAAATATCTGTTTTAAGAATATCATTATGAATGATTTCTAGGTTGTCGCAGTCTAATTTTTTTAGTTCTTCAATAGCTTCTTCATCAAGTTCAATAGCTATAACCTTTTTTGCGTGTTTAACGAGTTGTTCGGTTACGAATCCAACCCCTGGACCAATTTCAATAACGGTATCAGTAGGTGAGATATCTGCGTAATCAATGATATCTTCTATTACTTCACTATCTATCAAAAAATTCTGTCCTAGACGTTTTTTAGTTTTAAAATATTTAGCTCGTTCAAAATAATTCATAAGTCTATTTTAATACAAACTTAATTAAAATGAAAAATTTTTGTAGAGATATTTTTGTGCTATTATTAAACAAGCTAGGAGGAATATAAAATGGATTATACAAATTTAACAAAAGAACAATATCTAGAATTATGGAATAAACCATTAGATGAATTAATTGAAATTTCATCTAGTATAACAAAAGCTAACTTTACAAATGAAATAGAATCTTGCAGTATTTTGAGTGCAAAAACAGGTGCTTGTTCAGAAAATTGTAAATATTGTGCACAAAGCCAACATAATCACGCAGAAATTGAATGTCACCCATTATTAGACGTTGAAACTGTTGTAAAGGCTGCGTTGAGCGCAAAAGAAAATGGTGCTACTAGATTTGGTATTGTTACTTCAGGTAAAGCTCCTACTAAAAAAGAATTTGAAACTTTACTAGAAATGATTAGAGCTGTATCAGCGATAGAAGGATTGGAATGTTGTTTATCTTTAGGTATTCTTTCAGAAGAACAAGTTATTCAAATAAAAGAGGCTGGAGTAACCAGATTTAATCATAATATCAATACTTCAGAAAGATATTATAGTGAAATTTGTTCTACACACAAATTTGAAGACAGATTGAACACTGTTAAATTATTAAGAAAACACGGTATAGATGTTTGTTGTGGTGTTATCTTGGGTATGGGCGAAACTGTTGAAGATAGAATTGATATGGCTTTTACTTTGAGAGAAGTAAAACCAGCAACAGTTCCGATTAATGTTTTGAACCCTATTAAAGGTACACCATTAGAAGATTATATTGATAAGATTTCAGAAGAAGATATTTTGAAATCAATTTGTTTATTTAGAATGATTTTACCTCATACTTTACTTAAATATGCAGGTGGAAGAACTTTGAGATTGTCTAGAGAGAACCAAAAATTAGGTTTGATAGCTGGTATCAATTCAATGATGGTTGGAAACTATTTAACAACAAAAGGTTCTGATATGGAAGACGATAGAAAAATGTTAAAAGAAGTTGACTTGGTAATGGTGTAAGGAGAAAATATGGGAAATAGAATTGGTATAGATGTTGGTGGTACTAATGTAAAAATTGCTTTAGTAAATGAAAAAGGTGGAATTGTTTATTCAAATTCAATTCCAACTAGAGCAGAAATGGGTTATGAATATACCGTTAATAGTATGAAAGAAGCAATTAAGGAATTGTTAAAAGAAACAAATACATCTGCTAAAGATGTAGAGGGAATGGGTTTTGGGTTCCCTGGACAAATCGATTGTAAAAAAGGTATTGTAAGACTTGCTCCAAATATTCCAGGTTGGGTAGATGTGCCAATAGCAGAAATAATGGAGAAAGAATTTGGTATTCCAACAAGAGTTGATAATGACGTAAGATGTGCTGCATTGGGTGAATTGAACTTTGGTGCAGGTAAAGGTTGTGAAAACTTGGTTTGTATCACAGTTGGTACTGGTATCGGTTCTGGTTTAATTATCAATGGTAAATTAGTAAGAGGTGCTAGTAATGCAGCTGGTGAGATTGGTCATATAAAATTAGATATGACAGGTGGTCCTTTATGTGGTTGCGGTGATAGAGGTTGCCTAGAGGCTTTTGCTTCAGGTCCTAGTATTGTTGCGATGGCAGAAGAATATATCAAAGGTGGAAAATCTACAAAGTATAGAGAATTAGCTAATCCTGATATAACTCCGTACGTTGTATCTGTAGCTGCTCAACAAGGTGACCCTGTTGCAAAACGTATATTTACTATTATTGGTGAGTATATTGGAGTAGGTTTGGCGAGTGTTGTAAACTTGTTGAATCCTGAAAAGATTATTATTGGTGGTGGAGTTGCTGCTGCTGGTGATATACTTATGACTCCTATTAAGGAAACATTGGTTAAACGAGCTATGCCTATTTCAGGTGGTGCAGTTGAGGTTGTTCCTGCTCAGTTGGGAAATACTGCAGGTGTTATTGGTGCTAGTTTATTGATAAATTCGTAGATATGAGATTAGATAAGTTTTTAAAAGTTTCAAGATTGATTAAAAGAAGAACCGTTGCAAACAGTGTTTCTGATATGGGGAGAGTGCTTGTTAATGGTAATCCTGCAAAACCTGCAAAACAATTAAAAGTAGGCGATGTAATCACTATTGAGTATGCTAATAAGAATATCTCTGCAAAGGTGCTTGTTATACCGGAGGGAAATGTTCCTGTGCAGATGGCTCAATCACTTTATGAACTAGTACAGTAGCTTATTAACTGTTTAATAATTTAAAAGGACGGATTGGAATACTTCCAATCCGTCCTTTTTTATATGAATTATATTAATTATCCTTCTTGTTGATAAGCCCATGCAGAGTGGTTGTGAATACTTTCTATTGATTCGCATTCAACTTCAAACCTATCTACAACAGGGTTGTTGCGAAGATTTATTACTACATCACGAAGTACATCTTCTACGAATTTAGGGTTTGAGTAAGCATATTCTGTTACATATTTTTCATCTTCTCGTTTAAGAAGTGAGTATAGTTCACAAGATGCACTTTTTTCTATCATAGAGATAAGGTCTTCAAGCCAAATGTGAGCATCTTCATCGTATGCAACTTTTACAGACACTAATGCTCTTTGGTTGTGAGCACCAAATTTTGATATTTCTTTTGAACAAGGACAAAGAGTTGTTACAGGGACTTTTACCCCTAGAAAGAATTGGTATTCTTCGTCTTCTTCTTGGTAGTTGTCTAAAATTCCTTCAAAAGTGCAATCATAGTACATAGGTGATTTGATTTTAGTTACAGGCGATTCTTTTTCAATAAAGTATTTGAAATCAAATTTTAGGTAACCACTTTTTGCATCAAGCCTTTCTACAACATCGGTTACACAACCTTGTATATCAACTCCTAAAAGATTTTTTGTTCTCCAATCGTTAAGGACTTCAACAAAACGTGACATGTGCGTACCTTTGTAGTGGGCAGGTAGACTGACAGTTACTGTAGCATCTGCGCAAACCACTTGATTTTCAGCATCTTTTCTTTGTATTGTTAGAGGAATTTCTACGTGTTTAACACCAACTTTTTGAATTTCTACCCCTCTATTATCTAGTGAATTTTGAACATCTTTCATTATAATACTTCCTATTTAGATAATTATAACATAAAGTTGTTTAGTCTTATACCGTCATTCATAGTTAAGGGAGCAGAGGTTGGAGTGTTTTACCAAAGATTGAAAATCTGTAGGTAAAGCACGGATCTGCCGTTTAACGTGACAGCAGAAGCATGCTAGTGAAGAATGCCTGTGAACACATAACAGCAACGGGGTTTGTGAAACAAACCCCGTTGCTATTATTTTTAATAATTATAATAAATCCATTATACAGAATATTTTGAATCAACATTTTCATTGATTACGCCGTGACGTTTACCGATTTCAACGTATTCTTGGATTTTACCTCTTAGCCAGTCAAATCTTGCAGTGAATGAGTTTTTAACACCTTGACCGAATGCTTTTTTATCTTTGAACCATTCTTGAGCTGTTTCAAAACCGTCAGCAGTTCTTTCACCGTTGTAGTTAAGAGCTTCTTCGTAAGAGTGAGTTTCTTTATCCATAAAGTCTACGAATATAGAGTTTGCACCTTTGTTATCTTGTCCACGTTGGTAAGTTGTAAGACCGTCAGTTAAACCACCACGTTTATTAACCATAGAGATTGCACCACTAGTGTAACCGATTTCTTTGTGAACCAATCCACAAGGTTCGTCCCAACTTGGCATGCCAGCGAAGTCTGACATCATTTTACAGCCATCATATCTACCTGGTTCAGAGAACAAACCTGCAAATACCATTCTGTCTGATGCTTTAGGGTCGATTTCTCTTACTTTGCCTTTAACTTCCATAAATTTACCGATGAATGATTCATCACCAATACCTTGTAAGTAGAATACAGGTGGATTAGATTTGTCGTAGTTACCTCTTTGGTAATATTTTAAGATACCTTCTGACCAAATATCGATACCTTTTTGGTCAACGATTCTACCTGCCATACCGTGAACCATTGTGTTTTCATCAACACCTGTTAAATCAGTATGTTCAAAATCTCTAATTTTCATAGGGTTTTCTCTACCACCAGATTTTCTAGCTGTGTTTATGTCTTCAATTACACGGTTTAAGTAAACTTTTTTGTTGTTTTGGTGAACAGCAAATGGATCAGCGTTAGCTACATCTTCAGCCATAACAGAACCAGCTGGCAAGTTCAAATCTTTTTCAAGCTGTCTTGCTTTTTTAGTTGTTATGATGTTGTTTACTCTGTCACAACCATTTGTGATACCTTTAGCAGTTGGAGCTTTTCCAATTTCTTCTGGACGGATACCACTAGCCATACCGATTTCTTCTAATTTCTTTTGGTCTGCATATTTGCCAACTCTACCTCTAAGTGCTGCTAGAGCGTGGTTTGTACCACCAAATTCAGCAACATTAGCTGCTTCGTTGAAGTTACCTCTAGATACGAATACAATTTCATCTGCGTATGTCATAGCCATTGTTTGAGGGTTTAGAGCGTTGCCAGAGAACAAACCGTTCATTAAATGACCTGGCATATCAGCTTTTTGTGGCATCCAAGCATTTTCTGCAATTTTTGCTGCGTGTTCGCCGAACATTACGTTCATCAATTTTCCTTGTGAATGCCATACAGAACCTTGAAGCTTGAAGTTGTGCATTAATGTAGTGATTGGAGTGTTAGCCAATTTATCAGCTGCTTCTGGTTCCATACCCATAGCTTTTCTAGCAGGAGTAAGTAATCTTGTCATAGCTGATAAAGCACCTGTGTGCCAATCATTACCGATAATCCAATCAGCTCTAAGAGGTTTTTTAGATGATTCGTGGCTGTTTACAAGGTTTTCATACATATATTTACAGAAGTAGATGTTTCTTTCTGTTTCACCTGCTGCTGTTGTTTGGTCGTTGTAAATGTTTTTAACTTTACCTTCTTGAACAGGTCCATCCATTCTGAATTTGTCGTTTTTGTAGAACACAGTTTTGAACTTAACTTCTGCTTTAGGTGGTTGACCATTAGCGCCTGCAGTAAATTCAACTAATTGAGTTGAATAATTTTGACCTTGAGATAATGATTCTCTGATAGCTTTTGCTGTTTCAGGTTCAAATTGAGCTAATGTATCTTCAAAGTCAACAGGTTGACGCATTTCATCAGACATGTAAACTTCAACTTTTTCCATATTTCTGCCAGTGTCTGTAGTAATTGGCACTGTCATTTCATCAATTTTATTAAGGGTAGCCATTTTGTGATCTTTACCACCTTTTTTGCTGATGTAATCGAATTTTCCATCAGGACGGCGATCAATTCTAAAGAAGTTTGTGTTTTCAACTTGTCCAAGATACATAGGAGTATCGACAACAAGTTCCATTTTTTGTTTATTATTTACAACTGCACCTAAGTTAGCAACAAGTTCTCTTGGTACAACTGCAAGACCACCTGTTTTTGCAAAACCTGTAAATTCAGCTGTTGGTACACGAACCATAGCATTATCAGGTAATGTCATAGGTTTTACAGCACCTAAAATTCTTTTTGTAGATTCAGCACGAAGTGTATCTGCTAATCTACCTTCTTCAACACCGTAACCGTGCATAACAGTGCCTAATTCAAAGTGTTGACCGTTTACTTCAACATCTCTTGTAAGGAAAGTCTTTGCTGCTTTTGGTGCGTTTGCAGCACCTCTAACGCCTTCGATTTCGCCTCTAAGAGCACCTGTTTCACGTCCTAAAGTATTTCTTACGTCATTTACTGCTCCTCTAACTTCGTTTGCAACTGATTCAGAAGAAGCTTTTACGGTGTTTATTCTTTCTCCTAATCCTCTAACATTTTCTTCTAATGTAGAAGTTCTGCGTTCTAATGCTTGAGTAAGTGTATCGATTGAACCTTTGAGTTCCCCGATTGTTTTTAGGCTTTTGTGATTTTTAGCCATTGAGTAACCAGCAACACCTAAAGAAGCTAATGCAACTGCAGAAGATACTATTGGTGCAGTTTTAGAACTGTTCTTTTTGTTAGCTTGCGCTGGATTTGTTTGCGCTGGATTTGTTTGCGCTGGATTTGTTTGTGTTGTTTGATTGTTTTGACCATTATTTGTATTGTTAAGTTGTTGCTTGAAATTCGTTTTTGCCCCAAATTTATTAAACGGGCTAACCGCAGAAATACTCATGTAACCTCCTACATTTTTTTATAATAAACACCTATATATAAATAATAACATCTGAAAAATATTAATTGCTTTAATGTGACGTTTTGTAAAGAAAATTTTAGAAAAATGTTATAAAATCTTGTAAATTTTTGTAAATTTTATATAAAAATTGTTATAATTTGAAATAATTTTTTACAGTTTGGAAAAATTTATCATGGATAATTTATCAAAAAATTTTGTATTAAAATTCTATTTGTAAATTTTTATGACGTTTTTTGTAAATTTTTGTGTTGATTTTGAAAAAAAATTTTTTAAATTTATTAAATTTTATGTAACGTTTTGTAACGAAATTCTTAAAATAGAGGTCAATTAATTAAAGTTTTTAACAAGATATGCCGTAAAAGAAAATGTAATAGGGAAAAGGAAACGTAATTCAATGGGTATGTCATCTTCACAAGCAAGACTGCTAACTCTAACAAGCAGATTACATAGCATCGAAATTTCGGCTCAAAAAATTGAGGCTGAAAAATTACGTTTGGCAAATGACAGTAATAGAGTTTATGAAAACTATTTGAATAAAATTGAAGCAACAAAATTACAATATAAAGCATTACAAGCAGATGGCACTTTAACTTATAAAGATGCTACATTAAATTCAATGGAAAATGGAATAGTTGGCAACTGGGGTGGTGAAACATCAAAAGATGTATTATTTATGCAAACTCAAGAAGGCAAAATTTTGGTTACTCCAGCGGTTGCAGCAAAATATGGTTTGACAAGCACAGCTACAGAAAATCGTGATCTTGATACTTTTGTTCACGAAACAACTGGTAAAAATAAAGCAGAAAAAGATGTAATGAGAGATGAGCCTATCATTGATAAAGAAAAACACATGGTTGATAAAGAAGTTGATGATACAACAAAAGTTCTTGATTTCACAAAAGTAGCTAACGTACAAACTCAAGCTCCATCATTTACTTCTTCTCACAACTACAATCCAGTAGCCAATGTTGAAGGTGGTATTGATTACAGTGCGTTAGATGGTTATGCAAAATTTGATGAATCTCACAATGCATCAACAACTGGTGCTAAAGCTGCTTCAACAGTTACTGATTGGTCAACAGCTTCTGGTACTTATACAATTTCATCTGCAGATGAATTAAAGGCTCTTTCTGGTAAAACTATTTCTGCTGGTGTTACATTAGTTTTAGCAAATGATATTGATATGTCTGGTGTAACTGGTTGGGCTGGTATTACTAATTTCAAAGGTACTTTTGATGGTAACGGTCACAAAATTTCTAATTTAACTGGTACTCAAGGTTTATTTGCAGCTACTGAAAATGCAACTATTCAAAATGTTGGTTTGGAAAATATTAACATAAACGGTAATTCTGATTATATTGGTGGTTTAATAGGTTCTGCTAAAAATACTAGTGTTAATAATTGCTATACTTCAGGTACGGTTAAAAATTCTAATACAACTAGTGCTTCTGGTTTAACAAGTGCAAATTGTAATGTTGGTACTGGTGGTTTGATTGGTTATATCCAAACTGTTAATAACGGAGTATATAATTATTCAAATATTTATTCTAGTGCTAATGTTAATGGTTATGACAATGTTGGTGGTTTGATTGGTTCATCTTCTTCAAGAAATACAGACTTAAATATTAGTAATGCATATGCAATAGGTAATGTAACAGGACATAATAATGTTGGTGGTATGGCTGGTCATATGTATAATGACCAAGATACAAGTTCAGTACTTACTGATATAAATAAAGTTTATGCTGGTGGTAATGTTACTGGTAATGATAATGTTGGTGGTTTCTTTGGTAGTTATTTATATTGGGGTGATTTAGGAGATTATTCAAAAATCATTGATTGTAACTCTTCAGGTAAAGTAAATGGTACTGGTTCAAATAAAGGTGCTTTTGCTGGACATTTGTGGGTTAAAATGGCATCTGCAACAGAAAGTACTCTTGACCAATATTTAATAAATTTTATTAATTGTGGATTTGCAGATAATACAGGCGTAAGAGATGCGTATGGTACTATTACAGATGAATCAGGTAATACAACTGCAACTGTTGGCTCTATAACAAAACCAATAGATGAATTTGTTAAGGATTCAGGTTCTGGAGATGGTCTTGTATCTTTTAAAATGGCAGGTTCTATCCCATCAATTGAAAACGATGGAACTGGTGATTATATGGATAATATTATTGCAGTTCTTATAAAAGCCGGAGCTTATGATCCATGTGACCCTAATCTTTCTGCTGCTGACAAAGCTACAATGGAAGGTAATATTAAAAGATTTATTCAATCATTCAATGATAATGATACAGATAATACAAAATTATGGTACTTAAATGAAGCAATTAATAAATATTTAAAAGGTACTGGTAATGCTGATTTAGGTGAAAAACTTGCTAATGATATCAATAATGGTACAACAACTCAAACTTCATCATATCAAACTGGTGCAGCTCTTGATGGTAAAGTTGGTAGAGCAAGTGCAACTGGTACTGATATCTACGGTGGTACTCATACATCTGTAAAAGGTAAAGTGACAATCCCATCATTGAATAACATCGGACAACAATTATACTATGCTCTTAAAAAAGCAGGTTTGGAAGCCGATGAAACAACTGTAAAAAACTGGGTTAATACAAAATACAGTGCATCAAATAAAGATGATAAAATGTTCCTTGCTAATTTGAATAACGATATTCAAGCAGGTGCTAATTTGGGTATAATTAAACAAGCTATTGATAACGGTACAAAATATGAAAACGCAGTAAGCTACCCAGTAGATAAATACGATATCACTGTAGCAGGTGACAAAACTATTACTCCTACTTATGGCAAGAAAACTATTCAAGAATGGGACGGTACTTATGATGATAAAATCGTAGGTTATAATCCAGTATTTGACCATAAAGAATATTATTGGGATACGACTGACCCTGATATAGCAAATGCAATCGCAATGTATGCAATGGCAAAACGTGGCGTAACTGTTGTAACTGATGAACAAGCATCTAGCTACAAATGGTTAGTAAATATGGCAAACTCAGGAGAAGCAGTATTTACAACATTTGACCCTTCAAAAGTTGAAGTTTTTGCTAATATGTCAGAAGCAGAAATTAACAATATGACTGATGAAGAATATAATGACCTTATGGGTATTAAAAACACATCAGTTTCTGTTGAAACTTATATGATGGAAGTAAAAGACCAAAAAGACGTTAAAAAAGCAGAAGCTGAATATGAAGCTGATATGAAAAAAATCAACAGAAAAGATAAACAATACGATACAGAATTAGCAGCTTGCGAAACTGAAAGAAATGCTATCAAAGAAGAATGTGACACATTGAAAAATGTTGCTAAAGAAAATGTTGATAGAACTTTCAAGTTGTTCTCATAGGTTTTGGATGGTTCGCAAAGTATAAGTGCAGCAATCAATAAACTAACAGTTCTGCGTACATACAAAAGACTTTTTCTGGATTACCACGTCGCGTTGCTCCTCGTAATGACGAAATTTTGCAATCTGTCATTGCGAACGATTGAACGGTTTTGGAAGTGTTAAGTGTGGCAATCTTTAAATCAACGGTTCTGCATGTTCAGGGGGATCCTTCGGCAATTCTACATAAAAGGCTTCTTTGCCTCTGGATGACTGACAGAGAATGATGGAATCCCTGCAAGTCTTCTTACACCTCAAATACTAACTTATCCTCATTGATAAAAGCTTTCAATCCATAAGGTACTGTTATTTTATCCTTTTCGTGTGTTATCTTAAATCCTGCTAATACAGGAATATTTAATGTTTTTCCTATCTCCAAAAAGAGTTCATCTAATTGTTCAGGATATCCACTATCTAAAAAATCACCTAGTATAATTCCTTTGATACTTTGTCTAAATTCTTTTATATTCAGTAATTGTGTGAACATCTTATCTATCTTGTAAGCTGGTTCATTCAAATCTTCTGTAAAGAATATAAAATCTTTGTCTGGTAAAAAATCAATCCCACACATAGAAACAACGGATGCTAAATTTCCACCCCACAATATCCCCTCAGCTTTTCCTTTTGTGTAAAGTTTTTCTGCTCTGTATTCCCTTATTCCTGTTTCTTGAACAGTCTTAAAAAATTCGTTTAATGTAAATTCTGATTGTGGAATATTTCCAAAATCGCCATTTGCCATTGGTCCAGAATATGTAATCAAACCTGCTCTTTTTAAAAACATACTAGACAAAACAGTTATATCTGAATATCCACAAAATAGTTTTTTATTTGCTCTAATTTTTGTGTAATCTATTTGATTAATTAATCTTAAACAGCCATATCCACCTCTAGCGCAAATGATTGCATTAATATTCTTGTCTTCAAACGCCCAATATAAATCACTTAATCGTTCTTCGTCAGTACCAGACATATATTTGTTTTTGCCAAATAGATGTTTTCCATAAACAACCTTATAGCCTAACCCTTGAAAATAATCTCTTGCTCTATCAATGTTTTCTTTATTCTTGATACTTCCAGCCGGTGCAATAAATGCAATTGTTGCATTTTGTTTTAATTTAGGTAGTAGGTTGTCCATTAAAAGCTCCTTTGTGATATCATAATATTATCATGAAAGAAAGTTATTTACCGTTATATAGAAAATATAGACCTCAAAAGCTAGATGATATAGTCGGTCAAGCTCATATTAAAACTGCTTTAGCGAATGCTATTAAACTGGACAAAATCTCTCATGCTTATCTTTTTACAGGACCTAGAGGTACTGGTAAAACTTCTACTGCAAGAATTCTTGCTAAATCATTGAATTGTGTGAATGGTCCAACAGTCACTCCTTGTGGAGAATGTGAAAGTTGTAAGGCAGTTACAAATTCTGTTCCTATTGATGTTATAGAAATTGATGCTGCGAGTAACAGATCTGTTGAAGATGCTCACAATATTCTAGAAAAAGTTCAATATGCGCCAGTTCAAGGTAAATATAAAATATACATTATTGACGAGGTTCATATGCTTACAACACAAGCATTTAATGCTTTGTTGAAAACACTTGAAGAACCTCCAAAGAATGTTATATTTATTCTTGCAACAACTGAATCGCACAAGGTTTTAGATACAATTAAGAGCCGTTGTCAAAGGTTTGATTTTAAACGTATTACGACAAATGATATCGTTGAACATTTAGAAAAAATTTCAAAACTTGAAAATATTAAAATAACAAAAGAAGCATTAGTTACAATCGCTAAATTATCAGCAGGTGGTATGCGTGATAGCTTGGCTTTGTTAGATCAAGCTAGTGCTTTAGGTGGTGAAAAAGAGCTTACAGAACAAGATATTAACAATCTTTTAGGCAGATTATCTTTTGACACACTTCTTGAAATGACTAATTATATTTTTAATTCAGATGCTATTTCATCAATAAATTTGTTAGATAAAATATATAATGATGGAAATGAACCAATAATTATCCTAAATAACTTGATGGCATTTCTTAAAAATATATTGATATCTACAACCTGTGATTTAGAAAAATCAATTGAGTTAACTTCTTTAAATGAATCGCAAGTAAAGGTTCTAGCTGAATATAAATCAAAAGTAGAAACACATCAGATATTATCACTTATAAATAAGATTGCTGATTATTTAAAAGAAATTAAACAAACTAATTATCAACAAATGTGGATGGAAATTGCGCTGATTGATTTATCAAATCTTACTAATAATACTAAATTAGAGGATTTGCAACGAAGATTACAAGCATTAGAGGGTGGTAATGCTATACAAACAACTGCACCAAGAGTGGTTAAGCCTATTCAACATGTTCAACCTGCTCAGACAGTTCCTCAATCTGATTTACAGCCACAATCTGTAGTTTCAAAAAACAACGCAAGCTCAGAATCTGTAGAAAATGAAGTTAAAAATGTTGAACCAAAACAAGTTCAACAATCAAAAAAAACAGTTCAATCTGAAACTACTCAAACTGTAAATGTTGATACGACTGATGCTTCACAACTTTGGGGTCAGATACTTTCTAATATACCTGATATACCATCGCAGGCTTGGTTGAAGAAGAACGCTATTCCTGCAGAGATTACAAAAGAACGTGTAACATTGGTTATACAAAAGAAAGATTGGGTTGATAGGTTTAATGCATCTGAACGAAGAAAAATTGTTATTGATGCTGCGTCTGTAGTTTTAGGTAATTTGAATGTTCAAGTCAATGCAAGAACCCCACAAAAAGATGATGTAAAGATTGAAGTTCCAAAATCGGAACCTCAAAAAAAAAATATAGTTAAACCCGAAAATATTGAACCTGAGCAAGAGGTTGTATCTCAAGATGAGATTGAATCGATAGATGAATCTCGTAATGAAGAAAAAAAAGAAAAAGATGTTGAAGATGAAACCCACTCAGATCAAAGTGTTATGATTAAAAATTTATTTGACGGTAAATATATTGTGTAGATATATTAACTGCTTGAAAAGAGTTTACGCTTTCATTACAGGATTCCTTATTGCACACTTTTGTTGACTTAGAATTATTGTTTTAAAATTATCATTGATAATATTGAAGTTTATTTTAATCACTATGAGTATCGCTAATTGTAACAAAAGGTTAAGAGTGTTTAATTTTAATGTGATATATATTATAATAATTAATAAGGAAGTTTATTTTGAAATTAAGAGTCTTGGGGTTCTAAAATATTGAGATATTCTCATTGTTTTAGACGGAGTATGTATGTTACGAGTATATAAAAAGATATTTATAATAACAATAGTATTCTATTTAATTTGCACAGCGAGTATGTCTGCTTTTGCTGATAATTCAGTATTGAACCCAGTTTCAACAACTCCATCTTTTGAATTAACAACTGCATCTGATTCAAAATATAGCTTCGTTTATAAATATTTGAAGGATAAAAAACATCTAGAGGATGTTTATTATGATATTAATATTCTTTCAGCCTATATTAGTAATCATACTCAATTATCTGTTGATTCAAATACTTCTGATACAGATGGCTCTATAACTATTTCTTTACCTAATCAAAATGCATATTTAAAATATACATACTCAGACCCAGAAGACTATTCTGTTGTATCTTCTCAAGAAGTAGATAATGCAAATATTTCAAATAAAACTTTTAAAAACATCTCCTCTTCTAGAAAGGGAGGAGCTGTTTCAATTTCTTCTGACATTCAATCAACAATAAAATCTGATTTTATAAATAACAAAGTTGTTGATAATTCAGGTGGTGCAATTTTCAACGAAGGGAACTCAAGTATTGATGGCGTTTTTATAGAAAATAATATATCAGGTGATAACATAAATGGTGGTGCAATATCAAATAGTGGTACTCTTTCTGTTATTGCCGATTTCGTTAAAAATTCAGCAATAGGTTCTGAAGTTAAAGGTGGCGCTTTATCTAATATGTCTGTCTTAACAGATTCTATCATAACTTCTTTAAAAGCGAATTTTTTAGGAAATTATGTGTCAGCATCAACAGGAAACGCTTATGGTGGTGCTATTTATAATTATACAGATGCTAATAATGTTGATACTATAATAAGAACATTGACAGGTTCTTTTCTTGCGAACCAGTCTATTTCAAATTCTTCAAGTGCGTATGGTGGAGCAATCTATAATGGTGGTTTATATGCTCAAATATCATCTATTGACGCAGATTTTATGAGTAATAAAACAAATGCAAAAACAAATTCTTATGGTGGTGCGATTTATAACAATTCAATAATTGAAACCTTAACGGGTGATTTTGTATCAAATTCTTCTGTGTCTACATTAGGTATAGCATCTGGTGGTGCTATTTATAATAATGGTAAAATTAATGCTTTGAAAGGGTTGTTTATATCTAACTTTGCAACAGGCATGTCTGCTCAAGGTGGTGCAATTTCAAACTCAGGTTATATGTTTTTAAATGACTCATCATTTGTTGAAAACAAAGTATCATCAAATAGTGATAGCTCAAAAGGTGGTGCTATTTATAATAATGGTATTTTTGCTTTTCAAGGACAAACAGTATTCTCTGGTAATTATGCATATTCTTTGAATCAAGCTAGTATGGGTGGTGTTATTTATAATGCTGGGACAATGACTGGAACAATTACAGGTGAATTTAATGCGAATTTTGTCCAATCTATCTCTGGCAATAGTTATGGTGGTTCAATTTATAATATTGGGTTTATTAATATAATGGTAGCTCCATTTACGTCTTCTCTAGCAAAAGGTATTTCAGCTTATGGTGGTGCTATTTATAGTACAAATGAGATAGTTACTATAAAATCTGATTTTGACTTGAATAGTTCAGTAGCAACGACTGTAGCACAAGGTGGCGCAATTTATTCAAGTGGAACTGTTCAAGAGCTTTATTCTGGATTTAACCAAAACTATGTCGACTCAGCAAACTTAGCACAAGGTGGTGCAATTTATAATTTGGGTGATATTTATGCGTTTTCGTTAGATGACACTAATTCTTCTTCGTTTAATAGCAACTATTCTATATCAACTTCGGGTAACTCAGAAGGTGGTGCTATTTATAATGAAGGATTTGTTTCAACTATGAATAAAGTTGGATTTGCAGGAAACTATGCAAAGTCTACTAATTCAAATGCAATAGGTGGTGCTATTTATAATAATGGCATAATTGGTAATATAGTTGATAGCCGTTTTGAAAATAATTATACAGAGGCTTTAAAAAGTACTGCATCAGGTGGTGCAATATATTCATCTGGTAGTATTAAAAACTTGTCAACTGAATTTGTTCAAAACTATGCTTTGGGTAATTCTGCTCAAGGTGGTGCTTTGTTTAATAGTGGGGTTATAGTAACTATAACTTCGACATTTGATGAGAATGGAGCTAAGTCAACTACTGGAAATGCTTATGGTGGTGCTATCTATCATAGTGGATTGCTGACAAACGGTATCTTGAATTCTACTTTTACAAATAATTATGCTGTTTCAACAAACGGAAATGCTTATGGTGGTGCTATTTATGCAATATCAGATTTATCAATAAAGGCTGATAATGGTACAACCTCGTTTAGTGGTAACTATATTCAATCTGTTAATGGCGATAAAGTTTATCAAGATATTTATGTCGGGGAATCATCTGTTAATTTAGCATTGAAATCAACGAATAATGGTATAATCCAATTTGATGGTGATATCAATGGTGTTTCTGGATATAGAATAAATATTTTGGGTGATGATACAAGTTCTGTTGTTTTAAATAGTAAAGTTTATAATGCTATAGTGACTTTGAACGATATAAGCTTTCAGTTTAATACAGAAACGTTTAAAGAAACGAATTCGCTTCTTGTTACTAATTCAGGTACTATAAATTTTATAGATAGCCAACTTAAAAACTATGTTATATCAAATCTTACATCCTCTGAAAAAGCACTATATTCATTAGATATTGATCCATTGAATAATTCTGCTGATACTATTACTGTTGAAAAATCTGCAAATGGTGTAATTAAAATTGATAATATTAATTATTTAAATACGCTTACTAAAACAACAACAATAAGAATTTTGTATACAGATAGTGAAGATATTACTTTATTCTTAGAAAACGAAGTAGATGATTTGAGCCGTACAATTTCAAATACAATTTATAATACTGATGTATTTATTCAAGATGCTGGTGCTTCTATTTTAGATAAGCATTATATTAAACTTTTGTATGGAGAAAAACTTGATGGTTTAAAACTTATCAATGAAAAAGTTGCTGGTTATGGTGAAGAACGAAAATTTATTTTTGATGTTGATTCAAGTAATAATTATAAAGTTCGTGACGATTTGACCTCTATAGGAATTACGAGTGCAGGTGAATTGTCTGTTGTTGGTGTTGTCAAATCAACTGGACGCTCTCTTATTAACTTTTCTGGCGCAACAGGGTTTAACCTTCAAAACCAAACTGTATTGAATGTATCAAATACTACTTTGTCAAATTCTTCAACGGTTTTAATTTTGAATAATGAAAATGCTGTTGCTAATTTGGAAAATGTTATGTTTATTGATAACTCATTAGCTATTCAAAATTTATTAGGTACTGTAAATTTAAACAATTCTATTATCGAACAAAATACGGTGGGAGAAAATACAAACAGAGTTTTAAATAGTTCTTTGATGGTGTTAAATAATTCGATTATTAAAACTGATATAGAGAATACTGGAAATTTCAATTTATACGGTGATGATAAAATTTATAACATTGTTAATATGGGAACAGTTAGAACTTCTAATGTTTCAGCTTTCTTGGGAAACTTTATAAACAATCAAAAACTGTTCTTGGCAAATAAGGTATCATTTGAGGGAGTACTAACAAATAATTTAAACGGTGTTGTAACAACTTCTGATAGTGACGATACTCAAGGAATAATATTTAACAGAATAGAAAACGAAGGAAAGATTGCATTAGGTTCGTTAAACGATAATTTATCAGGAGCAGTTTTAAACTCTGGCGATATCGTAGTGGAAGGTAAGGCTAAACTTACTTCAACTATTTCAGGTGTTGGTACAACTAATGTTAAAAACGACCTTACTATATCAACAGATGGTGTCTTTACAGAAGAACAAGGTCTAAAGGTTGATTATTTTAGTACTGTAACTGTTGATGGTGGTGATTTGACAATAAATACATCTAATTTAACTCAAAATTACGATATTATAAATGGTACTATTATTGGTAAATCAGGGGTGTTAAATATAAAGGATTCTACAATATCAGATAATCAAATATCAATTGTAGATAATGCTGATATTACAGTTAATTTATCAAATGCTATAATGGATTTTTCAAATAATAGTATAAAAAATGTTAATTTAGGAAAACTTGTTTCAGATGTTGATTCTACATTCAAACTAGATATGTCTTTAGAAAATGCTACGATTGATACAATTACACTTCATTCTGATTCAAATGCAATAATAAATGTTGTTGATTTAATCGGATTATCAAAAGATAATATCCCAATGAATTATAATGTTGTATTAAAAGTGTTAAACGATGATACAAATGCAGTATTATACTTAGACGAAGAAGATGGTGGAATTGTACAAAAATATAAATCTACGTCTGAATTATCTGATTTTTATAATACGGAATCAGATACTTATGAAGTGACCTCAAAAGACTTTATCGGAACAATGGGTATTGCTTTAGATGATACTAAAAAATCTATAATAGTTGGTAATTTGACAGGGTATGATTTGTTGAATTATATGAATATTCAACAAAATATAAAAAGAAAGTTTACTGTTTTGTCATCAGGTTATCAGTCATCAAAATCAATAGGTGTTACAGGTGCTGGTTCTATGGAAGTTGCAGGTGAAGGTGCTGATAAAAATTTATACATAATTGATTTAGGAAATACTTATTCAGGATTTGAAGTAACAGGTTCAACAAATTTAACGATAAGAAATCTGACAATAGCTAATGCATTAAGTTCTGCTTATGATGCTGGTTCGGCATTGAATGTATTAAGTTCTAATGCAACAATAATTATTGATAATGTATTATTTAAAAACAATGTTGCAAAATTATCTGGTGGAGCTATTTATAATGAAGGTGTTATAACAGAATTAGTTAATAGTAGTTTTGTTGGAAATGGAATTCAAAGTAATGATGGTTCTAGGGTTATTCATGGTGGAGCTATTTATACTAGTACTGATTTAACAATAAAAGCAGATAATGGAGTGTCAAACTTTGAAGATAACTATATTCAAAATTCAGTTGGTGAAAAATCAGCAGAATCAATTTATGTTTCTAACAATTCCTCAACTTTGACACTAGAATCTATAAATAATGGTCAAATAATTTTTAACGATTATATAAATGGGGAAATAGGTTACAAGGTTCAAATTTTTGGTGATGAATCAGGTAGTGTTTCATTGAAAGATAAAATTTATAATGCAAATGTTACATTGAATAGCACGAGATTGAATATATCAACAGATACATTTATGAATTCAAACTCTAGCTTGAATGTACAAACTGGTGTTTTATCAACTAAGGATAATGATTATACAAATTATGTAATTGATAACTTAACTTCATCAAGTGATGCTAGATATTTGATAGATTTTAGTTTATATATTGATTCTGAAACGAATGATCTGAAATACAATACTGATACAATTACAGTTTCAAATAATTCTAGCTCTGGTACGATTTATTTATCAGATGAAAATTTTGATTACTTAGGTTTAAAAGATAGAACCTCTGAATTATCTCAATATTTCTTTAATAACAGAAATTCTTATGTACTTATAAAAATATTAGATACTACAAGTAATGTTGTTATAGATATGCAAGAATATATCCAAGATTATTCTGTAGCGTATTATAATTATGATGTAAAGTCATCAGATTTTATAGGCATTATTGGAATAAGAGCAACGGGTAATGATAGTATTGAAGCAGGTGTGTTATCATCAGAAGATTCATTTGTTTCTACAAATAAATATGTTTATGATGGAACAAGAAGGTTTACTTTAGAAAAAGATTACTTATTGAATGCTACAGGTTTTGAAACTACTGGCGCAGGTAAATTTGAAGTAATCGGTAATGATAAAACAATAGATTTCAATGGTAAAGATGGATTTAAAACTAATTCTACAAATAAAACTGAACTTGTTTTGAATAATCTAGTGTTTACAAATTCTAATTCTGCCATTATAACAACGACAGATAATAGAGATACAACTGTTACTGTAAATGATTCTTTATTTAAGGATAATAAAGTTGCAGTTACAAATGGTGGAACGCTTTATTTTAATAATGTTACTGTAAATAAAGGTGATAGTACGAATGAAAATGTCATAAAAAATGATGGCAGTTTGTATTTGAATGGTGAAAACACTATATCTTCTAATATAACAGGAAACGGAAATATTTATATGAATTCTGGCATGACAGATTTGTCAAATTCTTTTGTTGAAAATAATACGTTTACAATTAATTCAGGTAGTTTGAAGTTTAGTGCTGATACGTTTAGTAATGCTAATTTAGTATTAAATGATGGTGAACTCTTAATAGGTGATAATAATTTTATTGATTATAATATCAAACAGTTAAATATAGGAAATGTATTTAATCTAAAAATAGATGTTGATGTTAATAACAAATTGTTTGATAAGTTTGTTGTTGGTGCAGGATCATCAGGAACATTAATGATTACTGAATTTTCAACTTTTGAGATGCCTGAATATGAAGAATATAATGAGTTAAAAATATTAGAACGATTGAATCCAAACGATTCTATTGAGTTGGCTTTATCTGATGAATTAAAAAGTAAACCTGTTGCTAATTATTCTATAGAAAGATATTTTGTAGATGGTCATTATGAAGCAAATGATTCAGATTATATTTGTACAATTATGCTTGATATAAATGATACAAAAGATTCTTTGGTTATAAAAGCTGAAAAAACAGGTAGTGTTTTATCACTATTTAACCAACATAAATATAAAGAAAGAATATTCAATATAGTTTCTGATGAATATGTAGAGGAATTCAATTTAGGAACTACAGCAGAAGGTAAAATGGTTGTCAACGGAAATGGTCATTTATTGAACATGGATAATCATAGTGGCTTTGAAATATTAAAAGCAAAAACAGTTTTAGAGTTGAATGACGTAAATGTACAAAACGCTAAAACAGCAGGTAACGGTTCTGTTATAAACGCAACTGTTTATAAGGATAATCAGGTTATTATTACTGATTCAAGTTTTTCAAAGAATACTTCTGATGGATTAGGTGGCGCTATTTTTACAGCATTGAATTTGTCTATTAGTTCAGTTAATAAAGATGTTGTGTTTGAAAACAATCTTTCTAATAATCTTTCAAATGATATTTATTTGAATAATATTAAAAATACTAATTTAATGTTGAATTTAGATGCTAATGGTGGCACTAAAATTGCTTTAAAAGGTGGTATTGATTTTGATAAATCAGGTTTAATATTAAACATTAATAAATCTAATTTGGGTGGTATTGTTGAAATTGCTGGTAACTTAGGTACATCTGATAGTAAAATTATCAATAATTTTAATTTGTATGGTGGAACATTGAGTTTTGTAGATGATAACATTAGTGAAATCTATATCAAAAACTTAAATCTTTACAATAATACTGTTTTGAATATAGATATTGATGTTAGAAATTCAGTTTCAGACAGATTTATTATTCCTGAAAAAGTGACTTTACCTTCAAACAAACTTTTATTGAATATAGATGAATTAAATATGTTATCATTTTTTGATAATATAGAAGATTCAACTGCAGTAAGATTGATTAATACAAATCAGTTGACATCAAAATATTTTGGTTTTACAGGAACTGATAATGATGTTGCAAAATATAATTATTCTGGTGTTGATTATTTCTTTATTTTAGCAACAGAGGGGTATTTGGTTGTATCAAGAGATGTCCCAGATTATTATTTACATCCGTTGGTTTGTGCTATCAAGAATGTGGTTTCTAATACTTATACAATGTATTCTGATAACTTGTTATATAACTATGGTTCTCAATCAAAGAACCCTACTCAAAATAAAATTCAATCTAATAAACTTGTAATCAAGGGTAATAATAATAGTATACTTGCTGGTTATTTGTCAGAAGGTGATGCTAAATTATCAGGTATTGCATTAGTGGGTTCAAATTATTATCCTGCATATAAACAAGAATTTTATGGCTATGACGTTACGTTTAAGGGATTTAAAAATGCTCTTATGAATAGGGGTGGAAAACTAGTTTTATCAAATGTTAATTTTGAGAATAATATTTCTGATGAAAATGGAAATGCTATTTTGAATGAATCAGGCACAGTTCTTTTAAGTGGTTCAAAAAAACTTTATTCACATTTGTATAACAACTCGTCTAAGGGTAATGGTGGTGCAATATATAATTCAGGAACTATCACTATTCAATATGTGAAATTTGGGGAATTTAATGAAGATGGAACATCTTTGGGTAATTCAGCACAGCGAGGTGGCGCTATCTATAATCTTGGTAACTTGACTGTTTCTAATTCTGAATTTATTTCTAACTCTGCAGAAATAGAAGGTGGCGCAATCAATAATTCAGGAAACTTTAAATCTACGGCTAATAAATTTACTTCAAATACATCAATCGGTAATGGTGGTGCTATTTCTACATCATCTAACTTTGTAGATAAATTATCAGAATTTACTTCTAATAAAGCTGAAAATGGTGGAGCTATTTATCATTATCAGTTTATGAATCCATCTGAACTTAGTCTTACAAGTACAAACTTTAATGGAAATATAGCTACTAATGCAGGTGGTGCAGTTTATGTTGATTCAGGTGTTGCAACTATTAAAACATCAAAGTTTGGTTTAAAAGAAGGTAATACAGCCGTTGACGGAGCAGGGATTTACAATAAAGGTACTCTAAATTCTGTTTCAAACGTGTTCTCAAATAACATCGCAACAAACGGTGGAGCTATTTATAATAATGGTAAATTTAATGATACAAGTTCTAATATTTCTTTAAATACAGCTGATGCAGGTGGTGGAATATATAATGAAGGAACAGGTATCTTTAATAAAACGACCTTATCATCAAACACTGCTAGTAATGGTGGAGCAATTTATAATGTAGGCTCAATATCATTAACAAGTAATAACTTTACGTTGAATACGGCAACTAATGGTGGAGCTATTTATAATGTTGGAACTGCTACTTTGAGTAAAGTGACTCTTGGTAATTCAAAATCAAAATACAAAGCTTCTAATAATGCAGTTTCTGGTGGAGCTATTTATAATGAAGGAGAATTGAACTCTAATTCATCAAATATTTATTACAATACTTCTACTTTGTTTGGTGGAGCTATTTATAATGATATTATAGATAATAATAAATCACTGACGTTGACAACTACAAATCTTTCATATAATAAAACTACAGATCAAAATGGTTTGGGTGGAGCTATTTATAATAATAATGGAAAAGTGAATTTATTAGGTTCTACATTTAGTTATAATTCATCTTCGTTCGGTGGTGCTATTTATAATTTAGGAACATTGATTGTTGATACGTCAGGCAAAACAAAAACAAGCTTTATTGGAAATAAATCTTCTTTTGGTGGAGCTATTTATAATAAAGGTAGTTTGAACATATCGAATGCAACCTTTACTTCAAACACAGCAAATGAAGCTGGTGGTGCTTTGATATTAAGTACTGCATCAACAAATTCTAATTTCTCAGCAAATATAACAAATACTGTGTTTACTAAGAATAGTTCAACTTTTGGTGGTGCTATTTTTGTATTGGGTAACTCAGCAAATTCTGTTAAAAACTATTTGACTATATCTAATTCTAGCTTTACATCGAACAAGTCAACATCTGATGGTGGAGCTATTTATGCAGATAAAAATTCATATATTCAAATAATTGATACTGATTTTAAAAATAATATATCAGGTGGCAGAGGTGGAGCTATTTTTATAAATGGTGGAGCAGAAGTTTCAATTATAGCTGATACTAAAAATGTTGTATTCTCTGGAAACAAAGCTGGTGGAGTTTATAATGGTATTTATTTGAATTCTTATACAGAAGAAGAAAGTGGGAATTTATTCAAAGCGGTTCTTAATTTACAAACAAATAATGGAAAAACGATTAGTTTTAATGATTATATAGCAGGTGTTGGGACTATTAATATATATGGAAATACTATATTTAATAAGGCTGTGATAACAAAGGGTAGTGATATAGAAGTTGTTCATCAGAATGGAACTTTGACAATTTATAATGAAAATAGTTTTTCAGGTGCAAGTTTAACATTGAATAATTCAAGCTCTTTAAATATCTCAAATGGAAATGTTGGAGTTGTTAGTTTAAAATCACTAAAATTGAATGACACATCAAGAGTATCAATAGACGCAAGCTTAAAATCAGGACAGGCAGATAAGATACAGGCAGAAACAGTAACAGGAGAAGGCAAGGTAGTAGCAAGCTC
>CANNUY010000004.1 GCA_947525005.1 uncultured Candidatus Melainabacteria bacterium
TTATCTAAGGGTAATTTAAAGGATAGGGATAATTATTAGGAAAAATTTTACGACCCACAAGGGTCGTTTTTTTTTGCGAATTTTGAGTGTTTGCAGTCATTCCGAAATAAATTCGGAATGACTGTATATATTTGAGTTTAGTCACCCTGAACTTGTTTCAGGGTCCCTATAACATCTTTACAGGGATTCCACGCTTGCGATACAGAATGTTTACAGCACGCTGTCTTGGATTATTCGGGATTTCGCAAAAGCGTGGTTTTGCTCAACCTTACGGGTTGGGTCACTTCGTGACCAGCACCCTACCGAAAATCCGTCTGAATGACTTTCCGAACTGTCATTCAGAGGGAGTGCAACGACCGAAGAATCCCACTGAACATACAGAACCGTTGATTTATGGATTGCCACACTTAATACATTCAAAACCGTTCAATCGTTCGCAATGACGATTTCTTAGCCACTTCCCTACAACTTACTCCTATACCAACTAATTTTATTTCTAATAAAATCACCCACCCTAGATTTTTCAACCTCAGGATAAGGTGGTAAAAATACAATATCAATCTTGCCTGCTGAAGTAGTTCTTGGGTTAGCGACTCCAAACTCATAATGAGTCATAACTGTTTTAGGCGTAATTGGAATATTATATTTTTTTGTTAATTGAGCGACAAATTTAAACCCTGCTTCACATTGTTTTTTTAACAAAGGATATTTACCTTGTTTTGCAGAAGATACAAACCCAAACATACCACAAAACGCTACACCTACTGAACCTGTATTTCCACCACCTGTATGTTGAGCATATCGCCCATCTGTACAATCAAGGTTATCCTCAGGACGATATGTACCGTTTATTACGTTTCCATTTGAATCTATCAAATAATGATAGTGCTGTTTATCTACTGAATTTGGACTATTAGTTCCTGCTGTCCAATGAATAATTATTTTTTTCATAACTCTCCTTTATAAAAACGAACTAATCACAGTCCCAGCCAATTTTGCCCATTCCATATAATCAGAACTATTTGAATTTGTTGAAGTAGAAATTGCGTTTGTACCTGAAGTTTGAGCATTTCCTTTGCTTGTTGAAAGTGATGTGTTTTGGTTTGAATTTACAACATTATATCCGTCTAAATATGCACCCAACAACGTACTAAGCATCTTAGCTGTTTCAGTTCTTGAATTTGATAAAAGCTCGTTCGCATAATTTGCAACATTATTTGATAAATTGTTTGAAAGATTTTTATACATATTTGTTGCTTGAGAAGAACGAATCATATTCCTATCAGAAAGTGGATTAATAATATCATTTTCTAAAGTCGATTTTGCATTACTGCTTACAGTATTTATATAACTATTCAACTTCGATTTATTAGTTATTGAATCTAAGGAAGGATTCAAATATTCGTTTAAAACATTTCCAATATTGTTATTAACAACTTTATTAATTGTGTCATACGCTGAACCATTCACGAAATTCGTTTTTGTTCCTTTATTGTTTGTTTTTGAAACAACGTAAGGATTGGAAGTCGTTGTATTCTTGTAAATAGTGTTTTTTGAAGTATTTGTATTCTTTGAACTGTTACCCATCTTTTATCCTTTCTTTTTTATCATCTTTTTTAAACACATATATATTTTCTTTAACCTTTTTAAATCCACATCTCAAAAGTGCCCAAGCAACATCTTTATATTTTGTATTCGCCCAGATATCGCAATTAAACCAACCTAAAGCAGATTCAAAACATTTCTTGTTGAAAAAATGCTTATTTCTTATCCCATAACCATTAACCCAAAGTTTGTTATTTTTTTCATAAAAATAAACACACAACGTTATCTCATCATTATCATAAAACGCATAAAAAAAGGTTTGAGAAAGAACTTCTTCAAATGTAGAATCATCATTTACTCGAGCGTTATAATATCTATACATCTTCTTACATCGTTCAAACTCAAAATCTTTATCTAAAGGTATTTTTACTTTCATTATGCAGTTTTAACCTTAATTTTTTGAAACTCAATATTTTTTATTGCAAAGCCTTGAGATTTTTCAGATGTAAAAAACGCTATTTCTAAAGCCTTAAAAGTTGATATAGGTAATTTTTCAGTAGAAATAATATCTTTAGGACGAAATTTTGATTGAGAATCCCAATAACTTTTATCCCAATAAAACAAATTTTTTAGTGTTTTTGAAATAATACGTTTTATTCTTGGATACTTTAATTTATCATAATTTTTTGTATATTTTACATAAAAATCATTCATATAATCTGTATCATAAGTTATTTTAGGGGGCATATAGAAAGTTTTTATTGTGTTATCTGATAATAAATTCAAAGGTGAACAATTATAATAAGACTCAATAAATTCTCCATTAAACGTATCACCTTCATATTCATATAAAATATCTTTTTCTGTTGCAGAATAAAAAATATTATCAATAATTTTTATGTCCACAAGTTTTTGAGATTTACGTTTTAACCACTGTTTATTTATATAATCAAAGATTAAAATAGTTGAATAATATTCATCTCTAGTTGGAATCAAAAACCATATTTCGTTGCGTTCTGATTGAACAACAGAAAGCGTTTTTATATAATCTAACTTTTTAGAATCAATGGTCAATAGTTCTTCTTGAATATCAAGCCCAATATTGCTACCAAGAGTTTTGTCGCCATTAACAATTTGAGAAAAAGAAAAAACACCTTTTTTCGTATCGTCATAAAAATAAAGCTCCGTTCCGTGAAAGATTAAAGAATTCATGCCTGCGCAACCACCTGGAGATTCATCTGTTTGAGAGTATGAATAATCAGAATTTATCGCAATCAATGAAGAAGAATCATTATGAAAAACGGCTAATTTACCAAGATAAGGATATATTGCAGTAATTTTTTTTGTATACTCAATATACCCTGCAGAAGTTGTTATTGAGGCATCTTCTGTTGAAAAGTCAAAACAATTTTCTTTAACAGAATACCAAAGAGTATTGCCATTAAAAACCCAAAGTCTGCCATCAAATATAGAAAGTCCTAAACCGTTTACTTCACGGTTATCAACATCTTTTGGTGTGAATTTTGTAATCTCGTTTAATTCACCTGATTCATTGTATTTACCAAATTGAAGTGAATAAAACTCCTTACCAGTCGAAAAGATAAATAAATCATTCCAACCTTGAGCAAAAGTAATTGCACAAGATTTCCCTGTTAAAGCTAAGCCTGATTTCTTAAGAGTAAGAGTTGTCGAAACAGGTGAAAACTCATATAAACGACCTTCAAGAGAGGTTTCTGTGTGAACAATAAAATAAGTCGTATCGTTTTGAATGGATTGAAAAATGTTTATTATTTTTTCATCATCAGAACCAAGAGTTAAAAGTGCATTATTCCCTTTCATTGAACGGATACCAACACCAGAATTCACACCTGTATTAAATAATTCAACATTTTGGATATCTGAAGCTGTTATTTGAGAAGACGAAAAATCAGAACAAACTCTTTTTATGCCTGCAAAATTGTTGCATAGAATTTTTGTAATTGATGACATTATAATCCTCCTTTATTTATTTAATATTTAGTATTTGAATATATTATTGAATTACATTCTTTTTCCTTATCCTGTATATATTTCTCAATATATTTTATTACCATAGATATACCTTTCTTTATTTATACTAACTACAACACCATAATCATTAGTACTATTTACATTTAGTAAAATAGTGCTAAAATAAACCTATGAAAAAATTTTTAATATATTTCCCAAAATCTATTTCAGGTTTATTTTTATCTATCCTAGGTTATTTAAATTTCATTTTTTCAAATTTCCTTCTACTTATGTTCACTAAAGAACTATCAACAATTCTATTTGGAACTCCTTATGTTCGTAAAAATGGATTTCCTTATTTGTCAGAATATATTAACGGTTTTTATAGTGGATTAGCAATTTATTTTATTGAATTTATTATATTTTTATTCATATATTTAAAAGAATACAAAATCTACAGCAAAAACAATAATTCAAATAATATTTCTATATTTAGAAAAATATTAGTATCACTTGGTGGAATATTATTTATAATGGAATTCATTTTTGCATTTTTAATTCAACTTTGTTATTACGCAAGAGGTCTTTATCAATGATTAAATCAACAATAAAAAGCCTACAGAAGTCTATATTTTTCAACATAATTTCACTACTTTCAGTAATTGAACTAGGAATATTTTTAATAATAACTCTATTAGGTCTTTTTTATGTTTTATTAGACCATATAGCTTTAAATCCACTTATATCTAACATCTTACAAAATATCCATTTCAAAGTTTTTGAAATATTTTTAGGAAATTTTTTATTGGGTAATATTGTTTTACTTTATTTTTTTCCAATATTTGCAATAATAATTATCATTGCATGTGTAATAGCAGGTATTGTTGAAATCAAACAAACTAAAAACTATGGATATATTATTAATATTCCTGAAAAGGTTTTAAACTCTTTAAATTATCAAATAGCTTTTTTTCTTGGCATTATCACAACAATTACTATGTGTACACTAATAGGTTCTTTAGGATTATTTTTAGGATAAATTGATTTTATAATCACAAATTAAACATACCTATTCAACAATGCTTTCACAGTTGCAAGTTGAGGTTTCCACCCCATAAGACCTACCAATTAATCTTACGCATCTTTTTTCTAATCCCTAATGATTTTATCAACGCCTTATATGCTTTTTCATACTGAATATTATATCCTGTATAATTGTCATCACTTATATCCACCAATGCGTACATCATAACTTTTGATATCAACGCATTTATAAACAACTGGCTATATTGTTCAGGAATATCTATATAATCATCAGCTTTATCTAACCTATAAACAGGGTTGTCATTTGAATCATAACCCACAGCCAAAGTATAATAATCAACATTAACTCGATAAACTTTATCCGGTGTCGGATAAAACTCTATCTTATTATCTTCAACAAAAAAACCTGTCGGACGTCCAACCTCAACCTCTAAATCTTTATAATCTTCTAAAAACTCTAAAAGTCTTCCACTGAGTTTAACACTATACTGTATCCCTTTTGGAGTTTCTTTTTGCTTTATCGTACCCAACGGCAAGCTATATTTTTCTAAACAAGGTTGAATAAAAAAAGTTTTTGTTTTTAACCTAAATTCAAACGGATATGAACACCACAATTCAACTAAAGACTTATTTATCGCAGATAATAAAGAGCTGTCAAAATCATCTACAGTTTTTGCATCATTATCAAACATCGACCACGGCTGTGATGCTATCTCATTATATAAATTAAGAAGGGTAATTGTCATATTATATATATCCTTTCTGGTTTAAATTTTTAAACCATATTTCAAATTTCATTCAATAATTAAAGGTAAGATTGAATCCTTATCAACATTTTCTAAAACTATTTTATTATTATTCGTCTTTCTCCTTGTCCCTTTTGAAAAATCATTAGGATACTCCTCTAAAAGCTTCGTTGCTTCATCTTTAGGCAAGTTAAAAATATTATTTGTTTTTAAGTTCAAAATTTTCATAATGCACCAACCTTAAAGTTTTTAAAGAAAGGCGAACTTTGGCAAATGCCAAAGTTCGCCCCAACAAATAGAAAAGGAACTACATTTACACATTTAACGCAACCGATTTAGCGACAGCATAAATATTACCGGCTAAATCTGTTGAGAAATCAAGATTTACACTTCCATCTCTGTTTTCAAATCTAGATGCATCTTGAATTTGTAACATTGTTGTAGAGTTAGCTTCCACTGGGACAGCCAATTTACCCAACATTGAGTTTGGATAAGCATTACCGGCTAAGAAAGTAACTTCGCCTGCTTTGTCAGCAGTGTTTTCTACACAAATCATTAAAGTATTGTTTTTGTTTTTAAACGCATTTTTAATAGCAATCCCATTAGTTGTATTAATTACTGTTTTTTCAACAGTAACATCAGCAACCGATTGAGTTACATCGACTACAGGACATTGTACATTTATAATATCTCTTGTCATAAAACCTCCAATATATTTTTAACTAACTACACTATGCACGAGAAGACAATTTCAAAGGTGCAGAAATTTTTACAGTACCCAAGAAATCAGCTCTTGGAGCACCAACACCATACAATCCATAACCTTTATAACAAGTGTTAAAACTTTTTTCAGGAATATAAGATTGAGTGTTCAAATCAGATGAAATACCACCTGCTAGAGTTTTGCCAGCAACACCGAATAATGGATAGAATACGCCTGCTTCTGGTTGAGCGATATTGTTTGATACAAGGATATCCCAACCACATAGACGACCGATATAACCCTTCGCCATCTTTTCGTGACCTGATTCAACATATTTCAATTCATCAAGTTTGCCTAAGTAGAATTGATATTCAGGTGGAACGATACAAACCATTGAACCATCAATCCAGTTTGTATGACCTTTGCCATCACCTCTTTGAAACTCTGCTTGCATATATGCTAAGATTTCTTTTGCATAATCAGCATCAAGAGTAATTGCATTACCATCATCATCAAGATAATGACCTGCTCTTGTATAAAGGTTTGCAAAAGTTGCATCAACACCTGCTGCAAACTGTTTTACTGCATCATTTGTATAATCTGATGCTAGGACTGTTTGAGCTTCTACACTTTCACCTGCTGAAATACGTTTTGTTTCAACTTCTGAAAGTTCAAAATGGAATGCTTTACCTTTGTTGATTTTAACTTTTGTTGTTGATGCTGATGCAAACTCTGCATTTTTCAAATCGCCACCATCATATTCAAACATTGTTACAGAACCTGGCATAACAATATCAACTTCATCACCTTTTTTTACGTTATCCTTAAACTCAGTATGTGCAAGTTTACCAATAACTAATTCATCATAAAAATTTTTCTTAAATGATTGACTAAAAGTACCAATAATCATCTGTTCAATAGCCATAAATTTTTCCTTTCTTTTTAAAATTTTCTAACACATTTTTTCAATCGAAATTAAGGCTTATATACTTCATTTTTCATTGTTATCACTTTAATTAAGTGCAATTACTAAATGGGTTATATAAGTTCCCCTTACGTTCGATTTCTTTACTGCCTTCTTTCAAGACTGATTTTCAGAGAATTCAGAAATCATTGACAGTAATTAATCTACACATATTTTGCAATATACTTTTCAAGTTCTTCTGGTGGAATATCCTGAAATCTCAATTTTTTATCAGACTTCTTTGCTTCACCTTTTGAAAAACTCAAACTATCAGTTACAGATTTATTTTCATCTTGAGCATTCTTAAGTTGTTCTTTTAACATAATTCTTGAAAGTACATAATCTTCTAACTTTTGAACAAACAAATCTGTATCCAAATCCGTTCCAAGTACTTTAAAAGCTTCTGAATAAAGATTTTTAAACGCATCGTTTTGAAAATAATTTTCATTATCATATTTTGCAAAATAATTATTTATATATTCTTGTTTTGCAAGCTCGTTTGCTTCTTCTTCTTTTTGTTTTAATGCTAAATCTTGAAGCACCTGTTTGAGCTTTCTTAAATTACCAAGTTCAACAGACTGTTCACCTTGTTGCTTTTGAAGATTTTGATAAGCTGTTTTTAAATCTTCATAAGTTTTAAATTTTCCTAAAATTAAATCAGACTTGTTATCTGCCTGATTTTCATTTTTCTTGTCTGTTTCATTTTTTTGGATTTCTTCATTGTTTTGAGTTGTTATTTCATCTTTAGCTTGATTAACAACATTTTCATCTTGATTTGTTTTAACATTTTTCTGCTCTTGAGTTTCATCTGTTTTCATTTGTTCAGACATGATTTCTCCTTTATATTTTGGGGTACACAAAATTGGGTGTTCAACAGAAGTTGAACACCCAAAATAATTAAACTTATTTTTACGTATAAAACGTCCTATACCTTTTAAAGATTTTTCCTACGCAACTACTTAAAGTCTTGTTTCCAAATCAGGTACAGTTTTCATTCTATAGATTTGTTTTGCATTTGTCACGCAATATTAAGAAATTGTTACAATTCAATTCCCAATTAATACGTAATAAATTTAGCTTTGCTAGTTCCAATCCATTGAAAATAGCGGACAAAACAATTAACCAAAAATTTCACTAAGACCATTAATCAGAACTCCTAATTTAAGAGTAACCGCACCCACATTTTACAATTTTTTTAGAAATATTTCAACATGTTTTTTCAAAAATCATCACATAACTTAATAGTGTCAATCCAACACTATTACTGAATTAGAACTACATTCCTTTTGCTAAAATTATACCTATATACAAGAATAAAAAAGATACTAAACAAGAACCAAATGCGTACTTAAAATATTCTCTATATCTTTGACCAGCAATCAAAGTTAAATTGTCAAATTCATAAGAACTAAAAGTTGTAAACGATGCAATAGTACCAATTACTATAGTTTTGTATAAAAATGAACAATGTGTACAAGAAGTTGCATAAATATAACCTAACAAAAACGAGCCTAAAACATTCACTAAAAATGTTCCAATATGTTTATTTTGAGGTGCAAAATTAGAAAAAGTATTTGTTATCAAATATCTTAAAACAGCACCAATTCCACCACCTAAAACTATTCCAAACATATTAACCATTTATATTACGACCTTTTCTTGATTTTATAATCTTAACCATAAAACTGTATGCCAAATTTATACCTAAAGAAACTAAGCAAACACCTAACAGTACTGATAATAACAAATATACCAACAATCCTACTAGATTTGAAGACAATAGAAATTGATATAAGTCAAAAACAAAAGTACTAAAAGTTGTTAAACCACCTGCTAAACCTACCGTTAACAGACTTTTTATACATTTATTCAAATGGCTTGGGTTACGACCAAACAAATAAGCTGAAAACCCTATTATAAAGCACCCTAGCATATTCACTAAAAATGTCGCAACAAAACTATGCCCTATCTGAGTATAGGTTAAATACCTCAATAAAGCTCCAAGTGCTCCACCAATAAATATACATAAAATTTCCATAGGTTTATTATATCATAATTTTGTTATAAGATTTATTTATGGAAAGAATGAATTTAAGAAACTATGCACATATTGGAGATGCCGTTTGGGAGCTTTTCATTAGAAAATACACAGTTTACAAAACCCAAAACTTAAAGTTGCTCCATAAAATTACGACAGAAAGAGTAAATTTAGTTTACCAATCAGAAATGCTTGATTTTTTAGAACCTATGCTTGATGAACAAGAACAAGATTTAGCAAGACGTGCAAGAAATTGTAAAATCCCTGTCGGCAGACGAAATAACCAATTTGAATATAGAAAATCTACAGCTTTTGAAGCTCTTGTTGGTTTCTGGTATCTTGAAAAACCTGAAAGATATAATGAAATCATATCAATTATTAAAGAAAAATTCTTTAGTGAATAAGTTTTAAACACAACTCATCAAATATTATTTCTGGTTTCATACCTATATTAAACTCTGTTTTAGCCTTTTCTATAGCTCGAACATCTTCTATAAACTGTGTTTGAGTTGGATTTGATTTAAGAACCATAAGAATATAGTTTTGCATCTGTTCCAACAATATCGTAGGCTGAATTTCAGCAGACAAATTAACTAATTTTTGAGAAACTTCAAACGACTCTGAACGAGGAATTTCCCAATAATTTTCAAATACACCTTTTACTGACTCATAGTTATAGTTCAATCGTTCTTTTGTTGGCACAAAAAAGCACTGACATCTTGAAACAATAGTTGATATCAAATTTGATTTATCCTGAGCTAAAAATATAAATGTTATATTTGGATTAGGTTCTTCTATCGATTTAAGTAGTGCGTTTGCAGTTGCTTCAGGCAAAACAAATTGATTTAGCCCTTGAATATTATCATCATCATCTCTATCACAAAAAATAAAAACTCTATTATAATCAGAACTCTTTACAATAGTATTTCTAACCATTTTTGCTTGATTAATAGAGATTACAGTTTTTGCATTATCATCGCTTGATTTACTATCTTTTGGTGAAACAGTAAGTACAGCAGGGTGATTGCCCTCTCTAATCCATTTACAGTTTAAACATTGACAATTATCAGATTTATCACCCGTACAATTTAATAAACGAGCTATCTCTGTAGCAAAAGTATATTGTGAATTTAGGTCATTTCCATATAATAAAATACTTTGAGCAAGTTTTGAATTTGCTATACTTTTTTCAAAGAAATTAGTTAAAAACGGATATTTATCTGATAATAGCATTTTCTAACTCCTCTACGGGACTAATTGCTTGTCCTGTTTTAATTTTGTATTCAGCTTCCGTTAAATGTTCTCTCAATTCAACAAGAGTTTTAGCTGGTGTATTTTTAAGTTTTTCTAACGTCTTTTTTACTAAAAATTCGTGCATTTTAGTCATCTTTGATAACTCAAAAGAAGATTTATTGCTTGAATAAATTTTAAGAATTATCCATTGTTTCAACATTGTTTGAAGTGGTGCTAACAATTCTAATGGGTGTTTTGTCACTAACAATTTCCTCATTTCTAAAAGAGCATCACCCTTTTTGTTTGTGATTATGAAATCTGTTAGATTAAAAAGGTCTTCATTTGAAATACAGATTTCTTTTATCATATCTTTTGTAATCGTTTTTTCAGGATAAGCTAATAAGGCAAGTTTACCTATTTCTGTGTTAAATTGACGTAAATTATTACCAATACTTGCAATCATTAATTCTGCAACATCAATAGGGACTTTCACACCTTGTTGCTTAGCAAAAGTTTCAATCCAAGAAACAAGTTCTTGTGTTTTATACGTTGGAATAGTCGCAAACTCTTTGGTGTTATATTTTGAAAGCACTTTATAGATTTTACGTCTTGAATCAGGTTTTTTCTTCTTATCATCTTTAGAAAATTTTGCTACAAAATATATATCTAATGCTGATGAATTTTCATGGTTGAAGTCTAAGGCTTCTTTTATATCTTTTATTTGATTATCTTCTAACGATGCTGATAATAGATTATTACAGTTGATTACAATAACCATGTTTCCAAACATCATAGGTTGAGTTCTAAGAATTGGAATAAGCTCAGAATATCCGATACCGTTTTTTTTATCTTTTTCATCGTACTTATATTCAGCGTAATTCATGGCTGAAAAATTCTCATCAAGAGAAGATTTAGCCTTTTGAATTTCTAAATCAATTAAATAATCTTCATCACCATAAAAAAACGATATACCCATAAAAACATTATACAATAAACAGTTTGAGCGCATTATTAACTTTTGTAAATAAACAATCAAAATAGGGTTGTTGAAATTTGAAAAATGCACTATACTGTCAGTGGAGGAATACACGGGGATATATTACATTTACCACAGTCGTCTTAACGGCATAATTTATGTTATCGAAAAACAGAAATTCTGTTTTTGTGAATAATTGTAACAATATATACTGATTATGCAATTTGTATATACAAAAATACTTTATATATACATAAGACGATAATTAAAAAACCTTTCATACACAACCTACACACACTAACCTTCTACACGAGGAATTACACAAAAAATTCCAAACACTCTTTTCTTGAGTGTTTTTTTTTGCTTATTTTTAAAGATTACCTAGCAACTTAATAACCTAACATTATAGTAACTCAATAACTTCTTATTGTTTGCAGGATTTCAGATTTGTACTATAATAATAAGTATAAATACGATTATACAAGGAGAATTTTATGAGCGACTATTCAAAAATATTAAGTTATGTTCCTACAGTTATTGAATCATCATCAAGAGGGGAACGCTCTTTTGACATATTTTCTAGATTACTAAGAGAAAGAATTATTTTTCTTGGCACAGAAATCGACGATGAAGTTGCAAATTCAGTAGTTGCTCAATTATTGTTGTTAGACAGTGAAAACCCTGAAAAAGATATTATGTTATATATCAACAGTCCAGGAGGTGTAATAACAGCTGGCATGGCAATCTATGATACTATGAACCTTATCAAATCTGATGTATCAACTATTTGTTTAGGTGAAGCAGCAAGCATGGGTTCATTCTTGCTATCATCAGGTACGAAAGGTAAAAGACTTGCTTTACCTAGTGCTAGAATCATGATTCACCAACCTTTAGGTGGCGCTCAAGGTCAAGCAACAGATATTGAACTTGAAGCAAAAGAAATTCTTCGAATGAAAGAAATGTTGACAGGTATTTTAGCTAAAAATTCTGGTCAAGATATTGAAAGATTAAAACAAGATTGTGAAAGAGATTATTATATGTCTGCAGCACAAGCTGTTGAATATGGATTAATTGACAAGGTTATCACATCAGAAGATTTAAAATAAGTAGCAAAAAATATTTTTTACGAACATTCAATAAATGATGAATGTTTTGAGTGGTGCAAATAAATTTTTAGAATCAAAAGCTACAGCTGCAACTGTGTTCGCAGTTACAGGATTGAGCAAACTTGCTTCTGACTATAAAGATGCACCTGCAGACAAAAAACACTACACACTTACCCATGACGCATTTGTTCTTGGCGCATCAGCACTAGGGGTTGCTGGATATACTTTTGCCTCTAAAAAAGTAATTAAAAGCAAAGGGGTTACAAAACTTCTTAACAAACTAAAAACACATGTAAAAGGACATATTGAAGAAAAAAAATACTCAAAACCAGCTAAAAAGGTTCTAAACTATTTTAAAGAAGTATCAACAAAATGTTTAGACAATACTCTAATGCTTGGAACAGGTATACTTGGTGCTATTGGAGCTGATTATCTTGTTCATGCAGTTCATCTTGACAAAAAACTAAAACAAAAGAAAACACTTCAAACAGAAGACAAATCTTTTGATAAAATTAATGACACAACAAACACACTCATAAATTCATTTAAAGAAAGTGGATTAAATAAAACACTGGATAACGCTGTTGGTACAGAAGTAAAAAACAGCATGTACAACAGAATCTTTGATTTCCCAGCAATGAAAATGTTCACAACTAGCATGGTTGGAATGCAAGGATTTGAAGTTATTCAAGAAAAAACACTTAAAGCACGTATGATGCATACTACAAAATGCTTAATCGCAAATTCTGTTGTACCTATTTTCTTTTTATCTACAGCGACATCACTCACTAAGAAAATGAACAGTGCAATCAGGTTACCTCTTACATTTGCTACAATGATTTTTGGCACAATGTACACAAACAAATTGATTGATAAACATCAATACAAGGAACCTAAAAAACCAATCAAACAACTAATTGCGAAAACTCAAGCTAAAAAAGAAGCTAAAAACAATTCCAAAACAAATACAAATATAACACCACAAACAGAAACGCAAATTAACTCACAAACTGAACCTAATTTGAATCAAACTATAGGAGTTCAAGAATTAACTCAAAATACGCAAAACCAAATAGAAAACCCCACTCAAGACAATAAACAACCACAAAATGTATCAAATAAAATTCAATTAAATGCCTGATTTTTTAATTAATGTAACATTTAATGAATAAAATTATCAAAAAAAATTTTATTTTATTTTAATTTTGATATATTATAGTAAAGAATATTTTTTAAAGAATTATGAAAAAGGATACTGACACAATGTCTGAATTTACAAAAACAATCACAAAGACTGATTACGACCAACAAAACAAAGGTTATACAAGCATTCCAAGTACTAAATGCGAAAGAATAGAACATAACTTATGTTATATCTTTGAAACAGAAATGAAATCAAGCGATTCAATTATAATTTCTTATAAGCCAGAAGTTATCAAAAGAATCGCTTCTTTTTTGTCACAAAATACAAAACGCTCTGCCTCAATCGGTATAGCAGGCGAAACAGCTAGTGGCAAATCTACAATTACTCTAGATATAATCGAAACAATTAACGCATTTGCAACTGAATATGAAAGCGAAAATGTTATCACTAGGGTAAACACAGATGATTATTATTATGATCGCTCAGAAATGGTTAAAGAAGCTGGTAGCTTTGCAGAGTTTGCGAAAAACTATGACTTAGATGTTCCTCAAGCGTTAGAATTAGAATTAATGAACGAACACATCAAACAGTTGCTTAATGGAAAAGAAGTTCTTCTTCCAAAATATGACATGAGTGGAACAGCTATTAGACATGACAATCATACACTTGCAAAACCTTCAGCCATTATTATTTCTGAAGGTTTATTTACACTTACAGATAAAATCCATGATGCTTTTGATTTCAAGATATATGTAGACATTCGTGAACATATCCAAAAAGAAAGATTTTATGTAAGAGCAAAAGAACGTGATTTGGGTTCTTCTGCTGATTCAATCTACAAAAACGCATCAGAAAAAGCAAACATATATATAAGACCTTGCAAAGAAAATGCTGATATCGTTTTATCAGGCGAAGCCGATAGAGCACGATACAAACATTTCTTAAACAAAATTATAGCGATAGTACAAAACGAATATTTTAATTAGAATTATATTATAAAAAGAAAAGAGGCGAGAACATAAATATTCTCGCCTCTTTAGATTTAAACAAGGAGTTTATATGAATAATTTTAGAGTCTGATTAAACTTATTGTTCATTATTTTGCTTTCACTCTTGCACGGACTATTAATCCTGTGTTTTTTGTGATTCTTGTGTCCCTTGTTGAGTTTGTACATCTTGTTGAACTTGAGTTTCTTGTGACAAAAATCTTTCAGGATTTTCTACTCCTTTTTGTTCAAAATACCACAAGAATATTTCTTGTACGTTCAAAGGAATTAGAGAAGAAAACTTCTCAACAGATTGCACAATCATATCTGCATTATTATATTTATCGTTCAAAACATTCCTATCAGCATAGGTATACTTGTATTCTGATTGTCTTACTGAATCATCAATCACAATTTCTTCTGACATATTATCTTTGTTTACAAAGACAATTTCACGACCCATCTTAAAATTAGCAGACAGTGAAGCAATATTTTTTATAGCTGGAATAATGAAATACTGACTTATTATATCCAACATCATTGATAAACGAGTCAACTGACCTTGTGTTTTAGTATTTATTTCTGTAGCTGTTTTAGAAATATTTTCTTGAGTACCAATCATACTAGGGAATATTCCTGAAACTTCACACATTAAACTATCAACAAATTCTATATCATTTAAAAATATTTTTGTATCAAAACTTAATTGCTTAAAGGCATCTGTTGAAGTTAAATTATCGCCATATTCAATAATTTTTCCTGGATAAAGTGCTATTTCATCATCATCAAAGAATCCTTCTGGAGCTAAAAGTGGAGGATTTTCCGATAAATATTGCATATTTATTGTTTTGTTCAAAAATTCCTCTTGAGTTTTTGCTAGAGATAAAACACTATAAATTGGGCTTATTCCACGTTTTGTAACAGGATCAGTAATAAACGCACCATAAGTAAACGGATTAATCACACCAATATTTTTCTTAAAAAGAATTAAGTATTTTCTTGCGACAACGACAACGTGCCAATTATGTAGAACCTCACCTGTTGACAATTTAAAATCGCCCCAATGTTCTAATACTTCAACAGTTGAACCATTTACCACTTCTGATTTCAAAGACTTTCTTGAGTTTGATATATTATTTGAATTATTATTTTTCAAAAGTTTAGAAATATTCTCTGCTGTTTCTTTATCTATTGAATAGAATTTATTATTAATAATACTGTCAGGTGTTTTAAATGTTCTATATATTTTAGGACAACTATCCCAATCATCTGTTAAAGAAGAATCAAATACCAAATCCTCTGGACAAACAGGATATATATATGGATTATCAAACACAACTCTTGAATCAACCCAAAAATTTTTACCTTGCTTTATAGCTTGCATTATTGAAGCTAGTTTTTGGATATTTGAAGAAAAAAGGTTTCTAAAAAACTCTATTGGTCGTCTATATTCCTCTGTTTTCTTTTTCCAAGCCGTATATGAGATAAGTTCTCCATATAATAGAGCATTGTCAATAACTGTATCACAAGTTTTTTGGAAATTCATTTTTTCTAAAATATCTACTAAAACAGCTTTTTGCTTATTAGAATTATTATCTGATTCGTGGTTTTCACCAGAAACATCAAACATATTATTTATATTTGAATAAATATTTCGCCAAATAAAAGCTTTTAGAGTTTGATAAAACATGAAACATTTACACATTCTTACTTTAGATTTCCAATTCTCGTTTTTATCTGTAGAATTAGTCATATTTTTTTTAAAAAATATTTCATCAATCAAAGAATTTGATTGGCTCAAGTTTGTAGTTCTAGCATCATCATAACGAGTATAATCAGAAACAACTTTTTCAACTATTTCAGATTGTTTTTGTTTGTCATTAAACTTGTCATTTAATTTTTCTTCAGTAACTTCAAATGTCATAAATACTCCTTTCAAAAAATAGCGGGTTAATGAACAATTAACCCGTCAATAACATGGTAAATAAGTGTTTAATATGTTATATGTGTCTTTTTTTAATTAAAAAAAAAGGGATTATCGAGAGAGAAAAATAAAAAGGGGAAAGATAATCCCAGAAATTACATGTATCACTAACTAATTAACTTTTTTAATCAAGACTTTGTTTCCATAAAAATCAGAGGCATATTGTCTAATTTCTGAAACATTGTCACCAATTTTAATTTCTTTATTTATTCCATATCTCCAACCAAAAGGTTTGTCTGCGAACTTACGTCTAAACACATCACTTCTAGCGTAAACTTTTTCAGGAATAAGTTCTTTTGCAAACGAATTTGCACTTAACCCAATCTTTTTCAAAAAAGAATAGGTGTGAGAGTCTTTATTTTGCTGAATTAACTCTAGCACTGGTTTTTGACAATGAGGACAAAACCCAATATATAAAACTCTATTACAGAAACTGTCATTATCTTTTAAATACCAAATATCAAGCGCATCAAAAGTGCAACAATGGCGCATACATCATACTCCTTTATTCATAAAATTTCAAAAACTGCATGTTAAAAAAAGCTGGATAAAACAGCTGGATAATAATATTATTATTGGGAATACAATCCCTATACCTTTAATGATTTTTCCTACGCAACTACTTAAAGTATTGTTTCCAAATCGAGTACTTTTTTATTCTATAAATTTTTAAACCATTTGTCACGGAATATTAAGAAATATAAACCAAATATAGACCATATGGATTAGTCGTTTAATATATTTCCATTTAAAAGAAAAGAAATGACTAAATTTTCAAAACTGAATAAAAAATGACTTAACAAAAGTATAATTAAATACTAATTTCTTAACTTAATAGGAGTTTTAGCGCCCATTTTTCTAACTTTTATAGCACCCCATGCTCTGTACATGCCATTTTCATAAGTTAAGAGATAATATCCACCTTCTTCAATATACTCGATTGTAGCATTCATATAAACAAATTCTTCAGGTGGTGTTATAGCTTCTTCAGCGTATTTTCTACGAAGTACTTCTTTAATTTTGTTTTTTTCTTTAGTTTTGCGAGATTTGTGTTTTTTATTTTGCTCAAGCTGAGCTTGACGATATTTTTCGACTTCGGCTTGATTTTGAGCAAGCTTAAATACAGGGATTACTGCAACAAGATTATGTGATTCAATCAATAGTAAAAACTCTTTATCATCACTTAGTGCTAATTCATACATTCCAGGAGGAATGCAATTACCATTATAGTCATAGATATAGTCTTTTAGTCGAAGTATCGGTTCTTGCGTTGATGAATGTTGATACCTATGAATAGGTTTTTGGTTTTCTAATAAGCCTGATGGGTATTTAGGATATAAAAGTGTTTCATCAATAACACGAAGGTTAGGTGGAACGTGATTATCAATCATCATATTAGTTAATCTCCGATAATAAAGATTTAATGATAGAATCGATTTCGTCAAAAGATTTTCCCAATGCTTTTGTATGAGCAGTAAAGATAAGCGATATGTGATTATCTAAGTTATAATTTCCTGATTTAAGGATAAGACGTAGACTTTCACGCATAAGACGTTTTATGCGATTTCTTTTCACTGCACGCTTGTGAGTTTTTTTACTTACAACAAACCCTATTTTTACAGGGGTGTCATTATCTTTTTTCTTACCTACATTGAGGGTTATACCGTCTTTGTAATGGAAATCTTTAATTCTGTATGTAGCAGTGAATGCGTATTTATTTTTTAAACGATTATCTTTTTTAAGCATAACAATATTATATGATATTTTGAGTTATAAAAAACCATAAAAACGGGTGAAAAATTTAAGTTTATATCATATCAATTATTAATGAATACTAATGATTACTAGGATAAGATTCAAAAATAATATAAAAATAGCAAAAATTATTGATAAAAAAGTTAAACATAAAAATTGAGTTGAAAAGAATAAAGAAAATGATTTTATAATTGGATTATTTAATATTCTAATATTAAGTTGTTTATGTGTTTTTCTTTCTAATTGCAAAACGAAAACACATAAACATAATTGTAACAAAATTAAAGGAGTTAACCCTAAAAGATTTGAAACGAAAACAAATGGCAATGCTTCAAGGCTATTTAATTTCAATATAATATTTAGAAAAAATATAAAATTTAAAATACCAAAAACACTCATAAGGTTATAACTATAATAAGTGATAAAATGTTTCATTTAGATTTGCCCTTTCTACAAGAAAAAATGCATATAATAAAAAAGAAAACTTAATTTAAAATACAGTATAACAAAGAAAAGTATAATAATTCTTGTCAAAACATTATTAAAAATTATGTTGTTTATATGGATATCGTATTTATGTTCTAAGATAAGAATAAAAATCCATAAAGGAATTCCTGCCCAAAGATATATAGGAGTCATTTTTTGGAAATAGAACAACAATGGTTGAGATTGTGACGCTATTGATAACAAGCTAAAAATTGGAATTGAGAGAAAATAGATAGAAAATATCACTAAAACTAAAGAGCTATAACGATTAGTCAGATCCCAAATATTTTTAAAAAAATTCTTTAACATATAGTATATTTACTATAAATATTGATTTTGTGCAAACAATTTCAGAATCAAATTTACTTAATATTTCTTAAAAAAACTGGACAAATAAAATTAAAATAAATAGAATAAAAATTATCATTTACTCCTATAATTTATTTTAATAAATTATATACAATTTTGAAAGGAAAAAGTCTATGCAAACATACATAGAAAAATTATTAGAGAGTTCCGAAATTGAAACTCTCAAAAAAAAAGCTAAATTATTGGACAATATATTGTATTGGTATAAAACAGATACAGAAATTCAAAAACACGAAATATGTAAATATTTAGCATTATTTCAATATGACCCACAAAATTATCCATTAAAATCAAATATGAAAATAATTGAACATACAGAAAATGAAATTGATGGATTTTATGCTGATGCAATAAATTATCAAAATGAAACTTATATTGTAGTTAAAGGAACTGACATGCAATATAATAAAAAATTTTTTATTGAACCTGATATAAAAGATGATTACAGAATAATTTCAAAATCTATCACACCTAAACAACTTGAATCTTCAAAAATTTTTTACAATACTATTAAAAACAAACCTGATATAAAAAATATTATATTGGTTGGATATTCATTGGGAGGGACAATTCAACAGAGATTAGGAGCAGAAACAGGTGAAGAAACTGTAACCTTTAATGCGATTGGATCGGCAGAATTAAAACCTAAAATAAAAAATCCTCACACTAATAATATAACAAATTATACAAATAAAGCAGATTTATTAACTTTACCATTTAGTAAAGAACAACTAGGTAAGATTTATGTTATTCCCTATAATAAAAATGATATTAATATTCATAGTTTGGAAAGTTTTGATTCTTTATCAAAACGTGAAACACTTTCAAATGAGGAAATAGAATTTTATAGTAAAAATTTTAAAAATATCTATTTAAAACTTATAGAAGTATTTAAACCTTTATATAAAAAAGAAGCAGATAAAATAAAAAATCAATATTCATCTGAGAATATAACAACAAATAAAACTTTAAATTACTCAAAAGAAGTATCTGCTAAAATTGTAAATTATAATTCATCAAAAAATAACGAATCAAAAAGTTCAAACAAACAATGCGTAGGGTCCTATTCTGTAAGTGGATATACAAGAGCTGATGGAACAAATGTTAGTAGTTATATAAGACGATGTGGAGCTGCTCATATCAATAACTCATCAAAAACAAAAAGTAATAATATTACAGAAACAAGTAATGATAAAAGAAAAACTGTTTTTATACCTAAAACAGATGATGGGTTAATTTTACATATCTTAAATACTAATTTTAATAATTAAAAAACAAAAACAGGTGAGATAAAATCTCACCTGTTTTAAAAATAACTGATTTAAAACTATGCTTCAGCTGGAGCTTCTGCTGATTCAGCTTCTGCAGCAGCTTTTGCTTCTGCTTCTGCTTGAGCCTTAGCTTCTGCTTCAGCAGCTGCTTTAGCTTGAGCTTTCTTAGATAACTTAACAGTTTCTTTTTTAACATAGTTCAAAGTACCGTCATCGTTACAGTTTTTAAGTAACCAAGCTACTGTATCTGTAGGTTGAGCACCTTTAGAAATCCAATCTTGAGCTTTTGCTTTATCCAATTGCATAACTTTTGATTTTGGATTATAGTGACCTAATTCTTCGATTGGTTTACCTTCTCTTTTTGTAGTAGAGTTGATAACGATAATTCTATAAGTAGGGTTCTTTTTAGCACCTAATCTTTTTAATCTTAATTTTAGCATTTTTATTCCTTTTCTCTTTTAATAGTCTTTACATATTTTGAGAATTCGCCGCTTAATTCTCATTAAAATAACTTTTATAAGAGGAAGAAGTTATTCCATAATAATCAAACCACGAAAACGTGTAATAATCAAGCGATTTATAATAATGATTAAGAAAAAGTGACAATTAAGTTGTTATATAGAATAAGAAATTTATACTGTCAATGATAAACAAAAAAAGAGCCACGAAATGTGACTCTTTTCTTTATATAAAATAATTTAAAATTATTTCATAGCTCCTTCAACAGCTACTGCAACAGCAACAGTTGCACCAACCATTGGGTTGTTACCCATACCGATAACACCCATCATTTCAACGTGAGCAGGAACAGAAGAAGAACCTGCGAATTGAGCATCACCATGCATTCTACCCATAGTATCTGTCATACCATAAGATGCAGGACCAGCTGCCACGTTATCAGGGTGAAGTGTTCTACCAGTACCACCACCTGATGCTACTGAGAAGTATTTCTTACCATTTTCCCAGCACCATTTTTTATAAGTACCAGCTACAGGGTGTTGGAATCTTGTAGGGTTAGTTGAGTTACCTGTAATAGATACATCAACACCTTCTTTTATCATAATTGCAACACCTTCGTTAACATCATCAGCACCATAGCATCTAACTTTTGCTCTTTCTCCATCAGAGAATGCTGTTTCATTAACAACTTTTAATTCACCAGTTTTGAAATCGTAATCAGTTTCTACAGCTGTAAAACCATTGATTCTAGCGATAACATAAGCAGCGTCTTTACCTAAACCATTCAAGATAACTCTCAAAGGTTCTTTTCTAACTTTGTTAGCGTTTCTAGCAATACCAATAGCACCTTCAGCAGCAGCGAATGATTCGTGACCAGCTAAGAAACAGAAACATTTTGTTTCTTCTCTTAACAACATGGCAGCCAAGTTACCGTGACCGATACCAACTTGTCTTCTGTCACCTACTGAACCTGGAACAGCAAATGCTTGTAAACCAAGACCAATAGCTTCTGCAGCTTCTGCAGCTGTTTTAATACCTTTTTTGATTGCGATTGCACAACCAAGTGTATATGCCCAAGATGCGTTATCGAAAGCGATAGGCTGAATACCTTTTACGATAGCATCAACGTCAATTCCTTTTGATAAACATAAATCACGAGCTTCATCTAAAGATTTGAAACCATATTCTGGTAAAACTTTAGCTAAAGTAGCTTCACGTCTATCTTGTCCTTCAAATTTTGCCATATTTATTTTCCTTTTCTTTTAATTTAATGTTATAAACTGTCATTTTAAATAAAATAATTTTTTACTAAACAATTAAATAATTATTACTCTTTACGAGGGTCAATATATTTAACTGCATCAGCATATCTGCCATAAGTACCAACATTTTTCTTAAATGCTTCACCAGCGTCAACGCCGTCTTTGATTGCGTCCATAACTTTACCAAGGTTAACGAATTTGTAACCGATAACTTCGTTATTTTTATCAAGACCTAATTCAAGAATATAACCTTCTGTCAAAGAAAGGTATCTAACGCCTTTTTGAGCTGTAGAGTGGATAGTACCACACATTGAGCAAAGACCTTTACCTAAATCTTCAAGACCTGCACCTACAGGAAGACCGTTTTCAGAGAAAGCAGATTGTGTTCTACCGTAAACGATTTGTAAGAACAATTCTCTCATAGCTACGTTGATAGCATCACAAACTAAGTCTGTATTCAATGCTTCTAAAAGAGTTTTACCAGGAAGAATTTCACCAGCCATAGCAGCTGAGTGAGTCATGCCTGAGCAACCAATAGTTTCAACTAATGCTTCTTGAATAATACCATTTTTTACATTAAGTGTTAATTTACAAGTACCTTGTTGAGGTGCACAGCAACCACAACCGTGAGTTAAACCTGAAATATCAGTAATTTCTTTACACTTAGTCCATTCTCCTTCTTGTGGAATAGGAGCAGGAACGCCTTTTACACCACGTTTTACGCAACATTTTTCTGCAATTTCCGTAGTAACTTGAATATGATCCATTTTTCCTCCTTCTTATAACTGTTTTAAACAGATTAATTCAATAGTTATATACTACTTTATTATACACAAAACATAAAAAATATTTAACAAAAGTAAAGGAATATTTAGACATGACGTCTATCAGGATTAACAAGAATTTGCGCTAGTTTTTCAACTCCGTCATATCCTCTTGTCAATAAATCCTTAACAGTACCTTCTACATCATATTTTACAAAACGATGTTCAACAGTAAACGACTTATCGTCAGCAATATCAATTATCGCATAACAAGGTAGAGCATTTGGGGTGAAAGGTCTACCAACACTTCCTACATTTACAACGGTTTGGTTTGTATTTGTTTGAAACCCACAAGGAACATGTGTATGTCCACACAATATTAAATCTGCGTCAACACCTTCTATCATTTCCTCAATTTTTTCAATAGGTGTTCCTGCCATCATATCTTCATTCTGACGGCGAGGAGAACCATGTACCATTAAGATTTTTAAACCGTTTAACTCAATCTCTTTTTGAACAGGTAAACCTGTTAAAAACTCAATGTTTTCTTTTGACAAACGCTCAACATCAGACTTTAAAGCATTTGCCATCACAGGAAAAGGAATTTTACTAAGGTCAAAATTCTTGTTTGCATAATCTACAATCATCTTATCTGTATTGCCTTGTATAAACTCAAACCTGTCACTTTTAGATAATTCTTCACAATAAGATGCCGTAACCTCTGGCACTGGACCTGCCATTGAATAATCACCAAGAAAAAGAATTTTCTCATAAGATTCGTCTTCTAGAAACTCATTTAAAACAGATTTTAACGCATTTATATTTCCATGAATATCAGATAATACAGCAACCTTCATATCTATCAAAACCTCTAATTATTAATCTAAATCATATTTCAACATAGAAACAACATTTACACCTGTTTCTTCAGTAATTTTCTTAGCACCATTTAGAGGAGTTAGTTCAATAATAAATGCTGCAGCTTCAACAATACCACCGACTTTCTTAATTAAATTACACGCAGCACAAGCCGTACCACCTGTTGCTAACAAGTCATCAATTACAACAACTCTTTTGCCTTCTTCGATTGCATCGGCGTGAATTTCAATAGTATCTTTACCATATTCTAAATCATAAGATTCACTAATTGTGTTTGCAGGAAGTTTATTTGGTTTTCTAATCATTACAAAACCTGCATTCAATTTCATGGCTAAAGGTGCACCAAAAATAAATCCTCTTGACTCAATACCTGCTACATAATCAATATTTTTGTCTTTGAATTGTTCGTACAAATAATCAATCATAGCATTCAATGCTTCTGCATTTTTCACACCTGTTGTAATATCTAAAAACTGAATTCCTTTTTTGGGAAAATCAGGAACTATTCTTATTGTCTTTTTAACATCTTCTAATTGCATTTTATACCTCTTGTAAATCTTAATTCTTAACTAAATCTTTATTATTTTCTTCTTCAACAATTAAACCGTGAGTTGTTTTACCCCAATTCATATCCTTCTTACAGAACAATATTTTACCACAAATAAACAACACCATTGGAAACCAAATAATCAACATATATAATGCTGTATAACTTGCTTGAACAAACACTTCCCAAGGCTTTAAGTTATCATATTTTCTCAAACTGTATCTAATTGCCATAAAGAACCCAAATGCCACAGCAAACGAAATAATTACAGACGACATAATTTCGTTTTGGATTTCAACTCTATGAGTAAGTGCTTTAAACGCACGAATAATAATCTCAAACAAAAACCATAATGGCATTATAAACTGAGTAATATACACAATCATATCAAGCTTTGCTTTCAACGACATTTTTTTTGAGAACACAGCTTGGAAGAAATACTCTAAATAACGGCGAATAGTACCTTCTAACCATCTTCTACGTTGCCTAAATAATGGCACTGTGTACATTACACCTTCTTCATAAACTTTTGCATCAAGACAGTATCTAACGTCCCAGCCTTTTATGTGTAATCTTGTTGCCATATCTAAATCGTCAGTAATTGTATAATTATTCCAACCACCGATATCTTCTAGTGCTTTTCTTTTAATAAGTTCTCCGTTACCACGAAGTTCAACAGCACCTTTTACAGCATCTCTGCCAACCTGTAGATATGTATCAAGTGTATATTCATTATTTTGACATTTAGTCAAAATATTTGTTTCTGCATTTCTTATAACCTTACGAGCCTGAACTGCACCAACGTCCTCTGGTTCAAGATTTTGCACAAGTTTTGATATAAAATCTGAATCTATAGTTGCGTCTGCATCAAAAACCAATATTGCTTCACCCTGAGCTAGTTTAAGAGCATCGTTCAACACTGCCGATTTTCCAGGAAACGCATCAGCTTCACGTTTTAAACATTTTATGTTGTCATATTTTTCTGACAAATCCTTGATAACAGAATATGTATTATCATCACTTCTATCATCAATCAAAATCATTTCATAATTTGTATAATCTGATTTTCTAATATTTTCAACTGTATTAGCAATTACAGATTCCTCATTATGAGCAGGAATCATTATTGAAATAAATGGCTTGTAATCAGGGTTTACAGCAACTGGACTTGATTCAAGTTTTCTATTTCTATGTCTTATTGCAAGAGAGGTATAAACACCATAAAGTGCCATAAAACACAACAAAATAATCAATCCACAAATTGTGTTTACGTAATATTGAAAGACATATAAAAATGTCCATAACGCTATTAATATTGAAAATAAAAGAATTCTCTCTCTCATAATCCCTCGACAAAGACAAATATACCAAAAAGCCTTATCAATTCCTAGTCTTTTTGATAGAATATTTACCTTATCAATAAAAAAATTTACAAAAGCACCTTAATCAATATTATGCATACAGTCAAAAATTTCTTTACGTTGAATCCAAACTTCCATACCAAGCTTTGCACATTCATCTTTTAACAAAGTTTGGAACTCAGGAAAACTAACATTTGATTTTTCTATACTACAAAGCATAAACATAACGAAATGCCCTTGCATCAAAGTTTGTTTAATATCTTCTATATTAACATTTGTTTGAGCTAATATGTTAGCTACTTTTGCAACAATACCAACTTTATCCGTACCAGATACTGTAATAATTACTTTATTTTCGTTTTCTTTCATTTTATCACCTTTAATTAAATTCAACTATGAGAACAGATTATTGATTTTGTCCACAATCTCTTGAGGGTCAATTTCGTTTGTAATCTTATTAATATCTTGAGCAATTTGATACAATTTTGCAGCCTCAATTTTATCACCTACAATTGTAATAGCTCTAGCCAAATTAAAATGAGCTAATGCATAGTTTGGATTGCACTCTGCAGATTTTTTGAACAATTCAATAGACTTTTGAACCCTGCCTAAATCATCAAGATAAATTACACCTAAATTATTATATGCAATATCATAATTTTCATCATATTTAATTGCTAATTCATATTCTTTTATTGCTTCATTTGTATTACCTTTTCCCCAATGTAAGAATGCTAAGTTACAATGAATTTTAGCATTAGTTGGATCAAGTTCAAGAGCCTTTCTATAAACAGATAGAGCATTGTCAAAGTCTTCTTTATCATAGAAAGCACTACCTAGATTTATGTAGATATCAATATCTTCTGGAGTCATTGTATATGCGTTTTGATAAGCACAAATCGCAGCATCAAGGTCGTTTTGATTTTCTTGATAAACAAAACCAAGAGTTTGAGCAATAACACTTGTCCATTTTTTATTAGGGTTTAATGTAATTGCTGTTTGATATTGAGCGACAGCTAACTTAAATTCACCCTTTATATAATACAAGTTTGCAAGATTTGAATGAAAATCAGGAACTGTAGGCATGATTGAAATTAACTTTTGATAAGTTTCAATTGCTCTATCATAATCACCTTGTTCTTCATAAGCCTGACTAAGATGTCTATAAGCAGGAATATTCAAACTATCTAACCAGATAGCCATCTTATATTCAGTAATAGCATCTTCAAAATGACCAATTGCTAAATAAGCATCACCTAAAAGACAATATAATGGTGTAAATCCAGGGGCTTTTTCAATTGTCTTTATGTATAATTCGATTGCTAAATCAAGTTTTCTTATTTGAATATAATAGAACGACAAGAATAATGCAGGGAAAAACTGTAGATATGAAACAGTTCTGCATAAATCTCTAATAGCTTTTGAATCAAATGGAAATGTTAATATTGCCAATAATTGTTCAAACTTTGCTTTACAGCTAACCTTAAAGTTTTTAAACGCTGATGCTTGATATAATTTATGGAGCAAAAAGTGAGCTCTTGAATTTCTACATTTTTTGTATTTTACAGCTTTTTTAGCAGCTTGGATAGCTTCAAAGAAATATGCTTTTCTTGTATAAGTTTCTGCTAAAACATAATAAGCATCAGCATATTCTTTATTTTGTTCAAGTGCCATATTAATATAATTGATGGCCTTATCCAAATCACCTTTATAAAACTGTGCTTTACCAATTTTATAGTATATTTCATAAGAATCAATAGCTGATTCTAAAGCACATTGATATTCTGTAATCGCCTCATCAATATATTGACAAGAACTAAAAATATCTAGATGCCATTCAAGATACAAATCACCAAGTCTTATATGGAGATTTGTATTGTTTGGATCTTTTTGTAAAGCTAACTGACATTTTTCAATAGCTTTCTTCACTTTATCTTTTTGAATATCTATATCTTGTACATTACTTTCAGCTGTATTCTTCATATATAAATCCTAACTTTTAACTTGCTAATGACATACAATAATCAACTAATTTTTGTCTGTCTGAGTTTGATATTTTTTCGATAACCATTCTATGAATACCATCAGGCAAGCCTTCTTTATTAAGAACTTTACCTGTTAACATTATTTTACCAACAGTATCCGATAAATTCAACATGATTTCAAATTCTGAATTTACATCTAAAGATGTTTCAGAAAAGAAACGTAGACCACGCACACTAATATCAACAAGTCTTGCATCAACATTACCTAATAACGGTCTAAAAACAGTCATAGGTGAATCTGTTTGATAACGTGGAGTTGAACGGATATCTTCCAACTTCGCATCTGCTTCATTGTTATCTATAACTATCTCTTTTGTAGACAATATTTTTTGAGGATTAGAAGCAAATATTAAAATACCACGAGGCGTAAAAATTTTAACTACTAACTCTGACTGAAGCGTCAAATCTTCAAACGAATATTTTTGCGAAGGAAGAATTGATAAAGTAATAACTTTTGCAGAAAAAGACTTTACAAAACAATCAATATCAATCGTTTCAAACTCAGTATCGAAAATAACTTTAGTTTTTTGTCGTTCATTCAGCAAAGTCATAAAACTATTGTAAATAAGTTAAATAAAAATTGCAAGAATATTAATAAAAGTGAATAAATTACTACTGTCAATGATTTTAATTTGTCATTGCAAAAATTTCCAACATCTCGACAAACACCTATACTACACCATATACTTTGTAAGTATCAACTTTTTAAGTGCCTTTGCATGAACAGCCTGAGGTTCAATCTCTAAAAGTTTTTCAAGATATTCTAATGACTTGTGATAATCACCTAATTTCTTATACGCAGCAGCCATTGCAAACAATGCATCGACAAACTTTTCATCAAGCTCTAATGCTTTATTCAAATCCTCAATCGCTTTATTTATATCAGGATTTGGAATATCTTTTCTTGATAGAGCAATTTTTGCTTTATTATAATAAGCATCAGTCATTCTATCGTTTATTGATAAAGCCTTTGAATAATCAATCATCGCATTATCAAATTCTTCTAAAGCCTGATAAGAAACAGCTCTATAAAAATATGGAATTTCCCAATCGTTTTTTAGTTCTATAGATTTTGTAAAATTCTCAATAGCTTTATTGAATTCGCCTTTATAAACCAACTCAATTCCATCATCAGTATATTTTTTATAATCAGTCATTTTCACTCACCCTTCATAACCTTTTTTAGTATATCACAATACACAAAAAAAAGAGGTCAACAATTTAAGCTGACCTCTTTTATTTATCAATAATTTGATTATTCTTCTTCAGAAGCTTCTTCAACAGATTCTTGAACCAAATCGTCTTCATCAACAGCTTGTTGATTCATTTCTTCTTCGATTTCTTGTTGAAGTTCATCTTGAACATCTTCATCTTCTTCAACTACTTCTTCTGGTTCAGAATAGTTTTGAATATTGTTAGCTTCAGCTTGTTCCATTTGAGAAACGCTCTTAATATCTATCTTCCAGTGAGTTAGTTTGTGAGCAAGTCTAACATTTTGACCGTCACGACCAATAGCCAATGATAGCTGATCATCAGGAACAACAACCATAGCTTCGTGAGCTTCTTCATCATCAGCCATAATATCAACTGATACAACTCTAGCAGGAGCAATAGCGTTTACTATGTATTCAACAGGATCTGGTGACCAACGAACGATATCGATTTTTTCATTTTTAAGTTCACCAACGATTGTTTGAATACGACTACCTCTAGGTCCGATACAAGCACCTACACTGTCTACTTCTTCATCGTTTGACCAAACTGCAAGTTTTGTTCTAAAACCAGCTTCACGAGCGATTGACTTGATTTCTACAATTCCGTCTTCAATTTCAGGAACTTCAAGTTCAAACAATTCTCTAACAATTTCAGCGTGAGCATGAGAAACAATTACTTGAGGAAGTCTTGTTGTTTCTTTTACGTTAAGAACAAATACTCTAATTCTGTTACCAACTTTGTAGTATTCACCTGGAATTTGTTCACGTTGAGGCATGATTGCATCAGTTTTACCGATGTTTACGATTACGTTTCTACCTTCAACACGTTGAATAATACCTGTTGTCAAAGTACCTTTCTTTTCTAAAAATTCATTTAAGATGTTATTCTTTTCAGCATCTCTAATTCTTTGAGTAAGAACTTGTTTAGCTGTTTGAGCAGCAATTCTACCGAATTGTTCAGGTGTAACTTCAATTTTAACTTCATCTTCTACTTCAACATCTTCATCGATTTCTTTTGCTTCATCAAGAGGAATTTCAGTATCAGGATCAGAAATTTCGTTTACAACAACTTTTGTTCTAAATATACCAATTTCACTTGTTTCTTTGTCTAAATAAGCCTCAATATTATCAGCTTCTTTAATTCTTAAGTGACGTTTATAAGCAGCAACCATAGCGTCTTTAAGAGCTTCTATAATATCATCTTTAGATATACCACGTTCTCTTTCTAGTTCTTCGCATGCTTCATAAAGTCCAGTAACTTTAATCATTTTTATTTCCTTCCTACCTTGCGGTAATTACTTAATCTACATATAATTTTGCTGACTGAATATTTGATTTTGGAATATGCAATTCTTGTGCATCATCAAATCTGAAGAAGGTAAGACCTTCTGAATCGCTCCAATCAACAATTTCACCTTTGAATATACGTTCTGTTTCGTTTTCTAAAGGTTGTTTTAATTTAATACTAACCCTTCTTCCTTTAAAGATTTGAAACTCTTTATCAGACTTAAATTTTCTTTCAAGTCCTGGAGATGAAACTTCAAGATAATATTTAACTGGAATAATTTCATCTAAGAAATCGTTTAAACTTCTAGTAATATTTTCACAATCTTCAAGCGTTATAGCTCGTTTGTGAGAATAAAGAAAAATTCTCAAAAACCAACGATGATTTTCTTTTGAAAAATCTATTTCTATTGGAATCAAATCATATCTCATTGCAGTATTTTCAATAAGAGGAGTTATTTTTTCCAATATTTCGTGTCTATTAATTTCTTGTTTCATATCACTCCTTATGAACAAAAGAGAACGGACAGAGCCGTTCTCTTTTAGAAAACTATATTTATATAATACAAAAATTTTTTCTATTTGTAAAGCATCTTTTAAAAATGCTTAATAGTTCGCTGGTTTTAAAGTATAATAAAACTATTATGAGAGCAAAACATTTAGGATTAAACAACTATAGAAACTGCAAAAATATTGAGTTGGATTTTAATAACAATAAAACACTCATCATTGGCAAAAACGCTCAAGGAAAGACCAATATTCTTGAAAGCATTTATTTTTTATCGACTCTCAAATCACCACGAACAAGTAATATAAAAGAATTCGTTAATTTTGATGAAAACAACTTTTCTGCTGAAATTACAATAGAGAAATCTAATACTGAAATAGAACTGAGTATTGAATATAACTTAGAAAAACCTAAAGTTTTAAAGGTTAATGGACTAAAAACAACAAGCAAGAACTACAAAGGAGTCTTAACCACTGTTTTATTTTCAACACAAGATTTAATGTTATTAAGAGGTAGTCCACAAGATAGAAGAAGTTGGCTTGATAGTGCAATTTCTCAAATCTATCCTGCACACGATGAAAGGATATCAAAATACAATAAAATACGTGTTCAAAAAAACAATCTTTTAAAAGAACCTGACATAAATATAGCCTTGCTTGACGTATTTAATGAACAACTTACTACAGTTGGCGCAAACATAATCTATGTGCGACAAAAATTTTTATCAGAACTCAAAAAATACGCAAAAACAGGTTATCTAGATATTTCAAAAAACGAAGAATTCGACCTAAAATATAGCTTTGAAGAAAAAGATTTGAATGAAATAGCGAAAGCACTAAAAGAAGAACTAGAAGAACGCAAATTCGAAGAAATAGCTAGACACCAAAGCTGTGTCGGTCCTCATAGAGATGACATTTACTTTTATTTAGACAACAAAGATGCTACAAAATTTGCCTCTCAAGGTCAACAAAGAACAATTGTTTTAGCGATTAAATTGGCTGAAATTGAATTAATTAAGAACAAGAATGGAGAAAGCCCTATATTATTATTAGATGATGTTTTAGCAGAACTTGATGATTTGCGCCAAAACTATCTTTTAAGCTCTATTTCTGATGATACACAAACAATCATAACATCAGTTGATACATTACTATTCGATAGTGAATTTTTAAGAAATGTAACAATTTTTAAAATTTCAAATGGCGAAATTATTGAATAACAGGTTTATTTTAAAAAAATATATATTTTTTTTGCCCGAAAAATATTATTATGATAAACTATTTATAAATAGTCAGATTGGGGAAGAGAGTCTTTGAACTCATTACATATAATAAGAAAAAGTTTAATAATAATATTTGCTGTTTTTACACTAGCAAGAGTAGTAGGTGCCGAACCATTCACATTTAATTCGACATCGGATTTTCTAATGCAAGACGGATTAGAAGAATTTTCTTCACCTGTTGTACCTGCGAAAACACCAGTTGTTCCAAACATGATGAATACACCAGCAGTAAATGTTCAACCTGAAAGAGCTACTGAGCCTAAAGTTAGCGTACCCGAAGTTAAGCAAGAAACAAAAACAACATCTTCAAACCAATCGACTGTTAATACCCCATATATTAGAGATGTTGAAATTCTTGGTACAAATGTAATCAAGCCTGCAGCAGTTATTTCAAAGATGAACATGCACAAAGGCGATCCATTTGATGCAGACATGGTTCAACGTGATTTAAAAACAATTTATGAGATGGGATTTTTCACTGAAAAAATGAAAGCAATACCTATCGAGAACTCTGACGGTACAATTACTTTAAAGATATTACTAGAAGAAAATATCCCTGTAACGAATGTTGAAATCGATGGTAACACTGTAGTTAGCACTGAAGAACTTATGCCTTTAGTTTTACCTATGATTGGAAAACCTCAAAATATTGAGATTGTTAATGAGGCGATTGAAAAGATTAATGAGTGCTACGCATCAAAAGGTTATATTCTAGCTAGGGTTGATGCTATTTACGATGATCCAGATGGAACAGTAAACATCAGCTTAAAAGAGGGTAAAATTAACAAAATCCTTATTTCCGGAAATCAAAAAACAAAAGATTATGTAATCACAAGAAACATCTTAACTGAACCTGGAATGGTTTATAATGAAAATCAGATAAAAGAGGACTTGATTAGATTGTATTCTACTCAAGCATTTAAAGATGTGAACAGAAGTATTGATGTTTGCCCAAATGACCCAGATAAATATGATGTAACGATTGTTATATCTGAACAAAGAACAGCGGCTATATCTGTCGGTGGTGGTTTGGATTCAAGTACAGGTGTATTTGGTTCAATGGGTATAAGCGACAACAATTTTAGAGGATTAAATCAACGTGTATCATTAAGTGGTTTGGTTGGTACAGGTGTTATTATGAGTGATACTACTGTAAAACAACACATGAACTTCCAAGCTGAACTTAGTTTCTTTGAACCGTATTTCTTAAATGCTGATACTTCATTAATGAGTAAAATCTTCTTTAGAGATTTTGGTAGTTACAACGTACCATTAGCTATTGAAGACAGAATCGGTGTTGAGGCAACAGTTTCACACAGAATGAAATATAACCCTAATTTGACTAGTACATTTACCGTAGGTGTTGAAAATGTTGATGTTAGAGAAGGTGACTTTGATAGAATCAAAAATATGTATCTAGGTAAATCTCGACTTCTTGGTTTAAAGAATTATGATGACTTCTTGAGAAAACGTCAAGAACAATTAGAAGGTGGTTTGTATTTAACACTTAGTCCTGGATTAAGATACGATTCTAGAGATTCAGCTTTGAATCCAAGAAACGGTGTTTTGGCAACAGCTAGATACGATGAGGCATTCTGTTTAGATGGATTTGACAAAACTTACGGTAAACTTACAGGTATGATTAAACGATTTATACCTATCGCTCGTAAGTCATCACTTTCATTCACAGCAAAAGCAGGTGGAAGAATACACGGGGACGATATGCCAGAATTTGCAGCATTCCGTTTAGGTGGACCTTATACTGTTAGAGGTTATAAAATCAACGGTGTAGGTACAGGTACAGGATATGCAATGGGTTCTATTGAATTGGCTACACCAGTATTATTCTTAGATAGATTGAAGGTAAACTTCTTCCAAAACCTACGTATGACATTCTTTGTTGATGCTGGTAAAGTATTCGGTGGATACATCTCAAATACTCTGTATGACAGACCAATGCAAGCAATCACAGCAGGTATCGGTTTAAAACTATACATTCCAGGGGTTGGTCCATTGTCTGTTGACTACGGTATTCCAATTACTCGTTGTGGTTCTTACGGCAACAAAAATGGTTACTTCACATTCGGTGTAGGGGATTCATTATACTAATAATATAGGAGAATTTATTATGAAAAAAGTTATAACAACATTGTTCGCATTAGCAATACTTGGTTCTAATTGTGCAACTTTTGCATCAGGATTAGGATATGTGGATTATGAAAGAGTAATTGAAAATTGTTCATTTGCACTTAATGCTAAGAAAAAATTAGACTCAAAGGCTTTAGAAATCAAACAATATATGTTTGACAAAGAAAAAGAATATGAGGCTATTCAATCACCTGTTCAAAAACAAAACTTCCAAGACAAAGTAACTCAAGAAATGAAAAACAAACAAAATGATTATCTAAAGTTACAAGCAAAAACAGAACAAGAAGTATTCTCTAAAATAAAAGCTGTTGCTAATCAAATTATGGTAGAACAAAAACTTGATGCCGTAATCAGTGATAAGGCTGTATTTTGTGGTGGTATAGATATTACTAACATTCTTATTGACAAATTAAAAGGAATGAAATAATAACAAACGAAATATCACTAACAAGTTATATCTGACAAAAAAGAAAGGGACAATATGTTTAACAAGAATTTAGAATATATTATAAAAGAAGTACCGACAGAAGATAGACAGGCACTTCAGGACTTGTTAAACGAGATGTCTATGCAAGGCTGGGACTTGTATACTTTGCACGAAGTTGAATCAGAGGACGACATTTTATATAGCTGTATATTTATGAAAGAACGCTCTGAAAACGAAGAAAACGAAGTTTTTGATAAAGTTGTAAATATCAAGAATTTTAAATCACAGATGGAAAAAATGTTGTCAAAACAGATTTCACCTTATGAATCTTGCAAAGAAATCACTGAAAAAATCAGAGAACAAAAAAAGAGAGTTGCCGATATCAAATCAGAGATTGAAAAAGTTGATTGGTCAGATAGAGGCACTTTGAATGACCAAATGTCAGGTGCATTAAGACGTTTAGAAGAATTGAAACAAGACTTGGTTAAAGAAATCTCTCCTGGAGTTATGTATTCAAGAATTGGAGAAGAAAAATTCACTGTAAATTTAAGCGAAGAATTGATTGATTTTGTAAGTCCAGACAATAAAGATGACTTGTTATCAGAAACCGTAAAATCAAGACAAAAACTAACTGACGAACTTGGATATGTAATACCGAGAATGGTTTTTCAAGATGAAGAAGAACTTGAGCCATACCAATTTAGTATTAAGGTTCATGGACTAGAAGTATTCAAATCTATGGCAATTCCTGAGCATACAGCATTCTTCAAAGAAGAATTAAACATTAGAAAGCCTGCTAATACTATTGTAGATAAAGACGTTATTAGTGGGAAAGAGGTTTGGTGGATAGACAACAATCTAGCAGAGGACTATTGGGCAAACGGTTATTCAGCAGTTGAATATATTGCAAGAGCAGTTGAATTTGTTTCAATAAAACACGTTGCAGAACTATTGGATTATAACGATATTAACCATTATTTGATGACAGTCGAACAACGGAATCCGTTTGTGGTTAATAATATTATTCCTGATTTCATTACATTGTCAGAACTTAAATATATCTTGATTAATTTGATAAGAGAACGAATTTCTATTAAGGATATTGATTATGTGTTTGAAAAGATAAACGATTTTTCTGATGAATTAACTAAGGATAGTTTATTAGATAAGATTAGATTATCTTTATCAAAACATATTTCTCAAAGATTTATTGGTGAAACACCGACTGAAATAATTGAATTATCAGGTGAAACATTGGATAAGATGTTTAAATTAACTGATACAGAAGAAGAAACTGTTATTAAAGTTGATGGCAAGTTTGCAGAAAAACTAGCAAAAAAAGCGTTAAAAGTTGCAAAAGACAATGGGCTTGATGAAGTTATAATTATTGTGCCTATTGAAATTAGACACATGACATTTGCAATTTTCTCAGAATTTATCAATAACCTTACTATTGTGGCACATGAAGAACTTTCTTGCGAAACAAATGTACATGTTATTGCAACAATATAGAATAAATTTAGATGCAATTTCATAAAAATTAGCTTAACCTTTAGTTACAAACTAGCAAAAAAATATTTATTGGCTTTTTAAAGCTAGATACAGTGTAGTGGTATACTTATACCAAATCAACCAATAAGGATAAGCTATGATAGAAAAAGTCACAAATCGTATCGCACCCGTTAAGATACAAATGGGAGCAGTAACCAACCCTTACAAAAAAGCAGAAAACACAGAAGTTAAAAACAATAATAGTATCAACTCCTCAAACATCAACAATTTAAACTATTATAACAAATCATTAGTATCATTTAAGGGTGCAGGTTTTTATCAAACATTAAATGATAACTATTTTGAATTACCGATTGATAAAAAGACAGGCAAGGCATTTCAACCTGATATTTATCAAAAAGCATCAGCTGAAAACTTATATAAAGGGAATGATGTAATTGTAACAGCACCAACAGGTACAGGTAAAACTGCGATTGCACACTACGTAATCAATAAGAATATGGAAGACGGTAAAAAGACTTTTTACACTACACCATTAAAAGCTTTAAGTAATGACAAGGTTAGGGAATTTCAAAAGATTTATGGCAAAGACAATGTTGGTTTGATTACAGGTGACAAAAAGGTTAATAAAGATGCACCTATCGTAATTATGACAACAGAAGTTTATAGAAATATGGTTTTGCAAGACAACTTAAAAGAACGCAATCCATTGTTAGATGACGTTAAAACAGTTGTATTTGATGAACTACACTATTTAGGTGACAACGACAGAGGTAGTGTTTGGGAACAAGCTATTATGTTTACACCTAAAGATAAACAGATTTTATCATTATCAGGAACAATGGCAAATCCTGAAAAGATTACAGATTGGATGGCTAAGACAAAAGGTCATACAAAATCAGAAAAAGTAACACCAGACAGTAGCTATAAAGCACAGAATACCGGAGTTCACACAGTATTAATAAATGTTCCATCAAAAAATAGACACGTACCTTTAGACTATGAAATTATGGACGTAAAGGCAGAAAAGAAACGTGCCGGTGGTGGTGGTTCAAAGGCTGATAGAAAACGTGCAAAAAGAAAAGCTAATCAATTTGCACTATCAGATGGTGCTTCACCAAGTAAAGAAAGCTATGTAGAAATGGTAGAAAAACTAAATAGAGAAGACAAGCTTCCAGCTATTTTCTTTATCTTTAGTAAAAAAGATGGTCGTGGAACATTAACATATTTAAAAGAAAATGGCCCACAATTAACTAACAAAAAAGAAGAACGACAAATCGAACAAACATTGCAACGATTTAAAAATGAAGGCAAATACATTGGGGAATCAATGGACGTAGAAGCGTTGAAAAAAGGCTATGCACTTCACAACGCAGGTATGTTGCCTGAACAAAAAGAATTAGTAGAAGAATTATTCCAAAAGAAATTACTAAAGACAGTTATTTCAACAGAAACCTTGTCAGCAGGTATCAACATGCCAGCAAGAACAACAGTTATCTCTGGTGTAAGAAAGCCGACTGACAACCCAGATGGAGATGATCACAAGAGATATATTTATCCGAACGAATATCACCAAATGGCAGGTAGAGCAGGACGTAGAGGTATTGATACACAAGGTTATTGTATCTCAATGGCATCAAACACTTCTCAACACAAGAAGTTTGAACAGTTGATTAACTCACCATCAAACGATATCGAAAGTCATTATAAGGTTGATTACTCATTTGTAGCATCGATTGACGATGCTTATGGCACAAAAGACAATGATAAGCATTATATTGAAAAATTATTTACTCATTCACTAAAAGCGTATGACGAAGACCCTGCTGTACAAAAAGCAAACGCAGAAAAGATGATAAACGATTTTGAAAATAAAGAAAATGTTTTGAAAAAATATGATTATCTAGACGAAAACAACCAATTAACAGATAAGGGTATATTATTAACCAAATTAAATGGATACGAACAAATTCCTATTATTGATAGCGTTGTTAATAAAGAATTTGAAGATATGAACCCAATTCAATTAGCAGGTGTTGTTGCAGGTTTAGCTAATATGGAAAATGTTGTTAAAGATGACAACCAATTCTCTAAAAAAGATGCAGATTTCTTTGAAGATGATGTTGTTGACAAATTTGAAAACAATATGAACGAAAAGATTTCTGATTATAACAAAAATATTTATACGAAATATGACAATAGAGAATTAAAGAATAACGCAAAAGCTATCAAACACGTATTTGCTTGGGCAGAAATGAACAGCAAAGATGAAGATTCTAAAAAGAATTGGAAAGAATTGTACACAGGCGATATGCGTAAGAATATCAAAGATGAAGGCACATTATTCAGAGAAATTATGCAAACAAACGACCTATTAAAACAGATGAAAGAAATCAGTTTAGAAGGTGAAGCATTGTCTGAAAAACGATTAGATAAACGCTATTATCAACAATTATCAGATAATATTGATGAAGCGATTGCCTTAATCAATAGAGCACCCGCTCAAAATGACGAAATCGAAGAAGACGAATAAAAGAATAAAGACAATTTGTTCTTATAATATTAAAAAGGAGTTAATTCAGTTCAACTCCTTTTTTCATCAACTATTCAATTTTCAGAAAAATTTTATTCTGCTACAGCCTCCTCAAAATAATCTACTACAGTCGCCATCACACTATTGAAAAACGTTTCAAGTTCACCGCAAATACTATCACATGCCTCCATTACTTCTGCTGGTGTGTGTGACGTTTCTAAATTTTTTAACATAACTATTCCTCACTATTAAATTATTTTGCATATCCCTTGTGATTTATATAACGACTTTTTTTTAAATTTCTTTAATCTTTTTATTCATTTTGTTACATTACTTCATGAAGAAATGTAACGTTCAATGATAGCAAGGGTTTGCTTTTATTACATAATTTTAAGAATTTGTCATGGGGTAAGAAATGAACTAAAATTATAGTATGAAGACGGGTAGGATAGTAATTGTAGATGATGATAATATGCTAATATCTTCTTTTAAAACCTTGTTGGTTTTAGAGGGATATGAAGATGCGCATTTTTTTACATGTCCATTAGATGCATTGAATTATTTACAAGATAACGAACCTGATTTAATCATAACAGATATGATGATGCCCAAGATGAATGGGTTAGAGTTTTTAAAAGAAGCCAACAAATTGTATCCTGACGTTAGTAAGATTGTTTTGACTGGATACGCTGATATTGAAAAAGCTATAGGTGCTATAAATGAGGTAGGGTTATACAAATACATAACAAAGCCTTGGGATAGCAATGATGACTTGTTGTTAAATATCAAAAACGGTATTGAACGCAGTTATTTACAAAGCGAGTTAAAGAAAAAGATAAAAGAGTTAGAGGTAGCTAATTCTAAGTTAGAAAAATATTCTCATAATTTGGAAGAACTTGTTAAAGAACGCACAGCAGAATTAGTAGAAACGAATGCAAAATTGTGTGGGATATTTGAAAACTGTGCAGATGGAATTATTGTAACTGACAATAATGGACATGTTGAAAAGGTTAATCAGGCTTTTGAAAACTTGATTGGACTTTCTATCGAGAATATAAAAAAACAAGGGTTGGATGAACTTATACAGACAAAGTCAGTTAATATTTTGGAATATTTGAACACTGAAGATGACAAAGAATTTTATTTAAGAGATTGCAGTATATTAAATAGGTTGAGTGAAGTAGAAATTCCTATTGATATAAGTTTTGCTAGATTTACATCAGAAGACGAAGATGAAAGAAAGTTTGTTGGAATTGTACATGACATAACAGAACAAAAAGAGTCTGATAAACTTAGAGATGACTTTATTGCAACTCTTACACACGATTTAAGAACTCCACTATTAGCTGCTATACAAACGATTAAATTCTTCTTAGATGGCTCTGTAGGGGAGATTACGGATAAGCAAGAACTCTTGCTTTCGACTATGAAAAAGAGTAACGAAGACCTATTGGGTCTTGTTAACACATTGCTGGAAGTATACAAATATGATGCATCAAAACTAGAATTGTGCAAAACTGATTTCAACTTAAATTCATTGATTTCACAAACCTATAATGAATTAAAACCGTTGGCTGAGAAGAAGAATATCAGTTTTAAGCTAAACTATGAATTGGGTGATGAAATAAAAATCAATGCTGATAGAGGTGAGATTAGACGAGTTATCTGCAATTTGTGTGGTAATGCGATTAATTACACAAATGATGGCGGAGAAGTTCAGGTTTCTGTAAAGAAACAAGATAAAGATATAATTTTTACTGTACAAGATAATGGAAACGGTATTCCAAAAGAGGATATACCTAATCTTTTTAAGAGATTTTCTCAAGGAACAAGCAAAAAACGTTCTACAGGAACTGGTTTGGGACTATATTTATCAAGACAGATTGTGGAAGCTCATGGCGGAAAGATTTGGCTAGAAAGCAAATTAAATAAAGGTAGTGAATTCTCATTTTTATTAACTGATGTAGTAGTGAATAAAAATGTTGACAATGCAGTAATCGAAATTAAATAGATAGTAGGTAGATAGATGATAAAGACATTATTGGTAGAAGATCACGAATTAACAAGACTTGGGTTATCAATGATATTATCAAAGGAAGCAGAGATAGAATTGATAGGCGAAGCTGATAACGGACTAAAAGGAGTAGAGTTAGCGAAACGACTTAATCCAGACGTTATAGTTATGGATATTGGCTTGCCACAGGTTGACGGAATTGAAGCTACAAGAAGAATTAAGGCTTATAACCCTGATTGTAAGATTTTGATATTCACCTCAAAAGATAGTGAGGACGATATATTTGATGCATTTAAATCAGGTGCTGACGGATATGTTATGAAAGATACGTCTAGCGAACAATTCTGCACAGCTATTAAGTCTGTCTATCAAGGAGTTGCTTGGTTAGACCCTGCTATTGCAAAACTTGTGTTAACAAATATACAATCACCAAAAAATAGACCTGCGTTTAATAGTTCTGACGGGATTAATTATCAGGCTGGTAAAGAGCTTTATGGTTTAACAGAGAGAGAAATGGAAGTTTTATCATTGATAGTAGAAGGTTTGACAAACAGTCAAATTGCAGAAAACTTAACGATTACAACTTATACAGCTAAGGCTCACGTTCACAGCGTGTTGCAAAAACTATCTGCTGGAACAAGAGCTAAAGCTACACAAAAAGCTATTACAGAGGGATTGGTGTAGATGTTTTATGCAATTATTGCAATCTGTTTTTTATTGAGTGTCCGACTAGTAAAAGATGGCGACCCACCAAAGTATTTTAAAGAACACGACCCTGTCATACAACAATATAATTATGAATACGAGGCACAAAAGGAAGAACTCAAGGTTGAGTTTGAAAAGAATTTATTGCCGAAATCGGGATATATGCTTACAGAGGAATACGAAGAACTGTCTAGGGGAATTCCTAGAATTGAGTTGAAAGTAGAGGAAGCTGTACCTTTTAAACCAAGTAATATGAAGTATGTACCACAACCAACGTATAAGTTGGTTAGATATAACAATCCACCTGGAACACCTGAACTTAACTTACCAAGAAAGGTTAATTTTGATAGACAGATTAACGCACAGGGAATTGTTTCAGGTGATTTTACTAAACTGGTATATCCTACAGTTTATTATTATGCAGAGGCAAATTGTACATCTTGCTCAGTTTTTGTAATTCCACTTGATACAAGTTTAACAAAATTAGAACGGGTTCAAAAAGCAAATGTTGCAAAAAAGATTGATAAACCTATATTTCAAACTGATACTGATATAACACAAGAAGGAGCATTTAGAACATTTACTCCTGTGGATTTTTCGGTTGATAATAGATACATAATTGCCAAAGAAAAAATCGGATATGCTCATGATGGCATCTGGCAGACTAATTTGTGGGTACACGACTTTAAAACTGATAAAACAACAGAATTACCTGAAATCAGAGAAGCAATCACAAATTATTGGCATAATGTTAGTGGGGTAGAATTTAACGAAAAGAGATGGGATATTTATCCATTGGGGTTTGACAAGAACAATCCTGATAGGATATTAGTATGTGCTTATGCTTATACTGGTGATGTACCTAGCTTTTTAGGTACTTGGTCAATAGACACAGAGGGTGAGAGAGCTGAACTTGTAGACTTGCACGGGACAAAATATGACGTAAGTGTTATCGGGTTTAAGATGGTATATGATAGCTATGTTCCAAGAGAACAAGTTGAATGGGAAGCTGATAGACAGGCAAAGATTGAAGAAGAGAGAGAAAAACAGTCAGAAAAAGATAAAAAGAAATTAAAAAAAGCATACAAAAAACTTTATAAGCAAAAGCTCAGAAAATTAAAAGCGCAATATAGATTAAAGATACGAGAATACAAAAAAAGTAAAAAACGAGGAACGACATCATTTGGAGATGAACAAGGGATTCAGGTTGATGCAGATAATATCGAAAATCAACCAGATGTTGATTTTGACAAAATGAGAGAAGAACGTGATGCAATGATTAAACAACGTCAAAAAGAGATGGAAGAAATAAGACAGAGAAAGAATAAAAGAGCTATACAACGACAAGAGAAAAAGAAAGCACGAGAAGAAAAACGATTGCAGGAAGAAGCATTAAAGAATCAACCCAAAGAAGCTCCTGTTGAAAATGGTGAAAACCAATAAACCAACGTCATTGCGAGGCTCAAACATAGTTTGAGCTGTGGCAATCCATAAACCAACGGTTCTGTAAATTGTAGGTTGGGGTTTCCACCCCAACAAAATATGTTCAGAGGGATCCTTCGGCAATTCTTCATAAAACGATTTTCTTGCCTCTGGATGACGTACTTCAATGTCATTCAGAGACAAGGGAGCAGAGGCACGAGCAAAGCGAGAGTGAAACGTGCGTCAGGTAAAATCACACTTTTACCTGCAAACGTGAACGTTGCCGTTTAACGCGACCGCAGTAATAAGCGAAGAATCCCTGCAAACACCTGTCATTGCAAACGATTAAACAGTTTGCAAAGTAGTAAGTGTGGCAATCCATAAACCAACGGTTCTGCAACCACAACAAATCGGGTTCAACGGTACCGTTGAACCCGACAAAACTTTATAATAAAACCTTATTATTTCAAATAACTAACCTGAATTGTTTCAGCAGTTTTATTTCTTCTAAACAATCTTCGTTTTGGTCTTGCGATATCATTATGGTTAGAATTTACAAACTCGTCCATATTATCAGGTGTCATAATTTCACCTTTAATTGTTTTTATAACCATATTAGAGCCTTCATCTGAGAAGTTATTTGAAATATACGAATCAAGAGTTGACCACACATTCAACTTACTATCAGTTTTATCAAAGAATTTTTTCGCTGTGTTTGAGGTTTTCAACTGCGCTTCTGCAGACGATACTAGCCAACTATTCATACTTGTAGCATCTTTTGTCTTGTTCACATAAATATTCATTCCGTGTCTTAGTGCATTTAGACTTTGCGTTCTTATAAATGGACTACGATTCACAAACAAGAAATGAGGTGAAATAATTGAACGAAGCTGTAATGTTACATACAAATTTGGTGACCAAGTTGTATTATCAATGATTATGTGTTTGTTTGCAGTTCTTATATCACCATAGATATTCACTATTGCACTATATACGTTTACACCATAAGAATCTGTTTTTATATCAAGATAATCAGTAACGATTTTTCTATAATTACCTACTGCACCTGTTGTGAAGATTTCAATATCGCCATTTGATAACAAGGTTATATTATTATTTTTTGCAAGTCTCAGATTAAGTGGTTTATCTTCTGTTGCAGTGTTTGTGTTAGAAATCATCTTAATATTTTTAGCATATATATTTATGTCTTTTGAATTATCAAGAGCATTCAAGATAGCCTTATCTGAATTGATATACATTTTGTTTGTATAAGCTTTTGAGTTACCAAAGATTGTAGCGATGTTCAAATCATTTGAGGTATTCACAGAAAGCGTATCAACTTCTGAATTAAATTTACCTTTTAGATTCATTTCATCGATTGTTATAGTTTTTGCTGATGTGTTCAAATCCTTTTCTATATCAGCATCATTTATTTTAATAGAGTTTGAAGCAGTCATATTAACATCTTTATCAGCTGTCAACTTGTCTGTAATTTCAAGGTTCGCAGTTTTGCTTGTGAATAGACCTTCTACATTTGCCGTTTTTATAGATACATCACCATTGGCATTTATATCAACATAATCATGAACCACCATATTGTCAATAGTCGCATCGTGTGCGTTCATTTTTAAGTTATCTAGTTCGGCATCATTCAAGGTTATAAGTGTTTTTGAACCCAAATATGTGTCACCATTTGTAACGGTTAATTTATTTACAACTTCTAATTCATTTGTATCTGTTTTCAAATCACCCTGAACAGTCGCTGTTTTAATAGTTGTCTTACCATTAGAATTGATATCAGCTTTTCCTACGATATTCATATTACCAATATCAACAGTTCCTGTACCTTTTTCTATAGTTAAGTCTTTTAAATTTAGGTCTGGCAACTTCATATATTCTGTAGCCTTAAGTGAAGCTTTGCCACCATTTACAGTAATTGAATTATTTACTAATAAGATGTTTGTATCAGCTTTTAAATTATTACCAACCTCTATTGTTCCTAATTCAACCTTGCCAAAGGCTTGAATATCTGCATCTGTATCAACTTTTAAATTATCAATTTTTACATTGTTTGCATTTTTTGTAATTAAATTATAGATTTCTGCTTCTTTTACATTGATTGATGTTTTTGAACCTAAATTTGCAGTTTTATCAACTGTCAATTTATCACTTATAACTAATTCATTTGTATCTGTTGTAAGATTTCCTGTTACATTTGCAGTATTAATAGTTGTTTTACCGTTTGAATTTATGTCAGCATCACCATTAACGGTTAAGTGATTAACTTCTACTATACCTGTACCTTTTGCAATTGTTAGATTATTTTTGAATGTCACATCATTAGGAACAAAAGTCAATTTATTTGTCGCTTTCAAAGATGTTTTACCAGTTACTGATGTTACATCATTAAACGTCAAATTTTTAGCACTAGCATTAAAATCGTTTCCTATTGTAGTCTTTCCTAAGATAACATCACCATTAGAAACAATAGTTGCAACTTTATCAACAGTTAGATTTTTTATATCAGCATCTTTAGTTTCTAACTTTGTTAAATTACCTGTTACTGCTATTGTATCAGCAGTAATTTTTCCTGTCGCTTTTATGTTTGCATTGTTTCCTACTGTCAAACTACCGATTTCGGCATTATTTGTTTCTAATTTTGTTAAATTACCTGATACAGTCGCTGTTTCTGTTTTAAACAAACCTTTTGCAACAATATTTGCATCATTTTTAACAGTTAAATTATCTATAGTTATATTGTTGTTAGCAGAAAGATTTTTTAGATTATTTATAGTAACATCTTTTGCTGTAAAATCATTTTTTACAGTAATATCAGCAGTACCATTTACAGTCAAATTTTTATAAGTAAGTTTATTTGCACTAATTTCTAAATCAGAGAAAGTCACATCAGGAGATATATTAATATCGCCAGTTGCTTTAATCGTAACCTTTCCACCTACATCCATGCCGGTTGTAATTTTTAAATCTTTAGTAACTACATCAAATGTGCCATCTACTTTTACTGTTTCTAAAGTAGTATTTCCATTATTAGAATTTATCACAACATTATTTGATGAAGTAAGGTTTGAAACTTCGATAGAACCGTTATTTGAAGTCATTGTAACTTTTGCGAATTCACCTGTGCCAACAGTCAAATCACCTGTCGTTGTTAAATTAGCCTCACCTGTTGATTTCATACTTGTAATCTCAGCAGAATCTGAATTTATTGTAATATCATTGAATTCACCAGTTCCAAGTGTCAATGTTCCTGTAGTTGTCAAATTACTTGTACCTGTCGCTGTGATTTTTGTGATATCAGCTGAATCTGAAGTAATTGTAATATCTTTAAATTCACCTGTTCCAAGTGTTAATTTACCTTCATTTGTTATACTTGCTACATTTGATACCTTTAATTTTCCAAATGTAACATCTTTTGCTGATGTAATTTCTAAATCTGATAATGTCGCATCAGGTGTCACAACTACGTTTCCTGTTGAGGTAATTGTAACCTTTCCACCTACATTCATGCCTGTTGTAATTTCTAAATCTTTAGTAACGACATCAAATGTGCCATCTACATTCAATGTTCCTAAAGTTGTCTTTCCATTTTCTGAATTTATAGCAACATTATTTGATGAAGTAAGGTTTGAAACTCCAACAGAACCGTTATTTGAAGTCATTGTAACTTTTGCGAATTCACCTGTGCCAACAGTCAAATCACCTGTCGTTGTTAATTTAGCCTCACCTGTTGATTTCATACTTGTAATCTCAGCAGAATCTGAGCTGATTGTAACTCCTGCAAATTCACCCGTTCCAAGTGTCAACGCTCCTGTCGTTGTTAAATTAGCTTCACCTGTTGATTTCAAACTTGTAATCTCAGCAGAACCTGAGTTGATTGTAACTCCTGCAAATTCACCAGTTCCAAGTGTTAATTTACCTTCATTTGTTATACTTGCTACATTTGATACCTTTAATTTTCCAAACGTAACATCTTGTGCTGATGTAATTTCTAAATCTGATAATGTCGCATCAGGTGCCACAACTACGTTTCCGGTTGAGGTAATTGTAGCCTTTCCACCTACATTCATGCCTGTTGTTATTTCTAAATCTTTAGTAACTACATCAAATGTGCCATCTACATTCAATGTTCCTAAAGTTGTCTTTCCATTTTCTGAATTTATTGCAACATTATTTGATGAAGTAAGGTTTGAAACTTCAACAGAACCGTTATTTGAAGTCATTGAAACTTTTGCAAATTCGCCTGTGCCAAGTTTCAAATTTTCTTTTGTAGTTAAATTAGCCGTACCTGTCGCTTTAATATTTGTAATCTCAGCAGAGTCTGAGTTAATTGTAACATCTTTAAATTCGCCTGTGCCAAATGCCAATGCTCCTATTATTGTTAAATTAGCATCACCAGTTGATTTCAAACTTGTAATCTCTGCAGAGCCTGAGTTGATTGAAATATCTTTAAATTCACCTGTACCAAGCTTCAACGCTTCTGTCGTTGTCAAAATACTTGTACCTGTCGCTGTGATTTTTGTGATATCAGCTGAATCTGAAGTAATTGTAATATCTTTAAATTCACCTGTTCCAAGTGTTAATTTACCATCATTTGTTATACTTGCTAGATTTGATACATTCAAGTTTCCAAACGTAACATCTTGTGCTGATTTGATTTCTAAATCTGATAATGTCACATCAGGTGTCACAACTACGTTTCCTGTTGAGGTAATTGTAGCCTTTCCACCTACATTCATACCTGTTGTAATTTCTAAATCTTTTGAAAGAATATCTAATTTACCTTCAACCTGCACTGTTGCTAAAGTAACATCACCAAAAGCATTTATATTAGCATCTGTTTTTGAATTAAAATCTGTTACATTAACAGAGCCTTCCAACGATTTCAAACTAACGCTTGAATTTTTAGAAGTAATCGAAGATATTGTCAAATTACCTTTGTTAACCAAACTTATCTCATTATTTGCTAAAACCTCTAATGTGTTTGCAACAATCTCTGCAGAAGTAGAAGAAATTGATCCTTCAGAACCTAAATAGATTTCGTTTGCATTAACACTTCCATCTACTGTTATATTAGAAGAAATATTAGTCTTACTAGCTTCCGATTTCACAATTACATTTGAACCATTAGCATCTACTGAACCTTTCAAGTTTACAAATGCTGACAAATAATCCGATTTTTCACCATCGTTTGATGACACGATTATAATTCCATTACCATCATTCATAGCAAAAGTTTTAGAACTTGAAGTCAAATTAGGAGTCACACCTGTTTTCTTTGAAAAACCTGCCAAAGTGCCATCTTCATTATAATTGAAATCAAGGTTTGCATTAAGTTGTGCACCTTCCTTTATTTCAACATTTCCACCAGAAATTATATCAATACCGTTTGCAGAATTTATCTTACCTGAAATTTCAATTAGTGATTTTTCCAATTTTATTGGATTAACAGTATCTCCACACACAAGGTAGTTATCACCATTGAAGCTAAAACTAATCAACTTATTAAGCTGAGTTTCATTAAAACTAGGAGTCTCTGAACCAATATCATTTATAAAACTATTCATTGACTGTTGGGTTGGAGTAACCAAGGTTAATGAACCAACATTAAACACGCCATCAGCCCCAATCACAAAACCATTCGGGTTTGCAAATAGTACATTACCACCGATTTTGCCATTCATATAAGAGTTTACTATACCATTTATTTGAGATGGAGAACTATCATATATCAAATTTATCAATTTTGTTTGACTTCCAATCAAATGGAGATTAACTACTTCACCATTTGCGACATTAAACTTTCCAAAAGTATTTACACCTACTGAACCACCACCAACAGTAGTGTTTGACTTAATGTCTGTAATATTACCATTTGTTACGATTTCAGTGTTTGTTTTAATTGGCACATTGTTTTGGTTGATTTCAACAGCATTTGCAAACAAAATTACTGAACAAAATAACACGATTATAGATGTAACTACAACAAAAGATTTACCTAATGTTCTCATACTCCGGCCCTTTATAAATGTGATAATAGTTGTTTTAAAATATAATAACTTGCTAAAGTTCTCAATTTAAGACATGTAAAATAATTGTTACATAATAAAAGATAACTTTACAAATCAATTCTTTTTCATTGACAGAAAAAAATGTTTTTGATAGCTTTTCTTTTGTAAATAGCGTAAATTTTATCACTTGGGGAATTATGAAAAAAGGTCTAATAATCACATTATTATTAGCTTGTTGCACATTGAATGCAACATCTAATTGTGCTATAGCAAAAGAAAATGGATTTTTCCAAAAATTCAAAAAGAACCAAGTAAAACAAATCCGTATTGAAAAACAAAAAGAAGAACAAAGTATCGATGATATCAACAACAATTTGTTGACACCGAACGAATCTCCAGGAATTTTGACCGACCCTAACAAAACAAAAAGATATTATGATTCTGTTAGAGATACTAGAAAAAATAGTTCTAAAAAAGAATTAAAAAAAGAAGAATTGATAGAAAAAGCACCCCTAAAACTTCCTGCAAGAATACACGAGGACAGTGTTACAACACATATCAATTCTGTAGAAATGAGTAATTCTGAAATATTTTCAAAAGAAGAAATTAAAGCCTTCAAATCATTAGTTGAAGGTCAAGAAGTTACAGCAGAGGACTTGAATAACCTCGTAGCTTTAATAAATCAACAATATAGAGAAAAGAATGTTTTGACTGCTCGTGCGTATCTTGTTGCAGATAGCCTTGCTGACGGAGTTTTAAAGATTGAGCTTATGGAAGCAAGAATCGGCAAAGTCTATGTTGAAGGCAACAGATTCAATCGCAAATGGTTTTTAAAACGAATGGTATCAAAACGTGATGGTAAGATTTTAGATATTAAATCTTTAGAAGATGATTTAGTTCAATTCAATAAAAACGCAAGAAGTGTACAACTTAGTGCAAAATTAAAACCAGGGGAAACTTATGGGACGACTGATGTAGTATTAAAAGCAGATGAAAAATTCCCATATCATTTTATAGCCTCTTATGATAGCTTTGGTAGAGATACAACTGGTCTTATGCGTGGTGGTTTAATGCTTACTACTGACTCATTTTTAGGGTTTCAGGATAGATTAACAGGTGCTATCAATATGGCACGTTCATCAACTACACCTTTCGTTGATTACAATTTCCCTATCAATAGAAAAGGAACTAGAGTTGGTTTTACATATATGTACGGCAACAACCACGTAACAAGTGGACAGTACCGAGATTTTAAATTAAGAGCAAATACACACATTTTTAGTGGATATATCACACATCCTTTAAAAGACACAGAAAAGTTTTCTTTAAACTTCAATACATCAGCAAATATCAAGCTTTCTACTGCATCTGTATATGATATCAAGTATTCAAACTACAAAGATTACAATATTGCAGTGGGATTAGGTGGACGATATAACTTTAAAAAGAGCGTTTTATTTGCATCAGTTTATTCAACAAACGGTATAATTGAAGACGGAATGAGAGATTTCAGCAACTTTTTTACAAAAGTGAACGCTGACGGATATTATATACATTATTTACCCAAAGGAATTATTGCAACAGTACGTGTTGGTGGACAATATTCACCTAATAATATTTCTTACATTGAACAGTACCAAATTGGTGGTATCTCAAGTGTAAGAGGTTATACAGAGAGTTTGTTACTTGCACCAAAATCATACTTTGCAAGTGTTGAATTGTTATTCCCTATACCATTTTTACCTGAAACTATTAGAAACCCATTTGATAAAGAACAAACATTCAGATTAAGAGATGCAGTTAAGTTTGCAACTTTCTTCGATCACGGTGCAGTTTACGCTTATCACGTACCAACTGGTTCAATCAACTTCTTAGCCAGTGTCGGTGCAGGTTTAAGGTTTGCTATTTCAAAATACATCACTGCACGTTTTTATGTAGGTATGCCACTTATGAACTGCTCTGTTTATAGACAATCAAGCGCAAGATTGCACTTTGATTTAGTTGTATCACCATTTTAGTCGTAGTGAGAGCCGTGTCAATCCAGAAATCAATTGTTCTGTAACCACAGTAACCACAACTTTCAACCACCAAATCACATTTGAAGAAACTAACGAAAAATCATCTTTTTAGACTATGACAGATTGAGCCTGATATGAAATAATACTAATGGGGTTATAGTAGCTATTATTATAATCTCGGGGAAACATTTTAAAAGAGTTACTACAAGGTTAAATTGAAAAAACTAGGCTGGGGAAATTTACGAATAAATTTTCAAACACTGCTTATTGCATTTTTTTGCATACAAATAAGTAGCTCTTTTGCTGTTGCAGACCCAGTAAATCCAACTAATATAACAAATCCAACAACCAGCTCTGTAACTCAAGCTACACAGCCTACTCAAGTATATCGTTCAACAAATTTTAACCCTAGCGTAACTTCTGGTGAAGATATCGTTATCAATGGCGATAACGGAAACCCTGTAGGCATTTATAAATCTATTACTGATGCAAATAGTATCACAATGGAAAATGTTACTATTTCGTTTGTAAACAATGAGATTTTCAATTATACATTTAACAATTTAACCATCAATGATGACGTTGATTTTATGCTCGACGTCGATTTAGCTAACTCAAAATCTGACAACATCACAACAACCAACTCTACGGGAACAGTAAAGGTTTCCACCTTGAATTTCTTAAGCGCTCAAACAGGAAATTCAACAAAATTCCAAGTAATCAAAAACTCTGGACTAGCTTTAAACATTGACTTGTTGCAATCTAAACTTGAAACAGGAGTTAAGACAACAATGTACAATGACACAGTTTTAGCAGACTCAATCACACTTGGACAAACATCTTTTGCCAACGATAGTATAGTAATCACAGGTTGGAAAGATGTTCTTTATGAGCTAATACAAGACACAAATCCGATACATACCTTGAAAAATTTTGTATTCAGAACAGATTCAGAATACACAGTAACAAAAGATTTGGGAACACTTGGACAAGAAAGCATTTTAGCGATATCTAATGAATCAACAGGAGATTATGGAGTATTGAATGCAAATGGACATTCTTTATTCAAACTTAGCAATCCTATTTCTAAAGTAACCTTAGATAATATTTATGTTAAAAACGCATCAACTAGTGGTAACGGTTCAGTAGCTTCACTTGATAATAACACAGCAACCTTCACTGCAAAAAATTCAGTAATCACAAACAACAAATCAAGTGGTAATGGTGGTGCTTTTTATGTTAAAAACGGTACTTTAAAAATTGAAAACAGTACAGTTTCAAACAATACAAGTAACGGTAATGGTGGCGCTATTTACACAGACTCAAATGTAGAAATCATAGCAGATGATGCTGTTACAGAATTCTATGGCAATACTGCAGGTGGAGAAAGCAACGCAATTTATGTAGGTTCAAAAGAAGGAACTGTTAATTTGACTGCAAAAAATAATGGTACTATCAACATGAACGACAAAATTAACGGTACTACTGATGGCTACAAGCTTAATGTCAATGGTGATTCTACGGGTAAAATAAACTTAAACAATACAGTTAAAAACGCTACAATCCAATTAAATGGTGGAGTTTTGACACCATCTATAGAATCAAATATAAGTGGCAACAACTTCATCGGAAATGGTGGTATGCTTAATCTTATCAATAATTCTACGGGAACAGTTCAGTTTAATGAAGTAACAATGATTGGAAATACAAAACTTGGGATTGATGCAGATTTAAGAAACAATAGTGTCGATAAAATTTCTGGCAATATTTTAAACACATCAACAGGTAAACTTAGCATAACAAACATTAATGTAATAAGCGATTCAATTCCTGAAAAAATAACAGTAGCATTCGCAAATGGACCAATCAAAGATGCAATCAGAAATGCTGTAAGCACTGTGTATAGCAGAATTTATAAATACAAGGTAAGTTATAATAAGTCAACAGGTCAATTAACCTTCAACCGTGGTGGTGGAGACAGCGGTGGTGGAGGCCACAGCACTGCTGATATCTATAACCCAGTTGTTTTAGCATCAGGAGTAGCGCAACAAATAGCTTATGCTAATCAATTACAAAACTATCAAACTGCGATGTATCATTCAGATGCATATATGATGCTACCAAAGTTAGTTAGAAATATGAGAAACCAAACGAGCTTGAACTTAGAAGATGAGTTCAAGAATTGTAGTTATTACCCATATCAAGGCACTATTCAAGACGAGATAAAAAGCATTTGGGTAAGACCTTATAGCACATTTGAAAGTATACCTTTAAAACGTGGAGTGAGTGTTTCTAATATCAGCTACGGAACATTATTCGGTGGCGATAGCGATATGATTTCACTTGGTCACGGGTTTAACTTTGTTTATGGTGGTTATGTTGGTTACAACGGTAACTCAACAAGTTATTCACATATTGACGCAAGCCAACAAGGTGCTGTTGTCGGCTTGAACGCTTATTTATATAAAGGTAATTTCTTCAACGCAATCACAGCGAACTGTGGTTGGCAGATAAACGAAAGTTTCACTAATTATGGAACTGATACCATGAATTTGATAATGTCAGGTGTGGCTGATAGAGTTGGTTACAACTTTGAATTAGCGTCAGGCAAATTAATATTGCAACCATCAATATTCTTTGGTTATTCGTTTGTATATTCTACAGATTATACAACAAGTAACGGTGTACATATAAAGAGCGACCCATTAAATGTTATTCATTTTGCACCTACATTAAAAGTTATCGGTAACTTGACAAACGGTTGGCAACCATATTTGTTGGTTAGTGTAATTGCAAACTTTATTGATAAAACTAATTTCACAGCTGACAACATCAAATTACCTCAAATGTCTATCGATCCTTATGTTGAATATGGTATTGGTATACAAAGACGTTGGGGCGAAAACTGTCAAGGATTTGGACAGGCTACCGTTAGAAATGGTGGTAGACGTGGTGTTGCTATATTGTTTGGATTTAAGTATATGATGGGCAAATTAACTGGTCAACCTACACCTGTTCCTGCTGATAGAATTACAGATAAAAAGGTTAAGTTTAAAGATAGAAAAGCACCTGATATCGAGATTGTCGATTGGAGAACAGCTAAGAAACAAGCTAAACAAAATAGAATTAAGAAGAATGAGTCTAAACCACTTGTTGCTAAGACTGGATTTAGAGAAAAACTTAAAAATCTCAAAAAATTCTTGACGTTTAAATATAATACTGATGTATCTGCAAAAGTAGTTTCAGATACATATTCTGATGGTGTAATTATCACTACACTAAAAGGTCAAGATAGCTCTGGTGAATACTCTACTTATGTTGATATGGATATGCAAGAAGATTTTAATCCTGAACAAAAACAAGCAATAGAAAACCTTGAACCTGAAGGAGTTATTATAATTGAGGATACTGCGTTTGCTCATAAACAACAAACAAATATCACAACTAAACCTGCACCAAAACCAGTTGAACAAGTACAACAAACCGTTCAACAAGTTCAAAATGCTGTTAGAAAAAGCGATTTAATTAAACGTATTAATAAGAAATACGCTAAGATATTCAAGATAAACCAAACAAATTATATTAAACCTGTAAAACAGTATGAGTTCAAGGATTACACACTTGAAATAATCAAATTTTAACCTTGCGAGCATTGGCAAGTTATTTGCCAATGCTTGTTTCCCCCAGAAATCTTTAAAGGGATTTTTCGATTGTTTCACTCTCTTTTGAGATTTACTAACTTTAAAGTCATCTAAACTACAACAACTTCAAATCTTCAGCAGGCTTTGTTGTGGGTCTTATATCAAACTCTGTTTTCAGAGTTTCTGTAAGGGTTGGATTAAGCATTATCGGAGTACATTTACTCAAAAATACATTATTAACCCCTATTTTTTTAAGGTTTAAAATATTAGAAATCGTATGTTTATCACATTTTGAGATAAAGACTGAGATGGCTACATTATTTTCTTCTGCTGAACTAGAAATTCTATCAAGAATCTTGTATAACATACAAATATCAGGTGCAGAATTTATTACTATAACTTTTTTATCACAAGGTATATTTGACAATGATATGACTAATGTTTCATTATCTGTCTTTGAAATAAACGACTCAAAATACTCTTTTTGTAAAACAGTATTCATTTCGGTAGGGAAGATAACAATATTTTTCAAGGATTTCATTTTAGATAAAATTTCGTCCATTTTGATATCAAACTCTTCTTCTGTACAGCCGAGTTTGACAGATGGGTGAATTTGACCTTTTTTAAACCCACGAGCAGACAAGGCAGAATTTACAAGTGGTGTAAAATCGTTATCTTTAATTTTTATAACCCCTTGAGGAACAAAGTTGTCTGTTGTAAATAGACGACCACGATATAGATATTCGATTGTTTCAAGAGAGTGCTTTGCTATTAGGATTGCTCCAGGGAAAGTTGCAAAATCAAGTAAACAGTTTTCAATACCTTTACCAAATTGACCTCTTAGATGTTTGTATTCTTGGAACTTTGGATAAGTGTAGACTTCAATCATATCACCGTGTGTATAGACATCTATTGATTTATCTTTTGTATAGTCTAGGACATTTTTAAGCTCTTGAATGTTTGTGCCTGCAACGAGGATACACTTGTTAGGACGGGTTGAGTAGGATACTTCACCTTCGGTTTGAGAACCAAAACGCTCTGTTTTTATACGATGTAGACGTTTTGCCAAACAGAAATCTATCTCTATTGCTTTTATAATTTTCTTTTTATATATATAAGCCGATGAATTTGGGTAATTAAGAGTATTTAAAAGATATAAAATTTCTAAATAAGCAGTTTTGTCATCAAGCCCGTAGGACTGGATTTCAACAAGGTTTATACAGATACTTTTAAGCACCATAAATATAACTTCAAACAGATTTCTTTTTTCTTGAGAAACGAGTTTTATTTTTTCAGAGAACTCTTTTTCACCGAGCTTAATAAGTTCTGAGATGTTTAATTGTTTATTCAATTTTATAACTGAAGGCATAGATTTTATTTGAATATTTTTTGATTTACAAACATCTTTATATGTTTTTATTGATTCAATAATTATTGATTTAAGACTCATGAGGGTCTTGTAGAACTGTTGGTTACCTATCTCTAGGTTTGACATAAGACCTGAGAGGGTGTTTAGGATAATACACTCTGTTGAATCATTTTTTAACCCTAGATGTTTAAGTTTAAGGGTATAAAACGCAAGTTGTTTAAGGTACATAACTAGAACTTCTCGTAGAGATGAGGTTCTAGGGTTAATGGAACAGATGCCTTTAGAGATACAGCTGTCATATTGATAATCTTCGTGATAATTGTAAAACATAATTATATAATAACTTTAGGAAGATATTTTTAAATTAGACACCCGAGTTATTTTGCTAATAAATGTCATAATAAGTCATGAACAATGTAAAACGACATAACAATCCATAAATCAACCGTTCTATAACCACCCCATGACATTCAAAGCGAGCACGCATTTTATGCCAAAGCAGTAGGTTGGGGTTTCTACCCCAACAAAGTACATACAGAACTGCTGAACAACCTACTTAATATAACTCTTAATATCAGAATTAATCCCTTTAGACTTACAGAGTTTTTTCAACTTTGAAATCGCTCTGTTTTCAATCTGTCTAATACGTTCTCTTGAAACATTGAAATAGTTTCCAACTTCTTCAAGTGTACGTTTTTCCCCCTCAGAGTCCAATCCGTAACGCAAAATCAATACATCACGTTCCTTTTTGCTCAAATGTTCAAGCATCTTTGTAGTATCAAGTTGCAAATTCTCATTAGATACCATCAATTCAGGTTCAGCAGAGCTTTCGTCCACAATATAATCTATAATCTTGTTAGCGTCTTCTTTTTGGTTAGTCGGTGTATCAATACTGATAGTAGTTTGAGCCGATTTAGAAATCTCTGCCAATTTCTTTACAGAAATACCCAACTCATCAGCCAATTCAACCTTTGTAGGTGTTCTACCCAACTTTGAACCCAACGCCAAAGAAGTCTTTTTTATCTTTGTAAGTGTATCAATCAAGTGCATAGGCAATCTTATCATTCTTGATTTGTCAGCAATAGCACGTGTAATTGATTGTTGAATCCACCAAGTTGCATAAGTAGAGAACTTGAACCCTTTTGTATAATCGAACTTTTCAGTAGCTCTAATCAAGCCCATATTCCCTTCTTGTATCAAGTCAAGAAAAGATAATCCACGACCTGCGTACTTTTTAGCAATACTAACAACAAGTCTTAAATTAGCATTAATAAGGATTTTTCTTGATAGTTCACAATGTTCTTCTTTTATTTTTTTTGCGACCTCAAGTTCTTCTTCCTTTGACAACAACGGTATTTTACCGATTTGTTGCAAGTAAAGTTTTACGGAGTCATCAACTCCTGCATCTGATTCAACCTCATGTTTTGAATTTTCTTCATCTTGAGCAATATCGTTTTCAAACTGGTCAAAATCAATACCCTCATCTGATATATCATCAATTCCTAATGAAAAATTATCAACAGTATCCATCATTTTTAAATCCCTTATTTTTTGGTAAGTCGTTGTCTTACGCTTTCGTAAACTATGATACTAAGAGCATTTGAAACATTCAAAGAGTTAAAATCATTGAACATAGGTATATTTACTGAAAAATCTGCCAATTTCAACAATGTTTTTGACACGCCTGAATGTTCACCGCCCATAACTATTGCAAAATTCATATCGCAATAATCTATATCATAATAATTTTGTTTTGCTGATGCATCAGTTGCAATTACCCACCAGTTGTTATCTTTTAGTATTTGGACAGCACTAGATAGGCTATTGACTTTTATAATATCTATATGATTAATAGCTCCTGCACTCGTTTTTTCAACAACAGAAGTTATTTGACAATTTCTTCTTGATGGGATAAGTACACCTTTTACCCCTGCACAAACGCAAGTTCTAATAATCGCACCGATATTATGAACATCTTCCACACCATCTAAGATTACCAAAGATGCGTTTTCTTTGTATTTTTCTATAAAATCTTCAAGCTCAACATACTTTATAGGTGCAACCTGAGCAATAACTCCTTGATGATTCAAACCATCATACTGAGCCAATTTGTCACGACCAACAAACTGAAAAACAACAGACTTCTGTTGAGCAAGTTTTTTAATCTGCTCAATCTTATTATCAGAATGGTTGGTTCTTGAGATAAGGATTTTGTTAATCTCTCTATCACTTTGAAGTGCTTCTATAACCGAGTTTTTGCCATATATAATATCGTTCTGCATAATTTCACCATTACTTAGAAGCCTTTAACATTCTATCAATACAAGCAACTGCTTTTTTAGCAACAGCTTCATCAACAGTGATTTCGTGTTCTTCTTTATCAAGAGCGTTATAAATATCTTGTAAAGTATGCCATTTCATATTTGGACAAATTACGCTATTTTTGATAAGGATAAATTCTTTTTCAGGATAATCACGTTTAAGTCTATCCACAACACCTTTTTCTGTAGCGATAACAAATCTTTTCGCATCACTTTCAATAGCATATTTCATAATACCTGTTGTGCTACCAACATAATCAGCCAACTTCACAACCTCGTGGTGACATTCTGGGTGAGCCAAAACAAGTGCATCAGGATATTTTTCTCTTGCTTCAATTATATCTTTTGGTTTAATTTGCAAGTGAGTTGGACAGAACCCTGGATAAGTCGTAACCTTGATATTACCTAATTTATGTTCAACCCATTTTCCTAAATATGTGTCAGGCAAGAATAAAATTTCTTTTTCATTCATTGATTGAACAACTTTCACAGCATTTGAGCTTGTACAACACATATCACATTCTGACTTAACTTCTGCTGTTGAATTGATATAACAAACCACAGGAATATTCGGGTGTTTTGCCTTGAACTCTCTTACTTGTTCTAAATCAATCATATCAGCCATTCTACAACCTGACTCTAATCTAGGTAGCAAAACTTTTTTGTCAGGTGATAAAATTTTTGCAGTCTGTGCCATAAAATAAACCCCTGCAAATACGATTATGTCTGCATCTGTTTCATTTGCTTTTTGGCTCAAGTATAATGAATCGCCAACAAAATCAGCTACCTCATCAATTTCAATGTTTTGATATGAATGTGCTAAGATTACAGCATTCTTTTTCTCTTTTAATTCTTTAATTTTTTCTATTAAATTACTTTTTAAATCCATCGTGTTTATAATACCCATTATTACTTATTTTCTACATTATACAACAAAAAAATTTTGTTAAGAACTACCTGACAATCGTTTGTAGAATTTGTGGGTTTTCGGATTAAATCCGTCCAATTCATACGTATTATCAGGCTTAAATATTACACGTATAGCGTTAGCTTTATCAGTTCTAAGCACTTTTGATTTTTCTAAAATCTTAACAGTTACTGGTGACGGGTGACCGTATTTGTTGAACCCTACTGATATCAATGAGGCTTTCGGATTAAGTGTCGTCATCAACTTTTTATCTACAACTCCTCTTGCTCCGTGATGACCTACCTTGAATACTGTTATATCTTTTGGTAAATCTACTCTACTCAAAGCTCTTACTCCAGCGTCACCTGTAAACAACATTTTATTTTTACCATAAGTTGTTAACATGATTATTGAGTTTTCGTTATCAGAATTACTAAAATCTGTTTTTGAGATATCTGGCTTAATTACTTTCATCTCAAAATTATTTTCTTTGCAGATTATGTCACCATCTTTCACTAAGACTTTTTCAGTCATTGATTTTCTATTTATTGCTTTTGTAATATATTTTGCAATCGGCTTTTTGTCCACAAGCGAATTCACATAAACCTTTTTCACTTTTAATGTGTAAATAATATCTTCTGCTCCACCTGCGTGGTCTGCGTCAAAGTGAGTTAGGATTATTCCATCAATATTCTTTATACCTTTATCTTTGAGGTATTTTAGAATAATTATTTCAGCCTGAGATTTACTACCTTTGTAACCAGAACGACCTGTATCAACCATATAGTATTTGTTTGCAGGTGTTTTTAATAAAAACGCATCAGCGTTACCAACATCAAACGCAATAACTTCAAAATTATTGTTTGGTATTTTTATAAAAATTGATAAGGCTAAAACTAAACTCAGGGTTAAGGTAGGGATTAAGACCTTTTTATTTTGAGTTTTCAATAAATAAATCACAGCTAAAAGAATTAGATAATATAACAATATCTGAATAATTGATGGGTGAGTTGTTATATATAATGAGTGTGGAAGATTTGCAAAAAATTCTGAAATAAATACTAAACCTGTTAAACAAGGATTTAGTACAAAATCAAATACTTTACAAACAAAAGATGCTATACAAGGTATTAGTGCAAATACAGAACTTACAAATCCACCAAAACTGATTACAGATAAAAATGGCATTGTCAAAATATTTGCAAACACTGAGTATACACTAATTGTATTAAAATAAAACATCTGTATTGGAATAACCCATGCCTGTGCAATTATTGGGATAAATATGGCACTTGAGATGAGAATTGGAACTCTGTTCATATATTTTAAGACTGCATCAGCAGAGATAAGGATACCAAAAGTTACAACAAACGATAACTGAAAGCCAACATCGTTTATGTAAGCAGGGTTAAATAACAACATTAATAACGCTACAAACGACAATAAAGAAATTGAGTGTGCATCTCTATCTATCAATTTTCCTAAGAAAATAAATATCAGCATAAGTGCGGCACGAACAACAGATGCACCTAGACCAGTCATAAGAGCATAGAATATTATTGTCAAAATTCCACAGACAAGTCGAAGTTTGTATGGAACACCAAGCCTTACCAAGAAGAATAATAAGAAACTACTAATAAAACCTACGTTCATACCAGATGCAGCAAGAATATGGAGCAAACCTGAATTGATAAAAGATGTTTTAATATAATCAGGTGGTGCGATTGCATCATCACCAAACACAACTCCACCTAGAATTTCTATATTTGGACTTTTTAAATATTCAGAATGAGCAGTTATAACGTCTTCACGTTTTATATTAAGATATTGAAGAATTTTATTTTTCAAACAAAGTTTACGTGGGGAATAGGATACATTTTCTTCTTCTGAATAAAAAGTCGTATATACATTGAAGTTTCTAAGATACTTATCATACGAAAACTGTGAGGGGTTCGTTGCAGTAAAAGGTTTTCTTAATTTACCATCAATTATATAATGATTTCCTATCAAAAACTGATTAGGACGAGGCTTTGGAGAGTTTGTTTTGATTGTCACAAGCACTCTTGCTTTTACGTTTTCTTGATTAAATTTATCCACATCAAAGAAAAACTTCACTTTCCCATCACCATTTGAGGTTGGAACAGAAGATATTTCTCCTGATAATTCACACTGAGAGGGAGCTTTATCAAACAACATATCAGATGGTTTTACACGATAACTCGCATAAAAGAACCCGAAATAGAATAAGAAAATATAAACTAATGGAAGTTTAAGATTATTGAATTTTATCACTAAAAACACAAGAAAAACTGTAAATATTGCACCGAATAGGATTGGAGACTCGGTAAAGAACGCATACAAACCTAATATATAAACTATTGAAAGAGATAGCATCAAAACATTCTTGTTTTGATAAAGTTCTGATAAAAACTTATTCATAAAGAAATTATAACAAAAATATAGTTAGATATGCTATAATTAAATGTATGAACGAAGAATTGGCACTATCATTAAAACTTGTTCCTACTCTACCTGGATGTTATATTTATTACGATAAAGATGGTGAGATAATCTATATTGGCAAGGCTAAGAACTTAAAAAGGCGAGTATCTAGCTATTTTAATAGAACACAGGATAGAGTTAAGGTTGCAGTATTAGTTTCAAAGATTGAGAAGATGGAATATATTATCACTGACTCAGAGGTTGAGGCTTTGATTTTAGAATCACATCTTATCAAGGAACATAAGCCTAAGTATAATATATTATTAAAAGACGACAAAAATTATCCATATTTTTTGATTACAGATGAAGATTATCCAAGAATACGAGTTGTAAGAAAGAAGAACTTGAACCAAGAAAAAGGTAGATATTATGGACCTTACACTAATTCACGAGCGATGTATTCTACTTTAGATTTTTTAAAAAAGATTTTCCCTTTAAAACAGTGTAAACAGCCAAAGTTTTCAAATCGACCTTGCCTATATTATCATATCGGGAAATGCTTAGCACCTTGTCAGGGAAAAGTTAGCCCTGAAGAATATCAGAATTTGGTTAATCAAGTTGAACTGTTTTTGTCAGGTAAACAATCTGAATTGATTAAAAAACTTAAAAATCAAATGGAAGAATACGCTAAAGCTGAACAGTTTGAAAAAGCAGGGAAAATGCGTGATAGCTTTATGGACTTGCAAAAGACACTTGAACATCAAAAAGTCGTTTACGAAAATAGCAAACTTAATGAAGATATTATTGCAAGCATATATGAGGACGGAATTTTTGTATTTGTAATTTTATTGATACGTGAGGGACGATTGATTGATAAAAAAGAGTTCACTTATTTTGTTGAAAACGAGGATAAGGACGAATTCTTTAAGACAGTTTTTCAAGAATATTATTCTACATTGATGCTTGAATATCCTGATAAAATTGTGTCTAGCGATTTAGAGGAATTGAACGCAAAAAACCTTTATCAAGAATGGTTAGAGGTTATAGCACATAAAAAAATTAAAATAAGTTATGGTAAAGCAAAACAGGGTAAAGAACTTTCTAATTTAGCTATGAAAAATGCACAGATTGTTTATGATAACGCAAAGATTAAGAAGATGAGCGACATTAGGAATGACTTTAACGAAGTTGGAAGTTACTTGCAAGAAAGATTGCAGTTGAAGAATTTTCCTAATAGAATTGAATGCTATGATATTTCACACATTCAGGGTACAAATACGGTTGCATCTATGGTTGTTTTTCATAATGGGTTGAGTAAAAAGACGGCTTATAAAAAATTCAAGATAAAGAGCACAGAGGGTAAACCTGATGACTTTTTATCTATGAAAGAGGTTTTGACAAGACGGTTGAAACGATTAGGCGAAAAAAATTGGGAAAAACCTGACTTAATTATTATCGATGGTGGTAAAGGGCAGTTGTCATCTGTTATGCAGGTGGTTGAGGAGATGGGAGTAAGTGATATCGACTTTGTTTCACTTGCTAAAAGAGAAGAAGAAGTATTTTTGCCACATCAATCTGAATCTATTAGAATACCTATAAATTCAAATGCAATGTTTTTGATACAGAGAATACGAGATGAGGCACATAGATTTGCTATCACTTATCATAGAGATTTGAGGTCAAAGGCACTTAAACAGAAATAATTAATAATTAATTATATTTATCAATTAGTTTGTATATTTCATAAATCAGATTTGCTTGCTTATTGTCTGATATTAGGGATAGGTTTTTTGTTATTTCTTCGGTTGATAAGTTATCGTTTAATTTTGAAAAATCAAAAAGGTCTTTTAATGATACATTTAGAGCATTAGATATTGATATCAACAAATCAAGAGGAGGGTTAGTTAGACCTTGCTCAATTTTTGAAATGTGATTTTTACTTCTATCCACAAGCTCAGCTAAATTTTCTTGAGTAATATTTTGCCTTTTGCGAATATGTTTAATATTTTCGCCTAATAAATGTTTTATTTTATCCATATAATATATGCTTTCAAATTAATACTACAAAGGAATAACGAATTTATAAACAAAACTTGATAATTATTTTTACATGATATATAATCATGTCATGATTATTTAACATGTTAAAAATTTTTGTTGGAAGAGGTAATTATATCTTATGGAGAACCTTAATTTAAAGAACATCGGGAGCTTGATAAAAGCAAAACGAAAAGAGATGGGATATACTCAATCAGAACTTGCTGATAAGGTTGGGATAAGTGCTCAACACTGCTCAAGAATAGAAAGAGGGGAATATATTCCTAGCTTACAAACTTTTTTAGTTATCGTTGAGGTTTTAAATTTAGATATTTCTAAATTACAACTCAAAGATGATAACGACATTTCATCGACTATGTATGAAATATTGAGGTTGTTGGAGAAATTCAATAACACTCAACAACAGGCTGTTTTGTCGTTTTTAAAAACGATGAACCCTGTTAACGCTTGATAATTAAATAAAAAAACACTCAACGTCATTCCGAATTGCGAATTTACACTCTGCCGAACAAAACAATTAAGTATTGTTTTGTGAGAGGGGACGACACGAAGTTAGTTCGGATAGCGAACAGATTGAGCCGACTGTGACAACGTCACAAAAGGTGAAACTCTGTGAGCGTGGAGTAAATTCAAGACAGTTTCGGAATCCTTGCAAAGACGAATTGTCATTCAGAGCGAAGCGAAGAATCCCTGCAAAGACCACAGGGAGACCCTGAAACAAGTTCAGGGTGACTAAAACAAAATCATAAACAAAATAAGAAAAGGAAAAAATGCCAAAAATCAGTGTAATAATACCCGTATATAATGTAGAAAAATATCTAGCTAGATGTTTAGACAGCGTAATTGCACAAACATTAAAAGATATAGAAATTATTTGCGTAAACGATGGTTCGACAGATAATTCTGCAAACATTTTATCTGTATATGCAGAAAAAGATGAAAGAATAAAAATTATTACACAATCAAACGCAGGAATTAGTGAAGCTAGAAATATTGGAATACAGAAAGCAAGTGGGGAATTTATTGGTTTTGTCGATAGTGATGATTTTATAGAAAAAGATTTCTATGAAAAATTATACACTTCTGCCATTAAAAATAATGCAGATATTGCTTGTTCAAGTGTAATTCGAGAAAATGAAAAGAAAAAGAAAATTCTAATTGAATACAAAAAAGAACAAGTTGCAACATCTACAAAAGAAAAATTTGAATTAGCACATATTCCAGAACACTGTTACATTTGGAACAAAATATATGACCGAGAAAAAGTATTAAATTCCAACATTAAATTTTTTAAAGGACTTGTTTATGAAGATATAATCTATACACCTAGTGTAGTAGAATCGTTAGGCAATATTGTTGTTGTGCCTAACTTGTTTTATCACTATTGGAATAATTCAACATCTTTAGTAAAAAATACATCAGATAAATGTAGAGCAGATAAAATTTTTGCTCATAAAATTTTACTAGAAAAATGTTATAAAAATAATGTTAAATTAAGACTAAAAGACGAACTTGTATGTAAAAATGAATATTTTTTATTTGGGATTAAAGCATTAAAAATATTAAAAATTTACCAATATAGAGCCACAAAAGTATATTCATTATTTGGTTTATTACCAATTCTGATTTGCGAGGAACACGTATAATGCAAGATATAATAAAAATTCTCATTGTAACGCATATACCTTACAAATCATTTGGCAATAATTATTTCATTCCTATACACGCTGGACGTGCTATTGCTAACAAATCATCAAAAGATGGGAAAATAGACGAAAAAGATTATCAATGGTTATTAAAAAATACTATTGGTGACGATAGTGGTGATAATATATCTGCTCAAAATCGATATTATTCAGAATGTTCGGCATTATATTGGGCGTGGAAAAATTATGATAAAATTGGTAATCCAGATTATATTGGTTTAATGCATTATCGCAGACATTTTATATTTAATGATACATATTTTGAAACAGCTAAGAAAAACACTTGGGAAAAAGGTTTACAATTTATTAAACACGATTTTATAAACAAAGACTACTTAAATAAAATTGGATTAACAGAAAAAAATATAAAAGAAGTATGTGAAAAATATGACCTGATTGTATCAAAAGATTCACAATTAGATATTATAAGAAACAGGAATTTACGTGAAGATTATGAAAAAACAATTCTAGGCACAAAAGTTAAAGATTTTGATTTAATGCTAGATATAATCACGGAAAAATATCCTGAATATAATAATGTTATTAATCAAAATATAAATGGTTATAGAAAAACAATGTATCAAATGTTCATAATGAAAAAAGATTTATTCTTTAGATATTGTGAATTTTTGTTTGATATTTTATTTGAAATAAATAAACAAGTGGATTTTTCTTTATATTCAACAAATGGGAAACGCTCATTGGGTTATTTAGCCGAATTATTGCATTCTATTTTTGTATGGAAAATGGAAGAAGAAGGTAAAAATATATTAAAACTAGGAATATCAATGGTTGAATACCCATTTGAAGATGACAAGTTAAATAATATTAAAAAAAAAGGTTGTCCAAGCTGCTTTAAAAAATTTATTGCTCAACTTAAATATTTGTTTGCAACAGGCGAAAAGAAAATTTTATTACGTGAACAATATGAAAAAATTAAGAATCAAAGAAAGTCATATATTAAATTAAAAAAATTAAAAGGAAAAAATTATGATTAAATTTAAAAAAGAAAATAATATTATATACTTACAGATATTTAATATAAAAATCACATTTACATTAAGTCTAGGTAAATTTATATATAAAAGTTTAAGACCAATAATTTATATATTGGATTATATAGTACCAAAGAACAAAAACAAAATCATTTTTAACTCATTCCCAGATTACGGAGATAATGCTCGAGCATATTACTTATTTCTTAAAAACAATTCTAACTACAAATTAATATGGTTAGTAGATAACCTTAATAAAGACCTTGATATAGAATATTCCTACAAGTTCAATTCAATTATTGGCTTATATCATTTTATCACCTCAAAATATATCGTAACAACACATAACACTAGTTTTTCATGTTTAATCAGCAACGATAGACACGTTATTTTGAATCTTTGGCACGGAATGCCTATAAAAACTATAGGGTTTAATGAACCTAATTTAGATAAGGAGCTTTTAAAGTGTTATAAAAATTATGGTAAATATGCACATTTTTTTGTATCATCTGATATATTTAAACAATTAATGTTATCAACATTTGAAGGTAAATATTTCAATTCACATATAACTGGTCAACCAAGAACAGATTTAATATGGGATAAATCGAATTCAAAAAAAATTGAAGAACTATTCCATTTTTCAAAATATAAAAAAGTAATATTTTATATGCCAACCTACAAAGAAAATGTTGTTGTCAGAAACACACAAGTTGATACCGAATACCAAAACATTTTCTATATGAACGATTACAATGAATCAGAATTTATAAAATACTTAGAAGAAAATGATATTTTATTCATAATGAAACCACACCCATTTGACGAACCTTTTTACGAAAAACACATGGACACAATTCCACGAAGTGAGAATTTTAAGTTTGTTAAAAATGAATTTTTTCTTAATAACGAAATAAATCATTATGAAATATTCAAATATATTGATTTAATGATAAGTGATTTTTCATCTGTAGTTATAGATTATATGATATTAAACAAACCTGTTATATTTTTAAACAACTTAACAAATGAATACACATCAAACAGAGGAATGATTCTTTCAGACAACTTTAATATATTAATGCCAGGAATTAAAGTTGACAATTTTAAATCATTAAAACTTGAAATTGAAGAAAATCTAAAAAATGACAAATACAAAGAATTAAGAAATAGACATTTGCCATTATTACATAAACATTGTGACAACAAGGCTTGCGAAAGAGTATTCAAAATAATGAGAGGTTTATAAAATGAAACGAGTACTAACTTATGGGACTTATGACGTTCTACACTATGGTCATATAAATCTATTACGTAGAGCAAAAGAATTAGGGGATTATCTAATTGTTGCGCTATCGACAGATGAATTCAATGCAATCAAAAACAAGAAATCTTATTATAGCTATGAACAGAGAAAAAAGATTCTTGAATCAATCAGATATGTTGACTTAGTTATCCCAGAAACTAATTGGGAACAAAAAGTTTCTGATGTGCAAAAATACCAAGCAGATATATTTGTTATGGGTGATGATTGGGAAGGAAAATTTGATTTTTTAAAGAAATATTGTGAAGTTATTTACCTACCAAGAACACCTGACGTATCAAGCACACAAACAAAAGCATATATGCAAAAATAGGAGAAAAAATGAACAGTATAAAAGTTAGTATAATAGTTCCCATATACAATGTTGAACGATATTTAAGACAATGTCTAGATAGTATAGTTAATCAAACCTTAAAAGAGATTGAAATCATTTGTATTGATAATGGTTCTCCAGATAATTGTGGAGAAATAATTGAGGAATACGCACAAAATGATAAAAGAATTGTTGCAATACACAAACAACATGGTGAATATTCATCAGCTATAAATGCAGGCATAAAAAAAGCACGAGGAGAATACATTGGGATTGTTGAATCAGATGATTGGATAGCTGAAGAAATGTACGAAAAATTATATAAAAAAGCAAAAGAATTGAATTCTGATATCACAAAATGTGCTTTTTATTATGTATCCGATTCAAAGAATATGAAAATGCGCATATCTAATTGGGTTATTAATATTGCAAACCAACATAAAACAAACTTTACATTAGAAGAATGTCCTGATTTAATTGCACACTTTGCATCTATTTGGAGTGCAATTTATAAAAATGAATTCATACAAAAAAACAATATAAAAATGGACGAAAACATTGGTCCTTATAACGATATACCTTTTGTTGCATCAGTTTATTCTACAGCAAAAAATATTTCTATCGTTCCTGATGGTCTTATTTATTATAGACAAGATGCTCAAGGTTCTTCAAATAATGCTGTAAAAAAAACAATTCTTAACTACATTACACAACGCAAGATAAACAGAGATATACTTATAGAAAACAAAAAATTTTCAAATGCGATTATGGAAAAATATTGGAAAATCGCATATATTGGTTCAAAAGATTTTTTTAACAAACCCAATAACATTTATAAGAGTCAGTATTATAAAAGAATGAAAAAATTATTTAATATATCTTTTTCAGACAAATGTAAATTTATACACTTTAATAAACGTGAAAAGAGAGATTTTTTATACATAACACTTTTACCATACTTTATTTATACATTATTAAATGTTTTAGAAAAAAATTTTTCAATAAAAAATGATTATTCTAACGATACAAAATATAAAATAGTTACTGTTTGGGGTAAAGTTTTTAAATTTAAAATAAAGGGATAAAGAATATTTCAGAACTTAAAAGACGAAAGTCAAAAAAATTATATAGAATTATTCCACCATTTAACAAACATCTTCCAAAATTTCAGAGGCTTTGACAAATGCTCTGATAAATTTCTTCGTATCTTTTTCCTCAACAGAACTTATAAAACCTCCTGCTCTATCTGCGTGACCACCTGCTTTTATATCAGGATTTAATTCTTTTGCTCGCTCTATCAATTTGATTGCAGAATTACTCCTTGAGTGAATACTCATTCTATATTCATTAGAATCAGATGATTTTCTATAAAATGCAATAACTGTATCGACATTCCTCAATTTTTCTTTTTGTTCATCGTTCAGATGCTCTATACCCAAATCGTTTGTTGATAATTTTACTCTTAACTCTTTTAAAATTTCTGATGTTGCCGATGTATCCATTCCAACTTTTTCCCATAATTTATCGTTAGGCGGAATTGCAACATAGGCTAATTTTCCGTTTTCACTCACACATATATTCTCAAATAAATGTTTTCTTAAGAGTTTTTCATCATTAGTTAATCTAGATAGAGGATTTAAATGTTTATAAATATCTGTTTTATCTTTTTTTGACAATGAGTTTTCTAATTTTTCAAAAACTTCTAAAGAATTCTTATCATTTAACAATTTATCAGTTTTTATAATTGAGTATTTCCCATTATTATTAACAACTTTTAGCAATTCTGATTTCTTATAATCACTTACCATTCCACAAAAAAGACTCTTTGTGTCTTTTTTACTTAGTTTTTCACCTAACCCCTCGAAAAATCTTGTCAAAACTCCACAACAAGATTTTGCACTATCATCTATATAAAAATCACCTTTTAGTATATTATCACCTTTTTTATGGTGGTCGTATCCTATTATATTGCTTACTCTTGTGTTTTCATAAAGCGTTGAATAAATTTGTGGCAATCTCTCTTTTGCATTAAAGTCTAACACAACACTTTTATTTGCAGGTTCACAATTTTGTTTAATATTGTAGCCCTTTGGATTAAAATACAAATCTTTAGTTTCTTTTTCTGCAACACAAATATTCACTTTTTTCCCATTAGACATTAACCAATTCCCAAAAACCTTCGCAGAATTTATCGTATCTTCATCTGCTGAAGTATGACAATAAATATCAACAGTATCAACATTTTGATTTAGTAGTTCTTGTTTAGTTTTGTTGATAATTTTGCGTGGAATAGGTTTTGCACAAAATGAAATATTTGCATTAATATAATCCATATTTTCATAATTCATAAAAACACTTTTTTTTGCTATTTTAGTTTAAATTTGTATAAAATCTTAAACTATCAAATTCAATTTTATCTTATTATAGTAAATGTGTTATAATTATCATATTCAGAGTTAATCAGAGGGATTTATGCCACATTTTTTTATAAACAGTAAAAATGTCGATACAGACAAAATAACCGTTGATGACAAAGAGAACTTTAACCATATAGCCAAATCTTTGCGTGCTAAAATAGGCGAAAAACTCTTGCTCATTGATGAAAACCAAATTGAATACACCACGCAAATTATTGAAATCACCAATAAATCAATTCTTTGCAATATCATCTCCTCTGAACACTCAAAAAGAGATTTGCCATACAACTTATACCTCGCTCAATCACCACTAAAAAGCGATGCACAATTAACTATAATGGAAAAAGCTACAGAGTTGGGCATAAGAGAAGTTTATCCAATCTACACGGATAACTGTGCTATAAAAAAATCCATCGCAGAAAAAAAGGTCGAAAAATGGCAAAAGATAATGTATGAAGCATCAAAACAATGTGAACGTGCAATAATTCCAACCTGCAACGACCTAACAACGCTTGATACAGTTCTTAAATCAAAAAAGTTCGACAAAATTCTTACACTTTGCGAACGCAACACAAAAGATAGTCTAAAAAACTATTTACGCACAAATCCAGTAAAAAAAGACGAAAACATCTTAGTTATAATCGGACCAGAAGGTGGATTTTCAGAAAAAGAATTTCAATTATTCAAAGATATGAATTTGCCAATGCTTAGTCTTGGTGATTTAATACTTAAAGCAGAAACTGCAGTAATCGTAACACTAGGGAATATTGTTTATGAATATGGCGAATGATGAAATTATCGAACTTCTAAAAGCCGAACCCAACAAAATCTATCTTGTCGGGGGCATAATACGTGACATCATACTTAACCGTGAAAACCACGACAAAGACATAATAGTAATTGATGAAGATGCGAAAAGTTTTGCAAAAAGATTTAGCGAAAAACACAACGCAACCTGTGTAACTCTTGATGAAGTTAATAACATCTACAGAGTTTGCATGCCAGATAAGATAAACTATATCGATGTGACAAACCCAATAAACAACTCGCTAGATGACGATATAAAACGCCGTGATTTAACAATTAATGCAGTTACAATGGATATCAAAACAGAAGAATTCTATGACATAGTAGATGGTCTAAAAGATATCCAAAATGGTGTTTTAAAAGCAATTTCAGAAGAAAACTTTGTAGACGACCCTTTAAGAATTTTAAGAACATATCGCTTTGCATCAGTTCTTGGGTTTGAGATTGAAGAAAAAACAAAAGAAATTATAAAACGTCATATTAATATGGTGCTTAACCCTGCCGTTGAAAGAAGAAATGTAGAATTGATAAAACTTTTTGGTGGGAAAAATGCTGATAAAGTCCTTTTAGAGATGGATAAAATGGGACTTATTGATAAGATTTTCAGCTCTATGATTGATGTAAAAAAAGTTCCACCAAACACACATCATCATCTAGATTTGTTCCATCATTCTGTAGAAACAGTAAAACAAATCCAAAAGATTTATGAAACCTCATCAAAAGAAGTTCAAGCTCACTTGAATAAAATTGATTTTGGTGGAGATACGAGATTGGCTCACTTAAAACTTGCAGGATTTTTGCACGACATCGGCAAATTTTCCACTTGGACCATTGAAGGAGAGCGTCACAGATTCATTAGACATGATGAAATCGGTTCTGATATGGCAAAACGATTTTTGAAACAAAACAAATTTTCTAAAAAACAAATTGAATACATTTGTTTTATTATCCGCAACCATATTTATCCTTCAAGCGTGGTTTCAGCACCAGAATTGAACGACAAAATTTACATGCGATACGTTAGAAAAGCTGACGAAAACGCCATTGATTTAATAACTATTGCAAAAGCTGACAGATTATCAGCTCAAGGTGAAGCGATTACAAAAGAAATCATTGAAACAAATTTAGCTGAACTTGATAAATTACAAGAATTTTATATAAGGATAAAACCGACATTAAAACCTATTCCAAAACTTTTAGAGGGTGGCGAGATAATGAATATACTTGAAGTTAAGCCTTGTAAAGCTGTTGGCGATGCAGTTAAACTTTTACATCAGGCACAACTTGATGGAAAGGTTAACACAAAAGAGGAAGCAATAACTTTTATTACAAAACTTAAACATACACTTGCATTATAATTATGTTTCAGCTACGATAAATAATAGGCGACTTGGTCGTAGGTTTTGTACTAGTAAAAAGAGAAAAATAGAGGAATAGCAAAATGAATCCTATAATTGCAGAAATTGAAAATCAATATAAGAAAGAAAGTATTCCTGAAATGAATCCTGGAGATACAGTAAAAGTATTTGTTAGAATTGTTGAAGGTAACAAAGAAAGAATTCAGGCTTTTGAAGGAACAGTTATTAAAGAACACGGTGCTGGAATCAACAAAACTATTACAGTTAGAAAAGTATTCCAAGGTATCGGTGTAGAAAGAGTATTCTTAGTAAACTCTCCACGTATCGACAAGATTACAGTTCTTAGACGTGGTGATGTTAGACGTTCTAAATTATACTACTTAAGAGAACGTTCAGGTAAGGCAACTCGTATTAGAGAAAAAATTGAAAAAAGATAAGTTACATATACATTGGTATCCAGGACATATTGCAAAAGCTGAACGAGCATTAAAAGAAAAATTGAATCTCGTTGATGTTGTGGTAGAAGTTTTAGATGCTAGGTTACCAATTAGTAGTAGTTATGATGATATAAAGAAGCTCTTGGGTGATAAACCAAGGCTTCTTTTATTGAATAAAACTGATTTAGTATCACCAGAAGAATTAAAATCATGGGTTGAATTATTAAAGAAAAAAACAGGTTGTCCTGTGTTAACGATTGACACAAAAACAAACAGAAACTTTAATATAATCGAGAAAAAAGTTATTGAACTAAGCGAACCTAGAATACAAGCACTTATGAAAAAAGGGTTACTAAGGAGAGCATCTAGAGTAGTTGTTGTAGGTCTACCAAATGTTGGAAAATCTAGCATAATTAACAAGTTGACGAAGTCTTCAAAGACCAAAACTGGTGCAAAAGCAGGTGTTACAAGACAACAACAATGGGTAAGAATTAACCCTAATATTGATTTATTGGATACTCCAGGTATTATTCCAATGAAACAAGAAAACCAACAAAGAGCAAAGAAACTTGCGTTTGTGAATTCTGTATCCGAAAACGCTTATTCCTCAGAGATTGTTGCAAAAGAACTAATTGACTTGATATCAAAAAACGAACGATATACCAATAAGTTCAAAGAATATTATAATATTGACAAAGATATTGATTTAACGATAGAAAGTATAGCCACTTCAAGAAACTGGGTTAGTAGAGGAAATGAGCCTGACACTGAGAGAACCTCTCAATATATGCTTAGAGATTTTCGTGACGGCAAGATTGGAAAATTCATATTAGACAATCTTGAAGACGTTACAGAAGATACAGTTTTATAAAAAAGACATGTCAAAACTTAATTTATTACAATAATTGCTTGACATAGCCCATATTAACATGCACAATTAAATATATAGAGGAGCAGATATGACAAAGCAAACTTTTTTACACGACAAACACGTTGCATTAGGCGCAAAGATGGTTGATTTTGCAGGTTGGCACATGCCTGTACAATATTCGTCAATCATAGAGGAACACAAAACCGTAAGAGAAAACGTAGGTTTATTTGACGTTTCGCACATGGGCGAATTATTTGTGTATGGAGAAGATGCTCTACCATATTTGAACAAACTTGTACCACAGGATATAAACAAACTTGTTGATAAGAAAGCTGTTTATTGCCAATTGACAAACAAACAAGGTGGAATTATTGACGATTTGATTATATACAAAATTGAGGATAACAAGTATCTTATAATTGTTAATGCATCAAGGATTGATGAAGACTTAAACTGGATGATAAGAAACAAACTAGGATTTAATGTAGAAGTAGTGAATGATTCACACAATTATTCATTATTAGCGATTCAAGGTCCAAAAGCTGTTGAATTAATGAATAAAATGGGTGTAACTGATTTACCTAAATTCTTTAGCATAAAAAGAGGCGAGTTGTTTAATATCAACTTGTGGATATCAAGAACGGGCTACACAGGAGAAGACGGTGTAGAAATTATGGTACGCAACGAATTTTCAGAAATGTTGTGGGATAAAATTCTTGAGTTTGGTAAAGAGTTTGGAATAAAACCAATCGGATTAGGAGCAAGAGATACCTTAAGATTGGAAGCTGCCTTACATTTGTACGGTAATGACTTAGACGAAGATACAACACCTGTTGAGGCAGGTTTAAGCTGGTCAATACCAAAAGACAAGGAAGAAGATTATAACGGCAAAACCACTATTTTAGAACAATTAAAGACAGGTGGACGTAAAAAACTAGTTGGCTTAAAAATGATTGATAGAGGGATTGCAAGACACGGTTACGAAGTTTACTACAATGACGAAAAAATTGGAGTAGTAACAAGTGGTGGAATTTCTCCTGTTAGAGGTGATAACATCGCATTAGCTTATGTTAAACCGTTAGAAGAATTGAAGGTTGGAGCTAAGGTTTATGTTAAAATAAGAGAAAAACTTTACCTTGCTGAGATTGAAAAACGACCATTTGTTAAAAAGAATAATAAATAATTAAGAATAGAAGGAGAAATAAATATGAGCGAAGGAATTTTATGTAGTAAATCACATGAATATATTCTGGAACAAAACGGAGAACACATTATTGGTTTAACTGATTATGCAGTAGAACAACTTGGTGATATCGTATTTATTGAATTACCTGAAGTTGGTTCAACATTTGCTAAGAACGAAGTATTTGCAACAGTTGAATCTGTAAAAGCAGCATCTGAGATTTATATGCCAGTAAGTGGAACAGTTAAGGAAATCAATGAAGATATTATTGCAACACCTGAATTGTTAAACGAAGACCCAATGGGTAAAGCATGGTTAATAAAAATCGAATCATCTGCAGAAGAAATTGAATACAAAGATTTGTTAGAATATTCAGATTATAAAGAAGAAGTAGAAGAATGAGTAACTATACAGCACACAATGAAGAAACAAGAACTGAACTATTAAAAGCAGTTGGTGTAAAAAATGTCGATGAATTATTTTCACACTTGCCAGTTAAAATGGGAGAATTAAACCTTTCTGACGGAAAGAGTGAAATGGAAGTTCAACGATTGATAAAATCACTTGCAAAGAAAAACAAAGTTGATTATATATCATTTGTTGGTGGTGGTTGTTATAACAAATTTATACCTGCAGCACTTTCACAAGTGGCACAGAGGGTTGAATTTTTAACGGCTTATACTCCATACCAACCTGAAATTTCGCAAGGAACATTACAGGTTATGTATGAATACCAATCAATGATATGTATGCTAACTGGTATGGACGTTGCGAATGCATCTGTTTATGATGGTGGGTCAGCTTGTGCAGAAGCTATTTCTATGGCTTGCAGAATTACAAAAAAGCATAAAGCACTTGTTTCTAATAAATTAAACCCTGAATATAAGGAAGTAATTAAGACATATACTTGGGGTGCTAATATTGAGGTTGACTGGTTTGATGAACTTAATATTGATACAAGCGAATACGCTTGCGTTTTAGTTCAAAACCCAGATTATTATGGTGAAATCAGACAACTTCCTAGCGTTAATACGTTATTAGTTGTTTGTACAAACCCATCTAATTTAGCAGTTATAAAACCACCTGTTGAAGCAGACATTGTCGTTGGAGATATTCAAACTTTGGGTATTTCACAATCGTTTGGTGGTCCACATGCCGGATTTATGGCTTGTAAGAGCAAATATATGCGACAATTACCTGGACGATTAGCTGGTAAGACAGTTGATGCAGAGGGTGAAGTTGCTTATACTTTGACGTTACAAACAAGAGAACAACATATTAGACGTGAAAAAGCTACAAGTAATATTTGTTCTAATCAGGCATTGATTGCTTTGGCTGCAACTTTGTATTTGAGTTTAGTTGGAGAAAAAGGATTTAAGCAAGCAGGCATCTTATCTGTTAACTATGCTCACAAATTATCTGAAGAACTTGATAAAATTGGAATAAAGACTTTAAATACTAACTTTTTGAATGAGTTTGTAATTGAAGTTGATAACTCTGATGAAGTTTTGAACAAATTGAAAGAAAACAATATTTTAGGTGGTATCAAATTAGATGACAAAAAGATTTTGGTTTGTACTACTGAAATGAATACAGAAGAAGATATCGAAAGATATGTTTCATGCCTAAAATAAAGTAGAATAAGAGTTTTAAGTAATGCGAGCTTGGATTTTTATCCAAGCTCGCATTAGTATTTAAATAGTATTTAAATAGTAGTTAGATAGTAGTTAGATAAAAATAAAAGGTGCAAAAGTAAGATTTCGCACCTGATTTAATCATATATATAGAGTTTTTACTAATTTTATTTGTTATTTATGCTTGCGTCATCAAGTAATAATACCATTACTTGTTCGCCTTTTTTAGCTTTATAATGTAACCCTGGAGTTAGAAGTCCTGTTATAAGACCTACAGAACAACCAACCGGAATACCGATTGCAAAACCAACACCTAACTTAGCAGGGTTTGGAATGAATGCAAAACCAGTACCAGCACCTGCACCAACTATACCCATTGTTACAGTTGAACCGAACAACTTCCAGAATGTCATCCAAGGACCTTCTTTTAGGGTACAATCTTTTGTAAATGGTTTTCCACACATGCTATAGCATCTTCCATCTGGTAAAGCTATGGTTTTGTATACTAAATGCACTCTAGCATTTTTGTTAAACTTTTTAGGTGGGACAATTCTTGTTATTTCAGCAACAATCTTTGTACCTTGAGGAAGTAATAAAGAACCTTCATCTGTATACAATGCTTCTGGTAAAACAAAGTTTACAACATCACCTGCTTTGTGACATTTTGATGCAAATTTTTCATCAAAAGCAACAATAATTACGTTTCCTTTAGTAACAACTTTTCTTAGGTTTGTAATTTTTACAATGTTATTTGGAGCATCTTTGCAAACGCTAAGATGTTCAGTACCGAGTACTGTTTCAACTTCACCAACATACTGAGGTTTTACACAAGTTAGCTTATTTTTTAACTGAGCCAAAATAACAGCACATTCTGCTTTCGTCAATGGACGATTTGGTTCAAGCTTATTAGCATCAGGATAATTTACATAGATACCATAATTAATAGTTTTAGCATATTCGTTTTCAGACCAAGAAGGGATATCGTATCTGTCTGAAAACTTGTTCAATACAGAAGTATCAGCTGAAACATCATTTGTAATATGACTAATTACAGAAACACATTCTGAACGTAAAAGTGCTTGATTAGGTTTAAAAGTTCCATCAGGATATCCATAAACTAGCCCTAATCTATCAGAACGCATTACATCGTTGTAACACGCATCAGCTACTGATAAATCTGAATATTTATTTGCTGTTGTTATATCAAGGTTATCGTTACGAAGAACTTTTAACAATGCTGAAACAAATTCGCCTCTTGTTATAGCTGATTCAGGATTAAAATTTGAACAAGCATCAAGAGAAAGTATATCTTCTGATGTTACATATTCTATAGCTGTCTTAGCCCAATAATCATTAGAAACATCTTTTATTACAGCACATTGAGATTGCACTGCTAAAACAGGGGAAATGTTTAAACCTAGCATACTTGCAACCAAACAGGTTGCTAAAATTTTTTTCATGATAGTTGACCTCTTTTATAGTACTTAATAAATTGACAAAGTAATTATATAATATTCATTTTAATTTTGCAAGAGATAATAAAATAATAGAATTAAGTCAATTTATTAGATTAGGGATATAAACTATAAAAAAATAACTAATAACTTTTTTGTAACTAAAAAGTATATCTAAGCTTAATAAACTAGCAAATTTAAAGTTTGAGAAGATTTATAGCAATAGTATACAGTATTTAAGAAGGTTAATATGAATATTCGACAAATGTTAGGTATAAAACCAAAGACTTTAGGAGAAGGCTTAAACCGAGTAAAAAGACAATTTAATGTCAAAGGTGAAAATCTTTCTAAAGTTCCTGGAACCAGACAATATTCTTGCCATACAGGAAATGAGGTTCTAGACATCAGAACAGATGGGAGAACTTTTGATAGTTGCTTAGTAATGTCAGTAAACTCAAAAAATAAAAATCAGTTAGGTGAAAACTGTTTTGGTAGAGATCTTTTAGGTAAAATTTCAGACATAACTAAAAGCTATGCTCGAAGACACATATATAAAAATGGTTCGATTGGCACATATCAAGAATTTAGAGTTACCACTGAAACATTTAAACAAATGCCTAACGGTAAAATTGAAAGCCAACCAAAACATATCAAAAGTGATGCAAAAGTAATGCAACCTTGGTTATTCGACAAAATTTCAGATTTATATGAATCATAGAAAATAATATTATGGGAAAACATTATTTAATATCAAAAACGACACAAAAATACACTGATTACGCATTAAATGTTATCAAATTATCGAAATCAACACCTTATACAGTTGATGAAGTTTTGATTGGTAAAAAAGGAAAACCTTGTAAAAAGATTACAACCTTTAGAGATAGTAAGGGTAACCTTATTGAAAGAATTTTTAATTGTGAGGGTGAACCGTTAAGAAATCGAATTTATACTCATAATGAAAACACTATTGGAGAAGACGAAATCGTCAGTTCTACTACTATAAAGAGCTACTATTTAAAACGAAATCATATAGATGATTACAAAACATATCAAGAACAATTTATTAATGCAAATAAACTACACTTATGGCAAAAAGGTGAAATTCAAACAAATCATATTTCAGAAAATATTGATAATGGAGATAGAATTTTATCAGTAACAAAAATTAAACAAATTCCACAATCTAATGGACAAGTAACGCACAGTATTGTTGAATATCCAGTTATCAAAAATGGTAAAATTGAAAAGTCTGATAATAAGTCGCTTGAATACAAAGTTGATAATGATTATTCTGTTCCAAAAGGTTCAATAAAAACGAAGCATGCAAAACCACCTACAAAAGATACATACTTAGGCTATAGAATTTTGGATTTGGAAGATGTAAAAATTCCTTTAACAAAGAAATTTATGAGAGATAGAAATGTAGATAACTTAGGTTATGCAATAGATACAGACTTTAAACCTTCTAATAATTCTGACACACCGTATGCACTTTTTGATGATGGTTCAATAAGGTTTAATAAATTACATAAGTTCAAATCGAAATCTGATTTTGTATCGACTTCTAGCCACGAGGTAGAACATGGCTGGCAATATTATCTTGATGCAAGAAATGGTGGACAAAGAGGTGAATATTTAGTAAGTCTTGGTGAGGAACACGGTCCAATTAAAGATGTAAAACTGCAAAAAGAAGCAGATAAATATACAAAATCATTGGATAATTATGTTCCTTGGTATGTTGATTTTGAAAAGTATAAGAAGAATTATATCGAGGTTTGTGCAAACAAAAAAGGTGCAGAAACTCGATCTGAATACGATAGACAGGGTAAAACCATAAGGAATGATTTTAAACATATTCCTAAAGAGATGTTGTAGGGATAAGTCGTGGTAATCCAGAAGTCAATAATTATGTATGTTCAGGGGGATCCTTCGGCAAATCTTTATAAAATTGTTTCCTTGCCTCTGGATGACAGGCTGGAACCGTCATTCAGAGCGTGCAATAAATATTTTTTAAGGCAAGCGTGGAATCCCTGCGAACATACAGTTACGCATTACGCATTATAAATTACGAATTTTACCTAATCTCAGGAACAATTTCATCGCCCATTCTTATACCAACATCGTAATTATTCATATCATAAATATAGGCATCTCCGTCTTTTTTCTCAAGAATTATTTCTGGAATTCCATCTTCATTGATATCTTTTATTTCAAGTCCTTTTGTATCATCTTGTTTATATTCTTCTTTAAATTCATTTAACAAGTCTTTCTTTGCATAATTATTATAAACAGAAGTACCAGCACCTAAAACAGCAGCACTTAAAGCTGAACCAATGACAAAACCTGCAACCCAAGAATGTTTTTCATCATCTGTCATTTTACTAATATTTGTTTTATTTAGCATAATCTTTGGTCGTTTTTTTCTTGAAGTTCTTGCGTTAAAATTGATAGATGAGATTGCATTCATTTCCATATTAAAACTCCTTTTTTGATTTGGGGAATAATAATAGAACTTATCTAAATATTATTTTTTGCTAGTTTATTAAATTTTTATATCTAATAATTTACACAATTGAACAATGCACCTTTTTATTAATTATTAAGATTTGTAAACAAAATCTAAAACATATAGCAATTTTATTAAAACGATATACTTTATATATACAAGAGTAAAATATTACAAGGGTATATATAGGAGAATTTATTTATGGCAAAAGTTTTAATTTCAATGCCGGAAAAATTTTTAGACGAAATTGATGGCGTAGCAGACAACGAAAACCGTTCTAGATCAGAACTTATTAGAGAAGCATTAAGAACTTATATTCACAGAAATAGAGTTCGTAATACAGCGTATGCTGCTAAAAATGCAGAATTATTAGAAGCTCTGCTTGATTAAAACAAAATGAACAACTTTTAAATAGTAGAAAAATTTTTAAAAGAGGATTTATATCCTCTTTTTTAATAGAAAATTATTTCTAAATCATTAAATATAAACTAACCTCATACAAATAGTTGATGACTTATTGGTTATAAACATATACGATATTTATGGGGAATAGTACAACATGGAAAAAACTGATAAGGATATAAAAACAAGTTTACCAAGTGAAATATATAGCCAGTTCAACTGGTTCAAAGAGAATTTTGAACCGCCTGTTCAGGCTGCTAGTGATGAATTTTTTGACCCTGGCTTTGAATATAAACTAATTGGGGTCAGCGAAAACATGAATGTACTAACCCAAAACGAGAGCTTCTTTGTTACGAAAGTACAACTTGATGAAAAAAATGATGTTTTCATAAGAGTTTCACAAAATGCCATCAAGGTTATCCTAGACAAAATACTAGGTAAAAGTAACAAAAAATTTGATTTATCAAACATCTCTGATTTAGAAGCAAAGATTATTACAACATTTAATGAATTTGTTTATTCAAAAGTATCAGCTAAAATCGACAAAACAAAGTTAAACAGAAAACCTATAACTGTTAACTTAAGTTATTTTTTAAGAAATATCGCATCAGATGAAAGTGCCAGATTTGTACTATCTTTCCCAAAAGCATCATTGGCACCGGAAATGTTACCACCAATTCCTGATGAAAAACGAATTGATGAAATGATATTCAAAGACTGTATGGTAGATGTTCGAGTAAAAGTCGGTTCTACAAAATTTGCAGTAAATGATATCAAAAAACTTGCCATCGGTGATATTGTTGTATTTGACAACAGCGATGGTAAAACAATGGTTTTATATTATAACAACATTATTCAGCAGTTTATGTTACAACAGAACGATGCAATCGTACTTGATGACGTAGAAAACGATGACACTGCTGATGACGAAGGAGAAGGAAAAATGGATACAACAAGCATAACAGCTCTTTGGGATAGCTTACAAATTGAGATGAGTGCAGAATTTGAAGTTATCAAAATATCATTGGGTGATTTAAAAAACATACAAGAAGGCTTGGTTGTCGACGTAAGTTCAGTATATAACAACAAAGTTTCACTAAAAGTTGGTGAACAAATCGTTGCAGAAGGTGAACTTGTAATTGTTAATGACCGATACGGTGTAAAAGTTACAAATGTTACAGCAGACCAATATAAAAACTCTGACAGTGTTGAAGGTATGGTTAATATGGTAACTCAAGCAGGAGCAAATGTTTCAATTGCACAAAACTCACCTCTTCAATCAAATGGAGAAGCTTCACCACAACCAACTGGTGGTGATGGTGCAGATGAATTCGATTATAGCGACTTTGATATGGACGAATAAATTTATAAAAAAGAGAGAGGGTTATAATGGGGTATATATCAAATTTTATAGTATATTTTTTAGCAATGATAGGGATTATTATTCTTGCTTTATACGTGTATAAACAGTTTAATGTTAGTGGAATAGGAAATAGACGTTCAAATCTATTGAGTATTGAAGACACTCTTAGTCTTACACCTAGAAAAACATTATATGTTATAAGAGAGGGTTCTGAAAGATTTTTGATTGCAGCCGATTTAGATAGAACAACTTTGATTTCAAAACTTGAAGAAAGAGATGTTGAAACGATAAAGGTTAATCCACGTATGATTAAAGGTGCGAATTTATCTGAAAGTGCTGTTTCTGCTCAAGATAATGTTAGAGCCATGAATAAACCTATTATGAAAGAAATAAGAAAGAGATTAAATTTTTAACGAATAGATAAGGAATAAAAATAATGGACGTATTTGCAAATTTTAACCCTGTGTTACAGATGTTGGTCGTAATGTCGTTGTTTTCATTACTACCATTTATGTTCTGTTGCATGACAAGTTTTTTGAGGTTTACAATTGTATTTTCAATGTTAAAAACAGCATTAGGTACTCAACAAGTTCCTCCATCAATTGTAATCATTGGTTTAAGTATGATTTTAACCTTTTACACAATGGGAAATGTATTTCAAAAGATGTATGATATGGGCTCAATTCCTTATCAAAAAAATCAAGATTTGGTACAAACAATCAATCAAGGCTCAAGACCATTAAAAGAATTTATGATGAAACAAACACGTGAGAGTGATTTGGCATTTTTCATAGAACTTTCTAATAAAAAACAACCTGATAGTCCGGAAGAAATAACTATTTGGCAAGTTGCACCTGCTTATATTTTAAGCGAATTAAAAACAGCGTTTGAGATTGGTTTTGTTGTTTTCGTGCCATTTATCGTACTGGATTTGATTGTTGCAAACATCTTGCTTGCACTCGGTATGTTCATGTTATCACCTACAATCATCTCGCTACCGTTCAAGTTGCTAATATTTATTGCAGTAGACGGCTGGGCATTGATTGTTCAAGGTCTTGTACAAAGTTATAACACTTAAAGAAACGAGGAAAATAATGGAATTATTATTAGAATATTTAGCAAAAGGGTTTATGACAATGTTGGCAATTTCAATGCCATGCGTATTAACAGCGGCAGCAATTGGCCTTGTTGTCGGTATTATACAGGCAGTTACACAGGTTCAAGAACAAACGATTGCTGCCGCACCTAAGATTTTTGGAGTATTCCTTGTTATTGTAATCGGAGGAATGGGTTTTATAAAACTTCTAACCAACTTATTCAATGAAGGAATGGGAATTGCATTCAATGTTGTTCCAAAAAACGATAACTACGTTTTAGCCTCTGATTATTATAAATACACATCACCTTGGCAAGGAGAAATTTCTGATAGATACCCTCAAAATTTACATGTTCGAGAGGTTATAAAACACCCTAGTGATGCACCTTTCGTTGAAAACGTTGGAAAGGTTAAGTATGATAAATCACCAAGAACACCTATGCCAAAACCTAATTTCATAGAAACAAACAAAATTATAGGACGTTAGGATTATGAAAAAACTATTTAAAACAGTTTTGTTTACATCAGCATTAACAATTTTGTTCACTAATGTAGCAAAAGCAGAAAATTATATAATGTTATCTAATGAATCTATTACAGCTGTCGAATGTCAAGACACGGGCATTATAAGTTTGAAACCTTTATCAACATTAATGAACGATAAAAGAACTATTATTATTTCACCATTAAAAGATGGAGAAGCTGATTTTAAAGTTAAACTAAAAAACAGAACCTTAGGATATAAAGCAATAGTAAAAGATAATAAAATTGAGTTTAAAGGGAATAGGGTAATAAAAATTGTACCATTGGATTTGCCTCCAGAAATTTTACCACAAGGAGATAATTGTCAATGAATCCAGCCGATTACATTACACAATTAGGTAAGATATTCCCTTATTTTGCAGTTTATTTAACTTCTGGGTTTGTTATTTTTGCACGTGTAATGGGATTTTTTAGATTGGCGCCAGTTTTCAATAGAAAAGAAATGAACTCTATTGTTAAACTATCCTTAGCGTTATTATTAACAATCGCATTTATTACAGCAAAACCACCCGAAATTCAACCACAAGCTAGTTCATTCGTGTTAGCCTTGGTTCTAAACTACGCAGCAGGTGCTATGCTAGGCTATATTGCACAGGTTATTTTATTAGCGATTGATGCAGGTGGCGATATGATAAATATGCAAATGGGTTTAAGTTCAGCGATGGTTTTAGACCCTACAACATCATCACAAACCTCAATATTAGCAAAACTTATATCATTACTTAGCTTGATTATATTTATAGAAATAGGTGGAGTATATTGGTTAATGAATGCGTTTTTAAGAAGTTTTGAAGTGTTCCCAATTTATGCAACAGCTATCCCATTAGACAAACTTGTTAATTTAGATTATTTAATTAAAATGACCTCAAATGTATTATTTATGGGTTTACAGGTTGCATCACCTGTTTTGTTGGCAACTTTGGGTCAAGATATTATACTTGGTGTAATCTCAAAAACAGCACCACAAGTAAACGTATTCCAATTAAGTTTCTTATTCAAACCTGTATTTGGCGCAGCTATAATGGTTTGGATATTACCAATGTTAGTTAATATTATTACTGACTATTTCCAATCATTTGCTAATATTTTTTAAGCGTTTTCAACAGGTACAAAGACAGACATATTGTCTGTGTATCTTAAGTTTCTTGTACGTCCGTCACTGCCAGCTGTTCCATCACCAAGTGTAACTTCAATGTGACCATATTTTGAATTATACCTAGCTGCACCTCGTTCGTAGACTAAGATACAACCGGCTGGTAGTCGTTTTAAGTCTTCTGCACTTGAAACTTTTATTTCTTTAAAGTTTTTGTTTTTTTCTAGTAATGTATCCATATCGGCTGCAGCTCCTGTACGCTCTTTTCCTAAGCCACTTTCATTTAATGCGTTACTAACATGTCTTGAGCAATAGCCAGTGAAACCTTTTAGATGTTTTTGGATTGTTCCTGCAAGTTTTTGACCTTTGTCACCTGAGTATTTTAATCCTTTAGCTTTTAATTCATCAAAACTCATTAGATTATCGTTTTTGTGAGATGCCTCACCACTACCACCATCAAAGCTTGGAGCTGGTGCGTTTTTAATTTGGTCAATCGCATAAGTTTGAGCTTTTTGGAGTGATTTTACTTGTTTTGAATACTTATCAATATCCTTTTTACAAGAATTCTTTTCTTGGTCAATCAAATTCTTATACATTTCTATTTTCATTTTTAAATTTGGATTGCCTGCAAGAATTTCTTCATTTTTCTTATCTAATGCACTCTTTGTTTTTAAAATTTTTGCATTATATGATGTCTTTTTTGTCTTTAGATTTGAATATTCAAAATTCAAATCTTCACCTTTTGATTGTAATCTACTTAATTCATCAACACGAATATTATAACTATTTTTATCATCTTCAGAATTTTTATTAAGTTTTTCAAGTTCTGCTTCCACGAGTTTTATTTCGTTTTCATTATTTTGAATTTCTATTTCTAATTTTTTCATTACAGCATCGTTAGAATCTGATTGCCTTTGTAATGCTTGAAGTTCATTAGACAATTTTATATATTCTGTTTTTTGTTCTGTAGTCAAATTTGAATCTTTTTTAACGATATCATCAATTTGAGATTGATAAGTTTGTTGAATATTTGTAGAATTTAGTTTACGTAAACTTATCAATTCTTGAAGTGTAGAGATTTGTTGACCCAAATCCTGAACATAAGTATTTGAGTAAATATCTCCATTTGCAGTTGCATTTTTATAACTTTGTTCTGGCGAAACATCTTTTGAATGTTTTTTTATGATTTCAGCACCCATTTTTTCATATAATGCTTTTAAATCAGTTTCTGAAAGCGAAGTGTTATCATTGTCACCTAAACCTTGTAGAGTTGTTATTTCATCTTCATCAAGAGTATCGTTTCCATTGGTATTTAGAGTATCAAAAATTTGCCCAAGAGAATTTGCAAAATTTTCAGAAAAAATAGATGAGTTTTTTGTTTTATCTGTTTTTTGAAGTTCAGAATATTTTTCAATAAATTGTTCTCTTGTCAAACCTGACTTAAAAAGCTCTTGTGCTGATATATTATCACTCATTTCTACGCCTCACTTTATATCTATAATTATAAAGTCATTTTATAAAGCTCAAATTTTACTAAAATAAAAACTGTAACATTTTGTTACTTATTCAAATACTCATCAAACTGTTTATTTATAGAGTAATAGTATCCACAACCTTCAAGGGTTTGACCATTATTTCTTATAAAGTCAGGGATAATAAAAGGGTACTCACGACAAAACATTGAACGTAGCCAATAGTTTTTACATTTGCCATCATTTCCTAAAGATTTACAAACAAAAGTTAAAGCTCCATCTGTTTCATCAATTCCAGAAATTTCAAACAAGTTCATTCTTTTATTTTTTATCTTAGCAATCTCTAACTGTTCTTTAGTTTTGATTAACTCTTCACCATCATAAAAAACAATGCTACGGCAACATTTTCCACACGCCTTACACTTACCTTTTACAACATATTTTGAAGAAAAGGTTTTATTATACAAAAATTTAAGATACTGACAAAAATATTTAAACATTTCTAATAATTTGTTCTATTTGTTTTGAAGCAGTACCATCACCATAAGGGTTTTGAACTTTTAATCTTGTTTCTGATTTTGGTTTTGACAAGATATCAGACGCCAAGTTTACGATTTTATCGTAATCTGCTCCTACAAGAACAGAAACACCAGCATCAACACCTTCTTTGCGTTCTGTTTCATATCTCATAACAAGAGTTGGACAAGCAAACGAAGGAGCTTCTTCTTGTATTCCACCACTATCTGTAAGGATTAATTTTGCATGCTTTTGCAAATAAACCAAATATGGATAATCCAATGGTGTTAATAATTTTATGTTATTATAACTTTCTAATCTTTGATGAATTTTATCTTTTACATTTGGGTTTGGGTGAACAGGAATAACAAATGTATGGTCAGCAAATTTCTTAGCCAAAAACTCAATAGCATCAATTATTCTATCGATTCTTTCACCATGATTTTCACGTCTATGTGCAGTAATCAAGACTAATTTATCATCAATAGTTATATTCTTATCCTCGAAGAATTTCTTTGAATTTTCAATCACTTCATCTGAAAGGCAGAAAAGTGCATCAATTACAGTGTTTCCAACAACATGTATTTTTGATTCAGCGATATCCTCTTTCAACAACGCTTTTTTATTCACCTCAGTTGGAGCGAAGTGTAATTCTGCAACACGGCTAGTCATCTGACGCATAACTTCTTCTGGGAATGGTTCATATATATCATAAGATCTAAGCCCTGCTTCAACATGATATACAGGAGTTTTATGATAAAAACTAACCAAAGCTCCACAGAAAACTGTCATTGTGTCACCTTGTACAATAGTTGCATCAATTTTATTTTTATTAAAAACTTCTTCTAATGAAGTTAAAATCTTTGTTTGGACACCTGCAAGTGATTGGTTTGCACGCATACAATCAAGATTGATATCAGCTTTCAAACCAAAATATGCAAGAGTTTGATTAGATAATTCTTTTTGTTGTTCAGTATTACAAACGATTACGTTATAATCATTTGGATATTTGCGTAATTCAATTATTACAGGAGCTAATTTAATTATTTCGGGTCTTGTCCCGAATACTACTAAAATATTCTTCATAATTTAATTATACGACAAAAAGAAATATTTACATGTTAAATTTTTCTCATTTCAGTAATTTCTGGATTTAATAATCTTCTACCAACGCTACCAAAATTTATAGAACAAAGTTCTTTATCACCATAAGCAATCATTTTTTCCACGACCCCTTCACCGAACTCATCGTGCATTACTTTATCACCTTGTTGAAATTTTACAGCGCTAACTCTGTCTTCATCAGGGATATCAGCAGAGTAGACAGGAACGGTAGGATTTTTAGAATTTTCCATCATATCCGTTGCAATTTGTTGTGGCTGTTGTTGTTGAACAGGTTGAGGAGCAGGAATTGGTTGTGGCGCAACCTGAGGCTGAGGCGCAGGTTGTGGCGCTGGTTGAGGTTGAGACGCTGATTGAGGTTGTGGCGCAACTTGTTCTTCCTCTGGTTTTGACAATTCTTCAATCATATCCAAATCATCATCAGATAATTCTTCATCGTCTTCAATATCAGGAACTTCGTTTAATGCTTGTGTCAATTCTTCCTCACTTGCAGTTTGAGGTTCTTCTAACAACTCATCAGAAGCATATTCATCTTCATCGTCATCATCTTCTTCTTCAACTTCTTCATCTTCTTCAGAAACAGCCAATTCTTCTAAAATAGAATTATCGTTTTGAGATTGAACAGGTTCTTCAGCTAGAGGTTCAGATACTTGTTGAACATCTTCTACAGGAGTTTCTTCAACTGGCGCTTGAACTGGTTCTTGAGGAACTTCTTCCATAACAACTTCATCAGCCATTTCTACAGGTTGTTCAACGATTGTTTCTTCTACAACAGGTTGAACATCAACAGGAGCTTCTGCTACTACAGAGTCTGTTTCAGTTTGTTCAACAGGTTGAGCAGGTTGAAGGTTTACACTTTCTGGAGTTATTGAGTTTACAAAATTTTCTACCATTGAATTGTCTACTTTTTCTACAGTTGGTTGAACAGTAGGTTGTACCGGAGTTTGTGGCACAACAGACTGATGTTGAACTGGTTGTGCAACTGATTGTGGAACAATTTGAACTTCATCAGGTCTGAGTTGGTGAAGTTTTATAATCAATGGAACAAATTTTGTCATCTTTCCATAAGCAATACATTCATCTTCTGCCAATTTTTGTAAGAAAATATTATAACCACCAAAATCTCTTTGTTGTTTCAATGGTGTGAACATGAACATATTCTTAGATGTTTGTTTTAAAAGACTAGTATATTTGTAGTCATATCCACAAATAACTGTTGTGTGTACTTTTTCAGAGTTGTGTATTGTTGATAAAACTTCTTTATCAGAGTTTTCGTTAGACAATGGCAAGAACGCATAAAATTCTTCTTGAGATTGTTCCAATAACGAATATACATACTTGATACATTCTCTTTGCATAGTTTCAGCGACATTTGAAATATCAACAACTATCGTATTTTCAGACTGAATTTTTGAAACTAATGGTGCGAAATCAGAATCAGTTTCACCATAAATATTCAAATCACCGATTTGTTTAATTTTATTTTTCAATAAAATTAATTGAATTAATTTTGTTCTATTAAACTCTGCATCAACAACTGATTTAAAACTATTGAACGGAATAAAAGGAACAGTTTTTGAATACTCTGATAATTCTTCAAAGATTGATTGAATTAAAGCTTTAGTATCAGGAGTTGTTTCTTCAAACCCATATTCATAAATATAATTGATTGCTGATGAATTTAATGGTAATTTAAAATCTTTACATACTGTTAATTTATTTGACTTAAACAAACCAACAGTATCAAATACAATAACTTTTTTACCGTTTAATTGTAATTGAATAGCTAAATTATTTAAAAACACTTTTGTTGCAAAGAATTTTTCTGCACAAATTATTGGATTATCCTTCAAAATAGAGATATCAACTAAGAGTTTATTATTTTGTTGAGCAAGAACACCTAAGTTTAGTGGGTGAGTTTTTTCTAAAGAATTTAATAAGATAGAAGAATCAATAGGATTAATTTCTGCACGAAGTGAAGGAATAGAACCGTTATAAGATGATATTTTTTCATCATTATACATAAAAAGAATTTTTGCGATTGCAACTTTTCCAACACGAGTTGCTTCTAGATGGAGTACTTGAGCTATATAAGAATTTTTAGAGTCTGTAACCCTCACGAATCCTGATAATACCAAATCTTCGTCATAAGAGAACTTCAACAAATTATTTTTTACTTCTATTAAACTCATAATATATATCCTTACTTCTTTATACTCTATCTTCCGTCTGTATTTTAGCATAAATTTCAACAGAGTTGTATACATCGTATAACGTATAAATTTATGTTTATGTTATAATTATTACTCGGGGAGTATTTTCACAAATCTATTATGAAAAACAATTTTATCACAATATTATTAGTAATACTTATAAGTGTGTTTTGTGGACTATTTGTAAAAGCAAAACTCTTTGAAGGTTCAGATTTCAAGAACTATTCAAAAGGTTTGGAATTTTATAAATCACAAAACTACAAAGACTCATATCGTTATTTTTCAAAGATATCAATACTTTCTGATATAAAAGCGCCAGCTTTATTTAGACAAGCTAGATGTGCTTCAGAAATCGGTGATTATAGAGCAGCAAAAAGGAATTATTCTAGACTATTAATATTGTTTCCAAATTCACCATTATATGTTGTTAGTGAATACAATTTAGCGATGCTCAAGTATGAATTAAACAATACATCTGCAAGAAAACATTTTGTTCATATAATAAAATATTACCCTGAAACAGACTATGCATTAGCATCTGAATACTATGTAGCAACTATTGATATGAACAACGCCCAAAACACACGTTGGTATTGGAAAAGAAAAGACTTAAAACAAAAATCCTTAAATCATTTTATTAGATATGTAAAACTTTCACCTGATGGAAGATTTGTACAAGGTTCTATAAACAAGATAAAAAAACTTGGAATAGTTATATCGGAAGACGATAATTTAGCATTAGCAGAATCATACTACAAACGAGGATTGTATAATGATGCTTGTCCTTATTTTGAAAACTCTGATTTAAAAAACAGTTGGGCTCAATTTGGGTTAAATGAATTTAAACGTGGAAATTTACCGTTTGCAAGAAGATTAACAGAAAAAGGTCTAAAGCATTTTTCTGAATATGTTGAAGTTGAGGATATTTACGACATAATAGATTGCTATTTGTCATATACTGATAACAAGTTAGATAGTGTAAACAAACTTATTAGTTACGCACCTAATAATGTAGCAATTGATTATTTAATTTATTTGCAAGCAAAATATTCAAACCCACAGAATATGTATACTATATATGAAAAATTATTCACTGAATATCCTGAAAGCAAATTTTCAGCAGAAGCTTTGTATAAAACCTTCTTATATACCATTGATAAAGGAGATTACAAAAAATCCTTATTGTTAGGACAAAAGCATTTAAGATACTTCAAGGATTCAGACACAGCGCCTGCTGTAATGTTTTGGATAGGCAAGATTTATGAGCGCAACAAAAATAGACTAATGGCAAAAAAATATTATACAGAAGTTCAAAGCAAATATCCTGATAGTTATTATAGTTTTAGAGCATATAGCAGATTACATAAAAACAAACTAATGGGGAATAAAGATATCAAACAAAAGCCTGTAACATTCCCTTATGGCAAAACAACAGAACAATCAATGGCAACAAAACTTGTAGAACTTGGCGACTATGATTTTGTATCAGAACTATACAAAAACGATGATTTTGTACAAAGTTGGATTGAGTATAAAAAAGGAAACTTAGTACAGTCTGTAATCTTAGCACAAGAAGCTATTAAAAAGATGCGACCAAGACCAGACTTTGACGATGTTAGATGGAGATTGGCTTACCCATTGAATTATTATGAAACAATTATTAACTCAAAAGGGTTTGAGGATTCATTAGTTATATTATCAATTTTAAGAGAAGAAAGTCATTTCAATACAGAGATAAGAAGCCCTGTTGGAGCAATAGGTTTAATGCAACTCATGCCGGCAACTGCAAACGAGATAGCATCAAAACACTCTTTAAGCAACAATTTGTACGACCCTGTAACTAATATAAGATTAGGGTGTTTGCATTTTGAGGATATAAAAGACACGCTTTATAACGAAAATATTTATGCAGTTTTAGCATATAACTGTGGACATAATTGTGTTTTGAACTGGTTACAGACTTTGAAATACAAAGATATAGATGATTTTGTAGAAAAAGTTCCTTATTTAGAAACCCAGTCTTATGTTAAAAAGGTATTGAGAAGCTATTGGATTTATTCAAATATTTATTAATTGAAGTGATTAATAGTCATTGCGAGTCGTAAACAACGTGAGTGACGTGCTATACATGTTCAAGGGGATTCTTCGGTCGTTGCACTCCCTCTGAATGACAGTCTGGGTGCGTCATTCAGGCGGATTTTCGGTAGGGTGCTGGTCACGAAGTGACCCAACCCGTAAGGTTGAGCAAAACCACGCTTTTGCGAAATCCCGAATAATCCAAGACAGCGTGCTACAAGTATTCTGTAACGCAAGCGTGGAATCTCTGTAAAGATGTTATAGAGACCCTGAAACAAGTTCAGGGTGACTAGGACTAAATAATAACAGTCATTCCGAATTTATTTCGGAATCCCTGCGAACATCTAATATCTAAACTTTTCTTTAATGACTTAATAACTCATTTATATAATTGACATTCACAATTCTAAATCAAATAATTAAGAAAACCTTAAGAATTACCATGTTTTTACATATTTGTTATAAAGTTATAGATGTAGGAATAATACAGTTATTTATAGGAGGATTAAAAATGAGTATTAAACCGTTAGCAGACAGAATTGTTATTAAAGTTATTGAAGATACAGAACAAACATCAGGTGGAATCTTTATTCCAGATAGTGCAAAAGAAAAACCTCAAAAAGGTGAAGTAGTTGCAGTTGGTGAAGGAAAAGTTGGCGACAATGGAGAAAGAGAACCAATGGACGTTAAAGTTGGTGATGTAATTCTTTATGCTAAATATGCTGGTACAGATATAAAAATGGATGGTGTTGAATACAAAATCTTGTCTATTAAAGATGCATTAGCTGTATTAGGTTAATTAAGAAAATAAATTAGAAAATATTTTATATTTACTTTATAAGGAGAAAATAAAATGGCAAAACGTATAGTATTTGAAGAAGAAGCTAGAAAAGCACTTCTTAGAGGTATAGATGCAGTTGCAGACGCAGTAAAAGTAACACTTGGACCAAAAGGTAGAAATGTTATTTTACAAAAAAAATTTGGTGTACCTCAAATCGTTAATGATGGTGTAACTATTGCAAAAGAAATCGAATTGCAAGACGGACTTGAAAATTCAGGTGCACAATTATTAAAAGAAGTTTCATCAAAAACAAACGACGTAGCAGGTGACGGTACAACAACAGCATCTGTATTGGCTCAATCAATCGTTAGAGAAGGTTTGAAAAACTTGACAGCAGGTGCTAACCCAATGTCAATGAAACGTGGTATTGATAAAGCCGTTGAAATTGCAGTAGAAAAAATTAAATCAACTGCAAAATCAGTAGATACAAAAGAAGGTATTGCACAAGTTGCAACAATTTCTGCTGGTAACAATCCAGAAATTGGTAGCTTGATTGCAGAAGCTATGGCAAAAGTTGGTCACGATGGCGTTATTACTGTTGAAGAATCAAAATCTTTCGGCACAAACCTAAAAGTTGTTGAAGGTATGCAATTCGACAAAGGTTATATCTCACCTTATTTTGTAACTGATGCTGAAAGAATGGAAGCAGTTCTTGAAGATGCTTATGTACTTTGTGTAAACAAAAAAATCAACCTAATCTCTGATTTAGTACCTGTATTGGAACAAGTTGCTAGAGATGGTCGTTCATTACTATTGATTGCAGAAGATGTTGAAGGTGAAGCATTAGCAACATTAGTTGTTAACACAATGAGAAAAGTATTAAGAGCAGTTGCTGTTAAAGCTCCAGGATTTGGTGATAGAAGAAAAGCTATGCTTGAAGATATCGCTATCTTAACTGGTGGTGAAATGTTCACAGAAGAACTTGGTATCAAGTTAGAAAACATCACTACAGATATGATGGGTAAAGCAAAACGTGTAACAGTTACAAAAGACGAAACAACAATCGTTGTAGGCGATGAAACAAAAGCTAACGTAGCTGAAAGAATTGCTTTAATCAAGAAACAAATCGCAGCATCTGATTCTGAATACGATAAAGAAAAACTTCACGAAAGAATGGCAAAATTGTCAGGTGGTGTTGCAGTTATCGAAGTAGGTGCAGCAACAGAAGTTGAACTAAAAGAAAGAAAATTAAGAATTGAAGATGCTTTAAACGCAACAAGAGCAGCAAACGAAGAAGGTATTGTTCCAGGTGGTGGAGTAATGTTAGTAAGAGTTCAACAAGAACTTGAAAACAAACTTGCAAGCATTAACTTTGACACTGATGATGAAAAGAGTGGTTACAAAATTTTGATGGCAGCATTAGATATGCCATTGAGAGCAATCGCTTATAACGCAGGTGCTAAATCAGATGTTGTTGTTGACAATGTAAGAAGTGGTAAAGATGCTTATGGTTATGATGCATTATTATACAGATACGTTGATATGTTTGAAGCTGGAATTGTTGACCCTGCTAAGGTAACACGTTCAGCATTAGAAAATGCAGCATCTGTAGCATCAATGTTGTTAACAACTGAAGCAGCTGTTGTTGATATTCCAGAAGAAAAACCTGCTATGCCTGATATGTCATCTATGGCAGGCATGGGTGGTATGGGTGGTATGATGTAGTCTTTGACTACAGATTAAACCTGTAAACCCTTATAGAAAATCAAATCAGAGAGCCATTTTGACTCTCTGATTTTCTATTATTTAAAAACTATATAGATATTCTAGAAATATTACAAAATGTAAATATTTGTTAGACAGCTGAAATTTCAAGCTATATCATGGTTTTTATAAATTTAAGAGAGAAACATTGTGAGGTGGATATGCCTAGTTTTAATATTGATTTTCTAAAAAATTTATTCAAAGTTGGAATAACCAAATCTGAATTCATAAGCGCTTATACAGAAATGTGTAAAAATTCAGAAAATTCTAATGAATTAGATGGAGTTTCCATTTTTGATGCAGACAAAACAGAATCTATGGCCAGTGACTTATTTGATATGATAAATATTAATAAAGCAAAAGAAGGCAAGGAAGATTCATTAGATGTTGATGAAATAAGTCAATTTTCTAATCTTGATAAAACAGACGGTAAAGACAATATGACCGATTCTGATTTAAAAGTTTTATTAAATAATTACGAACAAAAAGTAGCTTCTGAAAATAAAATTGACACTCCAGAAAAAATGTATAAAACAGCTATGTCAAAAGAAGCTCCAAACGGTGATTCTGCAAATACTTATTTACAATCGTTAGAACATCAGATTTCTTCAATAGAGTCACTTGCAACAAGACGTCAAGAAAATTCTATCCAAATTATGATGAATTATCATAACGAAATAAATCAGCTTGTTCAAAATGATAACAATGTGAGTGCTGATTTAAAAGCAAAATATGCTAAAGAAAATGAAAAACTAAACAAACTAAATTCTGAACAATCAAATATTCAATCAAAAATTCAAAATACTCAATCTGAATTAGACAGTGCAAATGCTGATTCTGAAAATCTTCAAGACAATATTGAGTATGCTCAAAATAACCCAGATGATAAAACTGATTACACATCAGATTACAATAATGCTCAAAAAACTGTTGATAAACTTGGAAAAAGTTTGAATTCATTACAAAGAAAATATTCAGCAAACATTAGACAAATTTCCACTGTAAGCCAAAATTTAAAATCATATCAACAAGAGATATCTGCACAAAGTAGTTCAATAAAGGCAAAAATAGAACAACTTAACCAAAAAATTGAGATGGAGCAAGCATCTTGTACAAAAGATGTTGAAAGATACAACCAAAACATAAGCGACTTAAAATCCGCTCAAACATATGCAATTAATCAAATCCAAGCAGAATCTGCAACAACAGCAGAATCTTATGGAAACGGTGATGACACGTATGTATTTGATGAAAGCAACTATAGCAAAGAAGCAGTCAATGCAGTAGAACAACGATGGGCTTCAAAAGCAAAGAAATACGGACTCGACCATAAATTCTTTGCAAAAGTTGTAGCAATCTCAAAAGACTTAAAGTGCGACCCTAACGAATTGCTTGGGGTAATGAATTCTGAATGTGGATTAAACGCATCTGCTAGAAACTCAAATGGTGGTGCAACTGGTCTTATCCAATTTATGCCACGAACAGCAAAAATACTTGGAACTTCAACTGATAAATTATCAAAAATGAGTGCTTATGATCAACTTGATTATGTAGCAAAATTCTTTAAGATGAACAAAAAGACCTACAAAATGGGTGATGGACCAATGTCAGCAGGTGATTTATATTCACTAGTATTCTTACCTGGTAGAGCAAATAGAGAAGTTTTGACATCGTCTGGAGAATTGTATTATAGAGCCAATGCAGGTCTTGATATGAACGGCGATGGCAAGATTACAAAAGCTGACTTAAATAGACGTGTTCACAAGTTTATGGCATAAAAAATTTAATTCGTCATTTCAGCGTGCTGTGAACTTTTTTACAGCAAGCGAAGAATCACTACATACATATTTCATAATATCATTGAAATAGTGTAGAAAACTTCTAAAAACTCATATAAATGTTTGATACAAAAAACCCAATAATTTATTACAATCAATATATTGGGAATGGAGAGAATATTTATATGGTAAGACGAACAAATTCTAACCTTGCAAAGGTACTTGAGGTACAAAAACCTGATTTAAAGGTTGCAAAGGAAGTAAAAACTACTGCATACAACGATATCAACTTAAAAAGTTGGAAAGACTACGATTATGTAAAGACTGATACGTTGTGGGAGTTTCCTAATCGTCTTAGAGAAGGTGGTCACTCTAACGAGTATCACGGCAATTTTATACCTCAAATTGTTCAACAGTTTTATCATAGATATACAAAAGAAAATGATGTTGTATTGGATTTATTCTTTGGTTCAGGAACATCAGGAATTGAAGCTATCAATATGAATAGACGTTGTATTGGTGTTGAATTAAAAGAAGAACAAGCAGAATTAGTATCTGAAAAATTCACACCTAAACAACTCGTTACAGATGTGAATGTTATCTGTGCAGATTCTTCAAGCGAACTTGCTAAAGAAAAAATCAAGGCAAGATTAGATATTATGCGTGTTGAGAAAGCTCAATTATTGATATTACACCCACCTTATGATGATATCATCAAATTTTCTGACAAAGAAGAAGACTTATCTAATTGTGCTACAACAGAAGAATTTTATGATGGGTTTGAAAAAGTTGCAAAAAACGGCTATGATTTATTAGAAGACAAACGATTTGCAGCACTTGTAATCGGAGATAAATACGCAAATGGAGAAATAATCTCTTTAGGATTTGAATGCCAAGAACGTATGAAACGACTAGGTTTTGTTCATAAAGCAACAATCGTTAAGGATATGCAAGGTAACGAAAAAGCAAAAGGTAAAGATGCAAATCTTTGGAGATATAGAGCATTAGCTGGTGGATTTAACACCTTTAAACACGAATATATAATGATTTTCCAAAAAGATGAAGCTAGAAAACGCAAACTTGAAAAGTTGAATGCATCATTAAAATAAGAAGGATAAAAATTAAATGTAAGCTATAAGCAAAGTTTTGAGGGTACTGATATAGAAACTACCCGAAAATGATAGAGAAGCTTGCAAATGCTAGTTGGTGATAATATAATAACGATATGAAGTGTCCTAAATGTAATTGTGAAATCAATGAGAAAGATAGAGTTTGCCCGAATTGTAACAGAGTTCTTTTGTTAGAATGTCCTATTTGTCATAAATTAAATAGGTCACCTATCTGTGAAGATTGTGGTTTTATTATAGTCAATAGATGTCATAATTGCGGAAAATTCAACCAAACTATTATAGGAGAATGTCAATCCTGTGGATTTGACACCTATGTTAGTGCTGCCTTAAATGATGCAGAAGTAGAAGAATATGGGTGTTTAGTCATTTCTTTCCCTAATATTGATAGACTTCGTGGGATTTTGAAGAAAAAACCTTTTACAAATTTTTATAACACTTTAAAAAAATATATCTTTGATTATGCAAAACAGAACGATATTCGAGCATCTATTGTTAACGACTTATTTGTTTTGAAATGCTACAAAGAAGTAACCACATTTTCTTCTATCAATAAAGCAGTAAAATCAGCCATAACATTGATGGATAAATTGGCAGAAGTTAGTTATAAACTAAAACTTAAAAAGAATTTCAAATTAACTTGCAAAATGACTATTCTAAAACGCTCTATTGAAGCTGAACGAAAACCTTATAACACAGGTTTGAACATAAAACTTGTGGAAACTGAAAACATTGATGAATATATGACAGGGTTACAAATTATTACTGACCAGCACGTCAATAATATGATTTCACGTCAATACAAACAAGAAATGATATATTCTTCACAGATTGAAGATGAGCTGATTGAATTTTACGAATTTCCATTAAGTGAAAACATTACTCCTCGATATGAAGAAGACTTGAATTTAAAACAAAACATTTTAACACGTCCTAAAATTATCCCTGGAGAACAGATTATAAAAGAACAAGAAAAAGAAGGGACTAACACTAATAAAAATTCACCAATAGATTTTCAAACTAATTGCAAATTTATGATGGTAGAAGGGGTTGAAATTCAATCAAAACTTGATGAAATTCTGTTACACAAATCTATAATTGCATTAAAATACAAAGAACAATTACAGATTGATTCAGGTGAAATTTATGACGTTGCAAAGAACATGAATAAAAGATTGCTTCATGCAGTTTGTTTAAAAGGTTTCAAATATTCACCTTATGCACTATTTGTTCAACTTATAGCCAATTACTTAGGCTATGACATCAAACTTGGAGATTTATCAGACTCTCAAAAAACAGAACTTTTAAAAATTGACAAGGACAACTTGCTATACAATCTGCTTACCCATAAAAAATGTAATCAAAAGCCAAAAACATTACAAAAAAAGTATATTTCACTGTTTAAAAACTTTCTAAAACTACAAAAAAACACACTTATATATATTGAAAACTTTGATTTAATTGATGAAACTTCATTGATGATATTTGAAAAAGTTTTTCATAAATTTTCTGAATACGATTTGACATTACTAGTAACAGTGCCTTACTCATATTTCTTGCACAAAGAAATTCCTGAGCTTATGTACAAGGACGAATACAAAGAAATAACTATCGTTAAATCGTCTTTTAATAAAATGTTATCAGCATTACCTTATGACCTTTCAGAAGTAGAAAACTCTTATTACTTAAACAAAATCAAATATCAATGCTGTGGTGGAAATATGTATTTTAACCAAGCAATCAATTACTTAATTGACTCTAACCTTTTTGTTAACAATAATGACAAATTGGTTCTTAACACAGGTAAAACTAACATTGTTCCAGCAACACTTGAACAATTAATAATAAAAAAGTTTGAACTATTAAACCAAAATGAATGTTATATTCTCGCATACGCAATATATTTAGGTGCAAACATTGATATTCAGCTTCTCAAACATTTAAGAATTGAAAACCTTGATGATGCTATTAAAACACTTTCAAAACAAGGATTTATATATGTATCAAACAATATTGTTAATATATCAAACTTCAAATTGATTAAAGCTTGTATAACAACCTTCTTACAAGATGATATAAAAGCTATGCTTGAAAATAATATAAAAGAATACTTACCAAAAGAATCATATAACATCGTTAAAAAATATGAAATGTTGGTTGATGATATTTTCACTATATATGATTTATGCGAATATTCAATCAACAAAGGTGATTTTAATGCATATCTTAGAAACTGTAAGAGATTTTTAAAACACCTTTATTCAATATCTGATGATGAAATATCTGGTGATTTATTAGAGGCACGAGAAGATATTTATAATATACTATCCCAATATATCGACCAGTATCCATCTGACAAAATTTATACAATAGCAAAAAATATATTAGAAGATTGTATCGAAAAAGGTGACGAAATAAAAGTTTTAAAGATTTCAAAACTTATGTTAAAATCTGCGATGCTTGGTGAAAACTACAATATCGCCCAACAAAGTTTGCATAGAATATTGGTAAGACTTTCAAACCCTGCATTGACAAAACGTACAAATAGCAATCTTTTACAACAATTTGTATATTCTTGCACAAATGTCAAATTATTATTTTATACAGGAAACTTAAAAGGCTGTATCAATGCTTTAGATAATATTATTGATACAGTAAATAGTAACCCTGACTTTTTGATTAAAATTCATTCTAATAACAAAACAAAAAGTATTTTTTCATCATATCTTATGTCAGTAATTATTTATGGTGCAATCTCAAGAATATTATTGAATATGGACGATATTGAACCATTTATAACACGTATTGAAACCTTATTAGATGAAAAAATTCAATGGAAACCTTTAATATTGGCACTAGAAAAACTGTTACACAATGAAGAATTCTCTATTGAAAATGAAGATATTTTCTATGATGTAACCTCAGATATTTTATTAGGGTTCTTAAATTCACACAAATATTTTGAAAAAGATTACAATGAATTTGTTCAAGCTATTTACAAGATTAAAACTTATGCAAAAAAACACAAAGAAAACTTTGTTAATTTAGTATGTGACTTATTGATTGGATACAGTTATCAAAGATTGGGTTCTTTTGAAAAGTCAAAATTAATATTCTCAGATGTATTAACGATTTCCCAAAAATCAGGAATGAGATTTATTTCTGTACTTGCAGTATTCTTCCTAGCTAACTTAAAGTTCAATATGAAAGAATATGAAATTGCATTAAAATTAGTTGAAAACAATATTTCAACAATCCTAAACATGCATTGTGACGAGTGTTTCATCTCTGTTCTAACAGGCATTTTATACGTAAATATATTATCAGCACAAAACAAACTTGAAGGTAATGAAAGAAAAATGCTTGAAAAAATAGATTATTGTTGCGAAAGATATAATTTAAACTATTTAAAAGAGTTAATGGGAGAATTAGCTAAACAGTAAATATATCCTATTGTTTATTATAAATATTTTATAGTTTGTGCTATTCTATATTTATGAAAAAAGTGTGGGTATTAGTTTTAATTGTTTGTTTAATTATATTTAGTTGTATGCTTTGCATAAAAAAAGATACTCTAAACTCTGAATATACAATAGACACCACTAATATTAGAGAAAATCCATTAGCACAAAAGATTAATGGAAAGTATCCACTTCCAAAGACAGTTACAATAAATGGGGTTGATTATCTTCAATCGCAGACTCCTGTGGGTAAATTTGGCGGGAAATTTGTTACTTCAACAATTGGAGAAGGTCCAAAAACATTTAATCCATTCACTTCAACAGATGCAACTTCATCTAGTATGGCAGAGATGATGTATGACGGGTTGTTTACGTCTAATCCTATGAATGGTGACGTTATACCTAAGTTGGCTAAATCGGTGAAGATAAAAGGTAATAATTATATTATTGAACTTAGAAAAGGCTTAAAATGGTCTGATGGAAAACCTATTACAGCAGATGATGTGATGTTTACGTGGAACGATATTATCTTTGCTGGACTTGGTAATACATCTACTCGTGATAGTATGATTATTGACGGTGAACTTCCTAAATTAACAAAGATTGATAACTATACTGTTATGTTTACTGTAAAGAAACAGTTTGCACCGTTTTTGAGAATGTTGTCTACTCCAATCGCTCCAAAACATTATTTTACAAAAGATAAACATTGGAAAGAAAATTTTGATAGATTTTTGTCTTCAAATACTGACCCTTCAACGATTGTGTCTAGTGGCGCTTTTAGACTAAAAGAATATGTGCCAGCTCAAAGAGTAATTTTTGAAAAGAACCCTAACTATTACGAGATAAACAAAAACGGTGAAAAACTTCCTTATTTGGATAAGATTGTTTATTTGATTGTTGGTGATTTGAATAACGAAATTTTGAAATTTGAAGCAGGAGAACTTGATGAAATATCGTTAAAAGGTGGAAATGTCGCACGATATAAAGCTCGTGAAAATAACTCTGATTATATTATTTATAATCTTGGTGCTGATACAGGCACTATGTTTGTAACGATTAACCTTAATAACAGAAGTTATATTGAAAAAGGAGTAAAAAAGTATTATGTAAACCCTGTTAAACAAAAATGGTTTGGGGATATTAATTTTAGACGTGCGATTGATTATGCTATTGATAGGAAAAGTATGGTACAAAATATTGCTAACGGTATGGCAACACCTTTGTTTACAGCTGAAACACAGAACTCTGTGTTTATAAATAAGAACTTAAAAGGACACGACAAAAATCTTAAACTCGCAAAATATTATTTGCAAAGAAGCGGATTTTATGAACGCAACGGCAAATTATATGACAAAACAGGTCATCTTGTAGAATTTGATTTATACACAAACGCAGGTAATACAGAAAGAGAAGCACTTGGAGTAATGCTTAAACAAGACCTTGCAGAACTAGGAATGCAGGTTAACTTTAAACCAATAGAATTTAATTCACTTGTAAACAAGATTACAAACTCATACGATTGGGATATGGTTATACTTGGTTTAACAGGAACTCCTGTTGAACCTCATAATGGCAAAAATGTTTGGTATTCAGGTGGACCACTTCATTTGTTTAACCAACGTCCTGTCAATAAACCTGTAACTGATAGGTCGGATTGGGAAAAACAAATTGATGAAATCTTTGATAAAGGAGCGTTGGTGCTTGATTTCAAATCAAGAAAAAAATACTATGACAAGTATCAGGAGATTATTTACAATCAAAAACCAATCATATACTTATATTCTCCAATTAGAATATACGCTATAAGGAATAAGTTTAAAAATATATATCCATCATCATTGTCAGGATTGACACATAATATTGTAGAAATTTATATTGATAACAATAAAGGAGCTGAAAAATAATGAAGTTTTACAAATTTATATTAAAACGAATACTTCAAACAATTCCTTTATTGTTTATTGTTTCAATAATCAGTTTTTTCATTATAAGGTTATCACCTGTAGACCCACTTGCAGAATTGAGATTAAACCCATCAATTTCACAAGAAACATTAGCAAAGGAAAGAGCTAGACTTGGACTTGATAAACCTATTATTGTTCAATATGGACTATGGGCAAGTTCATTTGTTAGAGGAGATTTAGGCATAACATCTAGTGGAGAAAAAGTTTCTGTGAAGCTTGCTGAAAGAATCCCTAACACATTACTTTTAACAAGTATTGTTATATTTATGACATGGATTGTAGGTATACCATTAGGGGTGCTTGGCGCAGTTTTTAATAAGAGTAAATATGATAGGATACTTACTATATTCTCTAGTATAGGAATGGCGATACCGTCCTTCTTCTTTGCGATTTTATTGCTTATTTTTGCTGTTAAAACTGGTTGGTTTCCTGTTGGAGGCTTAACGAGTTATGATTATAACGAAATGAACTTCTTTGGTAAAGTTCTAGATATATCTAAACATTTGGTGTTACCTGTAACTGTCTTATTTACTATATCGTTAGCAGGATTGCAACGCCAGATGAGAGCTAATATGCTTGAAGTTTTAGATAGCGATTATATCAAATTTGCAAGAGCAAAAGGAATTTCTGAATTTAAGGTAATTTTCAAACATGCATTAAGAAATGCTATGAATCCTATGATTACACTTTTAGGATTTGAATTTGCAGGGTTATTAAGTGGAGCAGCTTTGACTGAGTATGTTTTCCAATATCCAGGGTTAGGTAGATTGATACTTGAAGCAGTTTTAAAATCTGATATTAATCTTGTTATGGCATCTTTGATGATAGGTTCTATTATGTTAGTACTGGGCAATTTGTTAGCTGATATTCTTTTGATTATCACAGACCCAAGAGTTAGGGGGTAAGCGATGTTCAAAGATATTATTAAACAAATTTTCAAAGACAAATTCGCATCAGTTGCACTTATTATTCTAATATTTATGTATACGTGCATATTATTTGCTAATTTTATTGCACCTTATTCTAACAATTTTTCAGATAGAAGTTTATCTTATGCTCCACCTTCTACAATTTATTTGATAGATGAAAATGGTAGATTTTCAAAACCTTATTTTTATAATTTCAAAAGGACTTTTGAACCTAAACTTTATCAAAATATTTATACATTAGACACTTCAAAAAAACATTATGTAAAAATACTTACAAAAGGCGAAGAATACAAGATTTGTGGAATAATACCTTGCTCAATCCATTTATTTGGGACAGATAAAGATGGAAGATTATTCTTGTTAGGAACGGATATAAACGGTCGAGATGTATTTTCTAGACTTTTGTTTGGTGGAAGAATATCACTAACTATAGGTTTCTTAGCTTTATTTATACTATTTCCAATAGGCTTAATTTATGGTGGGATATCAGGTTATTTTGGTGGAAAAATTGACGTATTAATGATGAGATTTGCAGAAGCTGTTATGGCAATACCTAGTTTTTATTTACTTATTATACTTGCATCTATTTTGCCAGCAAACATGACAAGCATACAACGGTTCACACTTATTGTGATAATACTTGCATTAATTGGTTGGGCAGGATTTGCGAGAGTAGTTCGAGGAATGGTACTTTCTATCAAAAACGAAGAATTTGTTCAATCTGCAAGAACCATTGGTGCATCAAAAATGAGAATAATTTTAAAACATATATTGCCACAGACGACTAGCTATGTAATTATTGCAATGACCTTAAGTGTACCATCATATATATTATCAGAATCAGGCTTAAGCTTTTTGGGATTAGGTATACAACAACCAGATGCAAGCTGGGGTAATATGCTGAAAGAAGCTCAAGAATATATCAATATTTTATATAGACCTTGGCTTTTAACTCCTGGAGTGTTGATTTTTATTGCAGTACTTTGCTTTAACTTGATTGGCGATACAGTACGAGATATTTTAGACCCTAAAGGCAAGATGAGATAACTGTCACTCAAATTAAAAAAAAACAACAGATTAATAAATTTAATGCACAAAATATTCAAGAGCCAATTCTAGTAAAGATTTTCCGAATAAGATAATACCTATAGAAACACTAATCATTGTGCATAACATAACAGCACCAGCTGATATATCTTTTGCCATACCAACCATTCTGTTATATTTATTATGGTATATAGAATCTAGAGTAAATTCAATCGCTGAATTTAACATTTCTGCACTAATAACAGAGGATATTGCTAATAATAATATACAAAATCTGATTGCATCAAATTTCAATAATACACCTGCCGTCATAACAATTGATGCAACAATAAGATGCACTCTAATATTCTTCTCACTTTTTATTACTAATCTAAATCCTTTTCTTGCGTTTCGGAAAGTACTTCCAAAACCTTGTTGCTTGAATTTAGTCATTATTATCTCCTTCGGGATTATTTTCTTCAGTTTTAATAGATATTGGGTGTTCAAATATACCTGCATATTTCAAAGCCTTCTTTTGAACACTTACAACAAAATTATAATCTTCTTCTGTCTGATGGTCAAACCCTAACAAATGTAAAATTCCGTGTGCAATTAAGAAATATAGTTGATAATATTTATCAACACCTGTTTTTTCAGCCTCTTGTTCAATTTTATCAAGTGCTATAATAATTTCACCAAGATTAACGTCACCATCTAATACAAACTTACTGTCATCATCAGCGAATATAGCAAAAGTAATAATATCTGCAACATAATCCTTATCACGATAATCTCTATTAATCTGATGAGTTTTTTCTCCGTCACAAAATAAAATATCAAAAGTAACAGTGTCAAAATCAACACTACCAAGACAAGATATTTCAAGCAAAGAGGCAATATCATCAGTAGATTGATTATTTTTATTGTTTAATTCTTCATCATTAGCACTTTGTGTTTCATCACCAGCTCCAAGATAAAACTCAACAATTTTTCTTGTAACCTTAATTACTTCTGCCTCATCAAGTTCCCATTTAGGATAAATATTTTCTGTAAATACATTTATTGTTTTATTCATTTTTACCATTTTCGTTATTTTTATTTTGTTCTAGCTGTTTTACTTTAGCCTCAAAATCACTATCCATAGGACTATTTACTATTTTTGTACCATCTAATTGATTAACAATAGCTTGATGATATTTAATTCTATTATGTTGCATACCTCTCAATATTCTATTAAAGGTAGTTGCAATAACTTTTAAATCCTTTAATGTAAGTGGACAATCTGAGAATTGACCATCATTCAAACGCTCTTTTATAATTTTATCAATAATTGCTTCAATTTCTTCATTAGAAGGTGTTTTAAGCGACCTAACAGCCGATTCAACAGCATCAGCAATCATCAGAATTCCAGTTTCTTTCATATTAGGTTTAGGACCTGTATATCTGAATTGATCCTCTTTTACGTTTTCTATACCCTCTTCTGCAATAGCTTGATTGTAGAAATAACTAGCCAAACCTTCACCGTGGTGTTGCAAAATAAATGCATGAATAATTGTTGGTAAATGATATTCTTTTGCAAGTTCAACCCCGTCTTTTGGGTGAGCTGTAATAACCATTTTACTTAATCTTGGATTAAGTTTTGTATGAGGGTTTTCAATTCCAAAATAAGATTGGTTTTCAACAAAGAATAATGGTCTTTTTAATTTCCCAATATCGTGATAAAAAGAACCTACTCTTGCTAAAATAGGGTTTGCGCCAATAGCTTCAGCAGCAGCTTCAGCCAAATTTGATACCATCAAACTATGATGATAAGTACCAGGAGCTTCAAACTGTAAACGCTTTAAAAGAGGTTGATTATGGTCTGCTAATTCTGCCAATCCGTAAGGAGTTATTATACCAAACGAACTTTCTAATATTGGTAAAGTTCCAAGTGCAATAATTCCACTCAAAATACCATTTATGAAAATCAAACATAAATCTCTCAATATCATTAAGTTATCAACATCAATCAAGAATTTTTCGAGCAAATAAATACACGCAACAATAATTACACCTGCTAGAGATATTTTTAAGCCTGTCAAAATCAAGTCAAAACGTCTTGAGAACTTAATTCTTGAAATAGCAATCATTGAAACAACATTTATAAAAATAAACGATGATGTAAACTCAATACCGTAATGTAATCCAATGGTCAAAAGAGCAAGCATAAGCATAGAAGCAAAACCTGCAATTCTTGCGTTTGTAAAAATAGCCAAAATAATTATAAACGCAGGGAATGGCAAAATATACGGTGAAAAACCTGTTGGCATAGTAACCGACATTAAAGCAAGTAAAATAGCTAAAAATCCAGTTATAACCAAGTGATGAGAATCTAATAGTTTTCTATCAAAACTCTTTTCATATTGTAAAAAGATATATGTTGAAAACAAAACTAATAAGAAAATTCCCATAATTCCAGCGAAATTAAGTTCAAATACGTTATATCCAGCTTCCCTTAAAGCATCTTTTTTAAGTTTAGTAACAGGTTCACCTTCAAAAAGAATCTTGTCACCTTTTTTGAATACTACTTCATAAGGCTTAACAGAGTTTTGAGCATTTTTCTTTGCAATTTCAGTTGCCAAATCATCTACAACAAGGTTTGGTGTGATGATTTCTTTAAGTAATGCTGTAATAACTGTTACTTGGTTTCTTGGGGTGTTTGCAGGTATATTTCTTTGGATAAGCTTATCTAGTTTTTCATTTTCATAACTGCTTTCTGTTATACCAATATTCAAAACTTTAACTAAGGTAAGCTTTGCCTTATCAAACATTTTTTGTAAATCCTGTTCAGAAGCAAGTAAAAGATAGTTCGCAAGATATGCTTTTCTTGATTGACTTTGAATATCAAATAACAATGATAACTCATCTTTTTTAGTTAAATCATTTACATTTTTGTTTCTTATTTGTTGGATTGAATTTTGTAAAGTATCAAGATTTACTTTAATAAACTCGTCTTCTGCAGGAATTAAAATAGGTTCAATATTTTGTACGACATCTTGTCGATGTTGTTCAGTACGTTTTGTATCAATTACAGTAATATTTTTTTGAGCGATAATATCTTTTTTACTTATTCCATTTTCAATAATTCTTTGAAAGAAGAAATTTTGTGATGAAATAATTATAGTCATTATAAGAGAAAAGCAAATAAACAATAGAATATCAGTAACTTTGTATCCCTGTAGACGTTCTTTTATACGATTATATAATTCAAACATTTAGCAAATCCTTTTTTATACTTATTATCACTATGTTGTACAATAAAATTGTATTTTATACAAGTATACCACTAATTGCTATTTTAGTGTCTAATTCCTAACAAAAATCAGCTTTTTAAAGGGTATTAATCATTTTGCATGTTTTTGATATAATACAATTAAAGAGGACAGTAACAATGAAAGATATGCTAGATAAAATAAAACAGATAGAACAACGCTACAACGAACTTGGCGTGACACTTTCTGATCCAGAAGTTATTCAAGATTATAACAAATTCCGAGATTTATCAAAACAAAGAAAATCAATGGAAGAAACAGTAGAATTATATTATGCTTGGCAAAAAGCAACAGAAGCCGTAAATGATGCGAAAGAAATCATACACGAAGAATCTGATGAAGAAATGAAATCGTTTATGAAAGCAGAAATGGAAGAAAACGAAGCAAAGATAGCAGAATATGAAGAAAAGATGAAAGTACTTCTTCTTCCACGTGACCCAATGGACGACAAGGATATTATGTTAGAAATACGTGGTAGTGCAGGTGGTGACGAAGCAAACATCTTTGCAGGCGACTTGATGAGAATGTACCTTAGATATGCTGACAAGATGGGTTGGCAAACTCAAATTCTTAGTAAAACCGACTGTGAAGCAGGTGGTGTATCAGAAGTTATTATCTCAATGAAAGGTGATGCCATTTATTCAAGATTAAAATATGAATCAGGCGTACACAGAGTACAAAGAGTTCCTGTAACAGAATCACAAGGAAGGGTTCACACTTCAACAGCTACAGTTGCTGTAATGCCAGAAGTTGATGATGTTGATGTTGAGTTAAATATGAATGATGTAGAAATATCTACAGCTCGTTCAGGTGGTGCAGGTGGACAAAACGTAAACAAAGTTGAAACTGCAGCTCGTGTATTCCACAAACCAACAGGAATTATGATATTCTGTACAGAAGAACGCTCTCAGCTTCAAAACAAAGAACGTGCTTTGCAAATCTTAAAAGCAAAACTTTATGATATGGAAGTACAAAAACAAATGAAAGAAATTACCGACTTAAGACGTTCTCAAGTTGGTACAGGTGATAGAAGTGAACGTATTAGAACATACAACTTCCCTCAAGGCAGATTGACTGACCACAGACTAGGTCAAAACCTTAATGTATGGACTGTTATTGACGGGGATTTAGATGAACTAATAAACCTTCTTATTGAATATGACCAAAAACTTAAACTCGAAAAACTTGCAGAAACAGTAGAATAGAGGTAGCTTTGGTTAAACGAAAATGCATTGGTTGTGGACAACTCAAAGATAGTAAAGAACTTATCAAAATTACTAAAAATTTTCTTACAGGCCAAGTTAAAATAAACGAAAATTCAAAAATATTTGGTAGATCAGCATATCTTTGTTATAATAAAAATTGTATAGAGCAGGCATTCAAGAAAAACAGATTGAACAAAGCTCTAAAATCCTCAGAGGATTTGAAAGGACTATTAGATGGACGGAAATATTAGAGTAAGTGAATTAGCAAAAGAACTAGGGTTAACGAGCAAAGAAGTTATAGAAAAGTTTGGACAACTATCTATACCTATCAAGTCGCATTCTAATGTTGTAACTCCATTACAAGTGCAAAAATTGAAAGATTTTATCGCAGGTGGATCTAAATTGCCTAGCAAAAAACCAAAAGCATTTATTGTTAAAAAGAAGAAAAAAGAAAACTCTGTTCAAGAAACTACTTCAACAACTGAAAAACCACAAACAAATAAAGTTGAAAAAGTTGAAAGAATTGAACGAGTTCATAGAGTTGAAAAAGTTGAAAAAGTCGAAAAAACAGAAAATGTTGAGAAGGTAGAACACTCTGAAAAACCTGAAACAACTAGAAAGACTGTTGAAATCGTTAAGAAAGAGCCAAAAAGCAAATTAGAGATTGTAAAACGAGCTCCTATAAAACGTGTAGAAATCGTTCAACAAGGCAACAAAGTTCAACAAAGACCTTTTAAGTCAAAAGACGGATTTAACAAAAGATCTGATGATAAAAAATCTGGTGACAACGAAAAATTCTCAAAAGACAATAAACCTAAAAAGCCTATTGAACGTCATATAATTCCTCAAGATATATATGAAAATAAAGGTTTTTCAAAGAAAAAATCTACAGCTAATGACAAGAAGAAAACAAAAGATTACAATTCTAAAAAAGAAGAACAAGAAATGATTTCTTTAGAAAAAGCAGCTGCACAACACCACAAAAAGAAAGTTGCCAAAGAAGAAGTTGTAGAAGAAGTTAAATCTATAGTAGTAGATAGAGCTATGACAATCAGCGAATTAGCTGAAAAAATTCAAAAAACACCTGCAGACATCGTTAAATTTTTGATGTTTCAAGGTATTATGGCAACAGTAAACCAACTTATTGATGTAGATGTTATCAAAAAAGTCTGTGCAAATTATGAACTTGAGGTTCTTGATGAAGACTTAGACGCATTTATTGCAGAAGAAGAAAAGAAAGAAGAAATCAAGAAACAATTAACAGATGTAGATAAAAAATTATTAAAGAAACGTGCTCCAGTTGTTAGTATCATGGGTCACGTTGACCACGGTAAAACTACATTATTAGACAGTATTCGAGCATCAAAGCACAAAATTGTATCAACAGAAGTTGGTGGTATAACACAGTCTATAGGTGCATACACAGTTTATCTTGACAACAAGAAAGAAAAGAAAATTGTATTCGTTGATACTCCTGGTCACGAAGCATTTACAGAAATGCGTGCTAGAGGTGCAAAAGCAACAGATATTGCTATTTTGGTAGTTGCAGCAGATGACGGTATAATGCCACAAACTATTGAAGCGATTAACCACGCAAGAGCAGCAGAAGTGCCTATCATTGTTGCTGTAAACAAGATTGATAAACCTGGGGCAGACCCTGATAGAGTACTTACACAATTAACAGAACACAATCTTATTCCAGAAGAATGGGGTGGTGACACAATTACAGTTAAAGTTTCAGCACTTCAAGGAACTGGTATAGATGAATTATTAGAATATATCTGGTTGTTAGCAGATATCAAAGAACTTAAGGCTAATCCTAAGGCAGAAGCGTCAGGGGTTGTAATTGAGGCTAACCTTGACAAAGGTAAAGGTCCTGTGGCTACATTACTTGTACAAAACGGTACATTAAGAGCAGGTAATTGTATAGTAGTAGGAACTGCTTGTGGACGTGTAAGAGCGTTACTTTCAGACTCAGGCGAAAGATTAAAAGCAGCTGAACCTTCAACACCAGTAGAGGTACTTGGTCTTTCAGAAGTTCCATCACCTGGTGAATATTTTGAAGTTGTTAAGAACGAAAAAGAAATGAAGGCTATTGTTGCAGATCGTCAAGAAAAAGAACGTGACAAGAGATTAGATGCGATGTTACCTGCACATATCAGACGTGAATCAGGAGCTAGTGATGATGATATTCCTCAATTGAATTTGATTATCAAAGCTGATACTTATGGTTCTGCTGAAGCTGTTTCACAAGCCATTGCACAATTTGAATCAAAAGAAATTATGACAAAAATTATCCACGTTGGTGTTGGTGATATTTCAGAAGCCGATGTTATGTTGGCATCAGCATCAGGAGCACTTATACTTGGATTTGGTGTAAAAGAAGATAACAATGCTCTTATTGCAGCAGAAAAAGAACAAGTTGTTATCAAGAAATACGATATCATTTATCAAATCTTAGAAGATATAGAAAAAACAATGATTTCACTACTTTCACCAGAAACAAAAGAAGTTGTTGTAGGTAAAGCAGAAATCAGACAAATCTTCACTATTGGTAAGACAACCAAAATTGCTGGTTGTTATGTTACTGAAGGTAAGATTAACCGTTCAAATAAAGCTACTCTTAAACGTGATGGCAAGGTTATCTTCACAGGTGCTATTGACCAGCTTAAGAGATTTAAAGATGACGTTAAAGAAGTTGCTCAAGGTTATGAATGTGGTATATCATTCGTTAAGTTCAACGATATTGCTGAGGGTGATATTATTGAATTCTCTACTACAGAAGAAATTGAACGTACTGAATTAGAATAGGATAAAACAGATGACACTAAGAAACGAACGTGTAAGAAAAGAACTTATGAGAGAAATATCTGACATCTTGAGAAAGGAAGTCAGAGGATTAAGTGGGGTTGTATCCATCGTAAATGTAGAAGTTTCTCATGACAATTCTTATGCAAAAGTTATTTATAGCGTATTAGGTAATCCTGATGATATAGAAAAAGATAAAGAAATCATCGAAAAAAGTACGCCAAAAATCAGATACGAAGTAGGAAAACGAATTAGATTAAGACTTACTCCAGAATTAAGATTTGTATTCTCGGATTGTTTAGAACAAGGTTCACGTGTAACAGAGCTTATTAATAAGATTTCTAGAGGCGAAATCAAGTAATGATTGGGTTCTTAAATGTTTATAAACCTGAAGGAAAAACATCACATGATGTTGTCGCTTTTTTGCGCCGAGTTACAAAGATAAAACAGATTGGTCACACAGGTACTCTTGACCCTTTTGCAGAAGGGGTTTTACCTATATGTATTGGTAAAGCTACACGACTTATTGAGTATTTAGAAGACGACAAAGCCTATGTTGGAACTTTTTGTTTTGGGAAATCAACTGATAGTTTTGATATAGATGGAGCTACTATAGAAACTTTTGCTGACAAGGTTTTAGAAGATGACATTAAATTAGCTCTAAAATCATTTGAGGGAGAGATTGAACAATTACCACCTATTTATTCAGCAATTAAAGTAAATGGTAAAAAGCTATACGAATATGCTAGAGAAGGGGAAACTGTTGAAATTAGACCAAGAAAAGTTGTCATTGAAAAGATTGAATTAAAAAGTTTTGATTATAAAAAACAAGTTGCAGAAATATATATTAAATGTTCCAAAGGAACATATATTAGAAGTATTGCAAATGATTTGGGTAAAGCATTAAATAACGGTTGCTATTTGTCAAAGCTAGTAAGAGTTCAAGCTGGTCGATTTTTAGTAAATCAGACCACTAAATTAGAAGATTTTACAACATTAGATATTGTAAAAAAACATTTAATAAACCCTCTTGAATATTTACCACTACCAAAACAAGAATTAAACGAAATTGAATATAAACGAGCTATACACGGCATGCCTATTTATAATAGGATTGGGGTAACAGATGGAATTGTTATGTTAACCCAATCAGATATACTTGTTGGCATAGCAAAAGTTACAGATACTGGATTAAAGATATCTAAAATATTAGTAACCGACTAAATTTCATTAAACCCAGGAGAAGTGATTGGTAATCCTTGATAACCTTTGTTTTGGTATACTGATTTTTTAATATATTGTGGAGAATTATGACCTTTTTCAAAGAGTTTCTTTAACGTATTTTCTCTTTTAACAAGAGGGTGCGTTTCAACATTTGAGTCAGGATAAATTGCTAATAAATCAATCCATACAACAGCTTCCATAGTCCAAGCATAAGTTTCTTCACTTAGAGAGTTGTATTCATCTTGATGCAATGCTTCGTGTGATAGTAACGCTGCAAGTGCTGCTGGTGGTGCGTTTTGATGTTTTGGATTGATATAAATATATAATTTTTTTCTTTTTTTCCACCCAATCGCATCAAAATTCTCGTATGATTTATTAACCGTTGCTAGATTTTTAAATTCTATTTTTATTGGATAGCCTGTAAGATTGTAACCAAGTATAGCCTTTCTAGAAAAATCACCATCAGTACCTTTTAACATATCAAGAGCTACCATTATCAACTGATTATTTGTTACAGTTTTATATTCATCTGTAATATAGTCTATATATTCTTGTGTGAATTTTTTTGGTAATTTTACACTAGGAGGGACACCTTCTATTCTTCCAAACGCAAGAGTTGGCGATATTGCTAATGAAAATATTGTCAATAATATAATAATTTTTTTCATATCTTTTTACCTTTTCTAAACTCTGTTCTTTATTTTCCCCATTTCTTAATATTATAACTACATTTTATAAAAAGACAAAAATTTATTATAATTCTATGTGGTTACATTTAATATTGTTTTGTTTTAGTAGTTCTATTATCTGCTTATGGCAAGTAAAATATATAACTTGGTTTGTTTTTGCAAACGAGCTCAAACATTTGAGAGCTAAGATAGTTCTTTTTTTGTCAAAGTTTACAAACGCATCATCAATGATAAGTGGTAAATTAGGACGTCCATTTTCATCACCATTGTTATCAAGAGAATAATTTTGTGCATAGCCTAAACGAAGGGCTAGATATAACTGTTCTTTTGTTCCACGACTAAGATTATTCCAATCTTTTTCGCCGATTTCATCTCCAGAGATAGTAGTTCTATCAAAGTTTATTTCAGAATACTTTGCGTCAGTTATTTCTGATAAATAATTTTTTGCACTAATCAAATTTGGTTGAACCTTGTTAAATTCTTCTTTTGCGTTTTTAATCAATTCCACTAAAACTTCTTTTATAAATAGATTATTCAATAATTTTTTAAGTCTTGTGAGTTCTGCATTTTTTTGATTTTTTTTATCAACAAGGCTCTCAACCTCTTTCAATTCATTTAACCTATTTGAAAAAATTGCCAATTCTTTTAGTTTTTCTTTTAGTTTTTCAGACAATTCTTCTTTCATTTCTTCTGAAACTACAATCTCTGAATTTTTTTCAAACTCAAAGCTTTTAGACTCAGCCTGAAGGAGAGCAACTTTAGTTGTATTTTCTTCATAAAGAGCATTGTTTTTTAGAGTTTCATCAAGATTTAAACTAATATTTTTAATTGTAGACTCAATGTTTTCAAAATCTTCTTTATAAACAGGCAAAATTGTTAAAAGTTCATTATCTTTTATAAACTGATTAAAGTCAATTACAAACTTATCAAGTTTTTCATTAAATTTATTTGAATAATATTCCTTTTCTGAAATTTTTTGTTTTATTTCACGCAAAGTTCTTATTATATTAGAAACTTCGTTATAATTTTTAATGTCACGTAAATTATTTTCTTTTAGAAACTCCTTCTCTTTAGCTTTTAAATTTTCTAATAAAGATTGAAGTTCTGTTCTTTTATTTAATAAATCAGAAAGGTTGTCATTTTCAAGATTCAATTCTTTTTGAATTTTATTTATTAAATTAGTTAATTTTTCATATTCAGAGATAGATTTCTCCATCTTATCAATTATTACAGATGTAGCTACAGAGGTATCAACAGCTGTATCTGTATATTTTTTTAGAATTTCTTGAATCATTAATCTAAAATGTTCTATATCAGGGTTGTTAGTTGTTTGAGTTTTATTAGTTATAAACTCTTTTATACAAAGTCCTAAACCTATTATAGATATGGCAAATAGCACATATTTTATATTTCCTGCTCCAAATGCAAAAATAAACAATCCTACAAATAGTATTGAATAAAACAAATTGATAGTAGGTGATTGCTTAGTTGTATTATTTAGTGACATCGTTTGTTTTTCAAGTGCTTGATTATATTTTTCAAGATATTTTTTTAGGTAGTTTTTATCTTCTGTATAATTTTTAATATCTTCTATATTAAACGATTTCAGATAAGTTTGATTTTCTTCTAACTCACTTTCCAAGTTCTTTATCTGAGCTTGTTTTTCTAAAATTTTTTCTTCAATTGACGATAACTCTGTTGAGAGTTTTAAAAGTTCTGTTTGAAGCTCTGTCGCTTTAGAACCTTGCGTCACATCAAATTTATCAATATTATCTTCATCAAAATATTCAATTTCATTCAAAATTTTTTGTTCAATTTGATAGCGTTCGACACCTGTATCAATAAGAGCTTTATTAGAAAGAACTGTATTATATTCTGTTTTTAATTGATAAAATCTTTCTTTAATATTTTGAAAAACTTCTTTATTTTCAAGCAAAGATTTGTTTATTTTAAGTTCATCTAGATTAGCTTGAAATTCTTTTGTTTTTAAGGATAAATTGATATAATTGATATTTTTTTCAAGTTCATCTATCTCTTTTTTTAGTTCTTTTATTTCTTCAAGTTTTGAATTGTATTCTGCCTCATTGTTTTGAAGTTCTTTTATTTTATTATTTAATTCACCTAGTTTAACAAATTCTTTTTTTAAAGTAGTTGTTGCAGTATGTCTAGATGTGAAACTGTTTTTTATAAGTTTTGAAAACTCATCTTCTTTTAAGTTTATTTCAGCACCAGAAGAATCTTTAATAGTATCTAAAAGTTCAGCACTATCCTTTTTTATTTGCATCAAATCTTCCAAATCAATAAAAAATCCGTGTTCAAAATTTTTAGAAGTTATTTTTTCTAAACAAGGAACATTGTTTTTTTGCTTTGATTTTTTTGCATCAAGAACAAATTCTTCATTATCACAAAGACATTTTAAATACCCATCAGCATTAGATTTACGAATAAATATATTTGTAATAAATTGCATCAATGTAGATTTGCCTGCTTCGTTATCGCCTGTAACGATATTTAAGCCGTCCTCAAACTTTGTCAATTGTTTGTAGGTGTCGTTAAACTTGTCTATTTGAACTTCTTTTATCTCAAATTTTGCCATGTTTATCCTAATTTTTGTATATTTCAGTGCACAATGTTTTTAGTTCTGATTTTATTTGAGCCATAATAATATTTTTGTCAGTTATTAAAGACTCAAAGAGTTCTTCTTCTGATGCTTTATCTACCCCGAAAGATTTGTATATTTTCTTATACTTTTCTTTTAGTTCTTCATAAATTGTATCAATATTTTCATTAAAATCTTTGTCTATATTTTTAGCTAAGATTCCTATCACACCGTCATCATCAAGCAAATCTTTTTCATCAACATCAGGAGTTGTAAAATCGTTTATCTCATATACTACGAGATTATTTTTTTCTGAACATTCAGATATATATTCCTCAAGAAGATTGTCTGTAGATTTCAATTCTATTGATGCAGGAGTTACACCTAATAAATTTACCTGAATCAAGTATAATTCAACTTCTTGTTGTAATGTATTAATAAGACTATTAATTTCGTCAAAAACTTCAGCTTTATTTTCACATTCAGTTGGTTTAACATCAAGGTCAACAAATCTTGCACAGTCTGTTTTGATAAACTCTTTTTCAACAATAACATCATCTTTTACTTTTATATAATAACAACCGTGTTCATCAGTTTCTTTTCTTGTACGACCTTGAATAGTACCACTATAAACGATATTGTCATCAACTTGAGAAGTCAAATGAATATGACCTAACGCATAATAATCATAACCTAGCGCTTTCAAATCCTGAACAGAGCAAGGAGCATATTTAGTATCGGTTTTATTAATATCACAGTGGATTAAACCGATATTAAAATAGTTTGTAACACTTTCATTCAATAAACCACAAGGATTTTCCATCGTATTTGATTGAAAGCTAACAGAATGTATTTTGACCAAGTTTTTAAAATCAAAAGTTTCTGAATTCGTTTTTGTTGTCACGCCTGTTATGTGGATTAAATCTTTATATTTATCATCAAATTTAAAATAAGAAGGATAATCCATATACATCTTTATCGGGTCGTGATTTCCACAAATCACATAAGATGCAATACCATTATCAGCAAGCTTTTCTAAACTTTTTTTGAATACTAATTTTGTATGCAAATCATGTTCATCACTATCAAAACTATCACCTGCTATTAATACAAAACTAACATTTTTAGAAATTGCAGTATCAACAATTTTTTTTAACGCAATTTCGCAGGCATTTTTACACAAACTCATATTCTCATTATAAAGAGATATATCCGAGAATGCTCGTCCTAAATGAATATCTGCAATATGTAAAAATGAAAACTCCCTAGTCATACATTTATTATACAAAACATCTTCAATTTTGTAAAATCAATCAAACAAGGTAGGAATAGTTTTTATAAAAGATATATAATATAATTGTTGATATTTTAGGAAATATGGTTATAAATAAAGTATGGCACGTGTAATTTTATTATTAGTATTAATCGTATTTAATTTATTCAATATCACGTTTGCAAACGATGATATCTCTGAGGTTATTGATTTATACAAATCTGCCAAGTACCAAGAATGTGTAACTAAAGCAGAAATCGTTACTAAAAACGACCCGACATCTGCACTTGCATATTATTATATAGCACTAGCTAATGCACAAATGGGTAAACGAGATTTAGCAATAAAAAACTATGATAAAGTAATTGCTCTAGGTACAAATAAATCACTTGTAAATTATGCCAAAACAGGTAAATCTAAATTGATTGTTAAAGAAAAAACAAAGGCTGTAACAGGTGCAGAATCTATGTTAGAAGATGTTGATGAGAACGGAAATCCAGTACAAACCTCTCAAACTAACACTCAAACTACAGATAGAACAAATGTAGCAAAAACAGACGTAGCAAAGAGAGAGCCAGAAAAAGCAGAAGTACAAAAAACTTCTGAGAAAGCTGTTACACAAAAACCTGTACAACCAAAACCAAGCCAAACAAATAAAACCGATACACCACCTACTAATGATGAAATAGTTAATGCGATAAGAGTTTTACAAAAAGCAGGATTGTTGCAAGGTGGATTACCTATGGGAAACTCTCCACAACAACAATATGCACAGTACCCACAAGGTCAACAATACCCACAAAACCCACAAGCTTATATGGACCCTCGAACACAAGAAATGCAATCAATGTTAATGATGATGAATTCTAATAATAACAATGGATATGGGAATAGTGGTAATGATATGATGAATTTATTACCATATATGCAAAACGGTGGCAAAATGAGTCCACAAATGATTCAAATGATGATGATGAAAAACATGATGCCTGATTTTTCTTCTGGAAACAACAATAATTATTAGAATAGGTGTTAAATAAATAGTATAGAATGATATAGAATTATATAAAATAATGGATTATAAAAATTTAGATTATAAAAAGGCAGTTAAATTATTAGAGGACGGGAACGGGATTTCTTTAAGAGATTATTTTAAAGAAAACAATTTCTTACTTGAGTATGGATATACATATCTTTTAGACGGCAATCTTGATAAAGCTTATGAAATATTATCAACATTAACCTCCCCAAGAGCCGAGTGGGCAAGTTATATCATTCCATTTTTACAAGGTTGGCATGGGAGTTTACCTACTTTTTTTCAAATAAGGAATTTTTTAGAGATAGATATAGCTTTATTTTTGAAATATAAAAAGACAGATTATGTGCAAAAACTCATTGATATCGCTGACTTTATGCAAGATATAAATAGTGAAACATATAAGTTTATTGCTAGAGTACTTTTCAAACACGGATATATGAATGCGTCAAAGATTTTTATGGATAAGTCTGCAAATTATTATTATAAAGATGTTGAATTACATTACTTGTATGTAGAATTTTATTTAGCACATAATGATAGAGAGAATGCTTTAAAGGCATTGAGAACCTGTTTAAGAATAAACCCTGAATATTACCCTGCTGTTAAGATGGACAATGCGTTGAGAAGAAACACGGTTTGTCAGAGCTAAGCTCAAATAAAGTTTGAGCCTCTGCAATCCATAAACCAACGGTTTTGCATACTTACAGAAAACTTTTTTGAATATAAACGCCCCAGTCTTATAAATAAGACTGGGGCGTTGAAACTTTTAAACTTATTATGCTACTGGTACAGGATTATTATCCTTTTTACCTCCATTATCATTTCCATTACCATTACCTTGAGGCTTGTTGCCTAGTGTTTCTTTGTTACCTGAAACAGATTCACCTGCTTTTTCTGATGCTTCTGATTTTGATTCAGCAGCTGCCTCATCAGATTCTTCAAATGCGCCTTCTGTATCAGTTGTATATGCATCTTGTTGTGCAATCATTTCATTCAAATTATTTACGTGGTCTTGCATTTCATCACCGTTATCACCACATTCGTTTTCATCAGAAGCTTTTTGGAAATAATTATTACTTGCAAGTCCCATCATTGCACCAATAGCACCCCACATTATTGCTGCCGATATTCCTGCAGGACCATCCACTGGAATAAAAGCTGCCCATATTTTAGGAATAGCAGCAACTACTGTCGTAACAGCTGCTATTATAGAAGTTGCCAAACATAATACACCATTAGTTGTTGCAAGTGCACCTTTTAATTTACCATCTTTCAAGAAATCTGATACTGATTGACCTGATTCAGCAGAACCCATAGCTTCCGTATTCATTGCACGATATTCTTCAATAGCACCACCAGTTTCAGCCAATTCATCTTCAAGTCCTGAATTATCTTGTTTTTTTAATGCTAACATTTGTTCTTTAATTCTTTGGGCACCTTGTTTATCACCCATAGCAACAGCAGCATCATATTGCATTTGTAAATCAGCCATTTGAGAGGTTTGAGTGTTTACTGTTTTTGTAAGATTGTTTTGTTGGTCATTATATGTTTGAACATCTTCGTTCATCATATCCATTGTATTTGCAAGGTTATCAGAATAACCATCTAAAGTTTGATTATCATTTCCTGCATTTTGAGAATGATTTTTTCTATCTTTTAACTGATCGTCAAAAGCATACGATAAAGCTAATGCTGCAGCAGAAGAAATCAATCCAACAATACCTGCAGCATTGGCTAAAAAGCCGTTTAATTTTGATGCTTTTGCACCACCAGTTAAACTTACTACAACTGCAGTAATTGACCCTGCAGCAGCACCAAAAGACGCACCAGTACTAGCACCTTCTGTTGCATTACCATTATCTTTTGTATCACTTGTATCAATAGAATTTTTACCACGGTTTTCAGTAACCTTGGTATCGTATTGAACCTCGTCCATATCTTCTGGAGTAAGGAAAGATTCACATTTCTTTTGTTGAGATGGATCTAATTGCACCTCACCACGTTTCCACGCAACGTAGATTTCTTTTGCGTTACCTTGTGTAATATTGCCGTATCCTTCAACTGATATAGCCATTTATAGAACTCTCCTTACTTACGTAATCTATAAATAAAAAGTATTTCAACCATAGCCTGATTTCAGACATGTTTTATTTTGTTACATAAGTTAATATTTTCATCCGTCATTGCGGCGGATTTTCGACTCGTAATGACATATAAAAACTCTTCACGGCAATTTTAAAATTACACATTCACTGGTGGTGGTTGGATATATAAAGGCAATACCTTACCCCAGTTGCCGTCTTCGACTCTCAATTTTTCTACAACCAATTCTGAAAGTAATATGCCTAATTCATAGTTCATCTGTTGATAAGATACAACTTCACTAACCAACGGTCTAAATCTTTCAATCAATCTATCATCAGTTATAACTCTTTTGCCCTTAATAAGTTTATCAACTTCTTCTAGTTCAACAGCATTAGGTTCTGTATGAGCTTTCTTATCAAAATAATATGCCTTATTTTTTCTAGCGTCTAAAGCTACAACAGCTTCATCACCCTCTGCTCTTGATAGAATTTCTAATGATGCTACACCAACAGCTTTGCAATCCAACTGTTGTGCCATTACTCTTGCAACCGTAGTACAAGCTCTTATTCCTGTAAAGCTCCCTGGCCCAATATTAATTCCAATAGCTTCAATATCCTTTGGAGTATAACCATTATCTTTCAAAACATCTCTTATAGTAGAAATCAAATACGCTGAATGATAATTATTCTCATTCGATTCAATAATCTTTGATGATATAATTTTTTCTTCATCTCTCAAAACAATATATGTTTTATCCAAACAAGTATCAAATGCCAATATTAACACTTTTTTAACCCCTCAATAATCTTTTTGTCCTTATCTCCGATAGCAGTAAACTCATAGCATCTATTATCGTCATCATCATAAGTTACATTAATCTCAATTCTATCAAATGGAACTTCGCCTTGAGAAAATTCTGCCCACTCAACAAACGTCAAATTTTTACCCTCAGAATATTCTCTCAATTCATCAGTAATAGTCTTTATACCAACGTGCTCCAATCTATACAAATCAAAATGATAAATAGGAATCTCGCCAGTATGATACTCGTTCAAGATTGTAAAACTAGGACTTGTAACCTTCTCCTTGATATCCAAAGCCTCAGCTACCAACCGTACAAACGCTGTCTTTCCTGCACCTATATCTCCAAACAAATTAACAAAACAACCATCTTTCGCTAATTCGGCAAAGCGTTTTGCTAACTCTCTTGTGTCGTCCATTGAATAACATACTTTTTTATAACTATTTGTCATATACTACAACCTTGTTTCTTCCACTTTCTTTTGCATCATATAAAGCTTTATCAGCTTTCATATACAAATCTTCTGGCATATCCTTTATATCTAATTGTGCCAATCCTATACTTATTGTAACACTGATATTTTCAACCTGCTCAGTTTTTTCTGATTTAATCTCTAATTTTGAATTCTCAACTGCATATCTCAAACGCTCAGCAACCACTCTAGCCTCGTTTATAGATGTATTCGGTAACAAAATACAAAACTCTTCCCCACCATATCTTGATGGAATATCATATTCACGAAGTTCCTGCTTTATTACGTTTGCTGTCAACTTCAAAACACTATCACCAACAGAGTGACCATAATTATCATTAAATTTTTTAAAAAAGTCAATGTCCGTCATAATTGCACACAAAGGCGTATCCTGTCTGTTTGCTATAGAATACTGCTCTTTTAATCTTATTTCAAACTGACGTCTATTATTCAACCCTGTCAAAGCGTCCATTGTAGCGTTCTTCAACATTTCTGAATATACATTCGCTTTTTCTATCGTAACTGTTGATTGTTCTGTTAATTCTTTAATATACTTTATTTCAGTTTCCTTTAATTTATCAATCGTACTATGAGCAACAATACAACCAATAACATCTTTTTCACCAATTAAACCAAAAACTCCTGTTTTTTTGTTATCTGAAATAATCACTTTATTATCGACTGATATCTTATTCATTAACTCATAAACCTGCTTGTTCCAACAAGCATTTGGCCAATACAAAACAAATTTGTCTTCCTGCTTTAAGAAAATATATATCAAATGATTCATCACAAACTTATCAATCATCTCTCCAATCAACGGAATAATATATTGATAATCATATTGAGTTTCTATAATTTTTGCTATATCCTTCATTGATTTATAAAACTCTAAATTTGTTTCAAGTTTCTTGCCCAAAACAATGTTTTCAACCCTCACAGAAAACCCCGAAGCAATTGTTCGTAAAAACATCGTTTCATCAAATCCAATCTCTTGTTTTTGTTTAAGTTTTATTCTCCAAAATCCAACACCCTTACTAGATAAGTTCAATCTGAAACATAAAGACTTAACTACATAATTTCCTCTGTCAAAAACATCTTCTGGGATATTTATATCATCGTTCAAAACGAAGTTCCGACCATTCAGAAAAGAATTATTCAATTCTTTTAATACAGCAATCTTTTCTTCAGAATAATATTCTTCTATTGGCTCAAATCCATTAACTGAATCTAACAAGATTCCTGAACCACTATCAAAATACATCAAATTCATTTCAGTTATCTCAAACAAATCCGAAAGACTAATTTTAACAATATCCATCAGTGATTCAACGTCATCATTATTTGCAATCTGTTCTAATATGTTGTACAACAACGATATCTTATCTGCCCTAATTGCCATATATTTCATTCCTAAAATATTTATAACCTGCGCATTCGCTCATATTCTTCTTCATCAATGTTTCAAGATTAGAATTTGGTGTAACCTTACCCTCATTATTTATATAAACAAATGAGATTTCTTCTTCTTTGTTTTCATCTTTATCTTTTTTCTTATGTTTTTTCTTCTTTTTAAACTCAACGTCTTGATTATCGTTATCACACTGTTTAAGATATTCTGGGTCATTTCTAAAATCTATATAAGAATGAGATACCTCTGATAGAATTCCAAAAATGTATTCAGCATTAACAGTTGAATTAGCTGTAGAAACCAACAACGCAGCCTTTTCTAATTCTTCTAATGACTCTCTATAGTACTTCATTCTACGTAATAGAATAGCCATGTTATAATGCGCCTCGTAATTCAATGGTGAAAGTTTTATTGCTCTACAATAATTTTTACCTGCATCACGATAATTACCTAACAAATGATAATCTAACGCTAAATTATACCTAACATCAGAATTTTTCTTTAATATCTTTGCAGCATTCTCATAAGCCTCTGCCGACTTTAATAACAAAGGTGTTGACATACCAGCATCGGCATCACCAAGATATGTTGCCTTTTGTCTATATGCACGACCCATATTATAATATGCTAGACCTTTGTTAACTTTTGAACTTTTCCTGTTGCTATATATAAACGGGATTGACCAAATATGATATTTTTTATCTATAATGGCTTGATATTGTTCAATCGCAGCATCAAAGTTTCCAAGTTTTTCTGATTGAATAATCCCAAGATTCATTCTCGCAACAACATATTTGTCATTATACTTTATAGCATGTTCATAAGCATCAACAGCTGCATAATAATCTTCATAAGCAACATAAATATTACCCAAATTGTACCACGCAGTATAATGTTTTTCGTACAAATCCAAACCTTTGTGATAATAATCAATGGCATAAGAAAGCTTGTGATGACGATATGCTCTATCACCTTTATAAACATAATACATACCTTCAATACGGTTAATTACATTTCGTTGCACCCAGTCTTTTTTATAGACTACAACAAATGCAATCCCAGCTATACATAAAAGATATAATAATAATGTAAACAGCTTTCTCATAATATATATTTTACAATAAACTCGTTGAATTAGTCTAATATTAAGAAAAGTTACTAAGAAAAGGTACTCGCAAGGATTTCGGAATGAACTTAATTTAGTTTTAGTCACTCTAAACTCGTTTCCAGTACTGTCCATGATAATTTTAAACCGTCATTGCGAAAATTTGCAAAGCAAATTTGTGGCAATCCATAAATCAACTGTTATGTAAACATAAAACGTCATTCAGAGCGTGCTATAAGTATTTCTTTATGGCAAGCGTGGAATCTCTGTAAACATATAAAGTATTTTTTATTTAACTGTTTTCTTTCTTTTCGGAGTTGCGAAGCCAAAAGAAAGAAAACAGTAGAAAAAGAAAGAAACGGCACGCTGAGTAGGCACGAAAATATTAGCACTCAACCGTTGAAGCTCATAACTCGGAATTTGTAATTTTGTTTTAGCTATCAAATTCCTCAAACAAATTCGCTATCTAGGTTTCGTTTATGTTTTCGTGCCTACTATGTTGTTTTCAAGAACAATTAAATAGTTTTTTAAAATTTTCTTTAGTACTTATAAACATCTCTAAATGACGTTACAAAAAATAATGGGCGAGTCTGCGACTCGCCCATTATTGAAAATTTATTCTCAAACCTATTCTTCTGTTGTTTCTTCAACTTCTTCAATAGATTCTTTTACGATTTCTGATGCTGTTACAGAAATATTTAATTCAGTTTTAACTTTTGAAGTTAATTTGATTAACATTACATAGTTACCAATTCTATTAATTGGGTGATTTAAAGAAACTGTTTTCTTATCGATTTCGATATCGTGTTTATCTTTAATTTCTTCACACAATTTCTTAGTAGTAATTGTACCAAACAATTTTCCACTTTCACCAGCTTTTGCTGACAATTCTAATGTACCGATTTTTTCAATCAAACCAGCTTTTTCTAAAGCTTCTTGGTGTAATTTTTCTTGTTTTACTCTGATTCTAGCAATATTCTTTTCTCTATTTTTCAAAGCACCTTCAGTTGCAACTTCTGCCAAATTTTTAGGTACTAAGAAATTTCTTGCATAACCATCTTTTACAGTTATAACATCACCTGTTTCACCAAGATTTTGAACATCTTTTTTCAATATAACTTGCATTTTATATTCTCCTTTTGCTATTTATTATCTTACGTGAGTATATAATACCTGAAACATACTATAATGTCGAGTGTTTGTAAAAATTTTATAACTTTTGTGTAATAAGCGCATAGACATCATTGAATATAACAAATATCATCAACGCTATTAGTATAAAGAAACTAACATTTGCAATTATCTCTACAACCTTGTCTGACACACGTTTTCCACGAATTTTTTCAATCAATAAAAACAACACGTGTCCACCATCTAAAGCAGGGATTGGTAAAAAATTCACAATCGCTAAATCCATTGAAATAATTGCTGTTAATAACAATCCATAAAAAATACCATTATTCTGTATAATATCACCACCAACTTTTGTTATAGCAACAATACCGTGCAACTCACCTAATGGAATTTCTCCTGTAAACGCTTGTTTTAAGCCAACTAACATCATATATGTATTTTCATTTAAGTAATTAAAGCTACCTTTAACTGCTTTTATAAATGATGTTGTATAAACTAAGTTTTCTTTTGAACTAAACTGAATACCCACAGTGCCAGTCTTTGCAGGATAAATAGGTTTCAATGCAATATATTTATCTCCACGTTTAACAACAAAATTTAATGGTTTTTTAGTATCAGAAATAGCCTGAGCAATATCGCTCAAAGTATATTCACCTGTTGACACATAACAAGATGTACCACTTAAAATATCTCTTAATTTAATAACACGTGCACTTAATTTAACCTCTTTGTTTTTATATGGCCTCAAACCTTTTGCAACATTTGATGACAACTTAACTGGTTTTTCAGGTAAAATTGCAGGAATTCTTACAGCTACATCAGGAGGAATAATTTCATCCTTTTCTAATGCAGGATTAAGTTTTTTTAATCTTACCAAATTTGCATCAACGAAATGAGAATCAACATAACCATCTTTATGTTTACTAAGTTGAATTATTGTCAGCAAAGTAGCCGTATTATTAATTTTTGTATCGTTTACAGAAACCAATCTGTCCCCAGCCTTCAATCCTGAACTCCAAACAGAAGCTTCTTTTGGTGCAACAATTTGAGTTACATCAAGATTATAAGAACCTGATGGTAAATGATGCCATACCAGTGCTGAAAACAACACAAGAAAATACGCACAAACTACGTTTGCAAACACACCAGCTGATACAACAATAAATCTTTGCCATATAGGTTTATTTAAGAACCTTTCTGGAGAATCTTCAGGCAAATCACAATCTTTTTCGTCCTCTGCAAAAGATACATAACCACCCAATAAAAATGCGTGTACTACTATAGTCAAATCACCAACTTTTTTCTCTAACAAAGTTGGACCCAAAGGTAGACCAAAGCCGAACTTTTCAACCTTTATCCCAAACGCTCTTGCAGCAATAAAGTGACCAGCTTCGTGTACCAAAATAAGTAAACTTAGTAGTAATAACATTATTATAATTGACATGTGATAATCCTCATTCTCGCTCACAATTTTAGCATAAACTAAAAAAATTTTAAAACATAAAAAAACGACAGAGTTATCAATAAACAACTCTGTCGTTTTGTTCGTATAAATAAATCTTTTAAATCCAATTTTTAATAGTCAGGCGTGATTTACTTACGCTGCAGGAGTACCGTGTCCGAACCAACCTGCGATTTTCTTACCAATACCTGAATTTTTTGCTGCATCAACTACAGCCATACCTTTATCACCAAGCCATTTGCCTGCTGTATCTAAAGCTGCAACACCTGCTTTAACAGGTTCTTTTGCTTTTTGTAACCAACTAGCATTCTTTACACCTTCTGGAATATATTTTCCGATATTTTTAAGAACACCTGTTTTGTTACCTGCAACTAACAAGCCTGCTACTGCAATTGCTGTTGCTGCCAAACCTAACAATACTTTTCCTGCTTTACCTTTTTTCTTTGGTTCTGCTGGAGCAGCTGCTTCTGGAGTTGCTGCTGGTTTTGTATATGTTTGTGGTTTATTAATATCTGGTTTTGTGAATACACCTGCCGTTGAACCAAAAGATACATTACTAATCATACGAACCTCCTAAAAATTATTACACACACTTATATAAACACATTATAATATTTTTTTTTGCCATTATAGTTTATCATGTTACGAAATTGTTACATGTTAATTATACACGTACTTACCCTATTACCCCTTAAGGCTATTGTTATATTTTTTGTATCAAGATATCTTTATGGTATATTAAACTTTTAGAAACGAGGATATTATGACTGTAATTGAAAAACTTAACGACATTAATGATGTACTAAAAGAATTATATGAATTTGTTCAATCTGACGAACAGACAAAGACAGATTTTCACGAATATTTAGCGACAATGGGAGCTTTAAATGCCACTCCATCTCAAATGGAAAAGCTTTTTATTCCTTATGTATTTGAAAGAAATCTTGGAGAACCTGCAAAATCTGTTATAGAAATATTTAACAATTCAAAAAATCTTAAAAATAAAGAAGTTGCAAAGAGTCTTCTTACAGCACAATATTCTATTTTTAGAGTAGAAAAAATTCTTAAAAACGGGTTTGATTTATTTAACCTTACAAATGAGAAACAATATAATGTTTTATCTCTTACTAAAATGACTAATTTTAGAGGATTAGGAATTGGCGAATTTATTGTAGCAAGAATTTTCAAACACAATGGCGAATACTATTTAATAGGAATTGATAATATGCTATCAGCAGACAAAGTAAAAGACGCCATTAGATATGCTATTATGAAGATTGTTCAAACTCCTTGGCTTGTTTACCAAGATAATCCTGAAAAAGAAGAAGAAATCAAATCTGATATCAAATCTATGTCAGAAAAATTTCAAGACCTATTCAAGACAGATGAATTTGTGACAACAAATAGGTACGCAGATACTGTTATTGGAGTTCTTAATGGTGAAGATGACATAGAAAAGTTAAACATAGAAGAAGCTACAAAACCACTAAAAGAATACAAATACTTTAAAATCAAGGAATTAGATAATGACTATGACAATTTCTTAGAAAACTCTCTTGGAGGATTTTCTTCTCACACAGAATTGTATGACGTTGGTATTATTATGGATAAAGAATTTGGACTATATTCAATACCGTTCTACAAAACCTTCTGCACAATTTTTGAAGACAAGTCAAAAGTCAAAGACGTTAAGGGTTGCGTAAACTATTTCCTTACTAATGATTCAATTTCTGATAAAATTATTCGACGAATTGCAGACAAGTATTCTAATTTTATGGACGTTATCAACGAGATTTTAGAAAAAGACTATACACTTGATAGTTTGATTGAAAACTATAAATCTGAATATTTAAAACGTAAGATTTATTCTTCAACTTCTGTTTTATACCATTCAACAGTGTTTTCAACATCTATTGAATTAATAAACGAACTTGAAGAAACAGTTCAAAATGATGAAGTTTTACAAAACCAAGTTCCTGTTTCAAATGTAAAAGTAGGCAGAAACGATCCATGTCCTTGTGGAAGTGGCAAAAAATACAAAAATTGCTGTTTAAATAAGTAAACACTTTATAATATGTACGCAAAACTGTTCGTTTATGGATTGCCACAAATTTACGATGCAAATTTTCGTAATAACTATGACGAATCAAATTCATCATGGTCAATATTTAACATGTTCTAGATGATGTATATAAACCACTACGCAAAGGGATTGTCCTTGTTTTCGTCTTTCTCATTATTTGGGGGATTTACACGGATTACATATCCACATTTTATACATGCAAGGATTTCACCTGTACTATCAACTGGTCTAAACTCGTGCTCACAATTTTCATCAGTATCATCATCGTCAAAAGTTTTTAGTGGATCATAGTTGTATTCTTTGTCAAGTTTTTCGGGGAATAAGTAATCCCATAACTTTTCAAAAATATACATTAAAACGAAAATCCTCCAGGTAACAATTCAGTGATTTTTTGGGAAAGAATTTGTCCATTTGATTCTGTTAAAACATCTGTTCCATTTTCATCTTGAAACTCATGAATAACTTGTCTGCAAGCTCCACAAGGTGTACAATTCTCCATATTAGGTGAATATATTGCGATAGCTTTTATTTTAGATTCTCCATCAGCTATCATTGAACCAACTGCATTTCGTTCTGCACAAATTGATAAACCATAGCTAGAGTTTTCGAAATTACAACCTCTATATAATTTTCCTGAATTTGTCAAAACGCAAGCCCCAACTTTAAATTTTGAATAAGGTGCATAAGCTTTCTCAGAAGCTAGTTTTGCTTCTTCCATTAGTTTTTTATATTCTGTCATTGTTTTTCTCCTACATCAACTAATTAAAACAGTTTTACAATAATTTACATCAGTTAAAAAGGTGATTTTCTTATTATACTACTTTTTTATCAATATTCAATCACTATTTAATCTCCGAACACATAAAATGGCACATCATGTTCAAGCGCATATTTTTTCAAAAATTCAGTTCTATGATTATTTTCTTCTAAAAATTTTAATGGATTTTCAATTTTCTCATCTTCGTTCATATCGTAGGCAAACACGCCCATAACAGTTTTAGGGTTTGAAATATACATTTCATTATAAGAACGATTACCTTTACGATGGTTAGAATTTATTGTTGCTAATTTTTTAACAATCTTTTCCTGAAGCTCTTTTGGTTGAATTTCAGTCATCTGCTTATCTTTATTTTTTTCAACAAAAGTTATGTATTCATCATCAGTCATGCCTGTTGCTTCTTTAATAAGCTCAGAAACATATTTTCTATCAGATTCTCTATGTCCACCAAACACATAATCGGATTTAAAGAGGTCAATCGATTTACCACAACCTGAGCCAGCATCGGTATTACCACCCCCATAGACATAATCAGCCGATACATCAAGCATTATGCCTTGAGGTCTAAAAAATCTATATTTAGTTTCAGGACGTTCAGCATAACTAACAGATAACAAAGCATCGGAATTTGGAAGCGCAAATGCGTCAAACTTTGCAAGTTGGTTTGAATAATCAAGTCCGTGAACAAAGAATTTTATATTTCCTGTTTCAGTTTCGACTTCGACTTTTTCACGATTTATATTATCAATTGCTGTAGATTTAATTCCACGATTTGTTGCACCTCTTGGCAATCCTAGTTTTTCCCAATTATCGACTTCATTAAATTTCACAACAACAAGTCCTGATTTATCTTTATATACACCTTTAATATTTGTGCTACCGTCCTCGTTTACTCTACTTATATGTTTTTCAATTTCACTTGTTTTAGGCATTTTAGTAACAGGCAACAATGGTTGAGATGCTTTTAATTCCTTTATATAATTTTTGATTTCAGATGTTGAATTATTATAAACTTCTTCTAGTTTATTTTTGGTTTCAACATCTATTTTCAAAGAATCAAGATTAGCTTTAGATAAAACCTTTTCCATATCAAAATTATTATTTTGCTGTAAATCAAAAGCAACAGATTGCATTAAATTTGTCCTTTTTTCATTAAGAGGTTCAGAACTTACATTATTAAGCCAATTTTGGTTTTTTATCATTGTATATAATTTAATTTGCTCATCTTTTGAAAGTTTCAATTTTTTAGTAATAAAATGTGTATCAAAACTACTTTCATTAGGGTTTAGCGCATCTTTAAACCCTTCTGCTTTAGCAATATTTTGCATTAACGCACTTAATAACAAGATTTTCTTATCAGAATTATCAAGAGCTTTAAACTCTGTTGATTGCGACATTTTCTGAATAACTTTTAATGATTGCGTCATAAGGTCATAGTTCATACTTTCATCACCTTTTTTATCAATACCCGTTCTTAATTCAGGCAAAGTATCAACTATATCATTTAACAATTTTTCAATAGACTTGTCATTAGAACTAATTTTATTATTTTCAGCAAACTTCACAACATTGTTTCTCAAATCTTCAACAACTTTACGAGTTTTCACATTTGTAATTTCTGCTAACTTTTTACCATTATTAAGATTTACAGGATAACCAACGATTGAATAACCTGTTTCATTATTAGGGTTTTTATGAAGTTCAAACCCATAGTAATCAAAAACTTTTTGTTTTTCAGTGTCAGAAAGATTAGAGCTATCCAACTTGTTCAAAACATCTGTTATAAACTCATTTTTTGAATATTCTTGAGATATTTCAAGATTTTCAAAAGATTTATCATCAAATTTTTCAAGTGTATTAGATAACCTATCAAGATTGTCATTAAATTCAACTATCTTTTCGTCACTCAAATCATTTGTTTCTATACCAATAGATTTAACAATTTCTGGTAAAGTAGAGCAATATTCATCTGCTGTTGTAGGTATTAAAGGATAATATGTTTTGATTTCAGGAGAAAGTCCTAATAAATTAGCGTTCGTAGAAATCAAATCTTTCAACAACTCTTTTTTACTAGCGATAGGAATTTCATTGAGATTTTCTACTTGATATAAATATTTAAACTGAGAAGCAACAATTATTCCTGAGCCGTTTAATAAATTTATTACATCTTTTATTTTCAATTTTAAATCTTTAAAATCATCGTATGTAACATTTTCGGTTATATCACATATCTCAAATGCAGTTAATTCAGAATTATTATTTTCAGGATTTTTTAATGCTAACAATTCATTTATATAATCTTTTCCATACTCAGCACTAGATTTAATCAAAGCATTTAATTCACTAGTTTTAAACCTAAAATTAGACTTATTAGAATTTTGCATCTTCGCTAATTTTAATAAATAGTCTTTATCCTGAATTTTTGCATTAACTAAATCATTAATCTCAAAACAATCAAATCTTCGTTGATAAACACCCTTATCATTTTTATATTTTAAACCTCGCAATTCTTCGGTCAAATCTTTATCAACTTGAGCACATTTTGTCAAATTAAGAACTTCGTACCCACTCATTCGATAAATAGAATTATTTTTATCATTTTCATCAATCAATTTTCTTGTATATTCAGAATCAATCTCTGAAGCCTCAACAATATTTTTTATATCGCTAGAGTCATACATTGGTGATTTAACACCCTTTGAATTTTCAACAGTTTTATTCAATAATTCATCAAAAAGTGGTTTATTTTTATCTTCAGTAAATAATAATTGTGCAATCTCGTAAGGTTTATTAAAACGAGCAACATCGTTATCATTAAGTGTTGAATACATTTTTAAATTCATAAACCTATCTATTCTTTCTAATGGATATTTTTCACGAAGATTTAAAAATTGCACAATTTCATCAGCAGTATATTTTGGTCTGATGTTATTATCATACATAACTGTTGTCATATTTAATATTTTTTTTGTAAATTCTTTATCAATAGCAGAGGCTTCTACGATAGTTTTTATATCATACGTACTTTGAAATCTTGTATAATATTTTTTCTCGTTGTTATAATCAACTTCTTCAATTTTTGCTGACATTAAAAATTTTGTTAAGTCTTTATCTAAAGAAACAGCATTAGCAAGATTTACGATGTCATAAGTACTATATACATTTCTTGTTGAGCCATATTTTGTTTCTTTTTTATTTATCAAATCTAATAAGAACTCTCTATTTTCAGGTGGATTCTTTAAAATATCCTTTATTTGACCATTAGAGAATTTAGAATATTTGCTACCATCATATTGAGTTTCTTCCATATTTAGTAAATCAACTGCGAAATCTCTTTCTTGTTTAGGTAATTCTACTAAATATTTTGCGAATTTAGCATCATTTATTCTATATTGTTTTTGATTATATTCATTCGTATATTTTAAATTTATAAGATAATTAGTAAAATCTTTATCAATTTGTGCACAATCGATTAAACCTGATATTGTATCAGCCTTAAATCGACTAGAATATCTGTCATCAAATTCATCTTTTTTATTAAGTAATTCTATAGTGTAATCTTTATCTTTCTGTCCAGCTTTTACCAAAGAAGAAAGGTCTTTTCCATTATAGAATCTGTAGCTACCTTTTTCATTTTTCAAGTTTAAAAGAGTTTCTGTAAAATCCTTATCAAAATGCAAAGACTCGACAACTGAAATAATGCTGTCAGCATCACGCATTCGCCAATTATTATTTTTATCTTTTAAATTCACAACATATTTTGTTGTCTCTTTATCATTTTGATAGGACTTTATTATATTATTTATACCAATAGAATCCCCATTAAATCTACTAGAATAATCACCATCGCTTTCAGGATATCTTCGTTGCGCAAACAATTCAAGTACATAGTTTAATTCTTCATCATTTTTAACTGTATCGGCTATTTTATAAAGATTAGTTTTATATTCACCAGATAAACCTGATGGTTTTGCAATTTTTTCATATAACACAGCTTTGTTATAACCGTTTGAATCCTGATAAAATTCGTACGGTAAATTATAACATTCTATATTATTATCCTTTATATATTGCAAAACTTTGTTATAATTTTTTAAATCACCCTGACCTTTATGCACAATTTGATGGAACAAATAATCATTAAAATCAAGATTATTCTTTTTAAATTCAGATTTTAAATCATAAGAACGCAAGGCTTCTTTGTAATCATTATTAGTTACGGATAAGAAGTCAGTTTCACCATATCTTAAATTGTTAGTACCTTTATTTAGCTCTATTAATTTAGCTATACCTTTTATATCGGAGCCATCTTCTTTAGATTTATCGTTTATAAATTCAAACAATTTATCGGTATCAACATCACCATAATCATTTTGCGAAATTATGTTAGAAATATTTGCTATATCAGGCATTAATTCAGATTTATCAGATGCTGGCATGTATTTTATACCTAAATGCTTACTTTCTGGAGTTAAAGCATTAACATAGTTTTGAACATTAGATATATCTTCACGATTGATAAAACTTTCTATCTCTGATTTAGTAAGTTTTTGTTTATCATTTGAGGTAGACAAATCCATAGGATATTTATTTAAAACAGCATCTATTTTAGACATAGATTTTGAGTAGTTGATTAATGACAGCTCTGGACTATCAAAATTTGAGAATGTTGATACATCAATTTTTTTATTATCTTTAAAATCTTTTAATTGTTCTAAATATTGATTAACATTTTCTTCAGACAAATCTTTATCATCACCAATAAACTTTAAATTTAATGGACTTATTTTTTGGTCAGAGTCTAAGACATTGTTTATTTTTCTTATTGTATTTGCTTTATCATAAGATAAATCGGCTAAAGAATTAGCTCTAATAATTTTATAAACGTCATGAGTATCAATAGTACCATTTGCAAGATATAGTAAAGGAAGTTTTTCTAAAAAGACTTCTTTATTCTCAGAATTATTTATACTTTCGGACAAACCATAAAGTTCATCAATATCAAAATCAATATATTTTTTTAGAGAATCAAGATTTTCTTGGTTCAAATAGGACAAATCAGTATTAACCAATTCTTCATTAACAAACTTCAATTTTTCCTCAGATGTTGCAGATTTAAAATTTTCTAAAAGTTCTTCTTTCTCATCTTTATACTCATAAATATTAAAATAATTCTTCATGCCTGAGAATTTTTCAAGCAAAACATCATTATTCAAATCTATTTTAGAAATATCGTCATCTGTAAAAGAAAGCTGTTTTAAAACATCAATAGCTTCTTTTTTAGATATTGGTTCATTTTTAACAAGTTTTATTGGTTGTAAATCTTCTTTTTTTAATTCAGGTAAAATTTGTTTATTTTCTGGTTTAGATGCACCTCTACCACTAAAAACAACTTGGCTTCTACCTATATATTCAGCAGGATTAGGAGAGTTGACAAAATCTTTTGAATTATCAACTGATTTAGAACTTGGATTGTGTTCTTTTTGTTTTACACGTATATTATTAGTAATATGTGAACTATTATTTATATACATAAAACAACCTAATCTTATATACCTATGTTTAATAGAACGAACATATAGAGAAAAACTTTAATGATAGTGGCATATTTTTTACAATTATTAACAAAATTTCATTATTGACCGTACAAGGAATTTATGTAATAATAAGTATAAGGTTTTGAGAGAGTGTGCAAGCTAATAATAGACTTGAATATCTCAAAAATCAAAAGACGTCACAACTGTGAATCTTGCCGAGAGGCTTGTGAGCAGAGGGCGAAGGTATTTTACGAAAGAATAAAATTCTGAAGTAAAAACCGCAGACCCGTTTAACGCGAACAAGTCGATACACGAGAAAGATTAAGTATCTTTCGAGGAGAGGAAGGTAGCGTTCGCTACCGCAAGACACAGACAGTGACAAGTAAAAATTAAATAGACAAAAGACGTCACGGGCCTGTGGCGCAGCGGTAGCGCAGAGGACTCATAATCCTTTGGTCGTGGGTTCGAATCCCTCCGGGCCCAATTTTTATAGAAAGAGAGCTTTAAGCTCTCTTTTTTTGTTTGAGTAGCGCTCGCTATCGCAAGACATAGACTATAGTAATAAGAATCAAATAAACAAATAGGCCTGTGGCACTCTGCCGACGAAAAAGATTGAGTATCTTTTGAGGAGAGGAAGGTAGCGCAGAGGACTCATAATCCTTTGGTCGTGGGTTCGAATCCCTCCGGGCCCAATTTTTATAGAAAGAGAGCTTTAAGCTCTCTTTTTTAATTTGTCAACTTTTTAAGACATAGTTTGTTCTGCGAACAAATTATAAATCTATTTATTAATCGTCCAAAAGAAATTTATTCAATTTCTCATCTACTATTGCAGATTTATAAGAATTTGTTGCTTCTATAGACCTAAATAAGTCAAAATTCATTTGTGGGATATAACTTCCTGGAGAAAATGATTTAGTCAATTTATCACATTCTTTTTTAGTCAAATCAAAGTTCTTTGTATAAACTTCACCTTCAGGTGATCTTACATCACATGTCATTGTATTACCAAAAAATTCTTCTCTCGCTGGGTTATTAACAGTAAAACTTTCACCAGTTTTTTTATTTTTAATATAAAAACGACCATCATCACCATAAATCAAATCATTAACTTTTGAATCTTTTGCCTGTTCTAATTTATCAACAGTGTCATCTATTATATGCATTGGCTTAGTAGCAAGTACTTCTTTACCTTTTTTCGTAATATAACCTGAGCCAAAAGACATAGAACAATTATTTTGAAGAATCATGTAAACACCTCCACACAATAAATCACATTCACTTTTATATAAAAAGATTTCTTTTTTAAAATTTGCCTTTGAACGTACTATAATTTACATAATTTAATAAATTACGATATTTCTTTTAGTCAAAATTATTTATCTTAACCAACAACAAAAAATAATATTTATTTAAAAAGAGGCTTGAACAAGTGTTCTAGCCTCTTTATTTTTTATTAACCAAAGAAATGATTATTATTATCATAATTAAAATTCAAATCAGGTGGGGTTTGAGGAGATGGATTTGGTTTTGGAATTTCACCTGTTGGAGCGAATTCATTAAACACCTCAGGTGCTTTTGGTTTTGGAATTTCACCCGTTGGCTTCCAATCTGGTACATAATCCACTACAGGTGGTTTTGTAGTTTGAGGTTTTGGAATTGGAATTTCACCAGTTGGTGCAAATTCGTTAAAGTATTCTGGCACTTCAGGTTTAGGTATATCACCTGTTGGTTTCCATTCATTAAAATATGCATCAGGATCAACTACTCTTGAAGAAGAAGTATAGCCTGTTGATCTAGTCGACTGTGGTTGAGGAGTCGGCTGTGGCTGTGGTGTCGGCTGAGAAACAGGAATTGGAACTGGTGACGGAGTCGGCGCAGGTGCAGGCGCTGGCGCAGGTGCTGGTGCTGGTGCAGGCGTTGGTGCTGGACTCGGACTCGGGCTTGGGCTCGGAGTTGGGGGCGGAGTCGGTTGTGGTTGAGGAGTCGGCTGTGGCTGAGGTTGTGGAGCTGGTTTTGGAGAGAAGAATTTCGATTTTATTGCTTTAAAACTCTTAAATCCACCCCAAAGTGATAAACCGGCAGTTGTTGTCGACTCACCAAATCCTTCAAAGGCTTGTCTTGTTTGCTGGTCTGTTGTTGCTGTTTTTGCTAATTTTACTGAATTAGCAAAATTATCTGCGGCACAAACAAGACCTAAGCCACTAGCTAAAGCCAAACCTATTGGCCCAGATAATGCTACTGCCGTGATACCAGCGGCAGACAACAACGTCCTTGAAAGGCTGAAACCATCTTTATCACAGAACATACCTTTTACCATATTGTATGTACCACCTTTTACAAAAGCTTTTATTTTTTCAAAGGTAGAAATATTCCCATCATCTTTTCCATCACTTGTATAATAACCGTCTTTTGTCGGTTGTGGAGCTAATTTTGGACCATTGGGGTCTGTTGGGTAATAATTTGGTAATGGATTTGGAGTTTGACCATTAACTATTTCGCCAATAGTTGGAACTGGCGATTCCATGTAAACTGAATGACACATAGGGTCATTTGGATTGTAACTAAAAACCATAAAAAATATCCTTATCTTAATTCCTTATCATGATAAAGTTATTTTCAATCCCTAAATTGCCTTTTATGTAACATAATGTTTACATAAATTGATACAATAAAAAAAGATGCCGTCACCGACATCTTTTTTAAATCTTTCAATGTTTAATTCAATAAACTAAACAGCTTTTTGAACCTTTCCTGCTCTTAAACAAGAAGTACAAACTTTGATTTTCTTAGTGTTACCACCAACATTTACCTTAACTGTTTGTAAGTTAGGTGATTGTCTGTGTACAATTTGTTTATGAGAAAATGTTAATTTCGCTGCTTTTAATGGTTTTTTACCACAAATTTCACATTCTTTTGACATAACTTGTCCTTCCTATAATTCGACTATGTTTATAGAATACCTTAAAGATACTTATAAAACAAGTCTTTTTTTATTATTGTAAAAATATTTTAACTTTCTACATATTCTTCCAATTTTTTACGACGATTTGGGTGACGTAATTTTCTCAAAGCCTTAGCTTCAATTTGTCTAATACGTTCACGAGTAACACCGAACAACTGACCAACTTCTTCTAATGTTCTTTGTCTACCGTCATCCATACCAAAACGTAATCTCAATACATCACGTTCTCTTGCTGATAATGTACAAAGTACTTCTGCTAAGTCTTCTTTCAATAATTCAGAAGCTACAGTTTTAATAGGTGCATCAGCAGCTTGGTCTTCAATGAAATCACCCAATCTTGAATCTTCTTCCTTACCGATAGGTGTTTCTAATGATAAAGGTTCTTGAGCGATTTTAACAATATCTCTCAATTTAGAGATTGATACACCCATTTCTGCTGCTAATTCTTCTTCGGTTGGTTTTCTAGAACGTTCTTGAGCTAAACGTCTAGTAACTTTTTTCAACTTGTTAATTGTTTCAACCATGTGAACAGGAATTCTAATTGTTCTAGCTTGGTCAGCAATAGCTCTTGTAATAGCTTGTCTAATCCACCATGTAGCATAAGTTGAGAATTTAAAACCTCTTTCATGGTCAAATTTTTCTGCTGCTCTGATTAAACCTAAATTACCTTCTTGAATAAGGTCTAAGAATAACATTCCTCGTCCTACATATTTTTTAGCGATACTAACTACTAATCTTAAGTTAGCTTGAACTAATTTTCTTTTTGCTCTATCACCAGCAGAACCACCTGCCATAATTTTACGTGCTAATTCAATTTCTTCAGAAGTTGATAATAATTTAATACGTCCAATTTCTCGAAGATACAATCTTACAGGATCTTCAACAGCTACACCTTTTGGAACAGTAATTGATTGAGACATCATTGATGGTTCACTTATGTAATCATCATGCTTAATTGGTAACTTGTCTGATGAAATAATATCTTCAATATTATCTGATGCTAAACTATCAGGAATGTAATCATTCTTATCTTCAAAATCAATAGCATCTAAATTTTCATCTTCTACACTTACGATTGAGGAATTGTTTTTCATTTTATTCATTTATTTCTCCATTTTTAAGTTTGTTTCTTAGTGCAATTTGCATCTTTAATGATTCTAAATCATCGTCATTCACATCATTGTATCTTTGTTTGAACAATGTAGTCTCTTTTTCATTTGTCAGCATACTTATCTTATGTTTCATATCTCCTATCGCTGTTTCTATCTCCTCAGCATCTAAGCCTTTATAAGATTCTGCGATATACACTAACTCTGTTAATAATTGAGTGACTTCGGTATTTTCGATAAATTTTGTGAACAAATCTTTTCGAAGATCCCTGACATTATTCACTGTTTGTATAATTTTGTCAATTGTACTTTTTACAATTGTTAACATTTCGTCCGAGAACATTGTTGTTGGTATCATTTCACTTAGTTGAGGTAAAGTAATTTGATTTCCTTCTATTAAATAGATGCTCAACAAATTTTTTTGCGTTTTTTCTACTATTTGTGAAGTTTTTGTAACATTACTTTGTATTTTGGGTATAAAAGTATTGTCAACTGTGTCTTTTGAGTGTCTTTTCACTTCTTGTTCTAAACCGTTTTCATCTATATCCAACACTGTGGCTACCATTTTTGTATACTCACCTTGTATAATTTTATTGTGTATTTCACACAATATTGGAATAATTTCTTCAGCCATTTTTGATTTTTCTTGCGGAGTTTTAGCCTGTTTACAACGCTTCAACACATTATTTATCTCAAAATCAATCAACAACGGTGCATTCTTTATATATTCCTTGAGAGCTTCTGCACCATAAGCTCTAACATATTCATCTGGGTCTTTTCCATCAGGAGGTGATACTACTCTTATTTCACAAGCATAGTTTTCATTTCCTGTTGAAACATGACTTTCATCAAATTGTTTTATATTACCTAGTGATGAAAATACCTCTCTAATCGTTTCTCCACCTTTTTTTGTTGCATTTAAGCCAGCACTGTCTGTATCAAATGATAGATATATTCGTTTTGATTTTGTATAACGAGAAAGAAGTCTAACGTGTTCTTGTGTAAACGCTGTTCCACAAGATGCCACACAGTTTTTTATACCATGAGCTTGAGAAGATATTACATCAAAATACCCCTCCATAATTATTGCTGCATCTTCTTCTTTTATGCTGTCTTTTGCTGTATAAAGACCAAACAAAATTTTACGTTTGTTGTAAATCAAAGAATCTGATGAGTTTAAATATTTTGGGTTTTGCCCCTCATCAACTGCTCTTGCACCAAATGCTACATAATTTCCGTTTTCATCTTGAATAGGTATAATTATACGATTTCTAAATCTATCAATATATCCATTCTTACCTTGTAGTATCAAACCAGCTTTTTCTAATACCTCGTTTGAAAATTCGCCTTTTAAATAATCATACAAAGCTGTGTACTCATTAGGAGCCCAACCAAGTGTGAATAATTCAATTATATCGTCATTTATACTTCTATTTTTTAGATAACTTGTAGCTTTAGCTGAATCTTTATCCTGAATAAGTTGTTTTTGATAGAATTTTGCAGCTTCTTTGCAAGCTTTTTTCATATCATCTTTTAAACTTTTATTTTGTGGTTGAAATCCTGCTGACTTAGGTAATTCTATATTAAACTGTTCAGCTAATTCTGCAATTAATTCTTTAAAATCCTTGTTTTGAGTTTTTAGCAAGAATGTAAGCGCATCTCCACCTTCACCACAACTAAAACACTTATAAATTCCTTTTGAAGGACTTACGCAAAACGATGGTTTTTTATCATTATGAAAAGGACATAATCCCCAATAGTTTGCACCTGATTTCTTTAGCACAACCGTTTGGGAAATTACCTCTACAATGTCTAGTCTATCTTTTATTTGAGAAATTACTTCCTCGTATGATACAGCCATAATTATATAATACCACCAACATCAGTTATATAACATTATTTACTCCATTTGAATGAGATATTCTTAAAATTTGCATGTTTTTTTAAATAAGTAATTGTAAATGATATAATTTTTTGATATCATTTTGGTATGGGTAATGTTGCTAGAGAAACTACAGAAAAAGAGATAAATTTAAAAGAATATTCAAACCTTATTGAAACAGTTTCAAAGGTTGAGTTTTCTAAGGTTTCTTCTTATGGCTTGATTGAGTACCCAGAAATTGTAAATTTGGCAACACATACAGTATACCTTGTATTAAAGAATGGAACAGCATCTTTATACAACAATGCTTACCTTACAAAAGCTATTAAATGGGAAATTCGTAACGAAATAAGACGTCGTTATCGTTGGTATACACTAAAAAACAATCAACCAGTTAACAACTCAGACGTTAGGGAAACTGTATATAAAACAATATTATCCGTTGAAGCAATGGCAGAAGCTGAAAATCCAGTGATAGTTAAAGATACATCTATGACACCACCTGAACAAGCTGAATTTGCAGAATTAAAAGAAAAGATTATTGAAGCAATAAAACATCTTCCTGAAAGAGAAAGAGCTTTAGTTGAAGCAAAATTCTTTCATGATAAAAAGTTAAAAGATATCTCTGCCGAGTTTGATATATCACAATCTCGGATATCTAGAATTATCCAAAACGCACTAAAAAAAGTTCGTAAAGAACTAATGAAACAGGACATATAATGAAAACTATTTTTGAAAAATCTAACAATGTTGATGGGGTAAACATTTGCGATGAGGAATTAAAAATTTCTTCTATAGCTGATGAATTTTTACGTAAAGATAAAATCGGACTACCTCAATTAAGTGAACTTGAAGTTCTTAGACACTACAAAGAGCTTAGTGACAAAAATTTCTGTGTAGAATCAGGGTTTTACCCTCTTGGTTCTTGCACAATGAAATATAATCCGAAAGTAAATGAGATGTTGGCTAACCTTGAAGGGTTTGCAAATCTTCACCCATTACAATCTGATGAAGATTCTCAAGGAGCATTAGAGTTAATGTTCAAACTTCAAGAATCATTAAAAACTCTTACAGGCATGGATTATATCACGTTACAACCAGCAGCTGGTGCTCACGGTGAATTTACAGGCATGCTTGTTATAAAAAAATATTTTGAAAAACTTGGTCAAAACCGTAAGAAAGTTATTGTACCGGATTCTGCGCATGGCACAAACCCTGCAAGTGCTTCTATGGCAGGCTTTGATATTGTTCAAGTAAAATCTAACGAAAAAGGTCAAGTTGATATTGAAGATTTAAAACAACTTCTTGATGAAGATGTTGCAGCAATTATGATGACGAACCCTAATACAGTTGGGATATTTGAAGAAAATGTTGTTGAGATTGCTGAATTAGTTCATAACAACGGTTCATTACTTTATTATGACGGTGCAAACTTAAATGCCATTATGGGATATTCAAACCCAGCAATAATGGGATTTGACGTTTGTCATATAAACCTACACAAGACTTTTTCTACTCCACACGGTGGTGGTGGACCAGGAGCTGGGCCTGTTGGGGTTGTTGAAAAGTTAAAGGATTATTTACCAAAACCTACTGTTGAATTTGACGGAGAAAAATATTATAGAAACTACGACATGCCTGATTCTATTGGCAAAGTTCGCTCTTTCTACGGTAATTTTGGGGTGCTTGTTAAGGCATACGCATATATTCTTATGGCAGGTAAAGACCTTAAAAAATCTACAGCTGATGCTGTATTGAATGCAAATTACTTAAGGGAACAACTAAAAGATAGCTATGATATTGCATACCCTGAAAGATGTATGCACGAATTTGTTATATGTGGAGAAAAACAAAAAGAACAAGGTAGTTCAACTTTACATATAGCAAAACGATTAATGGACTACAAAATTCACCCACCAACGATTTATTTCCCATTGATTGTTCACGAAGCTATGATGATTGAGCCTACTGAATCTGAATCAAAAGAAAGACTTGATGAATTTGTAGAAGTGATGAAGAAAATTGCAGATGAAGTTGTAACTAATGTTGATTTAGTAAACTCAGCACCACATTCAGCACCTGTTAAAAAGATTGATGAAACACTGGCTGCTAGAAAGCCTGATTTGAAATATAAAGAGAACGAAAATGAATAAAAAAAATAAACGTATTAAAGTTGCATTCCCACACATGGGAACTATATCTATAGCTTGGGCATCAGCCCTTAGAAAAATTGGGGTAGAACCACTTGTACCACCTTATACAAGTAAAAGAACACTTTCATTAGGTACAAAACACTCACCTGAAGCAATTTGCTTACCATATAAATTAATATTAGGTAATTTTATTGAAGCTATTGAGAATGGAGCAGATTATGTTGCAATGATTACTTCTCCTGGGATTTGTAGACTTGGAGAGTATGGTAATAATATTAAAGCAACATTAGAAGATTTAGGATATAAAGCTAATTATATCGAATTATCTTTGTATGACGGTATAAAAGGTCTTTACAAATTTTTGGTTGAATTAACTGGAAAAAATAATCCTATAAGAATCATTCGAACAATAAATATAGTTATTCGAAAAATCTTTGTTATTGATGAACTTGATACAGAATTTTCATATTATCGTGCAAGAGAAATCAAACAAGATGATGCAGAAAAGAATTATAAAAAGGCACTTAATTTAGTAAAAGCTGCTGATAAAACTTCTGATTTAAAGAAAGCCTTGAAGAAAGGACTTGAAATTATTCGTTCAACAAAGATTGATAAAGATAGAGAAGTTTTGAACGTAGATATTACTGGTGAAATATATTTGGTAAACGATGAGTTTTCAAACCAATTTATTGAACGTGAACTTGGCAGAATGGGAGTTCAAACCCGTAGAAGTCTTACAGTAAGTAGCTTTTTAAAAGATGCCATTATACCAAAAGGTTTTAGACACGGCGAAACGCACCTTGAACGTGCTGAACGATTGGCAAAACCTTATCTTACAAGAGATATCGGCGGTGATGCTTTGGAATGTGTTTCTGACGTTGCTTATGCTGATGAAAGAAAAATAGATGGTATTATCCATATTAGCCCTTTCACTTGTATGCCTGAAATCATGTCGCAAAACATCTTCCCAGCTATGAGAGAAGATTGTGATATTCCTATACTTGCTCTTGTTATGGACGAACAGTCTGGCAGAGCTGGTTATATCACAAGATTAGAAGCGTTCGTTGATTTGATGCGTAGAAAGAAAAGAAAGGCTAAAATGGTTACAAAATGATAGAAAAAGTTGCTGTTTTTTGTAAAAATCTACTTGATTGGTTTAAATCAGATAGATGCTTTGTGAGATATTTTATTGATGCATTTAAGTATGCAAATAACAATTTATTATTGCTTTCGCTATTAATAACTGTTGTATTTGTTGTATCAATGTATGTTTTGATATCTACGATAAGAGGTGTTAATCCTATAATAACAATGGGAATTGTCATTTTGCTTATGGGTGCAGTTGCATCAGGATTATTTTATTCAATAAAAAAATGTATCACGATTAAAGCAGAAGAATTTTCTCACGATATAAAAAATGTATTTCCAACATTTTATGCAGGAATTGGGAAATATTATTTATCTTTTTTGGGAATGTTTTTTATGTTCTTTGTATTTGCAACCCTTGTTATTATGGGAACATTTATGATAGCCAACTCATTGATTTGCGATGTGTCAGAGCTAGGAATTGATCCTAATATATTTTTTCAAATACTATCTTCTACTGATACCAGTGCTATCAATACATTTATTGCTAGTCTTTCATTGGAACAACAATCATACTTCAGAGCTTGGAATAGAATGTTTTTCTTCTCAACACATATATTCACATTCCTTTTAATGCTTTGGATACCTGAACAAATTTATACTAAGAAGAATATTTTTGTTACTCTATTTACATCTGTTAAAAAAGTTATAAAAGATATACCAAACCTATTATGTATATTTTTAACCATGTCATTCTTAAATGTTGTTTTGACAGCATTTGTATTAGTTCCGGTACATAACCAATTGTTATTGTTTGTATTTTCAATACTTTCAATGATAATACCTTTATATCTTTTATTGTATGACTTTTATACGTTATTCTTGTATTATCAAGCAAAATATGTAGAAACAGACGATAGAGGTTAAACTTGACAGAAAATAGACGAGATAAACAGAAGAAAAAAGTTATAGCAATAGCAGGACCTACAGCAAGTGGAAAAACAAAGTTAGCTATTGATATAGCAAAATCTGTTGATGGAGAAGTTATATCAGCTGACTCTAGACTTGTTTATAAAGGTTTTAATATAGCAACAGCTAAGCCTACAATAGAAGAAATGCAAGGTATTCCACATTATATGATAGATATTGTAGAGCCTGAGTATGACTTTTCAGTAGCTGATTTTAAAGATAGAGCCAAAGTTCTTATTGATGAAATAACTGCACAAGGGAAAGTGCCTATTGTTGCTGGTGGGACAGGACTATATTTTAGAATTTTACTTGAGAACTTTGAGTTACCGAAGATTGAATGTAACCCTAATTTAAGAACTGAGTTGGAAAAGATTTCTAATGAAGAATTATATAACGAATTAAAACAAAAAGACCCTGTTTATGCAGAAAAAGTTCACCCTAATAATAAAGTAAGATTAGTAAGAGTTTTAGAAGTAATAAGAACTCTGAATAAACCATTTTCTGAGGCAATAGGATTAAAAGAACCAGAATATGATGTTGAGTGGATTTTTCCTAAGATTGAATCTAGAGAAGTATTGTACGATAGGATTAATCAACGTGTTGATATGATGGTAGAGATGGGTATTGTAGAGGAAACAAAACAACTTTTAGAAAGACATGGCAGAATAAAAAACCTTGTTTGTACGATAGGGTATCAAGAGATTATTAAATATATAGATGGTGTATATGGATTAGAAGAAGCAATAGAAGAACTGAAGATGAATACAAGACGGTATGCAAAACGACAACTAACTTGGTTTAGACGAACAAAAGAGTTGGGAGTAAATATATAAATTAATATTAAAATAGTTGTTGACTTATAAATATGTTCTTGATATGCTTATATTGTTGAAAGCGTTAGCGCTTGTAGCTCAGCAGGTAGAGCACTCCCCTTTTAAGGGATAGGTCGCGCGTTCGAATCGCGCCAAGCGCACCATTTTTAAAAGAACCTTATTAAAGGTTCTTTTTTTATTTGTTATTAACTATAACACCTATGGGTCGTTTCTACCTGCTCAGGTAGAGCTCTTTTATTTGTTCTACACAAAATATTTAAAATCAAAATGAACAATTTCATAACAAATTTCGTTATATCCATGAATGTACAAAATAAATGGAGTTTTTGCTATGAAAAAGATTTTTTATTTTCTCTTGATTATGTTTTTAGGACTAAGCTGTCAAGCTGCTGAAATTTTTCAACTAGAGCTTGCACCCTCAATTAAAGTTGATGGAAAAGTAAAAACAAGAGGTAATAAAGACACTATAATTATGAATGCAGAACCACCATCAAGTGCAGTTTATGATGCTCTATTTAATAATAACACCTCTACATCTTCAACAACAACTTCTTCTTCAACATCTACATCTTCTACTGACACTATTGCATCTAGTAGAATTACAACAAATCGAAACTTAAGTGACCCATATATTATTAGAATTGATGGAAATAATTATATTATGGTTATAAATAATCCAACAAATAAGTGGGATAAAAATAATATTTTAGGGATTGATGATACCAAAGAAACTCTTTTTAAATCATTAATAGAATTGGAATCTGACGGCGATTATACAAAATTAACCTCTAAAGAATTAAAACAAGCAAATATTAGATTTGTTAAAGTTGATGAAAATGGTGCTATTTTAGTCAACGACAAAAAACAAGATTTTAACTTGGACAAAATAGATTATATCGACATGTCTCGTTTAAGAAAACTTGCAAATGGAAGTGTTACAGGAATATTTGGGCATTTTAACGTTTATCTTAAAACAGATAACAACAATAAAAAAATGATTGTTGGATACGTAACTATTCAAGAAGATAATTCTGAAGATATTTTATTCAAATAAAGAGGTTATATGTATCAACAAAAATGCCAGATTACAATATTATTGATTTTCATAATTTTAACTATGCCTATATTTATTACAAATAATGGTTATGTTTATGCTGGAACTCGTAATAAATCAGAGATTTTAAAAGTAAAAAAAGGAACAGATTTTGATATAGCTCTTCAGAACACAATAAATTCTACAAACTTAAAAGAAAACGACACAATAGCAGCAAGTTTAGAAGAAAATTTCTTCTTCCAATCAAAATTAATAGCACCACAAGGAAGTATAGTTTATGGAAAAGTTTTAAAAGTAAAACAACCAAGAGGATTTTACGGCAAAGGCTATTTACAAATAGTATTTGATGAAATAATGCTTCCAAATGGAGATATTATAAATTTTTCAGGAAATGTTATCAATATAAAAGCAAAAGGCATTCGAGCATTAAGGATTAGTGGAGATATATTATTAGGAACTCTAGCTGGGGCACTTGCAGGCTCTCAATTACCTGCTTTTGTACCTGTTGGAGCTGCTGTTGGATTACTTCTTGCAACTCTTGAAATTGCTGATACAAAAGGGCTAGATGTTGAGCTTCCTGCTGGTACAATGCTAACTATTAGACTTGTTAAGCCATTAAAAATTCACCTTAGCTAAATAAAATACAATAAGGACGATGATGCATATCAAAAATTTTATAATAATTTTAATAACTATATTAACACTGGTTACAGTGGTTTTAGGAATAAAACACCCTTCCTTACATAAACATACTATGTTTTCTGATGAATATCATAAATTTGAAGAGGTTGAACTTTCTAATACGAATTTGAATATTACACTTGTTGAATCTGAATCAAATGCAGAACCTGTAAAAATCATTTCTAAAAAACAGAATCAGCCTAAAAAAACAATTAATAAAAACAAAATACAAAATTCAGAAAAATCAACTAAAAAAGGATATCAGCAAAATAAAATTAAAAAAGAAACTAAGCAAATTTCTAATAATGTGCAACCAAGAAAACAAACAAATAAAACACAAGAGGTTAAAATACAGCCTAAACAAAATCAAAATATAAAACCACAGGAAAATATGGCACATCAATTAAGTGAACAAGAAGAAATTATCGCTTGGAATAGATGGAGAAGTAATTTGCAAAATCAGGTTATGAAAGATGCACCTGTACGTGCACCTATAGGAACCGTATTCAAATTTTCATTTACTGTTGATAAAAAAGGTAATATGTCGAACATAAAAGTCTGGTCAGAAAATCCAAATTATACTAACTTAGGGATAACAGTTATAAAACCAGTACTTGTTGGATATGCACATAAACCAATATTGGAATTTCCACAGGGTACGAAACGTAATATAACTAATGTTACAGGCGGATATGTTATTTCAACAAAGACAAAATACAGTAGACCAGATGATTATTCAGATTATGAAAAAGTGAAATTATAAATAAAAAAAGTGATTAAACAATCCTGCTTAATCACTTTCTTATCTAAATTAGGTGTCGACAACTAGCTATCTTTCCAGGCAGTGGCCCGCCAAGTATTTTGCGTGAGTGAGCAGAGGCTGTAGCTCTTTTGACAAAAAGATATTCTTAAATAAATTCAAAACAACATCTTAACGTCAAAAAGCGAAACGCCGTTTAACGCGAACGAACAAGAACGCCTCAATGAGTCTTTTCGACCGTGTTCGGGATGACTCTGCCGAACAAAACAATTACGGATTTTCGGTAGGGTGAACGAAGTGAAACCCGTAAGAGCGTAAAACACGGAATGAACGACTAAATTCGTTAGAATTTAAAAGTGAATATAGTGTTTAGCACGCCCGAATAATCCAAGAAAAGTATTGTTTTGTGAGAGGAGCTGACCGAGTGAAACGAGGGAACGCCGAAGTAACGCCGAAAAAATGAACGATAGTTTTACAAAGTAAAACAAAATGAATGACTTGAAGGCGTGAAACAATAATCCAAGACAGCGGATTTTGTGTAGAGTGAGGACGCAGTCCGAAACTCGAAGTAGCACGGAGCATAGCGAATACTATTTACAGAGCAAATAAAATGAGCGACTGCATAGTGTGAAACAATAATCCAAGACAACGATAGTGTGGCAATCCATAAACCAACGGTTCTGCATGTTTAGAGGATTTCTTCGGTCGTTACACACTCTCTGAATGACTGAACTGTACCCAAAAAAGTGGACAATTAACTCGCTAGTAGTTTTAATCATTCATCTTTTAAATAATTTAATATAGATTTAATTACAACTTTATCTCTTATATATAAATAAGCCTAATTAATCGTTTTATAACTTAGATTAGATTTCTATAACTTTTATATCTAAAAGAAGAACTCGTATTATAAGTATTTGAAATCTCTTTAAAATAATCTATTTTTATGCTAATCTTAATATAGGAATATATAATATAAACTATATTTCAAACAAGATGAAATGGTGGTGTAAAGATAAATGAAAGTCCTAATACTAGCAGGTGGATTTGGTACTAGATTATCAGAAGAAACCAAATTAATTCCAAAACCAATGGTTGAAATAGGTGGAAAACCGATTTTATGGCATATAATGAAAATATATTCATACTATGGTTTTAACGATTTTATTGTATTAACAGGTTATAAATCACACATTATCAAAGATTATTTTGTTAATTATTATCAACGATATTCTGATATCACAGTTGACATGGCTAATAACGTAATTGATATTCATAAAATACACACTGAGCCATGGAAAGTAACAATGTTATACACTGGTCAAAATACTATGACAGGTGGTAGAATTAAAAAAGCTCAAAAATACATTGGAAATGAACCATTTATGTTAACATACGGTGATGGAGTTGCAGATATAGACATAAACAAGTTGATAAAACACCACAAAGAAAGCAACAAATATTGTACACTTACAGCTGTTAAACCATCAGGTAAGTTTGGAGCTTTAGATATAACCAGTGATGGAATGATTAACTCTTTTCAAGAAAAGCCTGACGGTGATGGAAACTGGATTAATGGTGGTTTTATGGTGTGTGAACCTCAAGTTTTTGATTATATTCAAAATGGTGACGATGTTATTTTTGAACGAGATCCGTTAGAAAACTTAGCAAAAGATGGTCAGTTAAATGCGTTTAAACATAATGGTTTTTGGAAACCAATGGATACACTAAATGACAAAAATCAGTTAACTGACATGTGGTTAAAGGAAGATGCTGATTGGGCATTGTGGATGAAACACTAATAATAACACAATAAAAAGGATTGTTATTGATGAAAGATAAATTGTTAATTACTGGAGCGAGTGGATTTGTTGGAACACCTGTCTTAAACAAATTATTATCTTTGAATAAATATGACATTCATATCATAACCCACAAAAACTTGCTAGAAAATACTTCAAATATAAAACAACATTCAATTGATTTATTAAATGAATTAGAAGTTACGAAATTACTAGAAAAAGAAAAATTCACTCATTTAATTCACATGGCTTGGTATTTAGGACGTAAGTGCCAAAATTCAGAACAAAATATACATTGGCTTAAAGCCTCTTTAAATTTGGTTGAACAATTTTTTAATAATGGTGGTAAAAAATTACTTGTAACAGGTTCCGTCAGTGAATATGACTTTAATAGTGGAATCTGTAAAGAAGACTCTACACCACTAAATCCACTTTCTTTATATGGACAAACAAAAGTTTCTTTATGCCAAGTAATAAACAAATTCGCACAAATTCGTGATATTGATTTTAAATGGGTAAGATTATTTAACTTATACGGAAAGAACGAAAAAACTTCAAGAATAATACCCTATGCAATTACTCAAATGCTAAAAGATGAAGCTGTTAACGTAAGTGATTGCACACAGGTTTTAAATTTTTTAAACACAGAAGATGCCTCAGAAGGAATTATTAAAATTTTTGAAAGCGAAAAGAATGGTATTTTTAATATCTGTGCAGATGAGCCTATAGAATTAAAAAAGATTCTTGAATTAATAAAATCTTTAATAGGTTATTCAAAAAATATTAATTATGGTGCAATTCCTGCAAGTTTTGATTCTAAATTTGTAAGTGGAGATAATACAAAATTAAAAGAACTTGGTTGGAAACAAAAAATTCAACTTCAAGAAGGTCTTTCTGAAGTTATAAATTGGTGGAAGGAACAGGAAATAATTGATGGTTGAAACGATTGATATTATTGGTGCAGGTTTAGCAGGTTGCACTGTTGCAAGAAAATTAGCAGAAAAAGGTTATTTAATTAATATTTATGATAGACGAACTACAGTCGGTGGAAATCTCTTTGACTACAAAGATTCTTATGGTATTAATATACACAAATTTGGACCACACATATTTCATACAAACAACGAAGACGTATATGACTTTGTAACACAACACGAAAACTGGGAAGATTTTGAGCTTGTTTGTGGTGCTGTTATCAAAGATAAATGCGTACGAACTATTTTTGATTTTAGTACTATTGATACTTTTTATGATAAAAACTCTGCAGAAAACCTAAAAAACAATTTAAAAGAAACTTTTTCAGGTAGAAATACAGTTACAATATTAGAATTATTGAATAGTACTAACCCCATTATAAAAGAGTATGGAAACTTCCTTTACACAAATGATTACGAGCCATATACTTCAAAACAATGGGGAATTTCTCCTGATAAAATTGATAAACAAATTTTTAAAAGAGTTCCCGTTCAAATTGGTTATAAACATGGATATTTTGATGATAAATACCAAATTATGCCAATAAATGGTTATACAAGATTTATTGAGAATATTTTAAATCACAAAAATATTAAGCTTGAATTAAACAGTAATTTAACTGATAAAATAACTTTTACTAATGATAAAATGATTCTTCCTGAAGAATTAAAAAATCATAAAGCAATAATTTATACGGGTGCAATCGATGAATTGTTCAAATACAAATTTGGACATTTACCATATAGATCTTTAAGATTTGAATTAAAACACGAAAACATTGAAAGTTATCAAGAGTATCCTGTCGTTGCCTATCCACAAGCTAAGGACTATACAAGGATTACTGAATATAGAAAATTCTCAAACAAGAAAGTGAGTGGCACAACTTATGCTGTTGAGTATCCACTTCCTGTTTTAGAAAATAAAAGCGTTGAACCATATTATCCAATTCTAACTAATGAAAGCAAAATAATCTATGAAAAATATAAAACCTATTCAAAACAATTTGAAAATTTACATTTTGTCGGACGATTAGCAGATTTTAAATATTATAATATGGATCAAGTAATAGAAAAAGCATTAGAGGTTGCAAACAAATGGAAATAAAAAAAGATAAATTATATATAGTTATGCCTACATACAATGAAGCAGATAATATTACAAATGTTATTGAAGATTGGTATCCTATTTTAGAAAAATATGGAACAGATGAATCAAAACTTGTAATCTCCGATGGAGGTTCTACTGATAACACATTAGACATTTTATATGATTTAAAGAAAAAATATACAAAATTGGAAATAATACCAAAACCTGGCACTGATCACGGAACGAAAGTAATTTTATTATACAAATATGCAATAAATGACGGTGCAGAATGGATATTCCAAACTGATTCAGATGGACAAACAGATTGTACCGAATTTGAACAATTTTGGAATTTAAAAGACTCTTATGATTGTATCTTAGGAAATCGAACTAAACGTGGTGATGGTTTCTTTAGATATTTGATTGAATTAGTTTTAAGAATTTATGTATTAATATTTTTTGGAGTAATTGTACCAGACGCAAATGCGCCATTCCGTTTAATGAAATCTAATGTTGTAAAAAAATATATAGATTTGTTTGATGAAACTTTTTCATTACCAAACGCCATTTTATCTGCATCATTTTCTAAATACAAAGAACGAGTAATGTATATTCCAATTTCGTTTTTACCTCGACAAGGAGGAACTAATTATATAAATGTTAAAAGAATTGCAAAATATGGACTTGAAGCAATAAAAAGTTTTTGGGATATAAAATGCAAAATGAAAGATTATGAAAATGAAAAATAAACTTAAACCAAGGCATAAATTTCTAATAAAACATCAAATCAAATCTTATGTTATTTTTGGTATCCTTACGACTTTAATAAATTATATTGTATATATTATTGCTGTAAAACTTTTTAATATTTACTACGTTATAGGTAATATTATAGCGTGGGTAGTAGCAGTACTTTTTGCATTCGTGACGAACAAATTTTATGTGTTTAGGTCTAAAAAGAAAAATTTTGAAATAATTTTTAACGAATTTTATAAATTCACTATTGCAAGAATCTTAACAGGATTAATGGAAACAGGTTTATTATGGGTTTTGGTTGATTTTTTGAAACAATCTGACCTAATAATGAAGATAATAACAAATATCTTTGTTATTATTAGTAATTTTATATTAAACAAATTTTTGGTATTCAAAAAACAGAAGGGAAGCTTTGATGTTAACAAATAAAAAAATTAAATATTATTTTATAGGATTATTTTTTATTCTTGTTTTTTTTATACCATATATATTAAATGGAGATAACTCTTTTTTCAAAATTCATGATTATCTAGAACAAGATTTTGTAAACATCAAACTTAATGCAAAATATCTATTTCACCCAATGGTATTAAACATACCAGAAGTTTTATTCGGTACATTTAGAGGAAGTATACAAGTTCACTCATTATTACACGTATTTGCATATAAATTTGTACAAGGAGTGTGGTTTTTAATACTTAACCTTATATTTATCGCTATAGTTGGATATACAGGTATGTTCTTACTTATAAATAAGTTATATCAAGAAAAATATGAAAAATCTGTATTATATTATCCAATAATTACATTAGGTTGTTTTGTATATGGTATTACACCAACATTATTACACGGATTAACCGTATTAATTCTTCCTTTGGTGATATATTTGGCATTATCAATAAAAGATGACTATGATGGTAAAAATAAATACATTTTACCAACAATATCATTATTCATTGGGTTAGCTACGTCATTAGTATACAATGGATATTTATACCTATTATTGTTAACAATTTATATGGGATATTACTTGATAAAAAAAGATTTAAACACGTTTAAAAAATATTTTTTATGTTTTTCATTAATGTTTTTAGGATATATTACAACATATTTTTATTCATTTATTGCATTAACAGAAGTTTCTCATCGAATGGAATGGATTCTATGTTCAAAAGACTTTTTTAGTATATTTTGGAAAAACTTAAGTAATGGGTATATAGAGCTTAAATCTTATCCACTAATACCCTTTATTACAACAGTATTATATGGAATATATTGTTGGATAAAAAAACAAAAATTTGATAGAAATATTTTATATGGACTAATTTTAATTTTTATTATTTCATTTACAATGTCTATATATAAGAATGAATTAATCGTACATATTTTAAATTCGTCTTCAATTGGTATATTTAAAACAATTCAATTAGATAGAATATGCGCATTCTTGTACCCAATATGGTCATTTATATTCATAGTAAATTTATTACATCTTGGCTGTAATATAAAAACTAAAAAATTCAAAATCTTATTCACAATAATATTTATATCATTATTTACAATTCAATTTTTCAAACTCATTGGACCAAGTATAAATAATCCTTATAAATATAATATAGACGCTCTAATCCATAGGAATAAAAAAATAAATAAGGCTTATACTTATAGAGAATTTTTTGAAGAAGATTTAATGAATGAGGTAAAGAATTATATCAATAAACCATTAGACAGTTATAGAGTTATATCGGTATGGCTCAATCCAGCAGTGGCACAATATAGTGGATTTTATTGTTTAGATGGTTATATAACAAATTATCGACTTGAATACAAACATAGATTCAAAGATATAATAATAAATGAATTAGAAAAAAGCAACAAAAAAACTTATGACTACTTTGAAACTTGGGGTTCACGAGTTTATATACCAGTTTCAGAATTTACAGATAAAAATCGTCCAATTCCGTTTGGTCCAAGTAATGTTCCTAAATTTAATACTAATAAAACTATAAAAAATTTAGACATTAATTATAAAAAACTGTCAGAATTTGGAAAAGTTTATATATTCTCAATGTGTAAAATAGAAAATTCTTCAGACATAAAATTAGAAAAATCTTTTAATTCTAATTTAACAAATAGAACACTATATTTATATACAATAAAATGATAAAAATTTAGTTAAAAGAAATAAATAAAAAATTAAAAACACTTATTTTTATGATATTTCTAGTATAATAACAATAAATATAAAAATGATAGGAATAAAATGTACAACAATATTTATCGCAATAAAAAAGTATTTATAACAGGTCATACAGGATTTAAGGGTAGTTGGCTATCAATTTGGCTACAAACATTAGGAGCAAAGGTTTGTGGTTATTCACTTAAACCAAATACAAACCCATCAATGTACCGAGAACTTAATATAGAAAATAAAATAGAAAAATCTATAATTGGTAATATTTTAGATTATGAAACATTAGAAAAGTCTATAAACGATTTTCAGCCTGAAATAATATTCCATTTAGCCGCACAACCTATCGTTAGATTATCTTATAAAGAACCCAAATTAACCTATGAAACGAATGTAATTGGAACATTAAATGTATTAGAAGTTGCAAGAAAATGCAAATCAGTAAAAGCATTTGTAAATGTTACAACAGACAAGTGCTATGAAAACAAAGAAATAGCTAGAGGATATAAAGAAGACGAACCAATGGGTGGCTATGATATGTATTCGTCATCAAAAGGTTGCGTTGAAATAATGTCATCATCATATAGACGCTCATTTTTACAAGAAGAAGACAGTATGTCAATGGCAACTGCAAGAGCAGGAAATGTTATAGGTGGAGGAGATTGGGCAGAAGATAGATTGATTCCTGATTGCATAAGATATATAAATCAAAACAAGGCAATAGAAATACGAAATCCAATCGCAGTACGTCCTTGGCAACACGTATTAGAACCACTTTCAGGATATTTATTATTAGGTCAAAAATTATTAGAGACAGGAAAAGATTATGCTGAAGGCTTTAATTTTGGTCCTAATGAGGAAAGTGTATTAAAAGTTTCAGAAGTAGCACAAAAAATTATTGATAACTATAACAAAGGCGAAGTTATTGTACACAAAAAAGATAATTTACACGAAGCAAATCTCTTAATGCTAAATATAGAAAAAGCAAAAACCGTCTTAAATTGGACACCGACATACACTGCAAACGAAGCAATAAAAGAAACAGTTGAGTGGTATAAACACTTTTACGCCAAAGATACTGATATGTACCAATATACAATACAACAAATAAAAAACTATTCATCTAAAATGAACTAGCGAATTTTTACAATATTTTTTATAAATATGTCCAAGTAATAACTATAAATAAAAACAAATAAAGAAGGCTCATTTAAAGAATAAGCCTTCTTGTATAATCGTTAACATTGTTATACTTTAGGAACAAAATTTCCTGTCAAATTTTTCAAGAATGCAGGTCTTCTATCACCTTCATAAGAACCATTAATTCCATATTTACGTTCATATTCACTCATTTTTTCTTCTTTTTGTGGAGCAAACGAATCAGCTACAGGATTATATTTATTATTTAATGATTCTTTTGCACTTGTAAGATTTTCTAATTCAGCTCTTGCTATTTCACCTTTAATTACAGCAATTTCTTTTTGCAACATAGCTTTAGAAGTAGCAGAACATTCAGGATGATTCATTATATTTTTCTTAGCTTGAATAGCTTTTTCTTTTTGCTCAATAGTAGTTGTACCGTCAGGAACTCCTGCATATTGTTGTTTACAATAAGCTTTGTAAGAATCGCTTAAACCTGCATTCATTGGATTAACTGCCATAATTTGCCACCTTTCATATAGAATTATATTAATCAACTTAATTTCATAAATTAAAAAGTTATTAACCTACTTCTATATAAAAACAATAATTACAAAAAATTTGACTCCACCCAATATATCTTATCTTATTTTATTGCAGATTATGACTGTACTTGAGATAGTTACAAATTCGTTTTTACATTTTGTTACATTTGCGTTTTTTTAACATTTGTTTATATTAAAATTCCAAAACTTCAAACACCACCTGTCATTAAGAACGATTAAACGATTTTTAATGTATCAAAAGCACCCTAAGGAACAAGTTCATAAAATTATTTTCTCAACTCTTGATGACACAATAAAAAAGAGAACTCACTATCCAATGAATTCTCTTTTTACTTAAATTAGGTGTCGGCAACTAGCTATCTTCCCAGGCAGTGGCCCGCCAAGTATTTTCGCCTCAATGAGTCTTTTCGA